>DFEE01000014.1 GCA_002368645.1 Bacteroidales bacterium UBA3810
CAAGAAATAGAAGTGAGTGTTTGGAACGGCGAATTGACCGGTCTAAGGCTGTATGCCGATTTTCGGATAAGCCGTGCGGATGGCAAAGAGATTGCAAGCGGGTACGGCTGCTGGACGCTTTTGGACAGCGAGAGTCACAGACCCGTTATCATATCGAATATACTGGATGTCAACACCCTCAGCATCGCTAACGGGGAGAAACACCCTAAGATACGCATTGCAGAAGGCGTGACTGTCCTGCACGAAGCGGAGCACCGCGTGAACCCGATTAACCTCGACTTCAACGGACATGTCAACAACCGAACGTACCTCAACATCGCGATGCAAACTGTCCCAAAGGACTTTGCCGGCAAACGCCGTCTTAGCAGTCTCACTATCCGGTGGCTGCATGAGACATTCCTCGGTGACGAACTAATCTGCCGGATGTATTCCGCGAGCCAAGATAACACATACTTGCACACCATCAGCAAGGACAATGTGCAAGTTGCGCAAATCTACTCGGAGCTGCACGAGCGCACTTCCGAGCGAATCATTGATGACGAAGCGCCAAGGAGTTAATTTGGTAATAGCTTATTGGGAAATTCAAAATAGGTATCGGGGAACGGCTCATTCTTGAGCGTAAAGTGCCACCACTCAGACTCAAGCGGCTTGAAGCCATGGCGGAGCATCGCATCACGCAAAATCATGCGGTTACGGTATTGCTGTTCCGTCAAACCCGTACCATCACCGGTATATTTGCCGATTTCCGGATAAAGCGTCGTATCGGGATGCAGACCGCAGTAATCGGGGTGCGATTCCACACCGAACCAGTCAAATGTCCCCCCCATATCCAGTTCCTTTTCGGTCTGCATATCAAAGAGCGTCAAGTCCACCGTTGAGCCACGTGTGTGACCGGATTTCGCCATGATATAATCCTGCTCGAAGAGCATAGGTTTGTCAAACATCGGGTAGAAATACCGTTTCATACAGGTATCTGCAGGGTTTTGTGACCAACGCACAAAGTGGTCAACCGCGCATTGCGGCCGGTAGGCATCATATATCTTCAAGCGATAGCCTTGCGCCATTACATCATCGCTGACGGCTTTGAGGGAGTCAGCCGCCTCTTTCGTCAAGAGAGCTACCGGTTGCAAGTATCCGTCAATACGTGAGCCCACAAAATTGTATGTACCGAAATAGCGAATCTCCAATATAACATCGGGAACGACATCGGTGACATTGACAAAGTGACTACTGTCTTCCTCCGGACGCATAGTAGCCTCACGTGCGCAGGAGGACAAAATGCAACATAATACTATTGCTAATGGATAAATGGTGCCGCGGCGTTGCCGCTTGATGGAGATAAACATTTTCTTCTTTTGACTAATTGCTTTTGACTTTCGTAATGCGTTTAGCGGTTTCTATTGCGCCGGTGGGGCACACTAAGCGACAGAGGTGACATCCCACACATTTGGCACCATGAATACGAGGTACGCGGTCCTCGCCGAATGTGATAGCCTGGTGACCACCGTCTGCACAAGAGATGAAACAACGTCCGCAACCGATACATTTCTCACGGTCAATCTTGGGGAACACCACCGTGTCACGGTCCAAGTCATGGGGCAAAACGATGTTCTTTAATTCTTCGCCCACTAATTTCTTTAGTTCGGTAAGGCCTCGTTCTTGCATATAGTGTTGCAAGCCAAGGATGAGGTCATCTATTATGCGGTAGCCGTATTGCATAACGGCGGTGCACACCTGCACATTGCGGCAACCCAATTGAATAAAATCCAAGGCGTCCCGCCATGTTTCAATACCGCCTATACCGCTGATATCCATATGTTTCTCGACACCCGCTTTATGCAGTATCGGATTACCCGTCATCTCATAAATCATACGAAGAGCAATGGGCTTTACCGCCTTACCGGAATAGCCGGAAATAGTCTTTTTATTGCTCACTTCGGCTTCATGGCTCATCGTGATAGACTTAATGGTGTTAATCGCACTTATGCCATGCGCTCCGGCATAAAAACAGGCTAACGCAGGCGCCGTCATGGACATAATGTTCGGAGTCATCTTAGGGATAACCGGTATCTTGACCGCATCCTTGACGTAGGACGAGTAGAACAGCACCAACTCGGGATTTTGCCCGATGTCTGAGCCGAGACCGGTCAGGCGCATCTGCGGGCAGGAGAAATTAAGTTCTACCGCATCGCAGCCAGCCTCTTCCGCCATTTTCGCCAACTCTATCCACTCCTCCTCGGTCTGTCCCATAATGGAAGCGATGATTCTCTTGGAAGGGTAGTTCTGTTTAAGGCGATGCAAGATGTCAAAATCCATTTGGTAGGGGTTTTCGCTCAGTTGCTCCATATTTCGAAACCCGACAAAGGGTGTTCCCTCTTTTTGCACGGCATCAAAACGCGGTGATACCTCCTTTATCTCGCCTTTAGTGATAGTCTTATAGAACACCCCTGCCCAACCGGCTTCAAGCGCACGAGCTACCATTTCATAATTCGTGCAGACAGCCGAACTGGCTAAGAAGAAGGGGTTCTCGCAGACCATGTCGCAGAAATTGATTTCCAAACCCGGCAGTTTCTCCGGCTCATCGCTGACAGCTGATGAGTCATGACACATAGCCTCTTTCAAGGCGCTTATCCGTATCGGTCTATCATAGTGGATACAATTTTTCTCAGCTGCCTCTATTTCAGCATCGGTCAACCCGGCAAACAACTCTGCCGCTGTCCAATGGTTTTCAAAACGCAAGGCACGAATGGCACGTGCCGTTTTTTCGCCACAAGGGGCATTAGTACATAGCAAACAACGGGCTACTTCTTCATTAATGTGCATCATAATCGTGTATATTAATTAAGGTATCTCTTTCTTAGTAGTTGAATATCATCGCGGGTGAGCAACAGCTGGTTAAGCAGATATAGATGCATTCCGCCATATTCCGTATCAATAAGGTCAAGTGTGCGGCGAAAATTATTCGTACTGACGCCCATGAATGCTTGCACCACCTCTTTCTCTTTTTCCCCACCTCCTTGTGCTTCAATGTCGGCATTGAGCCGTGCAACAAGGTTGCGGTATGCCAGGTTGCTAAGGTCGAAGTCAGCGATGATGTCTTCCCGACTGACGCCAAGTGCAGCGAGCAGGAAGGCAGCTCCCCAACCGGTGCGATCTTTGCCCTGAAAACAATGCCAGAGCATACCGCTATCGTCGGGGGACTCGATTATGAGTCTCAGGAAGGTAGCATACTGCAGTTGCGAATACTCGGAACGTATGAGCGAAGGATACATATCTGCCGCCATCGCCTGCACCTCCGGATAGAAGGAATAGTTGACAATATGGGTTTCCAAGTCCAGGAACGCCTCCTGGGGAATGGGTTGTTCGGTCAGCCGCTCTGCACTTAAGTCAATCGTGGGTAACAAATGATGTGTAGCACCCGGGACGTCTCTGTCCGGCAGGGCTTCCGCCTCGCCTATTGACCGAAAATCAAAGACACGAGCAAGGTTAAACTCCTCCCTTAACCGGGTAATATCCGCTTCTGAAGCGTCATGCAGATGGGCAGTACGCAACAAACGATGCGGGCGTAGTTGCCTGCCACCGGCTCCAAGGAGACCACCGAGGTCACGTGCGTTAACAATATTGTCAAAAAGAACATCCATTATCCAAATACTTCATCAATGAGGCGGACGAACTCCTGATAGGCGAAGGTGTCTCGCAGTTCAGAGAGAGAATCAGCAAGTGAGCGATAGTGCCACTCGTGCGATGCTTTGTCCGTAACATGGAAGATGAGCCATAACTTATCGCCTACTTGCTTATAATCTCGCCAAATAGCGCGCATATTACTGAGTTTGTCCCCCATGGCGACTATCTTGGCATCATGAGATGCCGCGGCGAGACGGTCTATAGCCGCCTGTTTACGGTCATGCCAACTGTCTTGCTCGGAGACACCTTCTGTAAATTGGTCACTCTCGGCATGAACCAATTCGGCGATGCGGTCTCCGAACTCGCAGCGGATATCTTCGACGGTGACATCGGTGTCCTCAATGGTGTCATGTAGCGCAGCTGCCGCCAACAACTCCTGATCGGGCGTGATGGTGGCTACTATCTCCATAGCTTCCAGCGGGTGAACAATATAGGGAAAACCTTTGCCGCGACGCTCGGTATTATGGTGTGCATTGACCGCAAAAACTATGGCACGATCAAGGAGGTCGGTATTTAAGTATTTATTCATTTACTTCCAACTTTATGCTTTCCACTTAATAAACGGTTCCTTCCAACATGGCGCGGAATTGCGGCATGGGGCAATGGGTATCACGCTCAACAATAAGAGTCTTAAGCCCGGCGTAAATACGAACGGTCTTTTCCACTTCGGCAAGGTCAGCACCGGGTCCAAACTCTTTGAGGGGACAATCAGGAGAGAGGAAATATGCCGCCGCAAAGGCATCCCAGAAACGTCGTGCGGTAGCATTGGACATGTGATTAACCTCCATTGTCCACTTCTCGTCATTCAAACAGCAACACAGATAAACCATACCGATATCAAAAAGCGGATAACCATAACAGAAATCGCCAAGGTCGATAAAGTATCTCTCGCCCGTGGGCACAAATATGCCATTACCGAACTGCAGATCGCCGTGAATAGCCGTGTCGGTATCAGGTGCAGCTGCGATAAAGTCATGAATCTTCGCTTTCCGGTCGGGAGTGAAGTCCGGATTGGCTGCGAGCATAGCGTACAGACGGTCTTTGACAGATTCAAACTGCGTGGTGTCCACATGTGTATTATGGAGGCGGAGACACATATCGGCAAACTCACGGGCGTAGTCTTCCGTATGTTCCGGGTCATCGCCACAAGCACGCGAATAGGATTTCTTACCAATCATGCGGCGAAAACGTATGCCGATTTGTTTGCCATCGGTGACAAGATCACCGGGCTCGGGCGTCGGAATGCCCATAGCATATACTTTTTTAGCCAATTCCAACTCAAGAGCTGCCGCCTGATAATTACGGTAGTAGAGTTTGAGCATGACGGAGGGGTCTGTCTTGTGGTTGTAACTGGCACCATTGGCTCCTTCGCCAACGCGCTCGTATTCATTCAAGTCGATAAGTAGCGGTTCCATATTATAAAATGATTAAGCTTTCATAAATGGGAGATTAGAGGCTTGGTTAAAAGTTATTTCCGCCAGAACGGCATTGTAGGAATTTTGGCCATTCAGTTCATCAAACAGTCGTTCCAAACCTATTTTGCCTCCGCCGACAGACAGAATACAGACAATACAGATATTCTGCAAGCCTATTGAGGATGAGATGATATCAAGGTCGGTATTCCCTAATTGGTGGCGTGCCAATAAATAGGCATCGTCTTCATACTTATTGCGAAGTCGCGCCACATCTCCCAGAGTATTGCAGCCCAAAGCCTTGAGCACCGGCAGATAGGCATTAAGCGGAACATCCTGAATCTCTGCCTGATTGATAGCGGCGATACGTTTGTTGAGAATCTCAAAGGGTTTCGCCTGCATGTAACTACGGAAGGAATCTCCGTCTAATTGCACCTCATCCAACTGACCCTTCGCCATCAATTGCTGCATCCGACGGCGGTAATCACCGAGTTCACTACGAATACGACTGAACTCGTAATCCGCCATCTCGAGCATACCTGCAATGCGATTCATGCGGCGCACAAACTCACGAGGAATGTCTATATTGGACTTATAGCCGCTGTCGTGGTTAATGGCAGCCCAAGCATGCTGCAGCGTGGTGCGCAGTTGCAATTCAAAACGGAAATCATAGCCCGGCATGCGGCAGATATAGTGGAGCGAGTCGTAACCGAAACTATCCAATTGGTGCAACTTACCTTTATCGACCGAGTTCTCCCAGTCGATGTCGAATAACTGCTCTGCCATCGAAGCGATGCGATCCACATCATCTGTATAGAGCGTCACGATACGTGCACCCACCAAATCGGTTATATCAGTGAGCGAAGCATACTTACCACCTTTTAAAGCGAGTTTACCCGCGAGAGACTGCTCTGTCTTCACGCGCGCCTCCAAAGCCGTAACAATGAGTCCACTACGATTGAGCGCTGCTTGCAGTTCTGTAAGCACAGCACCTTTCAATTGCTCCAACACCGGTAACGCCGAGCGATACTCTTCCAATATCATTTCCGTGTGTAAATCCATGGCAGGTTGTGTTTACGGATATAATTCCTAAGTTGCAACATTCGGCAAGTTTCGCGAACATGCGCATTAGAATGAATATTACAGTATATGTCATAGTGATTACCGAAAATCCGTCTCGCGCTTGCGTCATTGCCGGCTCCGTCAACGGTTTCATCAAACGCTATCACCTGCCATTCCCCATCTTGTTCTGACAAAGTCATACAGCCGGAGTGGCTCCCTCCGGAGAGGCTCTTAAGCGTATCACCGACGATATTGTACCAATTCACCTGGCAATCGCAATAGTACCTATTGTCGTCCACCGCTACCTCTATGACAGTAGGAACACAAATATCGCCTTGCAAGTATTGGGGCCCTATGACATTGACGAGATACTCCCCTATCGCCTCCCGCATAGCTTGGTCGCGGCGGGCAATGGCGATATCGCGGATACAGTCAGCTTTGTGCCCGTCAAAATCCGACATCAGCCAGTCGCCATCAATTTTATCCATATACAAACGATGTTCCTCTATATCGGTCGATTCATCAAAGGAGCCGTCCTCCCATTTTTGCCGTACAAGGATAGTGGCGACAGCATGTGTTTTGTCAATCAAATTAACTTTCTGTACCTCAAAGTCGGCAATTGTGCCCCCATTACCGGTAACGAAATAGTAGAGCCATTCGTGGGCAACCTCCTCTTCGTCCGGCAAGAGATTAAACATTGTGTCTAAAACGGCATAAAAGTCTTCGGTGAGGTACTCGCGTGACTCTGTTAGGAGTTGGTGGTCAGGGATGTACCGGCAGAGTTCTGCAGCACGCTCATGCAGTTGTTTTTCCGTCGGGGTGCATGCCGTTAAGGCAAGGAGCATCGTTGCGAAGAGAAATAGTACTTTTTTCATTTCCAAATAAATATGCCGACAAAAATACAAAATAAAAATGATATATGCAAATTTATTTGCATTTTGTTGTAAAAAAAAATGAAGATTAGATATTATCCAAGATTACCGGAGGGGATGGCGGGGATAGGGGGACGGGGAGAAGAGGTAAGTAAGCGATTCATAAAGGAACCATAACGGATCTATAAAGATGGTCGCGGCTTGGAGAGGGATATGGTGAAAAAAACGAGAAAAATTTGGCTATGTCAAAACAAATGTGTACCTTTGCAGCGAAAAAGGATATTACAGAAGCAAAGAATACGTTTATGAATACGAACAAACTTCATGCTTTAAATCGTGTCGTCACCTGGCTGATAATAGTAATGGCGGTGGCCAATGTGGTTTGGCTCATTAAGGAGCAACGTGCGTGGGATGAAATAGTTTTCCGCGGGTTGCAATATGTAGCAATGCTGCTGGTCATGTATTTGCCACTGATACTGAAGAAGCGTTTCAGTATCGAGGTTCCTTGGATACTATCGGTAATGATAGTGCTATTCTGTTTTTCTTCGCTCATTTTGGGAGACGGTTTGGATTTATACGGCAAAGTGCCTTGGTGGGACAAACTATTGCATGCAGAGAGTGGTTTTCTGCTGTCCATGATAGCCCTTTGGCTCATTCATATCATCATGGCCGAAAATGATAAGTACATCTACTTCAACAAATATTTTCTTTGCCTATTCCTGGTACTGTTCTCATTGGGTTTAGGAGCGTGTTGGGAGATTATCGAATATTCATATGACAGTCTTATGGGCACCAATACACAGCAGTTTATGGCAACGACGACCAGTTCTATCATCACAGCGGCGGATCAACCTCTATGCGGGCATGATGCTCTTCGTGACTCGATGGAGGACCTGATTCTTGATTTAGTAGGTGCGTCGCTTGTGGCGATTTATGGTTTTATACGCCACGACAAGCTCATTGCAAGATACAAACAAATACAAAAAAAGTCCGAATAATCGGGCTTTTTTTGTTATTTTGTTTTTATGAGGTTGCCGGGAGACCGGGAATTATTCGTATCTGCGGCCAAAGAGGTCGTACAATGTACCGTTGTTGTTGATAAAGACTTGTCCGTTGAGCAGTACCTTCGTGGGCAAATTGGGGGTAGTCATCGCGGCATCCAGGGCAGTAGCAGGTTGCTGCATAAGAATCTTGATTTCCCCGATACCGAGTGTGACGGTTTTACCGGTGAAAGTTGTTTCATTGAGATAGTCGTACCATACTCCATCCACAGGCAAGTTGTAAACAGCATTGCCAGTGGTGTTGAAGTTGCCTGCCACGGCGAGTCGGTTCCCCTCTTCTCCCCAAACGATGGAGCGTAAGGCTTTGCCTCCGGTAAGACTCGCCGATACAGGTTTGCCGCTGAAATACTGTGGTGCAATCTTGGTTCGAAGGTTAATAATCTTCGCGCACGCTTCGTAAGCCGCCATACGGTTAGCGTTGCTAAACCAGCCTAATTCGGCCGGCTGCATTTTGATGTCAGTGCGGTGCTTGTCGCTGATATCCGAGGCACCTTTAGCCGAGTTGATGGAGTAATCATAACCCAGTTCCTCGTTCATCCAGAGCATATGCGGTCCATTAAGCAGCGTGAGGAACCCTACCACAAGCGGTACACGTTTAAGGCGCACGGCTTCATTGGAAGTGATTCCTCCTGCGCCGTAGGCTTTCGCCTTATAGAAGTTCCGCTCTTCGTCATGTGATTCGGCATAAGAGACATAGCCGTCCCGATTGGCATCGGAGATATTGTCGCTGGTGAAGTACCCCATAGCCAACTGGCAATAGGCATTAGCGAGCCCAGCACCGGTCCAGCAAAGCATACCCTTATCGATATACGGTTTCTGTCCGTCCTTGCCCCAATGCTCTAAGATGAAATAGGCATTATGCGGAGCAATAGCATAGTCGTAATAGTGCGAGATATGTTCGTAGGCATCATAAGAAGTACCGCAGAAGCCATGGCTAAGATCCATGCGGAAACCATCCACTTTATATTCGTCGAGCCAGTAGTTCAAGCAACGAGTAAACATGTTCTCCACCTCAGGGAAGTCGTGGTTCCAGTCCTCAAAGTAGGTGTCGGAATGAGGCGGATTGACGTTGAACCAAGGGTTGAACTTGAGGTCATTACCATAGGGGTAAAGCTTATTCTGAGGGTTATTACCGGTAGCATGGTTGAAGACCATATCCATGATAACTGCCATACCTCTTCCGTGGATAGAGTCAACGAGTGCTTTGAACATGTCTTTTGAGCCATAGGCCTTATCCACCGCGAAATAGTGGTTAGGACCGTATCCCCAGTTGTAATTGCCGTCAAACTCACAGATGGGCATAAACTCGATAGCGTTGACGCCGAGTTTCTGGAGGTAATCAAGTCGCTGCATTATGCCTGCGAAAGAGCGAGAGGGAGTAAAGTCATACACCCATAACTCGTAGATGATAAGGTCGTTCTTATCGGGTCTAACGAAGTTCAGGGTAGCATCTGACCAGTGATAGGGTGTCTGTCCTGTTTGGAAAACGGAGCAGTAGCCTCCGTCAGCTTTAGAGGGATATTTGATATAATGAACCGGATCCACGTTTTGCGGCTCATATTGGTCATCGGGATGGAGTTGTTTATCAGCGAAGCCGTCAGACACCCATCGCGTAACGCCATCGGAGCGAACTACGACATACTGGTAAGCATATTCCTTACGGGGAGTAAGATTGTCCAATGTGAACCAGAAATGGCAGCTGTCCCGGAACATTTGGTAATCGGCAGAGACTGTCCAATTATTGAAATCTCCAACGACATATACCGCTCTTGCGGGCACCAGTTCGGAGTTGTCATTAGCAACTTTATTAGCGGCAGCAAAGGTACATAATGTCACTTTAGTGTCATCATCAGGGTCGTATGTTATACCTAATTCAACGCCTGCGGGACGCGGTCTCAATTGTGTCGCCGGCGAGTAGTGAATAGACATGGTGTCAGCGACGACAGCGTTTCCGTCATCCGCCGTAAAGATAATCTGATAATCTCCAGTAGCAAAAGTACTGCTATAGGTTATTGCCGCAGAAGCCGTTGCGGCAGCCACTTCCTCTCCGTTAACACTCAAAGTAAGGGTACCAGCATGGGTTGAAACACCACGGATAACCGCTTCTTCACCACCAAAGAAGAGTGCATTGTCAGAAGGAGAAACTATCGATGCCTGCAAGCCCGGGTCGGAGAGGGAAATCTTGATATTGGAGCCATCCGCCATGCGTCCGACCTTAGCGTTATCTCCAGTACCGTCATGGAAGACCATAACGATAGCTGTAATCTCTTCGGTCATAGGACATTCGAAATAATCATAGATATCGGGCGAGATAGTCAGTTGCCACTTTTTACCGAATTTCGACCATTTAACCTGATCGGTTGTGCCGAAGTCACCCGGTTTGACATACTTCCAATCGGAATCATCGCTACTATTGGCAGTCAATAAACCGATATGACTATAGCAGGCAGCAGCTCCGACCATACCGCTATCGCCTAAGGCGGAATAGGGGTCGTAGGTCAGCGTAATCGTCTGCGTGTAGCCTTTGGGGATATTTGAAGGACGAGTGGTTACTTGGGCATTCACCGTGGCGAACCCACCAATGCCGAAAAATAAGATTGCCGTGAGGCTTCTAAAAACGTGTTTCATTGTATTAATAATCCTTGTAAGTTATATAATTTGCCATCCCGGAGGATAAAGATATTTCCATTGATGAGTACTTTACTTGCCTGAGGTGTGTTATTAACCGCTTCAAGGGAGGTAGGAGCAGGAGCTGTTTTAGAGCGGCCAAAGATGGCGACTTCTTTTTGGGTACCCTTGTAACAAGCGAAGCGGGGTTGAGTACTATTGTACATCAGGGATGTACGATCAGTCGCAGAGGTCTGGGAGACAATAGTCGCGACGCCGTTAGTGATACTGATAGCCCACTCTGCCCTACTCTCGGAGTCTACGGAGACTTCTTCGCTCAAGTAGTTCTTTTTAGCGGTAGAAGCGCAATAGAGGTAGTTATCACCATTGAGCAAGTGCCAGTAGTTACCATTGCTTTCAAGGGTAAGAATCGCCACATCGGTATTATTCTCATCTTCGAGGGTTATGGTGTTGTCGGTTATGGTAACAGCAGCCGTCTCAAAATATTTATTGGAATTATATTGTCCTAAGGCGACAGCGGCCTCTTCATTGACAATGAGAATCTGCATGTCATCTTCAAGGGCCTCCGTTGCGGTAATTCGTTCAAAGGCATTCGAGATGACCGCTTGGTTGGTTACCGTTATGACAGCCTCTGCGGAAAAACCGCCATCGACAGTTGTCACGGTAATGACAGTTGTACCGGCACTGATTCCCTTGACTAAGCCATTGTTGACAGAAGCGACAGTCGGTTCAGAGCTGCTCCAAGTAACGGTCTTGTTTGTCGCATCAGAAGGTGCGATTAAGGCAGTGAGGGACAGTTTCTCATTGATGTTAATCGTCGCCTCGGAAGGAGAGAGCGTAACGCCGGTTACTGCAACAGGAGCGATATTATTAGGCTGTAAGCCGATGAGTGCCTCAATGTAGTCGCTAAAGTCACTGTCATTTCGTCCTGTGCCCGTCTGTACCGCAGAGAGGGAGACATAGCAGTTGTCGCTTCCTTCCCAGCCCCAGTTGATATGGTATTTACCAGAGGTATTACGTCCGTCACACACGAACTCGTGTCCGCCAGAACGACCTTCACCGCCCATAAGGATGGGGCGTCCTGCTTCCAAATCTGTGTCAAAATATGTGGCAAAATCGGTAAATGAGACATTCCATAAGGCATCGTGTGCCCGGCAAGGTTCACCCGTAACATCCTCTTCATAGCGTCTCTGTGACATGGAAGAAATCATGCGCTCATACGTGTATCCAAGATGGTCTTCAAATCCTTTGCCCATCCAGTCGGTGTAGGAGCCGGAGCCACCAATAGTATTACCGCCATAGCCCATGTCGCAAGCGACTCCAACCGCGTACATGAGGGTCGCAACGGCGTTCTTCTGCGCGGCAGTACTGCTCACTCTTTGATAGGCAGGCAACATATGAGCCCAGTCAAAAGCAGTGTTGTCGTAATCAAAAGACAAGGTGCTTGTTTGGTAGTTGTCGTAGTCTTCGTCCAAGAAGTCGTACCAGGTATAACTATGGGTGCCAGTTCCGCGCTCGGGCCAGCGCCATTTATACATAATCTGCGAAGCCGCTGTGGCGACACAGCCAGTAAGGCATCTTGTATTATCGAGCGCATCCATGGGACAAAGGTTGTAATATGGTGCTGTTTGGTCCCATGTTATTGCAACTCCGTTATCATTGGTAAGAAGGGGTGCGATTGCCGTAGTCTGCACGGCAGCGCGCGCCGCCTTATAGGCAGCTTGTGCGTCTTGGTCCACCTCGTCGATATGAGACATCTGTTTTTCGTAACGCTCCAGCCACCAACGGAGATTAGGGTTGATAGTCTCCAAATTGAACGAACCGTTTTCGGCATACAGCAATACATCTTCAGCGCGGTCATCTGCGCTAACCACAACATAACCTCCTTGTGCTTGGTTAAAGATATAATACGCCTTGTCAGCCCGATAGGCAAGACGCAGACTTGCGGGGCTGATTTTGCGTGCAGGCGCGGCACCATCTATAGCGGTTCCACCTGCGTTAATAAACTGCGCTGCAATCAAAGCAGCTTCATCCTGACTACGCTCTGCGGCAATCAAGCCAAGCGTAAAGGCTAATGTCAGCAATGTCAAAAGTAATCTTTTCATGATGAAGATTTGAAATTTGTACGAACTGAGAGTTACTTGTATTTAGTTTGGGATTAATTATCTATTGGTGAACAAGACGCGTTGAACAAGTTCCAAAGCGTGCTCCATGGTCGGTGCCATATCGTAGTACTTGTAATCGGCTAAACGACCTCCGAAGAGAACATCCTTTTCGGTGGCAGCTAACGCTTTATATTGTTCGTAAAGGTTATTATTCTTGTCGTCGTTAACCGGATAATACGGCTCCATACCGGGTTTCCACTCGACGCTGAATTCGCGTGAGATAATGGTGTGCGGCAGTTTATAGACCTCTTCTCCGAAGGTTTCAAAATGCTTATGTTCAATAATCCGCGTCCAGGGCGTTTCACGGTCAGTGTAGTTGACGACAGCATTGCCTTGGTAATTGGGCATGCCAATTTTCTCGGTATCAAATTGTACCGAGCGATATTCGAGTCGTCCGAACTTAAAGTCATAGAAACGGTCAATCGCTCCGGTGTAAAGCACTTTCTTCGCCAAAGCATTTAATTCTGCGCGGTGCTCCAAATAATCACAGTTTAAGCAAATCTCAGCGCCGTCCAAGAGGTGCGCTATCAATTGGTTATAACCACCAACGGGAATCCCCTGATAGGGGTCGTTGAAGTAATTATTATCAAACACATAGCGTAGCGGAAGACGACGAATAATGAATGCCGGCAGGTCTTTGCAGTCACGCCCCCACTGTTTCTCGGTGTAACCCTTAATCAGTTTTTCATATATATCGGTACCGACAAGTGAAAGGGCTTGTTCCTCCAAGTTGCGCGGTTCGCCCTTAAAACGCTGTGATTCGATTTTTTCCTGCACCTCTTTCGGGGTACGGGTTCCCCACATCTCATAGAATGTGTTCATGTTGAAGGGGAGGTTGTACAACTCCCCCTTGTAATTGGCTATCGGGCAGTTGGTGTAGCGATTAAAGGGGACTAAAGAATTGACATAATCCCAAACCTGCTTGTTACCGGTGTGGAAAATATGAGCACCATATTGATGAACATGAATGCCGTCCACTTCCGGTGAATAGATATTTCCCCCAACATGAGGACGGGAGTCAATCACCAAGCAACGCTTGCCGCGCTGCGTCATCTTGTGCGCAAAAGTAGCACCGAACAAACCGGCTCCCACTATCAAATAATCATACTCTTTCATATATTTTAGCGATGTTATATATTACAATTCCTGCAGTTACAGAGACATTAAGACTATGTTTCGTGCCGTATTGTTCAAGTTCGATACAGCCGTCACAGGCATCAATGACTTCTTGGCTTACACCGAATACTTCATGTCCAAAAACGACGGCAATACGATTCGATGAGGTTTCGGGCAGAGAAGGATTGACTTTCGATTGACTTTCGATGCTCTTCCGACACGATTCGGTAAAATTGTCAAGGGTTATGGAGCCGAAAGCCTGTTCTACGGCATAGACTTTATAGCCCTCTTGCCGCAAAGCAGCGACGGCGTCCAACGTGTTATTCCAATATCGCCAATGGACAGTCTGCTCTGCCCCCAAAGCGGTTTTGTGAATTTCGTCGTTAGGGGGGCAGCAACAAATGCCGCAAAGTTCAATTTCATCCACGCGATAGGCATCGGCTGTGCGAAAAACGGCACCGATATTGTGTCTTGAGCGCACATTGTCCAAAACCACTCTAAATGGCAATTTTTGTGCAAGTTCGTATGCCTCAGATGACAGGCGGTTCAACGCTATAGCGGATTTCTTTTGCATCATCGTCTATTGTTTCTATCAAATCTTCATGTACAGGGACCAAAGCGCCACCGGCTAAGCGTGCCAAGACATTGGCTGTGGTCATATCAATTGCCTCTATCACGCCATATACTTTTCCTGTGGGACCGAGGAGCGTATAACCTATCAGGTCTTCATCGTCCAAACCCTCATCGGGCAGGACTTCGGCGGCACCGACAAGACGGGCAGCCTGACGCTCCGTTTCCACCCCTTTCAGTCTCAATAAAGTCAGGTCCCCACGCTCCTTATAGTCTAATACCCTAAAGGGAACTTCGAGGCCCTCAATGAGCAAGATGAGAAAGGGGGTATGAGGCAGGGCTGCATTGCTCTGCAACCATAACTGAGACGCCGTATATAGGTATTTGGTTATCATCCGTAGTGTTCTTTAATAGTTATATACCTGGACTTGCCCGTCATAATAGCGTGTAGGGTATCGTCTCAAGGCTTCGCGGCTAATGCCTTTAGAGGGTGTTCCCATGCCGTTCATTAACTCATAGCTCTCCCCGCAAGTCGGGCAATCGGCAAAGCCGCCGTCAATGACAATGGGCTTAGTTCTGTCCAAACATACCGGGCAGCAGAGGTCAAACGCCGAGTAAGTCTGATTCATATTGATATTGACTACCACGCCCGCATAACCGTAATAGGTCCCCATATCGCGGGCGTATAAGACTCCGTGATAACGGATGCCCTCTTTGGTCACGAGCACATAGTCGTTGAGGTTGGCGGGCACGAAACTCACATACTGCCCTATCCTCGTGTCCAGCGTAATCTGCACGGGATAGGAGGGGACAGAACTTGTGCCTTGAGGCGTACAGCCGGACAAGACCAGCAGGAGGAAAAGTGCTATTTTTTTAATCCGCTGTAGAAGCATTGACATGAATTTTAAAGTATAACGCCGAATAGGGCGGAACAAAACTCTTATATCCTTCCGTACCTGCCCCCGCCGAGCCATAGGCTAACTGATACGGCATCCATAATTCGATATCGCCGTGCACATGGATAAGTCGCAAGCCCTCCCGGACGCCCATGATTAAGTTAGAGACCACCAATGTGCTTCCATCCTGTTTATCAATCAGCGTGCCGTCCAAGAGGCGCGTTTCATAGTTACATTGAATGGTGCAACCGCTATGAGGGCTTTGCTCCGTTTTATTAGGGTCAGCCAAGATACGGTATTGCAGGCCGGATGCGGTCACCTTGATATCCGGGTTATTCTCTCGATTGGCGACTAACATGGCTTCGTTCAGTTCTCTCCAATCATGCCATTTATTGGTTTTACACGAAGGGAGAAGAAGCGTCAGAAGGGTTATCAATAAGATTATTGCTTTGTTATCCATGAGGAAGGATTTAAAATGTTCGTATTTTGGTACACTTGGAAGTATAATTCCGTTTTGTTATCTTGGTCATTTTCAGTAGCAATAGTTCCTAACGCCTGCTTTGTCGCAACGGATTGACCTTGTTTGACAGCTAATGAGCTGAGGTTCGCATAAACCGTTCTGTAGGCACCGTGCTGAACGATAACGGCGTAGGTTCCGTTGAGGACGAAGGTGGACGAAACAGTGCCTTTGAATACCGCACGCGCTTTCGTTCCGGCTGTTGTCTGGATATAAATGCCCTTGTTGTCCAGCATCACATTCTCATAGACAGGGTGCTGGTGTTTACCAAATTGACCGCTGATATATCCTTTCTCAACGGGCCAAGGGAGTCGTCCTTTGTTAGCCGCAAAATCGTCACCGACCAGTTGCTGTTCCTGTGTTAACGTGGTGGTGCTACGGGCTTGCTGGCGCACTTTTTCGTCAATCTTCTTATTGAGTTCTGCGGCGCGTTTTTGCTGTTTAGCGAGGTCGGCTTTAAGGTCTTTCTCTTTCTTCTTCAACTGCGTCAACATCTGTTGTTGTTTGCGCTCATCACGGGCTAATTTCTCCTGCTCGCGCTTCAACTGCTTTTGGCTTTCCACTTTCTGCTTGCGATTGGCTTTCAGCAAGTCGTTTTGGCTCTCTATTTCTGCTTGAACGCCTTTGAGTCGTGCGACCTGTGTCTGTTTGAGGTTCGCAAATTCCATCATGTAGCGTATTCTTCTGACCAATTGTTGGAAGCTATCCGCCCTTAATAGGAACAGGAGCGGGCTTTGCTGCAACTGCGCATAGTGTGTTTCGCGAATGAGGGCCGCATATTGTTGGCGCAACTGTTCCTCTTCCGTTAGGAGTTGGTTTTTGCGGTTGGTAAGCGAAGCCATCTCGCGATCAAGGGCGTTTACCTCGCTATTGATATTAGCGACCAACTTCTTTTGGTTCTTGAGGTTGCGGTTGATGAGATTGAGTTTATTGACCGTAGCAGTCTTGGAGGACTGGGTCTGTTTGAGCATCTTATTGGTCTGCTCAATCTCCTGCTTGAGCTGCTTTTGCTGGCGCTCCAATTCCTTCACGCTCTGCGCAGAAAGGGTGCAAGAGACCATCAAAAGCAGTCCCGTAAATATGATATGTATCAGTCGATTATGCATGTCAGTATTGCTTCAAAAAATCCATAACTCCCAAGTATTGGTAATTTTCCAATTTAGGAGTTTTGATATTGGTAGCGCCATCCACTTGTATTGATTTGCTGCTAATGGCGACCGTTGCGCTATGTCCCATCGCCTTATAGGTCAAAGGGATATATTTCTTTCCGTCCTGCTTAAGCAACCATTTCTGTATGTTCTTGAGGCTGAGTTTGGGTTTAACGACCGCGTTGAGCATGCTGTAACTCGCTATGGTGTACGTCTTATGAATGCGGTCGATGATAGTGATATTCTTCGCCCCAAACTCGACACGAAACACCTCCACCCCTAAGACGGGCTTGACGGAAAAGACCGTCATGGTACCGTTGACTGCCTGGATTTGGGTATTGACGGTATATTTGGAAGAATCCACGATAAAGGTTGTCTCTGTTTTATCGCTCTTCCAACTATGCCAAGCAGTAGCATGTTTGCTCACGCCGCAGGAAGTCATCATAAGGGCAAGCAATGCCAAGATTACTACTATATATTTATGATTCGTCATTATTTTGCTTCTCCTGTAATGATACGGTAGTGCTTATTCAATTCGGTATCTTTGTAATTGCCGATATTTTCTTTCGCCTTGCGGATATAAAATTTCGCTAATGTGTCGTTCCCCTGCAGGTGCAATATCCATGCGTATGTGTCTAAATAGACAGGGTTTTCGGGTTCAGCCTGCAATGTCTTGACAGACATCATCTCCGCCAGTTTCAAGTCCCCGCCGTGAATAGCCAAACCGTAAGCGTAGTTATTGAGCATCATGATATTGAAGGGATTGGTCTCTAAAACGGTTTTATAGGCTTGCTCTAATTTAGGCCAGTCCACTTTCAGCACCTCATAGAGTTGTGCTCGCAGGACTTGAAACTCGTTATCGCGCGGCTCTAAAGCCAAATATTTCTCGACCTCTTTGAGCGCCCGCTTGGGTTTATTCATAAAGCGGTAGAGTTGGTAGCGTGTGTAGGCGGAATACTCGTCGTACCCTTTCAATTGGTCTATCTTGTCCTGCACTTTGAGGGCAGGTTTGAGTTGCCGGTTCTTGACATATGCGTTCTGCAGCATTGCCCAAATCTCGGGCTCTTTGGAATGGGCTAAAGCGGCTTTCTCGATAATCCGGATAGCTTGTCGGCGGTCCTGCTCTACCCCATCATCAAAGAGTACCTCCGCGTAGTTTTCCCATAAATCATAGGGGTTGAGCCTATACGCTTCGCGGTAGTAAGCTCGGGCCTTCTCCGGCTCGTTGAGCGCAGAATAAATCATTCCCAAGTACTGTTTAGTAGTTCCGTCCTCGGGGTTGAGGCTCTCACATAGCCGCAGCGTCATGTACGCTTCATCGTAGTGCTTGTTTTCCAACTGCGCTTTTGCGGCGTAGAAGAAATAGGTAAAAGCGGATAATATGACTAAAACCGTATTCATCTATTTGATACCGCTATGCCCAAATCCGCCGGCTCCACGTTCGGTTTCGCCCAATACTTCAACCGGAATAAATTCCGCCTGTTCGTGGCGAGCAATAACCATCTGGCAAATCCGTTCTCCGGACTCAATGGTCTGTTCTTCAGCACTGAAGTTAATCAAGATAACACCTATTTCGCCCCGATAGTCGGCATCAATGGTGCCGGGTGTATTGAGTACTGTAAGTCCCCTCTTGAGCGCCAGTCCCGAGCGTGGTCGGATCTGCGCCTCGTAGCCTTGAGGAAGTTCCATGTATAACCCCGTGGGAATGAGTCTGCGTTCGAGGGGCCTAAGGGTCACCGGCTCAGGCAGGAATGCTCGTAAATCAACACCGGCTGCCATGGTGCTTTCGTAGCGTGGCAGGGGGTTGTTGCTTTTGTTGATAATATTTATTTTCATTGTTTTAGTTTATTTATTTTGGTTCCCGGGATTCCAGGTTGCCAGGATTCCGGGTTGCCGGGGTTCCGGGTGATCGGGGTTGCCGGGTGCCATAGTCTTCCGGTATACTAGTAGACTAGTATCCCGGTCTCATAGTTCTACGTTGCCGAGTGCCGTGGATTCCTTTCAGAACCTTTTCCCCACTAAAACGCGGAGGCCGTCTTCGATAATACGGATATGAATCTCTTTAGGCATTTCAACGGGGTCTCCGTCAATGTGAAAGAGTCCGGGTTGTTCGCGAACGAGTACCACATCCCCGGCTTTAATGGTATCCATAAAGAGGCTCTCGTTGATATGTTTAGTGAAGAGTCTTAACGCCAAGTCAGCACTCCCTAAGAGGGCGTGAGGCGACATAATGCAAATATCCATCAGCCCGTCCTGTAAGCTGGCTTTCGGGGCGATACGGGCTTCATATCCCCATTGGTTGCTATTGGCAAAGGTTATAAGGAAAGCTTTATGGGTAATCTCCTTTCCATCCTCAACAAGACGTATTGTATAAGTCTCCGGCTGATAGGAGAAGGCATCCTTAATGATTTGTTCAAAATAAGTTCTAAAGCCCCTTGTGCCGGCGGCGGCAAACTCATAAGCGACATGCGCTTCGAATCCCGCTCCGCAGGTTGAGACAAAGAGTCTGTCATTGGCTAAGCCGTAATCAATGGCAATCGGTTCGGCATGATTCAAAAGTTCTATCGCCGTCTGCGGGCGAAGGGGTAAGTTCAAGTGCCTTGCCAAGCCATTACCGCTGCCTAAGGGAATAATCCCCAAAGTAGTCGCGGTACCGACCAAACCTCGAGCCACTTCATTGATCGTCCCATCGCCACCGACAGCGACTACCGCCTCAAATCCCATGCGGCTGAACTGACGCGCCAGTTCGGTAGCATGTCCGGCGTATTCCGAAAATACTATATTCGGCAACCATTTAGCCCGATCAAGCGTCGCGTTAATGAGCTTCGGCAATTTCTTTTTGACTGTCTGCGTTCCGGCAATCGGGTTGATGATAAAAGCAATATTTTTCATAATTGTACATTAAATCGCCGCAAATTTACAAAAAGATTTGCGGATATGCAAAAAAAATATTATTTTTGCGCGAAATTTGGGAGTTTTGACAATAGTCTATCCACTTTCGAGTAACTATACTAAATTTATTACACCATGTTTACACCTGAAGACATTCAACAATTAGAGTCACGCGGAATCTCATTAGAGACTGCGCAACAGCAAATGGAGAGTTTTAAGAACGGCTTTCCGAGTTTGGACATTATTGCTCCGGCATCGACGAAGAAAGGCGGCGGTATTCTCAAGCCGACGAAAGCAGAGCAAGAGCATTATATAGAGGTATGGAACAACTACCTGCAAGAAGGTCATACAGTAGAGAAATTCGTGCCGGCTTCCGGTGCGGCGAGCCGTATGTTTAAGGATCTGTTTGCCTATCTTGAGAATGGCGTTGAGACGCCGTTTATTGAGGAGTTTCTGGCTCATAAGGACTACTTTGCTTTTGGTCCGGCGTTAGACGGTAAGAGCGGTCAAGAGGCCGTTCGATATCTGCTTGAGGACATGCATTACGGTCAATTACCGAAGGGGTTATTGCTCTTCCATTCCTATCGAGACGGTGCGCGCACTCCGGCTGAGGAGCATATGGTAGAAGGAGCCTTATATGCTGCCTCGAAAGGTGTAGTGCATCTGCATTTCACCGTGAGTCATGACCATCTTCCGCTCTTCAGGCAACACATTGCCGACAAACTCGCCAAATATGAGGCAAAATATGGTGTGCATTATGATGTGACCTTCTCGGAGCAAATGCCGTCCACAGACACTTTGGCCGCTAATCCTGACGGGACGCCGTTCCGTACAGCAGACGGGAAGTTGCTTTTCCGCCCGGGCGGTCACGGGGCACTAATTCATAACCTCAATGAGCAAGACGCGGATATTGTGTTCATCAAAAATATTGACAATGTAGTGCCAGATAAGTTTAAGAAGGACACGGTACGGTGGAAACAAGTATTGGCAGGTGTATTGGTCGAATATCTACAGACCCATGATACCGATCGTCCAACCCGCGTGTGCGGTGTCGTTAAAAATACGGGAGAGCCCGGCGGCGGTCCGTTCATTGTGCGCGAAGCAGACGGAAGCACCAGTTATCAGATATTAGAGTCGTCCCAGATTGCGGACCCGGCTCTGATGGCTCAATCGACGCACTTTAACCCCGTAGATCTCGTTTGCGCGTTAAAGGACAAAGACGGTAATCGCTTCAACTTGCCCGATTACGTTGATCCGGCGACAGGCTTTATCAGCCATAAGTCCAAAGACGGTAAAGAGTTATTGGCGTTAGAACTGCCGGGATTATGGAACGGTGCGATGGCGAAGTGGAATACAATCTTTGTGGAAGTTCCGGTTTCCACCTTTAATCCTGTCAAGACAGTTAATGATCTTCTCCGAGTACAACATCAATAAGGACGATATTCATATCATAGAGTGCCCCAACACGGGGCGCTCTATTCAACATGCGTTGGATGCCTGCCGCGATGAAAGGCGTCCGTATCTCTTTGTGACTTCCACGATGAAGGTCAAGCCGCTTCACCGGTTGCTTATCCCGGTATCGATGTTAGAGGAAGAGACCTATAAGGCAGAGATATGCACCTATTTAGCCCGTAAGACCGGTGCACATCTTATTTTGCTGCAAGCCAATGACTACGGTTCCCATGCCCGGGTCAATACGGGCAAGATTGTTACTTATATCAAGGGTGTGAGTGAGCGGACGGGAGAGGAGATAAGCTACGAGGTAGTCATGGCGCGCAAGGACTCGTTCCATTTGATGCAAGAGGCTGTAGAGCGTCAGCGGGATTTCCAATACGATATGCTTATTTTAACGGCTTCCCGCGAGTATGGTTTAGATGATATTATCTTCGGTCCTCCTGAGCGCAAAGCCATAGGCAAAGCGTTGGTGCCGGTGATGTTAGTTAATCCTCGAGACGATTTATTTTCTTTATGCGATTAGTTTGTTTGATGATAGCGCGGTGCTTATTAGCACTACTTCCGGTTTTGACCTTTCAGGATGGAGAGGTATTGCAGCCGGGTTATACCGAGCACCGTGCAGTTAGTTTCGGTGCGTACTGGAAGCTAAATCATATCGATAACGACACCATTAAGGATATAACCTTTTCGTACTACCATGCGGATTCTACGGCCTTCGGGACCTGTCATTTTACCTCCGGTAGGGCATGGCCAATGAGTGTTAACAGGATGCAGCCCCATAACGAATACTGTTTCGTGCCCTCTCTTAAGGTCGGTAAGCCCATCGGGATATACTCAGACACCCTTATTGTCGATTATACCTACGGCGGCGAAGCGGGGCGATTCAGGCTTCCTATCCGTCAAGCGGTGGGCGAGACAACAGAGGTCTATATTCACCGAGGTGAGCATTTTACTTTTCACGGCAGAGAATATACGGAATCCGGGGAGTATTTCGACGAAGAGTCCGTTGAGGTGCTTAAACTGCATGTCATAGAGCCCTGTGAAGTCCGTATAGAGGCGCCGAGTGTGCTTTGCGAACCCGGGGAAGTCACCTTGACCACGAGCCGCGAGGGAGATTACTACCTCTGGCGCGGGTACGGGATAACAGACTCTACTTCGCGGAACGCCATAGCGCAGTTAGATACCATAGGAACCATTCCGTACACCATAACGGTAACGACGATGACGGAGACAGGAGAAAACCTGATTTATAATGGTGATTTTGAGCAAGGACCACAGGGTTTCTCTACACAATATCGGTATTTAGCACCGTATTTCTTTGCATCGATGAACTATACGCATATCTCGTCCGGCAGGTATAGTATAGTGGCCTGGCCGAGACAAGTCAATAACCCGTGGTATGTGTGTGAGCACGATGGCTATATGATGGTAGTTGACGGTTCGTCCTCGTCTCAGAATAATCCCGATAAGGTATTCGGAACTACAGTCCAGGTCGAGCCTAATACCAATTATGCCTTTTCGGCAGAGATTGTCGCTGTGAGTGTTCATAGCCCAAGCACTGCACCCAACCTCCAATTCTATATTAACGGCGAGACATTCAGCGAGGTTCATCAGCCTTCTATGCGCCAATGTGAATGGAGTAAGATATACAAGATATGGAACTCCGGCGACTTATCGGGTGATATAGATATTTCGCTATTAGACCATAACCGCTACTCGGGAGGTAATGATTTTGCCGTGGACAACATCTCTTTCCGGCCGCTCTGTATAGCAGAAGATACCATCCATATCCATGTAGGTGATACAACCCTCACACGCGCTACCGAGAACATAACCACCTGTGACTCAATCTTATGGAACGGACATGTTTATAAGGAGTCAGGAGCTTATCGGTTTGATACCACTTCGGTTTTCGGGTGTGATAGTGTCGTAACATTGCGTCTTACGGTGCATCCGTCTTATCACATAGAGGAGACGGCTACCGCTTGCGACTCCTTTGAGTGGAAGGGACATATGTATTATCAGTCCGGGGAGTATCGGTTTGACACCACTACTGTCTATGGGTGTGATAGCGTCGTTACGCTGCGCCTTACGGTGCATCCGTCTTATCACATAGAGGAGACGGCTATCGCTTGCGACTCCTTTGCGTGGAAGGGACATATGTATTATCAGTCAGGAGCATATCGGTTTGACACCACTACTGTCTATGGGTGTGATAGTGTCGTAACATTGCGTCTTACGGTCCATCCGTCTTATCACATAGAGGAGACGGCTACCGCTTGCGACTCCTTTGAGTGGAAGGGACATATGTATTATCAGTCCGGAGAGTATCGGTTTGACACCACTACTGTCTATGGGTGTGATAGCGTCGTAACATTGCGTCTTACGGTCCATCCGTCTTATCAGGTGGAAGAGGTTGTAGCGGCATGTGACTCCTTTGAGTGGAAAGGACATATGTATTATCAGTCAGGAGCATATCGGTTCGACACCACTACTGTCTATGGGTGTGATAGCGTCGTTACGCTCAGGTTAACAGTTCATTTGTCCTCGTATAGTGAAAAGTATGAAGAACATTGCTATTCCTATATCTGGCATGGCAAAACTTATAGGCAGTCCGGAGAGTATCGTTTTGATACGACTACAGTTTATGGTTGTGATAGCGTTGAGATGCTGTATCTAACTATCCATGACTGCTCTTTTAAGGTAAACCTACAGCCCGTGACGGAGATTTGCGCGGATGAAGGCGCTTTGGTCGTCAACTACACCTATGAGGCTGCGTACCAAGGTCCGGATAGGGTATTGGTGACCCTTACTCCGGATATTCTTTCCGAACCGGCAGAACTTACTGACACGCAGGTTGTCATCCCTTTGCCAACAGATATTCGCCCGGATTATTACGAAGGACATGTGCTCTTCATGAGTGACTATGATAGTGCTGCATTTGACATTAACTTCCTTGTTCGCTATCCGGCTTCGGTGTTCTATCAGAAATGGAATAATGTGCTATCTCTGCAAAACAAGGCTTATAACGGAGGTTATGAATGGGATGATTACCGTTGGAGAATGGACAATGCGGAACTGCCGAATGAGAGACATTCCTATATTTATATGGGTGTGGGCGAAACGCTACAAATGGGACATGAGTATGTAGCGTATTTAAGACGTGTCGGGGAGGACTACTATATCCCCACCTGTGCTTTTGTTCCGACAGAGCATGTTGATAGTCAAGACTTCCCCACTATCTATTCCGGCATTGAATTAGTTGCGATGCCTGAAAATTTACCGGAAGATTACGAAATCTATGACCTTTTAGGACGTCGAGTGCGTGAGTGCACACGCGGAGGGCTATATATCTATAGGAAATCAAAATAACTATCCCATAGTGGTACAACCGCGAAAAAGCGTGATATAGATGCCGTTTCGACAAAAAGACAATGTGCCATATAGTCAGACGTTAGTCTGTAGCCAATTGAGCAGTCCGGTCATGTTGTCAAAGACGAAGTCGGCTTTTTCGTCGTATAATGCTTGTGGTGCTAAGGGTCCGGTGTTGACGGCAAGGACAGTCAATCCGGCTCCTTTACCTGAGCGCACCCCGAGAGGGGCATTCTCAATAACGAAACATTGGTCTTTTCTCAGTCCGCTCTTCTGCCACGCTTTGAGATAGGGTTCAGGGTCGGGTTTTCCTTTCGTGACATCGAAAGCAGTAATCATTCTTTCGCGCGCAAAGATGGGATTTTTGCCCTCCACGGGAAAAGCCTCGTTGAGGTGGTCAAAGAGCGTGGCTTGTCCGGAGCCGGTGACGACCCATATCTGACATTCGCGTTTACGGAGGTATCGCAGCACTTTATCGACATTCTCAATGGGGTAAGTAGGTCCCAACTCGTAGAATCGTCGGGTTTTCTCTTCGTAAATATCCCATATCTCATCTTCGGTCGGTTCCCTGCCCTCGAGCGCGAGCACAGCTTCGTGGATAACGTCTTGTCCTGTGCGTCCTTCGTTTATATAGCAATCCTCTGCTTTGAAGTCTAATCCATGTGCGGTCATCACCTCCTCCCAAGCGCGAGCATGGTTGGGCATAGAATTAAACAGGATACCGTCCATATCGAAGAAAAAGGCCTTGTTCATCGGATTTTCCTTTCATTCAATTCATGTTGATATTCTTTGGCGAGACGCGCATGGTTAGCATATGACGCTGAGAAGATATGTGTCCCGCTGAAATCGGGATTGGCAACCATGTAGATATAGTCAGTCTTCGGCGCGTTGAGGACGATGTCCATAGTTTCTCCATAGGCGCAGCGTATTGGTCCGGGCGGTAGTCCGGGGTACTTATAGGTGTTGTAGGGTGAGTCAATCTTAAGGTGTCTTTTGAGGACACGGCGGAGTTTGAAATCTCCATTGGCGTAAATGGCAGTCGGGCAAGCCTGCAAGAGCATACCTTTACGCAAGCGATTGAGGTAAAGCGATGCGATGGCGGGGTGTTCCTTTTTGTTATGCGTTTCAGACTCGACGATAGATGCCAGGATAGAGACCTCTATGGGACTGAGTCCCAAAGAGTCTGCTTGGTGCCGGCGTTTGTCGTTCCAGAAAGCGTTATACTCCTTGTACATGCGGTTGAATAACTGCTCGGCACTGATTGTCCAATAGACCTCATAGGTATTGGGGATAAACATACAGCGTGCCGTCTCATGGTCAAATCCCAAAGGTTTCAGATAGCTATCGTCCTCAAGCAAGTTAACAACATCGGCAGAATCTAACAGCAATTGTTTCGCCAAATGGTGCGCTAAACCGGCATTAGTCCGAATGGCGTTAGTCCATGATATGCGCACGGGTGTTTCCTGCCCTAACTGCAATCGGCGAATAAGGTGTTTATCGCCAATATGAGCCGGAAAGCGGTAATAACCCGCCTTGGGAGCTGCAAAAGCGGCACGACGGACATCCATTCGCCAACCTGCTTCGCTGATAATCTTATAGTCTGCTTGCATGAGCGTCTTAAGACTGTCCAGACTCATACCGGGATATACATAATACCCGTGCCCGTCACCGTCGTAGGACTTGAAGTTACACACCTCCAGCCGGTAGTAACTGACACCAAAACCGATGCCAATCACCATGGCGGCTATCAGAATAGGCGTGCCGATACAAAGTGCAATTTTCCAACCTTTTTTCATAGCGGCGACAAAGATACACTTTTTTTTTGACATCTGCAAATTTTTTTGTATTTTGTATCGTTACAGATACCCGTATCACAGAATGTTGCTGAAACAGTTACAACTGACAACGGCTTCGCTGTGTTGATAACTGCGTGTTGGTGATATGCGTCTTAGTCGAAAGTCGAGATTTGTTAGATTCGGGTGAGGGTTGAAGCGGGAATCCATCCGACATAATTGGCGACATGGATATTGACCCATTGATTAGGCGGTGTGCCGAGTGTCTCGTGTATAGTGACCTTGGTGCCCTCATGTAACGTAAAGAGTTCCGTTCCGGCACGGTCGGGTGATGCCTTAGCGACGACAACACCATTGGTGATGATGGCCTCGTTACGTAGTGCGTCCCGCTGATGGAGAGATAGCGCATTAAGAAGCGCTGTGAGCCAGATGATGAGGGCGATGAGCGCCAGAGAGAAAGCTATTTTTTTACGATTGGCAATAAGCAAAAAGACCAGAACGGATGCGACAAGAAGGATAAAGGCGATAAGAGAAATCCAAAGCCACGTTGATTCGGTCAGGAGGTTGCGGATGAACTGCAACCAATCGATGAGGAAAAAGGCTCGGTTGTCCTCTATATTATCAACTATCTGCGCCCGTGCGAATGACAGATTATAGCGTGTATCCCGCGAAGTAGGATTGATGCGCAATGAGCGCTCATAGGCGAGGATGGCCTGAGCAAGCTCTCCGGCTTTGAAATAGGAATTACCCAAGTTATAATAGACACGTGCCTCACTCTTACGGTCCAGGTAACAGGAATCGAGAATGCGCTGATAAAGGGAAGCGGCTTCGGTGTAGTTAGCGGATTGGTACGCAGCAGCGGCTGCCTCTGCAGGCTGCACAGCCGCCGACACTGCCGTCACTTTCGGCTGCACAGCCGCCGGGACTGCAGCCACTGCAGCAGCGATGTTGGGGGTTAAAGCACCGAAAAGGAATACGATAAATATTTTCAAGAGTTTCATATGCGTTGGGATTCTAAGTGGTCAATAAGCGTAAATGTTTTATTCAAGAGACCTAAGCCTTTGTCGTCGGCTGAAGTGGCTGTGTTGTTGGCGTAGCGTGCGAATTGAAGGTCGGTGAGGAAATCGCGTGTTTCCGTGACCAATGCCTCAGGCACCTCTTTGGCACGCAGTGATGAGACTATCGTCTCCACACTCAAATCGGCAGTAGGAATAGACAATCGGTCAGATAAATAGGTCAACACAATCTGCTCAATCTCATCGGCAGTCGAAGCTGTTTTAAGCTTCTTGCGCGCCACCCTACCGGCTCGTTTATAGCGCACGCGGGTGATGTCGGCATTCTCACGAATGCGGCGATAGAAGAAAATAAAGAGGATAATGCCGAGCATTAGTACAGCTCCAATAGCCATCCAATATACCGCCGGCGTAATGCCGGTGTTAGCACCTAAGCCGTCTTTAGCTGAGGTGAGGGGACCGGTGTAGATATAGCGGATATCAGAAGCTATAGCGTTATTGACGGCGTCGCCGCGTTGGTAACCGCGTACAGGTGACTGCGTTGCCGTAGCAGCAGTGCCGCCGGACTGTGCGGCAGCGCTTTCGCTGCTGTTGGCGGGACGAGTGATGTGGAGGTGATATTCGGGTGTGGATAGTATCTTATAGCTATCGGTCGCCGTATCAAAATACGCAAAGGTAACCGGCGGAATAGTATAGTCTCCGGCTGCACGGGGAATAGCGAGATATTCAAAGGATTTGGTACCGGAAACGCCATTGGTCGTCGTTTTGAGTTTATTGGTCACCTTGGGGTCATACGCCTCAAAGCCGTCGGGCCAATCGACCGCGGGTGTCTTGAGTAGTTTCATATTGCCGGTACCGCTGATATCGATATGCAGGGTGAGCGCCTCATTGGCGGTAATGTTCTCCGAAGAGATAGCCTCATTGAGTGTAAAAGAGCCGACTGCGCCGCTAAAGTTCTTAGGTTTGGGTGTCGGCAGTGCCT
Organism: Bacteroidales bacterium UBA3810; assembly: GCA_002368645.1. Lineage (GTDB taxonomy): Bacteria > Bacteroidota > Bacteroidia > Bacteroidales > Paludibacteraceae > Colicola. The sequence goes on from DFEE01000014.1 coordinate 28,639, forward strand.
GCACATGGATAGTGAGTCCCGGCGCGGTAAGGGGTTTGGTGACATTGGTATAAGAGCCAAAGAAGTCATCAAAGATAGAGCGTACCTGCGAGCGCGTCTGCACTCTAAGAACCGCTTCAAAGGTAGCGGGTTCTATCTTGATATCTCCGGCATGTTGGGGATAGAGCAAGGTTTGATACAAGGTTGCCGTTTGGTAATTCCGGCCGTTGTAATGTTCAAGTTCGGTCTGGACATCTCCCTGTTCAATCTCCTGTTTCAAGAAGCCGGTAAAGTCCGGGAGTTTGGTATTGTTGGTAAACTGTGCCACATCTACGCCGGCGAAATAGAGTTTATAGGAAAGCAAGAGCGCCTCCTGTTCATGCACTTTGGTTTTGGACACCAATGTCCGTATAAATACCGCATCAGTTCCCGTGGCGGCAGTATTAGCGTGGGCAGTAGTCGTAGTGGCGGAGGTGCTGTTTTGCTGTGCTGCATCGTTATTGTCAGGTGGTAAGACGGTGATACGCACGCCATTGGACTGTACCCTATCGCCATCGGCTTTGATAGAAGCAGGCGGGATGGTGAAAGAGCCTTCCTCGGTAGCCATCAAGGTAAAAGTATAGGTGAGTTGGAAGGAAGAGGTCATCTTACCATTAACAAAGGAGGTGGAAGAAGACTGCGAGGTGTAAGGTCCTGCGAGATGTTCAAAGTGCTCAAAGTCGGGCGCTTGAAAATCCTTCGCTCGCATATTGACAGAATAGGTGAGTTGGAAGGGTTTGCCAAGCACTACCTGTGCGGGAGCAGAAGCGCGGAACTCCACCTCAGCACCAAAAAGTACGGGGCACCCTACGATAAGAAGGGTGCACAATCCGATAAATATATTCAATGTTCTATTCATATTACCAATCTTTCTCTACTCTGCGTTTTTGTCCTTGCATGCGTTGCAACTTTTCCTGCGTATCCTGTTCGTCTTGTTCAAGCGCTTGTAGGATTTGCTCAGCGGTTTCTTTGTCGAGGTCAGCCTGCTGTGGTTGCTGTTCTTGCTGTTGCTGCTGTTGTTCTTGCTGTTGCTGCTGTTGCTGATTTTGCTGTTGTTGCTGATTTTGCTGTTGCTGCTGATTTTGCTGCTGTTGCTGATTTTGCTGTTGTTGCTGATTTTGCTGTTGCTGCTGTTGTTGCAACATCTGCATGGCTTTGACGAGGTTATAACGTGTATTATCGTCCTTGGGGTTGTTACGTAATGCCTGTTGATAAGCAGCTACGGCATTGCCATAGTCTTGTGTTGCATAAGCAGCATTGCCGAGGTTATGGAAAGTCTGCGCCAAACGGGCTTTTTCTTTCGCGCTATGTTGTTTTGCATCGGGTGAAAGCAGTTTGGCGGCATTTTGATACGCTTCGAGTGCCTCGGGGTATTTCTGCTGCCGGAAATAGGCATTGCCTAAATTATAGGCGGCTTGATAGCCTTTGTTATTTTTATCGAGAGCGCGTTGGTACTCAAGGGCTGCATTCTCGTATTTTTCCGCCTCGTAGGCTTTGTTGCCGCGAAGGACATCATATCGTTCCTGTTGCGCCATAATCGGGAGAGCAACAGTCATCATCAATACCAATAGGGCAAGCTGTTTGTTTTCGCCGAAGATATCCATTTTGACGAGCGATTTATTTTTACGATTAAAGATAAAGAAGTCAATAATCAGTATCAATAATGCAATTAGTGCAAATGACTGATACTGTTCGTTATAGTCATTATAGACAGTTGTCTCGAGGTCGGCTTTGGCAAGTTGGTCCAATTCCGCAGAGAGAGCTCTGAGTGCCGTATTGGAGTTATCGGCATGAACATATACTCCGTCAGCAGCCGCAGCCACCCGGCGGCACATGTCCTCGTTGAGTTTGGTGACGACGATATTGCCGGAACGGTCCTTCTTATAATCGGCTGTACCGGGGATGGGGATAGGCGCTCCTTCGGGTTTACCGATACCGACTACATAGACGCGGATACCTTGCTCTTTAGCGCGTTGCGCAGCAGCAACGGCGTCGTCCTCATGGTTTTCGCCATCGGTGATAAGAATGATGGCACGTCCGATAGTCTCGTCTTTTTCCCCGAAACAACGGACGCAGGTATTGATTGCAGACCCTATAGCGGTGCCTTGCGTTCGGATTAGCTCGGGTGTGATGGAGTTCAGGAACATTTTAGCGGAAACATAGTCACATGTTATCGGCATTTGGACAAACGCATCGCCCGCAAAGACAACGAGCCCGACCTTATCGTCCACCATATTATCCATCAGTCGTGCGAGGATTTGCTTGGCCTTGTCAAGACGGGACGGAACGATATCTTCCGCCAACATGGAGTTGGATATATCCAGTGCCATCATGACCTCAATACCTTGCCGTTTGACAGTCGTTTCCTTTTGTCCGTATTGCGGTCTGGCAGCGGCGATGATAATGAGCGTCAAGGCGAGGAGCACGAGTGCGAATTTAATAGTAGGTCGCACGCGGCTGACATTGGGCATTAAAGCATCCAATAACTGCGGGTCGCCAAAAGTCTCTAACTGCCGGCGTTTATGGCGAATAACCAATATATAGCCCACGATAAGGAGCGGAATAAGTAGCAGGAAATAAAGCAGTTCTATATTATCAAAACGAAACATAACGCATTATTCAAATTCTTAATTAGTGATGGTACGTAGCACAAAGTATCTCAAGATTACTTCTAAAAGAAGGCAGAAGAACGCCGCGAGAAGGAAGGGTACAAAATACTCTGTTCGTTTGGAATATTCCCTCACGCGCAGTTTGGTTTTCTCCAATTGGTCAATCTCGTCATAAACCTTGGCAAGCGAAGAGTTGTCGGTTGCCCGGAAATACTCTCCTCCGGTCGTGGCCGCTATATCACGGAGCGTCTGTTCATCAAACTCGCCTTCGACGGTGACATATTGTTTCCCCATAGGCGTATCAATGAGTGCTCGGGAAGGTTTATGGGAACCAACGCCGATACAATAGACTCTGATACCGTATGTCTTGGCAATCTGGGCGGCGGTAATCGGGTCTATTTCGCCGCGGTTATTGGAGCCGTCGGTCAAGAGAATAACGACTTTGGATTTGGTCGCGGAGTCTTTCATTCTATTGACAGCATTAGCGAGTCCCAATCCAATCGCCGTTCCATCCTCAATCATACCAAATCGGACAGATTGGAAGAGGTTGACGAGTGCAGCATGATCAGTGGTCAAAGGGCATTGCGTAAAGGATTCCCCAGCGAATACCACCAGGCCTATTTGGTCATTGGGTCTTGCAATAACGAAGTCGGTTGCCACTTTTTTCGCCGCTTCCAAACGCGTGGGTTGGAAGTCCTCGGCAAGCATCGTGCCGGATATATCTATCGCCATCATGATATCTATACCTTCCGTCGATTCAGAGGAGAAGCGATTGGATAACTGCGGTCGGGCTAAAGCGAACGCCAGGAGCGTGATAACCAATACGCGCAGAACGAAGGGAATGTGCAGCATATAGAGCCTGGCAGTTTTAGGCTGTTTAGCGAGCGTCGCGGTGGAGGACACTTGCAATGACGCGTCCTGATCGTGCAGTTTATAGATATACCACCCGATAACGGGAATTAACAGCAGTAGTAGCCATAGGTAGGCAGGACTATGAAAAATCATTGCTCACCTCCTTCCTCCGTTGTTTCAGGCGTTGTGGTATGTACAAAATCATAGGCTGTCTTGAGGGCTTGCTCGTTTTCGTCGGGCGTAGTGGTCCATTTAGCGAACTTAACAAGGTCGGCGAGCCGCAGCATATTGCTCAGTTTGGTGTAGAGGTCGGCGTTGTCTTTCATAACCGGCTTCATGGCACGAAGAGTCTCATCGGAAGTCTTCTCGGTAGAGCGAATATCGAATCGTCTGCCGATATATTCTCGGATGACATCGGTCAGTTCGGTATGATACTGTTTGAGTTTACCGTCTTGCCAGATTTTTTCTTCGCGTATCTTATCGAGTTTCTCAAGCGCAACCTCCTCTGCGGGTCTGAGCAGTTCGGGATTGACGGGTTCTTGGTCGTGAGAGAGGTGTTGCCGTATCCACCGGATAAGGAAATACCCGCCTGATACTAAGGCAACTATTCCCAAGCCGAGCAACACCCATCTGAGCCATCCCCAAATCCATCGCGGCGCTGCCTCAATCGGTTTGATATCGGTGATTGCGTTGGCGGTATCGACCTCAAAGGGTTGAATGATATTGAGGGAAAATCCTTCAGAGAAAATAGTATCTTTCCCGCTCACAAAGGGGATAGGGTCGATATAAAAAAGCGAGTCCTTAAATGAGGTTAACGTCAGGTATTGTGTCAATTGCACTTGCCCGTTACTTAAGCGCGTGGTGTCCACAATCGTTCGGTCCACAATCTCAATCTCAGGCACTAATGTCTCGCCGTAAAGCGGCATTGAGACGGACTCATCGGAGAGTTCGTAGGTCGCCTGTAATTTTAGGTCGGTCTGGTCACCGATTGCCATATAGGACGAGTCAAGCGTTGCAGATACTATAATGGCTAATAAAATATTCATCGTTGTTCAAATAAAGCTTTCAACTGCTGTACATAATCTTGGTCGGTGCGTACCGCAATAGCACGCGTCGCGGTTTTGGTCCAGAGAGTCGCCAAATACTCCTGCTGTTGTTGCCACGCGGTGGCATAACTCTCTCTGACTTTCTCGGAGGCGGTATCCACCCATATGCGTGCACCGGTCTCGGCGTCCTTAAGTTTGATTAAGCCGACATCGGGCATTTGAGCATCGCGCCTATCGTACACCTGTATCGCGCTTAAATCGTGTCGATGCGAGGCAATCATCAGCGGTTGCTCTATGTCCTTCGGATCCATACAATCGGAGATGAGGAAAGCCGTTGAGCGGCGTTTTTGGGCATTGGTAAAGTACTGCAACGCAGCACCGATATCCGTGCCGGTGGAAGTCGGCTCGAAAGAAAGTAACTCCCTGATAATCCGCAGCACATGACCTTTACCTTTCTTGGCGGGAATAAATTTCTCAATCTTGTCGGAAAAGAAGAGTACGCCCACTTTATCGTTATTGGCAATAGTGGAGAAAGCCAAGGTCGCAGCAATCTCAGCCATCATGTCGCGTTTGAGTTGGCTGATAGTGCCGAAATTGCGTGAGCCGGACACATCCACGAGCAACATAACTGTCAGTTCGCGTTCCTCTTCAAATATCTTGACATAGGGTTTATTGAGCCGCGCGGTGACATTCCAGTCAATAGTCCTGACATCGTCGCCGGGTTGGTACTCACGAACCTCCGAGAACGCCATTCCCCTACCCTTGAATTGCGAATGGTATTCACCGGCAAAGATATTGCGACTTAGTCCTCGCGCTTTAATCTCAATCGCCCGAACTTTATGTAATAATTCTTCCGTTGTCATGGTTGATTGTCTAAGCGACTCACTTAAGGTACTTGTACGGCATTAAGCACTTCTGTAATGATATCTTCGCTCGTCATATTATTTGCTTCCGCTTCATAGGTCAGTCCGATACGGTGCCTAAGCACATCGTAGCTGACGGCGCGCACATCTTCCGGAATAACATAGCCGCGGCGATGAATAAAGGCATAGGCGCGTGCTGCCAAAGCGAGGTTAATCGAAGCACGTGGCGAACCGCCAAAGGCTATCATTGGCTTAAGGTGCTCCAAACCGTACTTCTCCGGCTCACGAGTAGCAAAAACTATATCGACGATGTATTTCTCTATCTTCTCGTCGATATAGACCTGACGAACGATTTCGCGCGCTTTGCGGATATCGTCGGTAGAGAGGATGGCATTGATTTTGAGCTTGTCACCGCTGATGTTCTGCCGGATGATAGCCTGCTCCTCATCCTTATTGGGATAACCGATAACGACCTTAAGCATGAAACGGTCGGTTTGTGCCTCGGGCAGCGGATAGGTTCCCTCTTGTTCGATAGGGTTTTGGGTCGCCAATACCAAGAAGGGGTCATCTAACGCGAAGGTCTCATCACCTATCGTTATCTGCCTTTCTTGCATCGCTTCCAATAAGGCTGATTGCACCTTAGCCGGCGCACGGTTAATCTCATCGGCAAGAACAAAATTGGCAAAAATAGGACCTTTCTTTATCTTAAATTCCTCGTTCTTCTGGCTGTAAATCTGTGTACCCAACACATCTGCCGGCAACAAATCAGGCGTAAACTGAATACGGCTGAAATTGGCCTTTATCAACTCTGCCAAGGTCTTGATGGCTTTGGTTTTGGCAAGACCCGGAACACCTTCCAACAATATATGCCCGTCCGAAAGCAAACCTATCAGAAGGGACTCTACAAGGTGTTTTTGACCAATAATAGATTGAGACATACCCATTTGGAGGGCATCAACGAAGGAACTCTCGCGCTCTATGCGCTCTTGAAGTTCACGAATATCAACTGTTTGTTGCATATTATATTGTTTTTGATTATTCCTTCCTATTAGCTTGCAAGCGTCAGGTGCCCGGGGTTTCGGGAGCCGGACGCCCACTGGTTTCCTACAAAAATCGTGCCATTTTCTCATTTCCGCCCCTTGCTACTCCGCGACCACCTTTATAGATCCGTAATGGATCCTTGATGAATCTGATTTCTACCTTTTGCCAAGGACACATTTTTGAACAAAAAACATATATTTTTTTTGCATATCTCGAAAAAAAATCGTACCTTTGCAGGCGATTATGGATTTCACCCACTTACATGTACATAGCCACTATTCTGTATTAGACGGAATGAGCAAGGTCCCCGACCTCGTTGATAAATGTCTTAAGATCGGCATGGACGCCATTGCCCTGACTGACCATGGCAATATGTGCGGCGTCAAAGAACTGCTTGATTACTGCAAGAAACTGGATAAGCCCTTCAAGCCCATTGCCGGTGTCGAGGCATATTGTGCCCGTCGGGGACGACATTCCCAAACCTCTGAAGAGGCCATCAACGGCGAGGGGCGCAAATACATTATCGACCGAAGCGGATGGCACCTTATCCTTTTGGCGAAGAACAAGCAGGGGTACCGAAACCTCTGCAAACTGGTCAGTTACAGCTATATGGATGATGCTTTCAATTATCACCCCCGTATAGACAAAGAACTTTTGGAGCAGTACCACGAAGGCGTCATCTGCTCCTCGGCATGCTTGGGCGGCGAGATTCCACAACGCATACTTAACGGCGACCTTGAAGGGGCGGAAGAATCCGTCAAATGGTTCAAAAACCTCTTTGGAGACGATTATTACATTGAAATCCAGCGCCATCAGACCCAGAAGCCCGGAGGTGAGCAGAGCACCTACCAACAGCAACTCAAAGTCAATCCCGTACTGATTGAGCTCGCCCGCAAACACAATATCAAAATCATCGCCACCAACGACGCACACTTCCTTAACGAAGAAAACGCCGAAGCACACGACCACCTCATCTGCGTCAGTACGAACCACTATATCGATGATGTGGACCGCATGCATTACACCAAACAGGAGTGGCTCAAAACGCCCGAGGAAATGGAGACCATTTTCTCCGACATCCCCGAAGCGCTCACCAACACCCGCGAGATTGTCGATAAAGTCGAGGTTTACGACATTGATTCCGACCCGCTCATGCCCATGTTCCCGATACCCGAAGAGTTCGGAACTGAGCAGCAGTACCACGACAAATTCACGGAAGAGCAGCTGTTCAACGAGTTTACCTGCAATGAACACGGAGAGGTCGTTATGGACGAAACCGCAGCTAAAAAGAAAATCCTCAAGTTAGGCGGTTACGACAGGCTCTATCGTATCAAGTTAGAAGCTGATTATCTGCGTTTCCTTACCATGAAAGGCGCAGTGGAACGCTATGGACAGGAACGGGTTGACAACGATGATGAGCTCAAGGAGCGCATTGATTTTGAGCTCCATACGATGAAGACCATGGGTTTCCCCGGCTACTTCCTCATCGTCATGGACTTTATCCGTGGCGCACGAGAGGAGTTGGGGGTCAGCGTGGGTCCCGGGCGAGGCAGCGCTGCTGGAAGTGTCGTTGCTTACTGCCTGCATATAACCGACTTGGACCCCTTGAAATACGACTTACTGTTTGAGCGGTTCCTCAATCCCGACCGTATATCCCTCCCCGATATCGATACCGACTTTGACGACGAAGGACGAGCCAAAGTCATTGAGTGGGTCAGTAATAAGTACGGCAAAACACATGTCGCACATATCATCACCTATGGGGTCATGGCTGCCAAATCCGCCATTGCCGATATCGGACGCGTCGAGCACATTCCTCTCGCCAAGGTCAATGAAATAAAGAGTTATATCCCCGACCGGGGATTTCCCGATAACATCAAGGACGAAAAAGGCAAAAGCCCGAAAGTCAACCTCCGCAACTGCTACCGCTATGTCGATGAACTCAGAGCTATGGTTAACGGCGATGAGCCCGAAATCAAAACCATGCTCGATTATGCTGCGCAATTGGAAGGCACCATTCGGCAAGTCGGTATCCACGCCTGCGGTGTTATCATCGGAGCCGATGACCTGACCAATTTCTGCCCGCTCAGTTCCGTCTTTGATAAAGAGACCAATAGCCGCGTACTCGTCACCGAATACGACGGACATGTCGTTGAGAGTATCGGACTCATCAAAATGGACTTCCTCGGTCTTAAAACCTTGTCCATAATTCGTGAATGTGTCCGTAATATCAAAGCTGCGCGAAATATAGATGTCGATATTGACCATATTCCCATAGACGACGAGTTGACCTATAAGCTCTTCCAAGACGGCAAAACCATCGCCGTCTTCCAGTTTGAGTCTGCCGGCATGCAGAAGTACCTCAAAGACCTTAAGCCTACCGTCATCGGCGATCTAATCGCCATGAATGCACTCTACCGTCCCGGACCGATGCAGTATATCCCGCAGTTCATCCGGCGTAAGCAAGGTCTCGAACCTGTCACCTACGACATACCCGTCATGGAGAAATACCTCTCCGACACCTATGGAGTGACCGTCTATCAGGAGCAAGTCATGCTTTTGAGCCGCTTGCTCGCTGGATTTACCCGCGGTGAATCCGATAAACTCCGCAAAGCCATGGGAAAAAAGCAAATGGCTATTCTACAGGAGCTTAAAGGTAAATTCATGGCAGGCGGTAAAGCCAATGGCCATAACGAGCAGATTCTCGAAAAAATTTGGAAAGACTGGGAGAACTTCGCGTCCTATGCCTTTAATAAATCCCATGCAGCCTGCTATTCATGGGTAGCATACCAAACCGGCTACCTCAAAGCACACTACCCTGCCGAGTTCATGGCGGCGAACCTCACTATATCCAAAGACGATATCAAGGAGGTTACGAAGTTCATGGATGAATGTAAAGCGCTCAAAATCCCGGTACTCGGACCCGATGTCAATGAGTCTGAACTCAACTTTACCGTCAATACGCACGGCGATATACGCTTCGGATTAGGTGGTATCAAAGGCGTCGGAGAAGCCGCCGTACAAGCTATTATACAAGAACGACATAACAACGGCAAATACCGCGATATCTACGATTTCCTGGAGCGGGTTAATTTACAGAGTTGCAACCGAAAGACCTTTGAAAACCTCGCCATGGCGGGTGCTTTCGATAGTTTCGACGGGTTCTATAGAGAACAAGTCCGTGCCTATAACGAGCGCGGCGAAAACATGCTCGAGGTGCTCATCAATTACGGCAATACCTACCAACAAGACAAGTCCAATAACCAAAATACACTCTTTGGAGATTTCAGCGATTTCACCAATGTCATCGCCAAACCCGAACTGCCTCCTGCACCGCGTATGACTATGATTGAGAGACTCAATATCGAAAAAGACCTTATCGGTATTTACCTCTCCGCCCATCCGCTGGATGATTACGAAATGGAAATTCGCGAACTGTGCGAAATCAGTACCACCGACCTCAACTGGCTCGATGCCCACCGTCGCGAGATTGAAGTGCAACGCCGGGACGGTACCAAATCAACGCGCAGAAGACTGGCACTTCGCGACTGGAAAGGTGTCTCCGAAACCGTCAACGACACTACATTCTCCGTCGAAGAACAGTTCACCCGATACCTTGACCGCCTCTATGAACAACCCGTACACTTCGGCGGTATTATCACCAAAGCCGAGGAACGAACCGGCAGAACCGGTACACCGTTCGGGATGTACACCATTGAGGATTATCACGGCGCATATTCTTTTACGCTTTTCGGGCAAACCTATCGCTCTTTCGCACCCGTCCTCAAACCGAATGTCTATGTTTATATCACGGCATGCCTCACGCAGGCAGGAAAAGGGCAAACATGGTTCCGCGAAAAACCTCGCGAGGAAGCCGAGTATGAACTGCAGTTCCAGAAAGTAGAACTTCTTGAGCAGGTACAGCGAAACTACTTGAAAGCCCTCGAGCTCAATATCCCGTTGCAGCACCTCGAACCGGCGTTCGGCGAGGACCTCAAAGCTCGCCTTGTCGCCAACGATGCCAACGACCTGAAACAACGTGTGGCGGCTGCCGCGCTACGCTTCGCCGTTATGGATGAAGACAATCATAATCGCATAGAGTTCACATCACAAACCTATCGCGTCCATATTGATGCGAACTTCTACCGCTGGCTCCTGCAAATCGAAAACGACTATCACATCACCCATACACTCATCCATTCTTAAATATCACTATTTTATTAACTCTTTAAACTATTTAATTTATGAAAAAGCTATTGACATTTTGCATGGCTATCGTAGCCGCAACAATGATGTTTGCCCAAGATTATCAACACAGTATCGGTATCGTTGCCGGTTCGGGTCTTGGTATTCAGTACAAACACATGGTTAACGAACATTTTACCCTTATTGAGGAATTTGGTTATCTGGGTAGTTTTGCTGCTGCCGGAAACGGTTTCAGTACGCCTACTCTTGGTGCTGTAAACGATTTGGTATTGGCTTATCAGGCTCAATGCGCTGAAGGTCAAGGTATCAGCTTGGCATACTATGTCGGCGGTCAAATCAAAGGCGGTTATATCAATTTGGGTGCAGCCGGTGGTATCATTGGTGTTGGTGCAGCTGCCGGTATTGAGGCTAAAATGAATAACGCCCCTATCGCTTTCTCATTTGACTTCCGTCCGGGTTATGGATGCCTTCTTATGGGCGGCGGTGGAGGTGTAGGAGTCGGTCATGCATTTGACTGGACTCTCAACCTCGGCGTTCGGTATTGCTTATAACCCAATTATCCATTACCGAATAAAAGAACAGGCCTCATCCCCAAAGGACGAGGTTTGTTTTTTGTGTGCTATATGTAGATCCCCGAGACATTCACATGCCCCGGGGGTCAACCTCGCTTGATTCTATAATCTAACTAAATATATTAACATTTGCGAGGATATGGATATTACTCGAACCGGATGTTCGCACGGCGGTTGAGCGCCCTTCCTTCACGGGTGGCGTTGTCGGCTACGGGTTCGGTCTGACCCTTGGACTCGCAACGGATCTGTCCGGCGGGCACACCGTTCTTAACCATGTAGTCACGCAGAGACTCCGCACGCTTCATACCGAAGTAGTTGAGGTTCTGCTCGGCGTCACCGGTATTGTCGGTGTGACCGGTGATGACGATCTTCATCGAGGGGTCGGCAGCCATCACGTGGCATATCTCATCCACGACAGCCTGCTCGCCCTCCCGGAAGTGCATGTCCGCTCCGGCTATGTCGAAGTGCACGGTAACCGACTCGCCTTGGTTCTTGAGGGCGGCGATTCGTGCCTTCTCTGTCGCTATACGCGCTGCCTCGGCTTCCTGTGCCGCTTGCTCGGCGGCGATGCGTGCATTCTCCGCAGCGGCTCTCTCGCGGGCTACACGCTCCTGCTCGGCTTTGATAGCGGCAATACGTGCGTTCTCTGCCTCGGCAGCAGCGATAGAGTCGGCTTTGGCTTGGGTCTCGGCGGCAGCAATAGAGTCGCTGACTGCCATCTCGCGTGCCAGACGCTCCGCCTCGGCTTTCGACTTTTTACTTTCGACTTTCGACTTATTATCGCCCCAACCGAAGTCGATAGCTATCTTCACACCGGCACGGATGAGATTCGCCTTGCCCGTCTCGTTGGAGTCGAACGTACCGCGGTAGTCGATCTTGGAGGGGTCGGTGGCGTTGATCATGATCATCTCCTCCGTCTTGGCTCCGCCCAAGAGGTTGGTGAAACCATAGCCGGCATAGAGACCGAAGTACATGCCCCAGTGGTCATTCATGGCTACGCGGAAACCGAGGTCGGCAATGACCGATCCGCCCACCTTCGCGCGGTTGTTCCATTTAGCGTCCTGCGTGGTAGTATAGGTGCTGAAGCCGTGCTCCGGCATGTTCTCGATAGCGTAGTTACCGATTGCCGGGAAGACGCCCGTTGTGCTGTAGCTGCCGCCCTTGGCGAGATACTTGCCGTACAGAGGCAGGTCGAGCGCGAGACCCACACCGCCGATGAAGGCGGCGCGGTCGTTGAGTTTCTTGCGGAAGAGCACCTCTACCGGGATGGAGAGATAGCCGATGTTCTGCCGCTCCACGAAGTTGTTGAAACCCGTGGTGAGGTTATACGGTGTGTTGGGGTTGGACGGGTGCGTCAGACCCGTGGTCACTTCGTTCCAGTTATACGTCGCATACGCGTTCGCCCAAGAGAACTGAGCACCTACGCCCAGACCGACGGTCTTGTTGAAGAAACGACCGTAGTGCAGACCGGCGTCGAAGCCGAAGCCCAGACCCTGTGTGCCGTTAGCCGGCTTGTACAACGCAGAGTTCAGACCACCGCCGAAGTTAACACCGATGTAGTTGTCATGCTCGCTTTGCTGAGCTACGGCTGTCAAAGCAATGCTCGCTGCAACAATGGTAAGAAAATACTTTGTTTTCATATTGCTGTGTGTTTGTTGTTACTGATTTTTAGAAGTATTGGATTTAGAAAAAAACCTAAATCTACACCTCATGTAGTCTGTTGCCCTTGCGGGCTTTGTGTCTTAGCTTGCTTAATCGTCCTTGTGAGCGAGCTCCCATGACGCTCAATCAACCTCCACACGCTTCGCGTAACAGCCTACATTCGGACATAAACATAAAAAACAAGTCATTTACGATTTAATCATTTTTCTCTTTAGAACATATACATCATTCCGTCTTGGGTGTCCAGGTAGTAGTGTTCTGCCTGGTCCATGGGCGGAGCGAAATTGTACAGGATGCCTATTTGCTTGCCCGTCAGCCGCATGTAGTTCCATAACTGCTGACGATGCTCGGCTGCCAGTTTGTCCACCGCCTTGCACTCTACAAGGATATCACCGTTGATGAGGAAATCCACATAGTGCTTATGCTGAATGGGCTTGCCGTGAAAGACTACCGTGAAGTAGTACTCACGCCGGTAAGGTATCTGCTGTTCATCCAAAAGAATTTGCAATGCGTCCTGATACATGTACTCATTGAGAAACGGACCGAGCTCGCGGTGAACCGCGGCACACGCACCGTTGATGGCATAGCAGCGCTGTTTGAGTTCTGCGCCCAATTCAGGGTGAACGTCCATTAGTCTTTTGAGCGTGTATTGCATAACAAATTGTTTTGTAGGTTTATGTCCTTTGCTATTTGCTACTCCTTAGGAGTGTGATACAGGGCGGTAGGGCGGCTGGGATGCTTGCATACCGGGGCGCCATAGCGAACTGGAGCACAGAGCCCGCAGGGCAGCAAACAGCAAAGGGGTTTTTTATGTTTTTTTTCTTAAAAATACTTCACTTTTACTTCTTCATTACTTTGACTACGATGCCATCAACGGAGATCATGTAGTTGCCTTGAACGAAGCCGTCCATGCGGAGTTCCGTCTCATTACCCTCGAAGGTCGTGCGGAACATCTCGATTCCTACGGTATTGACTACGCGCAGGCTGTGGTTCCAGTTCTCCGAGTTTTCAATGGTCACCGTGGTGGAGTTAACAACCGGGTTCGGGAACGCCTTGACAGTTGCCTTCGGCTGCTGCTTGTCGGCGCCGTAGAGGGTCTCCATATCCGTCTGGCCACAGGTGTAGGTCGGTTCGCCGTTCATGGATGCCTTGACGAAGAACTCACCCGTCAGTTTGGCTCCGCCTTCCGGACGGTAGTAATGACCCGTAGCACCCGCTATCGGCTGCCATGCCTCCGAAGCGTCAGCACGGTGGTACCACTGGATGTCCGTGAAGCAGTTGCAGGTATCGACAAGGACGATGGTGTTCTCGAAGAGCGGTTTCACGTACGTCTCCGGCAGGTTCACATGGAACGTCACGGTGAACGGATTGGACTCCAGCCAGTCGAAGCGGCTGTCACGGAAGGTGACGGTCATCTGATAGTCACCCGTCGGCATATCCACAGGGATGTTGATTTCAATCGTACCGTCAGGACCAGAGATGGTGTAGTCGCCGTAGTTCACATCGGTGAAGCGGTTGTCCGCAAACTCGATCTTGTACTGGTCGGGGTTACCGCGGTTGAGGTGGTAACGCATATATACATGGTCGTCCAGACAATAGCCGTATGCATAGACCTCGATACCTTCTTCTATCTGTGCCTCCTCGTCCTCTTTCTCGGTCTCGCCTTCCTCGGCAGGAATGAAGTCCTCGATGATGACGCCCTCGGCAGTGAAGATATCGGATGTCGGAATGAGGTCGTAGTTAGCCAGCAGTGCTGCATCGCCCGTCAGCGTATAGTACAGCGTGATGGTCTTGTTCTCACCTACCGTAGCATCGCTGAACGAAGCAGTCGTCTCATGAGCGACAGCGTCATTGAGCTTGATGCCCTCCAGCTGACCGGCGTTCAGTACGACAGCATCGGTGTTGCCGTCCTCGATCTTGGCAATCTGTGCCTCGGCACCGACTACTTTGACTACAGTCTTGTTGACCGTCAGCGTACCATCGACGAAGGTGATCGCGTAGTTGTCAGCCTCTACATCCTTCGGAGTGATCGCGTAGGTACCGATATACGAGCCCGGTGCGTAAACGCAGCTGTAGCCCTGTGTACCAAGCAGTACAGAGTTATCATCGGTACCGAGGAAGCCGTCATACGAAACGGTGAATTCCGGATGCTCATCGCCGTAGATCATCTCTTTATCATCCGCGGTGATGGTCAGCGGAGCCTTGGAGACAGTGAAGTCAACCGTCAGGGTGTCGATATAGTTGCCTACAAACGCTACGATAGCGGTGTAGTC
>DFEE01000009.1:0-395 GCA_002368645.1 Bacteroidales bacterium UBA3810
CTTCAACATCACTTCCTCCTTCATAAATGTACGTTTTTCCCGTAAAGCCCTTTTCCTTAAAGGCGGTTAAGAACTCCTCATAAGTACTCCCGAAAGGGACACCAAATACTTGAACTGCGGACTTTTGTCCAAATGCGGTTGCTACTCCCATGAAGAGAAGCAGACCAAAAAGAATAACTTTTCTCATACCTTGTTAATTTGATTATTATAATAATACAGCGTGACCCAAACGGATCACGCTGCAAAATTACAATACCAAACTCCCACAAAAAGGAAGAGGCACATTTTTTATCTTCTTACCCAAAAGCGACCGCCATTTGTGCTATAATACAAACCTTTGGAAGTTTGTGCCAAGATTTCCTTTCCGCCGTCGGTTAATGAAAGAAATTCTCCAT
>DFEE01000009.1:579-2682 GCA_002368645.1 Bacteroidales bacterium UBA3810
TAAGCTCATTCCCAAATGGCAATAAATCAACAAATGTTCCATACGAAGAACTTGTGCAACGAGACACCCAGAAACGTCCACCATTTGTTGAATACTCAATTGTGTTTTTTGCAGGATTGATTCTAATCAGTTCACTGCCGAGTGTAATCATTTTAGGCATAACTAAATTATTTAAAATTAACGATGTTTAACAAAATCAGGGTGCATTTGTAGGAAAGCAAAATATGGTTGTAGTATAGAGTTATAAATCTTGTCTTCTACACTTGTATATGGCCAACTCAAATGGTAGCAGTCAATAGCAAGTTTGTTTTCTTCCTCATTGTACCAAGCCTCTGGGGCTTCCGGAACTCTCTTGAATTTTCCTTCATAAACCTCATTCAGTTTGTGAATAACTGAATTTTTTCCTGTGCAGACGATAATGTCTGCATCTAATAACTTTAACTGACGAGATAAATAATCAAAATACTCACGAACAGCTTTGTTGAGCATGGAATTTGTACAATTCGATCCGCCTCCCTCTTTTTTGCAATTTACACGAGCAAAAATTTGATCATCCGAAAAATGCAACGCATCTTCCCATGTAATATTATCATATAGCATCATTCCGTGAACTAAGTCTGTATGTAATAAACCATATAAAGCGCACGCCTCATTTTGATAGAAATAACTATCTGAAATGGTGTCTCGTCTTTCAGTATCCTTCAAGTAGAATGTTTCTGTACGAACATCCCATGCAGGAATACTATAATCATATAGGTTTTCATCCTTACTAAGAAACAAGATGCGAAGAGGAGCTTTCGACCAACTCTCATTTTCCACGTTCTTCCCACTAAACTTTCTCTTCCATATACCTTTCTCCTGATAGAATTCTCCTTTATTCATTATTCCATCTTCAGCAAAGAGTTCATCTAAATTCCATCCATCATATTCTTCGTCTAATTGCTTATTTTCGATGAACTTTGCGCGCCATTCGTCAAGAATACACTGATTTTTTCCTACATAATCTTCCATAATGATAAATTTATTTAGTGGTTATACATTTCATTTACTTTTGCTGCATCTTCCGCAAACTCCTTCCGCATCGATTCCGGAGCTAGTACCTCTACATCGGAACCGTATTTGTATAATTCCTGTTTAAAGTCGAAACTGGGAATTATAAAATATCTGAAGATAGAATACTCCTCATTCGTCTCGATTTCTTCTTGCGATTTGTGCAAAGGTAAGGTGCGCAAATAAGGTGCTTGCTTAGCTGAAATGGATATTTTAACCTCGACCGGCTCGTAATTCAAATCAGCAGTACCATAAGCGTCTTTGAAATAAGCTTCTGCATTGAAGCCTTTGGGCAACTTATATTTCTGCGTAGTCGGTTCAATGGCATGGATGCGGTCAAGCGAATAGAGGTATAATTTATCTATACCGGGAGAGTATGCCAATACGTACCAACGTTGCTTGAACATCTTGAGACAATATGGCTCAACGATGAATGTTGCGGGATAGTCCTTTGTAAAGCCTTGATAAGTCATTTCTATAGCTGTCTTATCGCGCAGGGCTTCAATGATAGGCGCAAGGAACTTTTCTCCGGACGGTATTGGCTCAAATAGAATTTGGTCGGATAGTTCCTTGCTGTCTTTAAGCAGGCTATCCATAGACATAAGGTTCAATAAGCGCAAGCGCAGATCTGTGCCGCGTAAGTCAGATGCCTCTTCAATATAATACTCATTATAGGCATTACATTTGATATGAACATCAAAAAGCATTTCAACCGTGCTTTTCCAGCGATGGAAATTACTTTCAGGGAGATAGTCCTGTTTGTAGTCATTGACCGATGAGTATGCCCATTTTTCGTCTATCGCTGCGCGAGAGATAGGTCCGCGTGCGATAGTGTTCAACAACCAGATATAGCAGTTGAAAAGATAAGCAGTTGATGATTTCAGTTTTTTCTTCGTTTCCATGTGCGTTAAATTTTTCACGGTGCTAAATTACTGCTTTACTCTCCCACAAAGTGGATGTCTCCGCAAAATTACTATATTTTTTTCAAAAAAACAAATTTTGCTTGCTAAAAATAGAAAAAAATTGCTTTTTTCCGCGTTAGGGATTGGAAGG
>DFEE01000009.1:2737-34339 GCA_002368645.1 Bacteroidales bacterium UBA3810
GGGATTGGAAGGGCTACGGTATTAGTTACTAATGCGGAACTTGTGACCCCCTGCAAAGCCCGACCGACGTAGCTCTGGAGATGAGTGGATCTGCAGAGGTATATAGAGACGCCAAAGGAGGGTACAACGAGGGAAAAATGCTTTTTATGCGAATTGTGTAAAAAATGCCGTAAATTGTGTAACGACTATTTCGCAAAAAAGCAGTAATTTTGCACCGCAATTCAAAATGATGGTTATGAAAAAGATTTTATTCACCTTGCTTGCGGCTCTTGCATTAACAGGCTGCAACGCACAAAACAAAAATGAACAAATGGCAAATCACAAATGTTTGGTAGTATTCTTCTCCCATGCCGGAGAGAACTACTCGGTGGGAAACATCAAAGTGGGCAACACCAAGATCGTGGCGGACTACATCAGCGAACTGATCGGAGCGGATCAGTTTGAGATTGTGACGCACAAATACGACGGAATGGCTTATACGCCGTTGACCGAACTGGCGCAAGAGGAAGCCCGCAACGACGAGCGTCCGGATTTTGAACTCGTACCGAGCGTTGATTTCAGTCAGTATGACACCATTTTTATCGGTAGTCCGATATGGTGGGGCACGTACCCGCAGGTGATGTTCACGTTCTTTGACCGTTATGACCTGAACGGCAAGACCATTTATCCTTTCACTACACACGAAGGAAGCGGTCTTGGCAATGTGATGAGCGACGTCCGCAAAGCGTACCCGAATGCCGACGTGAAGCCCGGTTTCAGCATCTACGGACATGAGGTACGTACCAACAAGGCGAAAGTGGAAAAATGGATTAGTGGACTTAATCTCTGATGATTATGGAAGAATTTCGAGTTGACCCGCGGGTGACGACACCCGAAGCGCAAGCCGCGTACATTGAGCAGGGACGCAAACTGTTTGCCTTCAACCAGACCGTTCCTTTCACGCCGGAGAATATCGAAGCGACAAAAGCCCTCTTTGGTGAGAACCTCGGCGAAGGAGCCATCGTGCAACCGCCTTTGAAAGGTGTATGCTTTGATATGGTCCATATCGGCAAAAACGTCATGATTATGCCCGATTGTCTGATGATGTCGCGCGGCGGTATTACGATTGAAGACGGCGCGATGATTGCTGCGAACGTGCAACTGATCAGTAATAACCACGACCTCTACGAGCGCCAGATACTTATCTGCAAGCCCGTGCGGATCTGTAAGAATGCTTGGGTGGGCGCCGGGGCAACTATCCTGCCGGGCGTGACGGTCGGCGAGAATGCAGTGGTAGCCGCTGCAGCGGTTGTGACCAAAGACGTGCCGGCCAACACCATCGTCGCCGGCAACCCTGCCAAAGTCATCAAAACCATTCCACCAAAAGGAGTCTAGCATCCTTGCAAAACTTAAGTTCTTCCAAACGGATGATATGCAGAAAGTGAGGGATTCGAGGGCACCGACCTCGCTACGCTCGCCCACCTCGAAGACCCTATAGCCAGCCGGCGGCATCCCGGGCAAGCGGGCGCTTGGGCAACCCATCGGGCGCATAAGAAACAGACTATCGTCCGTCACTTTATTTGTCCGCTAACAGGTCACTATGAGCAAGCTCCTATGCCCTATTGACGTACAAATAAAAATGAGAGCTCAAAGACTCTCATTTTTCTTATGTGTCCGCTCGGTTTCCCGAGCTTTCCGCTTGCGGAAAGTGAGGGATTCGAACCCCCGGTACGACGTAATGCGTACACCACATTTCGAGTGTGGCTCTTTCGACCACTCAGACAACTTTCCTTAGACTTCGTGTTAGTTACTGCGTGTTGGTTACGGCTTCGCCGTGTTGTTCCAGGATACCAGGTGCCCAGGTCACCATTATAGGGTGTGGTTCCGGGATGCTAAGTGACCAGGTTCCCGATTATGTTCTATGTCAACAACTGAAGGTTTTAGTCGTTCGCAAATTCGCACTATCAATCAATGATATTAGGATACGACATCCCCTTTTTGGGGCAGTAATCAACAGGTGATAGCTTAATTTTCGTGCAAAAGTATATATTTTTTTTGATATATCCAAATTTTTTTATATTTTTGCGGTAATTATGGAGAAAAAATACCTTATAGCCGGTTTATCATTTATCGTGGATGCCCCTAATGAGGCATTTGAGTTGATGTGGAACTATGAGCCTTTCGAAGTTCCAATGACATCCGAGCAAGCAGTATCAAGCGAGTCTAAAACTCCCCTACTGTTCACTTTGCATGTCGGTGATTTTCCCATTCCAGAAGATAAGAAACATGTTTATACAGACTCTTCAGATGACGATATGCCTCGGATAGAAATGAGTCGTGTATTGTCTATACGTAACTGCGAAGAGGATGATTGGCTTTTAGAAGAAGCCACTTCGCACGCAGCGCCCATTTGTATGCAACTTAGAGCGAGTGCAGATTTCTCAGAAGGCTGGCTGACCGTCAAAGAGAAAGACGCTCTCAAGTTCGGTATAGATAACAGTGCGATGCTCCTCTTTGCCTTTACGAGCCTATGGTACGAGACGTTAGAGATGCACGCCTCCGTTCCTGTCAAAGATGGGAAAGGTTACCTATTTCTCGGCAAATCCGGTACCGGCAAGTCCACGCATTCCCTCCAATGGCATGCAGCATTTCCTGACGCTTATCTCCTTAATGACGATAACCCGATTCTCCGTATTATAAACAATACCCTCATGGTTTACGGGTCACCGTGGTCCGGCAAGACGCCTTGTTACAAAAACCTGTCAGCGCCTGTAGGCGGTATTGTGAAAATCAAACAAGCTCCCTATAATAAGGCACGCGCATTGAAACTGCCGGAGGCGTATGCCTATATGTTATCTTCTGCAAGCGGATTAAAGATAGAGTCTAAGATGATGGATAAGCTCTATGAGATAATTGCACAAATTATCCAAATGATACCAATGTTGGAATTGGAATGCCTGCCTAATCCCGATGCGGCGAGGACCTGCTACGAAGCATTAACCATTCACGATCTATAAGGGATCTATGCTAATGGTCCCGTAGTGGTCCCGTTGTGGTCCCGTTGTGGTCCCGTTGGAGTACCGACTCACTCGTACTGCAAAACGCGGGCAGGATCGACTTTAGCAATGAGGTACGTAGGTGCCAAAACGACGAGTGCCGCGATAGCGACGGTAAGCAGGTCAAGTGCGATAAAGAGTATCCACGGGAAAGCAATAGGCACATACGGCACATAATAAGTCACCGGATCAAGGGGAATGATATGCGTATAGTATTGCAGCGCGAGCAAGGGTAAGGCAATAGCATTGCCGATAAGGACACCCTTAAGGATAAGGTGGAGCGCTTGAAAGCGAAAGATACGCATAATAAACGAATTATCCGCTCCTAAGGCCTTCATAAGTCCAATAAACTGCACACTATTGAGCATCAAAATAATAAGCCCTGAGACGATAGCAAAAGCCGAAACTGCACACATAAGCAGTATAATAATCAGCACATTCGTATCGAGAAGGTCGAGCCAAGCAAAGATAGCAGGATTGCGTTGCACCAAATTGACCAAATAAAGGGCATTACCATCCTCGTCCAGTTTATTCGCCGTTTTGCGCCAAACAAGTTCTTCCACTTGCGGCACATCACTTAATGTAGTAGCCCGAATATCAATTCCGGAGCACTGCGCCGGTGCATTATTTCCTATTGCTTCATCAGAAGAGTTGCCAGCCCACTGATTAACCTGTCTTAAGAGCGACATGGTTGTAAGGACAAACCGCGCATCAAACTCTTCAAGTCCCGTGCGGTAGATACCGGAAATAATGAGTTTGCGCTGGCGAATAGATTCTGCAAAAAAGAAAGCATTCAAGTTGTCTCCGCATTGCAGTTGCAGTGCCTTTGCGAGCGAATATGAGATGAGCACTTCCTTATCGGAACGAGGTACGTCTCCTTCAATGAGCGCATCGCGAAAGAACGTCATGTCGTCCGATGCCTTGCAAACCACTCCTTGGAAAGCGGAATCTGTTTTGAAGATAGCGGGTTTGGTGATAAAAGGCGCAACAACCGCGACATTATCTATTTGCCGCAGTTCGTTCAAAAGCGAGTCAGTGACGTTTATCGGTAGATACTCGTATGTATTGTTATTATCGAAATTGACGAGTTGCAGATGTGCCTCAAAGCCGGCGACTTTCTCGGTCACTGTTTGCTTAAAACCAATGACGATAGCGATAGAAACAAGCATAACCACGACACCCAGCGCGATACCGATGAGGGGGATCGTAGTTTGTGTATCACGTGCGTTAGAGAAGCGAAAAAGCCTCCGAGCAATAGTATAGGCATATGAATTTGGCATGATATTTGTGGCAATCCCAGTGAGTGAGTTAATTATTTTAGTTTAGTTATGAAAAAGTATTTATTTATTGTATTATTCGCTTCAGGTTCTCTGCTATTATCCGCTCAAGCACCAGCGGGTATGCCTGCCCCCAAGCGCAGCCCGGAACAAGTAGCAGCCAAGCAGACCGAGCGTATGGTTCGCGAGTTGGGTATCAGTGATAGCATTCAGCGCCAAAAGCTCTACGATTTTCACTTAAAGTATGCGCTATCCCGTCCGGACACATTAACCCGTCGAATCCGCCTTGAGCGCATGCAAGCGATGACAGATGAGTTAGAGCATTTGCTGACGAAAGAGCAGTTTAATGCCTTTATGGACAAGCAGCTTGAGCCTCAGTCTCATCGCCCGATGAGTATCGGCGTAAAGGCCAATAAGCCAATGCCGCCACACCAGCAGCCAGAGTAAGTCCCCCCAATATATCTGTGGGATAATGCACCCCGAGGTATATGCGTGAGTAACAGACCAAAACGGTCCACAAAGCAAGGAGCGTCCACATCAGGGCGCTTCTTCTATTATAAAGCAAGCCAAACAATAGCGCTACGCACGCTGTATTGGCCGCATGCGAAGAGGGAAAACCATATAAGCCTCCCCGGTAATTATTAACGACATGCAAGAGCGGTGCAACGCTTGGATCATGCGTCGGACGAAGACGCATAACAAGGGGTTTGAGCACCCTAAAGGAGATGAGGTCACACGCCGCAATAGCAAGAGCAATGACTATCGTAAAAAGCAGGGCTTTGCGCCAGCCGAATTTACGGCATAAAAGCCCGATAAGCACGAGGTATAACGGGATAAAAATATAGGGCGAACTAAGCCAAGTCATGCATTGGTCCAAGAATGGCGTGTTATGCCCATTGACCCACAATAATATAGCGGTGTCCCAATTATTCATTGAGCAAGATAGCGGTATGGCAAGCGACAATAGCTGCGGTCTCTGTTCGGAGACGTGAGTTTCCTAAACTAACCGGTATAAAGCCCAGATTGAGTGCGTCTTGCACCTCCTGCTCACTAAAATCCCCTTCAGGACCTATCAAGACGGTCACATCCCGTCCGCGCTCTATTGCATCACGGAGTAACCTTTTATCTTCCTTGTAACAATGGGCGATAAAACGCTGTGCCGCAGTGGCTGCGGTCCCGACATTCTGTGCCGCCATAGAACGAATGAAATCATCATAGGGTGTCAATTCGTGCAGCTTAGGCAGATAAGGCGTCAGGGACTGTTTGGCAGCGGAGAGTATGATTTTCTCCAAGCGGTCGAGCCTCAGTTGCTTGCGTTCGGAAAAGCGGCAAAGCAACGGCGTAATCTCATCCACACCAATCTCGACACATTTCTCAACCGCCCACTCAAGGCGCTCTATGTTTTTAGTAGGCGCAATGGCTATATGGAGATGAAAATCGTGTCCCTTACGTTGGTGCTCGGAGGTGAGAATATCAAACTCACATGCTTTAGGATGTGCTTTGGTAATTCGCGCGGTATAGGTTGTACCACGACC
This sequence comes from Bacteroidales bacterium UBA3810, assembly GCA_002368645.1. Lineage (GTDB taxonomy): Bacteria > Bacteroidota > Bacteroidia > Bacteroidales > Paludibacteraceae > Colicola. Next base: position 8,585 of record DFEE01000009.1, read on the forward strand.
GTCCGTCAGGAGAATAGTGTCCCCCTCGCGATATCGAAGCACTCGGACGCAATGCGCCGATTCTTCCTCCGAGAGGCAATGATTACGTGCTATGTCCGGGGTATAAAAGAGGTACATACTATAAGTTTGTTTCCTTTAGGCGTTCTGCATTTTCGGCGACGGTCAGTGCGTCTATAACTCCCTGTATATCACCATCCATGAAGGCTTGAAGGTTATAGACGGTATAACCGATTCGATGGTCTGTGATGCGTCCTTGCGGGTAATTGTAGGTTCTAATTTTGGCAGAGCGGTCACCGGTAGAAACCATTGTTTTGCGTTTTGCGGCAATGTCATCAATATACTTTTGGTGCTCCGAGTCGTAAATCTTGGTGCGTAATCGTGCGAGCGCGCGTTCCTTATTTTTAGGCTGGTCACGTGTTTCGGTACATTCAATCAGAATCTCCTGCACCTCGCCGGTGTTGGGATTTTTCCAGTTATAGCGTAGTCTGACACCCGAGTTGACTTTATTAACATTTTGTCCTCCGGCTCCTCCGCTGCGGAAATAGTCCCATCGAATTTCGCCTTCGTTAATCTGCACATCAAACTCATCTGCCTCCGGCAAGACAGCGACCGTTGCCGCTGAAGTGTGTACCCTCCCCTGCGTTTCCGTAACGGGAATACGCTGTACGCGATGAACGCCCGATTCATATTTGAGCGTGCCGTACACCTGCTCGCCGGTGACATTGAAGATAATCTCCTTAAAACCTCCAACAGCACCTTCGGAGAAGGATGAGACCGTATATTTGAAGCCTTTACGCTCAAAATACTTGACATACATCCGGAAAAGGTCCCCTGCAAACAAGGCTGCTTCATCTCCCCCAGTACCGCCACGGATTTCCATCACGACATTCTTACTATCCTCCGGATCAGAGGGCAAGAGCATGAGTTTAAGGTGTTCTTCCTGCTGCGGAAGAAGAGGTTCGATTTCATCCATCTCAGCCTTAGCCATCGCCTTCAGTTCCGGGTCAGACTCGTTATAAAAAAGGTCTTTGGCATCATTAAATCGCTTAAGGATTTTCTTGTAGTCCTCGGCAGCAGCGAGCACACGCTCCAGCTCATGATATTCTCGATTAAGTCGGACATAACGAGGTTGGTCTGCTATCACCGAGGGGTCGGTGATAAGCAGAGAAACCTCATGAAACTTCGCCTCAAGGCCTTCTATTTTAGTGAGTAAGTCAGTCATTAGTAGATAAAGATGTCTTCAAGAGTCAATTGACGAACAGGACCGAGGGTCTTGAGGTAGTTCATATCCAAGTCCTTGGGATTACCCAACAGCAAGTGGCGATAGGTGCGGTTGGCGACATGTTCCTTCTGGAAGGCTACCATATCGTCCATTGTTATCGTCGGGATAATCTCGTAGAGGTCTTGGTAGTAATCATGGTCCCAGCCTTGCCGTTCAAATCCGATGTAGGCATTGATAGGTGCCGCACGAACATAGCGGCGTTGCTCAATGCCCTTCATCAACGAGGCTTTAGCCTGCTCAAAAGCCGACTCGGAGATAGGCAATTCGTTGCAAATCTGGCGGAAAGTCTCCACGCAGTCTTGCAGTTTATCGTTTTGGGAAATGATAAACGTGTAGAATATATTATTCTGTCCCTTATATTCAGGCATGGAATAGCGAGCAGAAGCGTGGTAAGCGAGCGACCGCGCTTCGCGCATCTCTTGGAATACGACAGCCCCCATGGAGCCGGAGAAATATTCGTTGAAGAGACGAATAATCGCTTCATCCTTCATATCATAGACCTCACCCCAGTTCGCGTAAGACATGAGATACACAGCCGGAGCGTCGTAAGGAGCAATCCATACTTCGGTTTTATCTACTTGCTGGTGCGCAATAGGAGCCTCCTCTAAACGGGCTTCAGCCTCACCGAGTTCAATGAGTCGGCAAGCGTCTAAGAGTTTCGTAATATCCTTCTCGGTAGCGGGTCCGAAGTATGTCACACGGCTGATAGCGGGCACCAACGCGCGCAACTCAGCGAGCAACTGCTCCGACGAGAGCGCTTTCATCTGCTCCGGAGTGAGGGTAGTACGACGCACTGCATCAAAGCCGTCAAGACCGCAATCGGTCAGCGCATCAAAGCAAGCATCTTGGTCTTTTTTATTAAGTTCATGGGCTTGAAGCGCATCGCGCACTAACTCCTGATAAATCGCCTCATCGGGCTGAGCCGTCAGAAGCCATGCCTCTAAGAGGTTAAGCGTAGGTTGCAAGTTCTCTTGCAAACCGCTGATGGTCAGAACTGTGTGGTCAGCATTCACGCTGATACGCATATCGGAAGCCAGGGCATAAAGCTGCATTTGCAATTCCATAGCGGACATCTCGTCCGTCCCTAAGTATTGCATCATCGACTCCGCCATAGAGAGTTCGGGAGCCTGATTGTGCCCCTTATTGATGATGAAAGAAAGGGTGAATAGTTCATTCTCCTTATTCTGACGGGAAAGCAGTTGTTGTCCTTTCGCCAGAGTCGATTGGTTCAAATCTTTTTCAAAATCCAAGAATTGCGGTGTGAGTCGCTCTGCTTGCATAGCCAAGAGATTTTGGCAGAACTCGGAGCTCTTGTCACGGTTCATCTCAATAGGTGTGATAATAGGTTTATCCACTTTCACGGCGTTCATCTTAGCCGACTGCTCCTTATAGACGCAAGCGTACTTGTCGGTGAAATACTTATTGGCAACGCGGACAACATCGTCTTTGGTAATATCGGCCAAGCGATCCACCTCATGCACCAAATCGGCGTAAGGTATGTCGTAGATGAAACTCTGGAGGAAAACGTTGTCGCGGGCGTTATTGGACTGCAAACTAACCATTTGGTCCTTACGGGCGTTGTTGATAATAGCGGTTAAGAGTTCATCGGAGAAATCACCGGCTTTGAGTCGCTCAACCTGCGCTAACATCAAGTCTTTCACCTCTTTAAGCGATTGTCCCTCTTTGGGGATACCGATAAGCAGATAGGTCGAATAGTCATTACCGGGATAGCAAAACTCACCGGCATCGAGAATCTGCTGTTGCTGCATCAACTGGTCGAAGAAGCCGACTTTGCCGTTTTGCAGAATAGCATCGATAATGGTCACAACATCCATGTCCTCGTGGTTGAGCGCCGGGAAAGTCCAGCCTAACCAGGTCATGGGTGCTTCTTGACCATAGACAACTGTATCTTTAGCCGCAGCTAAAGGAGCTTGCTCCGGAATGGAGAATTTGGGCAGATTCTCATTGGGTTCCCAATCGCCGAAATACTCCTCGATAATGTCCATGGCATGGTCGAAGTCCAAGTCTCCGGACAAGCAAATAGCCACATTATTAGGGCGATAATAAGTATTGTAGAACTTCTTGATATTGATAAGACTGGGATTCTTGAGGTGCTCAGGCGTACCGATTACTTCATGCTGGCGGTAAGGAATATCCGGATAGAGGATGTTATTGATTGCCAACAAAACTTTTCCCTGGTCATTGGAAGAGCGCATGTTATATTCCTCATAAACCGCTTCCAGTTCCGTATGGAAACCACGGATAACCAAGTCTTTAAAACGCCCGGACTCAATCATTGCCCAACGGCGTAACTCCCCGCTGGGAATTACCTCGTGGTAGCAAGTACGGTCATTGGAAGTGTAAGCATTGAGACGCGTAGCGCCAATGCCATCCATCATCTTATCAAACTCGTTGGCAATCGCGATCTTCGAGCTTTCATAACTAAAGGAGTCGATGAGGTGATAAATAGCTTTGCGCTCAGCAGCATCGGTCGTCTGACCATACAACTCATATAGGCTGTCAATCGCCTGCAGATTAGGTTTCTCCGCCTCATAATCGGTTGTGCCGTATTGGCTGGTACCCTTGAACATCAAATGTTCCTCATAGTGCGCCAAACCGGTTGATTCTAACGGGTCCTGTTGACCGCCGGCTTTAACGACAATGAAGGTCTGAATCTCAGGTTTCTCGGCGTTTTTGGTCAGATAGACTTTCAGCCCGTTGGACAACGTATAGATGCGTGCCTTCATAGGGTCATTGTTCACCGTCTCATAATGACGAGAGCGTTTGGGAGCCCAAATACCGACCGCAATAATCGCTAAAGCGACTACCACAAGGACAGTAAGGGTGATACATAAATTCTTTTTGTTCATAGTGATATAGTATTATTAAATCGATATGCTTGCATCGTGTTTTGTAATAAGCTGACGATGGTCATGGGTCCTACCCCACCCGGCACGGGCGAGATGTAGGCACATTTGGGTGCTACAGCATTGAAGTCCACATCGCCGGACAGACGATAGCCCTTCGGCGATTGCGGGTCATCGATGCGTGTAATCCCCACATCAATCACCGTTGCTCCTTCCGGCACCATATCCGCCGTCAATAACCCCGGTTGTCCCACCGCCACAATGATAATATCGGCAGTAAGACAAATCTCTTTCAGGTGCCGTGTATGGCTGTGGCAAAGGGTGACCGTAGCGTTACCCCGCTCATGTTTCTGCATCAGAAGTGTCGCCATGGGTTTGCCCACTATATTGGAGCGTCCAATGACGACAACATGCTTGCCGTCTGTCGGGATATTGTATCGTTTGAGCAATTCCCGAATCCCTTTTGGCGTTGCACTAATGATACATGGCAGCCCCTTGGCAGCCCGACCGACATTCTCCGGCGTCAAACCGTCCACATCCTTGCGAAAATCGATGGTTGATGTAATCATCTGCTCATCAATATGTGCCGGCAAGGGCAATTGGACGATGAAGCCGTCTAAGGAATCATCGTGATTGAGTATTTCTATCTCATTGAGCAGTTCAACCGCCGTTATATCTTCCTCAAATGCAATTTTGTCAGCTCTGATGCCTACCTCTTGACAGGCTTTCAACTTATTCGCCACATAGGTCTCGGAGGCAGGATTGTGCCCCACAATGACGATGCCCAAATGCGGCGGACGCTTGCCCGACGCTATCAAAGCAGCCACTTCGCTTTTCAGCTCGCCACGGATATCCGCTGCTATTTTTTTGCCGTCTAATATCATTTCCGTCTCATTTGTTGCACTTTACGCATCATCTTGGATGTTTGTTCAAATTGTTTGAGGAACCGGTTGAGTTCAACAATCGAGCGACCGCTACCTTTGGCAATACGTTCTTTGCGGCTACCATTAAGGCAGGCGGGATTAGCACGTTCGTAGGGCGTCATGGAACTAATCATGGCTTCAATCGGCTTGAACGCGTCATCGCTGACCTCTACATTCTTCAGTGCTTTGTCCATGCCCGGGATCATCCCCATCAAGTCCTTCATGGAACCCATTTTTTTGATTTGTTGTATTTGGGAGATAAAGTCATTGAAGTCAAATTGGTTATGGGCAATCTTCTTGCTTATCCGGCGAGCCTCCTGTTCATCGTATTGCTCTTGGGCGCGCTCTACCAAGCTCACCACATCACCCATACCTAAAATACGGTCTGCCATACGCGCCGGATGGAAGACATCCAACGCTTCCATCTTTTCGCCCGTACCGATGAACTTAATCGGTTTATCCACAACGCTTCGGATGGACAACGCAGCACCGCCGCGGGCATCGCCATCCAATTTGGTCAGAATAACGCCGTCGAAATCCAATCGGTCATTAAATTCCTTCGCCGTATTAACGGCATCTTGACCGGTCATCGAATCCACCACAAAGAGGGTCTCAGAAGGCTGAACCGCTTGTTTGATTGCTGCTATCTCCTGCATCATCTGCTCGTCTATAGCCAAACGACCCGCCGTATCGATTATGAGCACATCATAGCCGTAAGTCCGAGCATATTGGAGGGCTTTTTTAGCCTTATTAACAGCATTTTGCTCGTCCGGTTCGTCATAGACCTTAGCCTGAACCTGTTCGCCCAATACGCGTAATTGCTCTATCGCAGCCGGCCGATACACATCACAAGCCGCCAAGAGGACTTTCTTATTTTTCTTCGATTGCAGATAATGCGCTAATTTGGCGGCATGGGTCGTTTTACCGCTACCCTGGAGACCCGCCATGAGGATGATTGCCGGATTGCCTTTGAGATTGAGCTCCACGGCTTCGCCGCCCATCAATTCCGCCAGTTCGTCATGCGTAATCTTCACCATCAACTGTCCCGGTCTAATGGCGGTCATCACATTTTGTCCTAAGGCTTTTTCCTTCACCTGGTCTGTGAACTGCTTGGCGACCTTATAACTGACATCGGCCTCCAATAGCGCCTTACGGATATCCTTGACCGTCTCCGCTATGTTGATTTCCGTAATACGGCCTTCTCCTTTAAGAATCTTAAAACTTCTTTCTAAACGTTCTGATAGATTGTCGAACATATTATTCTATGGTTAAAAGTTGATCTTCTATTATATATATGTGTTCCAACGGCACGCCACGGGCAGCTAATTCGCCGCGGTCCGGCCGAAAGACCTTAAAAAACTCCTTCGCACTGCCATACATCTGCCGTGCCGTCCGATAGTTCTCATACGCCATCATGCGGTCATCTCGCAAGAGCCAGCAGCAATGCCCGTAATTGAGGTAATCATGTGCTGTGGCATGCTTACCCCTTAGTCGCTTGACGAGCCAGCGGTCAGCTTCCTCTAAATTATCCCACAGCAAGTCTAATCTCCCGACCTCCAGATACACTTTCGCCAAGCGTTTAAGCCGTTCTTCGTCCTCACCGATGAGGATATCAAAGAGCCAGGTCTCCGGCAGCTCGTCGATAACCCGGTCATTCAACTCCGTAGAACCCATTGCCCCGAAGAGTTGTTTCATCAAAGCAGAAGACTCTACTATACCGCACACCGTTGCAAAAGCAACTGTCCCGTCCCCGAACACCTCCTCTACCCGTTTCTGCACATCCGGGAAGAAATCTATACGATTATCCCTCAATATCAGATGAATAATCAGATTCGCGTAAGCTTGCACGCTTTTAGCCGTATTGGCTTCCGGCTCAATCGCCTCTATCATGTCATCCCAATCCGGTTCCGGCACAAAAGAGATGCCTCGTTTGGCGCACACTTTAGCAAACAGTTCGTCCAATAGCACATACGCCTTACCCGTCAGACGATTCAGCTGTTGTTCACGGTCCTCCTCATTGTCCTCGACTAAAAACCATTCTACCAATGGCTTATAGTTGTCCTCTAATTCTTCCAACCGCGCGGCATATTGCTCATACCCTATTTCCTTCGCCCAAGGCGTCATAATCGCCGTCGCATGGTGAATCATGCATTGCGCTAAAGCACTGTCGGCTGTATTATATTGTTCTTGTAAGGTCATATCGTAGCTTTTATTTGATAATCATTACGGCTCTCGCTATTGCGCAGCACCAACTCTCCGATAAAGCCGGCGAGGAAGAGCATCGTACCCAATATCATCATCAGCATTGATACTTGGAAATACGCATTTTGTCCCAACAGCATCGAAGTGCCCACTGTATAAAGGGCATGTATCTTCAAGCCGATAACAATACATATTGCCACAAAGCCAAGAAAGAACATCAGGCTCCCCATAAGGCCGAAAAAGTGCATCGGTTGCTTGCCGAACTTATTGAGAAACCATATGGTCATCAGGTCTAAATACCCGTTGACAAATCGGTTGAGTCCGAACTTCGAGTTTCCGAACTCGCGCTTGCGGTGTTGCACCACCTTCTCCCCGATCTTCGTAAAGCCCGCGTTTTTCGCCAAATAAGGAATGTAGCGGTGCATCTCCGAGAACACCTCTATATTCTTGACCACTTCCCGGCGATACGCTTTAAGGCCGCAATTCATATCATGCAGTTGAATGCCGGTCACCTTACGGGCTGTGGCGTTAAAGAGCTTCGAAGGCAGGTTCTTGGTCAGCTTGTTATCATACCGCTTCTGCTTCCATCCGGAGACCAAATCGTAGCCTTCTTCCTTTATCATGCGGTACAATGCCGGTATCTCATCCGGACTGTCTTGCAAGTCCGCATCCATCGTGATAACGACATCACCTTTCGCCGCCTGGAAGCCCACTTGCAACGCTGCTGACTTGCCGTAGTTCCGCCTAAAGCATATTCCCCGCACCGCTGAACATGCGGCTTTTAAGTTCTCTATCACTTCCCATGACTTATCCGTAGAACCGTCATTGACATAGATGACCTCGTAGCTGAACCCATTTTCTTGCATCACGCGTGCAATCCACGCATTCAACTTCGGTAACGATTCTTCCTCATTATAAAGAGGAACTATAACTGTTATATCCATATTCCGTAATTCTAATTTCTTATTCTTTAGCCCTTACTGCTGTTGAGTTCCAAATACCTCCATGCCGAAGGCTTTAGTAAAAGAGCCGTTACTGACCAACTTCTCTGCCTTGTCCAGTTCTATTCCCTTGAACGGGGTCATCAACAGTATCCTATCGCTCATCTGCAACGCTAATTCCAACTCGTGCGTCGAGATTAGGATTGTCTTGCCTTCTTCATGGGCTAAACGCCTGAGCAGCTTAAGCACCAATATCCGGTTCGGCAAATCCAAATGCGCCGTCGGCTCATCCAGCAAAATCACCGGCGTCGTCTGCGCTAACGCTTTAGCTATCAGCACACGCTGTTTCTCACCATCCGAAAGGGCGTTGAAGAAACAGTCTTTCCAATTCGCCACATCTATGAAACCTACTGACGCAAGGCTTTCCGATATAATCCGCTCATCATCCTCATCAAGCGTCCCCATATAATCCGTATATGGAAATCGACCTAATGCCACCACATCGTGCACCGTCGTATTCTCCAAACTCGTGCTCTCTGTCAGCACAAGCGCCGACTCATCGGACGCAAAACTACCGCCCAACGGCGATATCAGACCGCTCAGAGTCTGCAATAACGTCGATTTGCCGCAACCGTTCGGACCCAACATCGACACTATCTCACCACTATACAGCGCGAAATTCAGACCCGATTGAACAACACGGTTACGATAACCGATCGTCAAGTTATTGGTATAGATACTGGCGTGTGACACGGCGACTAATGGATGTTAGGATTTCGTATGGAATGGTTTCTAATCGCGTCGATAACTCATCCAAGGTGATATGATCACCAAACACCTCTACCATGTCACCCACACGAGCATCTGAACCCGTTATATCAACCATCGCTTGGTCCATGCACACATTACCTACTATCGGACAACGCATACCATGAACCAACACCGAACCGCCATAATTGCCAAAACGACGGTCAAAACCATCAGCATAACCGATCGGTATCACGGCTATCTGCCTATCACCTTCTAAAAAAGTGTGACGACCATAACCGATTGACTCACCCTTCTTCACGCTCTTAATGGACAGAATCGTCGTCTTCAACGAACATACATTGCTCAGCGTGTTACGAGCTGCACTCAAACCGTACATACCGATTCCTAAGCGACACATCTCAAAATTATATTGAGGGAAACGCTCTATCGCAGCGCTGTTACTGATATGACGCAGAACCTTGTAACCGATACCGTTCTGCAACGCCGTCGCACAACGCCTGAAATACTTCGCCTGACCCTTCGTAAAATCATCCCATTGTTTCTCATCGCTGCACGCAAAATGGCTGAACACCGATACCACACGAAGACACGTATTATCTTTCAGACGACTACACAACTTTGGAACGTCCTCCTCGTAAAATCCCAAACGGTGCATCCCGCTATCGATCTTGATATGAATCGGGAATTGCTCCAAGCCCTCTGACTCTACTGCATCAGACACCATCTGTAGCGACTGAAAACTATACACATTCGGCTCTAAATTATTCTCTATAATCAGCTTCATGGCGTTCGCTTCCGGATCCATCACCATGATCGGCAACGTGATACCCGCTCTTCGCAACTCCACACCCTCATCCGCTACCGCTACCGCCAGGTAATCCACCTCACCGCTTGCCTGCAATGCCTTAGCTACCTCCACACTGCCCGTTCCGTAAGCAAAGGCCTTCACCATACAAGTCAACTTCGTCCCGGGCTCCATCTTGCTCTTGAAGAACCGCACATTATCCACTAACGCGCTCAAGTTCACTTGCAACACCGTCTCGTGTGTCTGATGAAGCAGCCGCTCCGTTATCGTCTCTTCGTCATAACCTAATGCACGCATTACCGCCGCACAGGTACGAGCATTCTGATGCGTCGCATCCTCTATCACTTGCTTGCTATGCGCAAATAGAAGCATCTTCTCACGACGCTTCTCCTCTATCGACGAAAAGTTCTCTCCGTGCTCCTGACCTATATACGTCAGCACACCTATCGTCGGCCTGATCATCGCCTCTAACTTCACCATCTCACCAGGTTGAGATATACCCGCCTCAAAGATCGCTATCGGCTGCTTGCCACTCCCCGCTGCGTCGCTTTCGACTTTCGACTTTTGACTTTCGACTTTCGACAGCTCCCATACCGACAACGCTACGCCGATCTGGGAGTTATAGGACTTCGGACTACGGATTACAGTATAATCGTCTTTCAGCAACTCGTATAACCATTCCTTCACGACCGTCTTACCGTTCGAACCCGTTATGCCGATCACCTCACCGGCATATTGGTCCCGGACATAACGCGCTAAACACTGCAACGCCGCTAAACCATTCTCACGCACAAAACAACATACACCTCTACGCTTTAGACCTTCTATGTAATTCGCGCCATCGTCATGTTCCGTCCGAATAGCGAAGAACAAGGTCTCTTGCGCATGAATACCTAACTGACGGGAATCCGTCAATAAGTAACGAATATCCCAATCTTCCTTGCCGACTACCTCTACCGACGATACCGGCTCCAATACTTTTTTTATCTCACTTATAAGCATATTTCGCAATTTAGCCCGCAAAGATAAGCATTTTTTTGTTAAAAAGCAAAAAAAATTTAATTTTGCAGCAATTTAGCGTTTATATCAGCATCTAAACTGCCGTGGCGGCAGTCCCGGCGTCTGTACAGCTGCCATGGCAGCAAAAAAAATCTCCAACTAATCGCTTTTGACTTTTTGCTTTCGACTATAAAAGCCCCGCTGAATTGTGCGGCTTTTGCATAGTTATACACAAATTTATGTGCATAATTTATTGAAATAGGAAAATATTTTTGCTTATATCAGAAAAATATACTACTTTTGCGACTAATTATGCAAATAGAACTTCACACAATCGCCATCGCCCATAACGGCTTTACCGATAAGTTCGGCATTCCCCGCCAACCTCTCCAAGACTCCGCCATAGAGACTCGGATTGTTTTTGAGCCGGAATTCCGTAACCCTGATGCGCTACGCGGCATAGAGGGTTTCTCCCACCTATGGTTGCTTTGGGGGTTCTCTGCCAATAAAACAACGTGGTCTCCGACAGTGCGCCCGCCGCGGCTCGGTGGTAATAAGCGGATGGGCGTTTTTGCGACCCGCTCGCCATATCGCCCTAATCCCATTGGTCTGTCCGCTGTGCGTTTACTTCGCGTGGAACAAACGACCAAAGGCCTCGCTTTGGTTGTTTCCGGTGCAGATTTATTAGACGGCACACCCATATACGATATCAAACCCTATATCCGTTATTCCGACGCCCACCCCGAAGCCGTCTCGGGCTTCGTGGACCAAGTGGACTATCCCAAACTCCGTATTGAGGGAATAAGTAAGGATGAGCAAGAACTCCGCGAAATTCTCGAACAAGACCCTCGTCCCGCATATCAAGACAATAAGGATCGAATCTATAAATTAGATTACAAAGGAATTACGGTTTCTTTTCGAGTTGATGGTGATACGCTCTATGTCGAAGCTATAACGAAGAATAAATAGCCAATAACTTCTGCGCGACCTGCCTATTATCAAGCCCCATGGCGATTATCCGCTCACGACCATCGGTGCGACGATTAAAAGCAAGGGCTTGCTTTAACAACGAAGCTATTTCTTTAGGGTCCCTACCCTTCGCCACCAAACAGCCTTCAAGACCAGCTATGCGCTCGGCGACATCGCCTACATCTACACTGACGATGGGACATCCGCATGCCATAGCCTCTTTAATCACCTGCGGGCTACCCTCCATTTTGGACGTCAACAAGAACACATCTGCCGCACGCATTAGCAGTGTTACTTGCTCGCGAGTATAGCCTTTTAACTCCAGGAGTTGCACATCCTCATGCAATACGGCTACGGACGCCTTTGCCAATTCCGGCGCCTTCACTGCATTATCAAACGCACCGGCAAAAAGAATATACTTTCCTCTTTCAGAAAGTCCCATGCGTTCACGAGCCTCGCTTTGCCCGGTCAATTGGATTTCCGACAAATCAATACCGCAAGGAATAAGGGCATACTTGGACTTAGGGTGCATAATGTCGAGCGTCCGCTGAGAAACAAAAACATTCCATGCGCTAAGCCACATCGCTATGCGAGAAAAGGGTCTGTTTTTAGCCTCATTGATATCTGACCCGTGATAAGTCGTGACAACAGGGACAGCACGCTGAAGATTAGCGAGCAAGCCCGATAAACCATAATGAGCATGAAGAACATCCGGCCGGAAAGAATCTATCTTCGCTTTGAGAGCCGGAAGGGCTGTAAGATAGCCGCGTATTCCCTTACCGGTAATGCCATAAAACTCAACGAGACATCCGGCAGCCCGCAATGCCTCTGCCTGCTCCACAATGAATGGCGCAAAACGGTTTTTGTTATAGGACGCTACAATTAAGATTTTCATTTATACCATTCCCCTTCCTCTCAACTTGAACCATGACCAAGCGACATCCGCAACAAACATCAGTACCAGCCAGAAAGTATAGCCGTATTTATAGAGTCTCCTTTCTCTAAACTTCGCCAACGCATACGCAGCAAACAGCATTTCAAAAGGCATCACCGGTTGGTGGAAACGCCCCGATTGCGCAAAATTGGAGAACACTAATACCACCAAATATCCCAGCATCACAAATAGAGGCATAACATGTTTGCGCCAATCCCCGCTGAAGAGCAACATAAACATCGCAAGCAACGTAAAGTAGGACAATATATTCTTACAGAAATTACCGCCGGCAATCATCTTTTGCGGCTCCTGTCCGGGAATTTCCACTAAGGTCGGGAATGGCAATGTAAATATCATCGGCGCAAACACTGCCGAACTGGCATAGCGAGCAAGTGTATTACCACCAGCTCGCTGCGAACGCCACTCCATATTGCCTTTCTGCTCCGAACTACCCGTTTCAACCATGCCGAAGAAATCATTCCGGATGGACGAATTAGAGAGAAGGACCAGAACAACAAACAACGCCGCTAATACACCATACATGCTTCGTTTACCCCATTTGACCATCTTATTGCTTGTCAGTACTAAAGCGCACAACATTGCTATAATCATAACACCCGCTAATGCCGTACGAATCATGAACATATACGTACCGATAGCCGAGACAACAGCTATCGGCAACACACGCAATCTTCGCTCCAACAATAATTTATCAATCTCTTCCACAAACGCGACGCATAAGAAAACCATCCACACCTCCTTCAGCTGCGTGCCGCAATAATACCATAGCGTCGGTAATAACGCTGTCATTACACCCGCAATGCGAGCTGTTGACTCGTCAAAATGCCGATGACCGATTTTATAGATCATCACTGCCGTCCATGCGCCCCATACACAATTAAGTACACGGGCTATAAAAATAGAATTATTAGTCAGGAAATAGACATAAGCCATATAAATAGGGAATCCGGTATCCGAGAAAGCCAATGAACGCCTGGCACCGGAACCATATCCTGCCGCTTGGCTCAAATAATCAAAGAGGTTCCAATGACCATCCCGCAGCCATTGGGCACCGCCCATTCCCATTTCATGATAAAAGGTAGCATCTGCATTCTCATAACCGAAGGCGTCACCACATACGGATTGATATAACCACCACGTTACGATTACCCACAATAAGCGTACCGCAAAGGCGACACCAAACAACCGTTGTCCAAATAATTTAGGACTGTATTTCTGCCAATCACGGGTAAGGTTATTGAGTCCAAAGAAGCAAATCGTCACTTCCCCTATACTCATCACCATCCATTTCCAATTCAAAATATAGGAATGGAACAATCCACTAATGACCACTAATGCTACAATATAAAGTAGCATTGCATTGTTCGTAATCTTCTTTGGGACATATGTCAGTGGTAGCGTATTGCGCATAGAGATTAGTGTCTTTTAATTAGTCCTTGTTTTATAACACCGGCAATACCACGCAAGCGATTTTGGCATTTAGTTAGCCATAGCGGCCTCTGATACCAACGATAAACACTGCGCGGCAAATGTGACCAATCTATTTTCGATAGTTCCGCCTTTGCTATAGCATGATACTCTTCACTCAGCCAATAGGCTTGAAGACCTGCTGCCCGTAGCTTGTCACACAATTGGCGCCAATCGGTGTATGTACTTGTCTTGCTCATGGCAGCCCAACTATCCAACTCGTCAAGCTTCCACAGCATATGATGCGCGGGGTTGTGCAAGTGCTTAGTAGCCCGTTTGGTTGCAGGAATATCGTTGTTATAATAGGACAAGCATTCTGATAGATAGGCAATCGAATAATACATTGCCGTTTTTGCCCATAAAAGGAAGTCCTCACCCAAACGAATATCCTTGGGAAAACCTCCCATCCTATCAAAGACATTCTTCGGCATAACCACTGAACCGGTCCACACCGGCATTGCCCCGCCGGCATAATAACTTTTGAAGTAATTGATGAGCCCTACACGCGGCGAAACGGGTTTATATTCCAACCACACTAAATTCCGGATGCGGTCCTCATTTCTACCATTCTTGTGATACCAATATTTACAAGCATAAAGTCCGGCTTCCGGATAAGTTTCAATAAGAGCAAGCATTTGCCCGATGTAGTTCGGTGCCCACCAATCATCGGCATCCAAGAAGGCGACATATGGTGCTTGCGCGAGAGCAACACCATTATTACGCGCCATGGCAACACCTTGATTAGGCTGATGAATAACGCGAATAATAGGTTGATTGGCTCTACTTGCGTATTCGTCACAGATTCTCTCACTTCCATCATCCGACCCGTCATCCACGAGGATAACCTCATAGAGTTCCGACGAAATATCTTGAGCGAGTATACTATTCACACACTTACGTAGATACGCAGCGACATTATATACAGGTACTATGACGGATAATTTGACCATACTCAACTCTCCACCTTAAACTAAACGCCACTTTTCCAATTTAAATAAAACCCGCTCAATGAACCATACAAGCTTATATA
The DNA here is from genome assembly GCA_002368645.1 of Bacteroidales bacterium UBA3810. Taxonomy (GTDB): domain Bacteria; phylum Bacteroidota; class Bacteroidia; order Bacteroidales; family Paludibacteraceae; genus Colicola. The sequence goes on from DFEE01000009.1 coordinate 23,796, forward strand.
AATGGTGTTTGCGCAATCGGTCCATCTGCACCCCATCAAAGGCATGATGATCATAGTCGCATAACACTGCCGGCGGCATAACTGCTTCCAATACCTTTCGCCGCTCTTCATTGCGCAACTTGAGATTAGTCTCCGATATACCGCCTGCATCAAAAATGGTTACATCTATATCCACATAAACGGGTTTCACATCACCCAAGCCGATTGCCTGTAAGTACCATTTCCAATCACTGACTATCTTCAATTCCTCATCGTACAACCCATATCGGTCAAATAAATCCCGACGGATATAAGCACAGTCATGATTCAACGTTGACCAATAGAACTGACTCAGCGAATATTCCGCATAACCGCTCTTACCGATTAACTTACCCGTCGAAAAGTCCTTTTTCAACATATTACCATATAGTATGCCAACCGGCTCACCGCCCTCTTTAGCGGCTTGGGTGTTTAAACGTTCTAACTCCGCCTGCATCTTCTCTACTACATGATCGTCATAGAGCATATCCCCGGAATTCAGTATCTGTATATAATCACCTTCCGCCATCCGGATTCCCTTGTTCATCGCATTATATATGCCCGTATCCGGCTCTGACACCCATCGCACCAATGCCGTGGACGCCGTCTCCACATAATTTTTAATCACCTCCACGGACCCGTCATGAGAGGCACCATCAATGATAATCTGCTCAAATTGCATACATGACTGCGCACCTACGCTATCAAGCGTCTTGCGAAGCCCTTCGGCATTATTGCGATTGATCGTTATAATCGATAGTTTCATAACAAAGGCTTCTAAATCACTTTTGAGATTGAAGATATTCTTTCGCTTTACTAAGCGTTCTATCGGAACGCAGCAAATAGGCTGCTCTGCCTCGCTGATACGTGTAGCGCGATATAATCTCAGCACCCACAAACTGCATCACCTCATCTTTATTGCGGTATATAGCTTCTCGGTAAGAGGGACGAAGAGATGGTTCAATTGCCCTTAAAGCAGCTACCGTTGCCGAGTCGATATCCTCCTGAATCGCCATATGAAGTATATCCGCAAAGTACTTCGACGTCTCTGTTTCATACGTAAAACCACGACGCTCCAAATAGCCGATGAAATCCTCTATAATGACATCAGCATTGTCAATAAGCGTATCGATTGTGCAAACCGGGTGGAGAGAATAATACTCCGTCGCATAATCAAAGAACATATGACCGACATAAAGCGTATAGGTTATGTCCAATTTGGAGGAATCCTCACTTATGCATAAGTCCGGTTCTATACCGCCTAAAGTATCCTTATGCAGACGCTTGCCTTTCTGACGTTCCGCATAATCAATAGCCTGTATACACCTGCCCGATGGAAGATAGTATTTAGAAGTAGTCACCTTCAGATGACCGTCATAAACTATGGGGCGCAAGTTCTGAACTAAACCCTTTCCGAAGGTCCGATGACCGATAAGGTATGCCCTGTGCAGGTCTTGCAACGAACCGGCGACTATCTCCGCCGCCGACGCCGAGTTTTCGTCCACTAATATAACTAACGGCAAGTCCTTATAACGAGGGGATAGGACCGTCTTATACACCCGGTTCGATGATGCTATCTTACCACGCGTACGCACAACTTCAACATCACTCTCAACAAACAGATTCACAATCTTAATCGCCTCATCCACTATCCCGCCACCATTGCCCCGTAAGTCTATGATAAGCGCTTTAGCACCATGGTTATACACCAGATTATCAAGCGTATTGGCAAAGGCTTCAGCTGAGCCCGTCGTGAACTCCGAAAAGGCAATATACGCTATCGAATCTGCAAAAACCGTATCATAATCTACTGCCGGCAAATGAATCTCCTCACGACCAAAACGCTTAGTTAGTTTATCACCCTGACGATTAAGCTCAAGCGTCACGATCGAACCCGGTACGCCACGAAGCAGATTGGACACTTCCGACACCGACAGACCCTTAACTTTATGACCATCGACGCTCAGAATAATGTCACCCGGCAGGACACCGGCTTTCTGAGACGGAGCACCCGCATAAACCATATTGATAAGCGTTGTATCCTTTGACCGCTGAGAAATAAGAGAACCGATGCCACCATACTTGCCCGTCGTCATCATCTTCAACTCGCGATCCTTATCTTTCGGAAAATAGACCGTATAAGGATCTATCTCACGCAACATCGCGTTAATCGCCTTTTCCGTTAACGCCTCATAATTGAGCGTATCCACATAATTGATATCCAACTGACGCATCACATCGTTGAATATACTGATTGTATGGTCTATCCGATATGTCGCCTGCCTATCGGCAGACAGGTTCTCACCAGCCGCCGACTCTGCCGTCACGCCGGCACCCATGAGGATAAGAACAATGTATAAGGTCCTTTTTGACATTATTTTTGCTTTGTTCATCATAATTAACATTTCCTTATAACGGCAACCTGGGCAACCGGTTGCTTTCGACTTTCGACTTTTGACTTTCGACTATCTGCTGCACAGCCGCCGGGACTGCAGCCGCTGCAGGCTGCACAGCCGCCGGCACCGGCGTCACGCCGGCTTTCGACTATTTTAAGGAAGATAAGACGAGATATCTTTGCCATACGAATAGAGGTCACGCACAAGCGTTGACGATATATGCGCATATTCCGGACGTGTATAGAGCAATATGGTCTCCATCTCTGCCAATTGCTTATTTGCCTCTGCCATATTGCGCTCATACTCAAAATCCTCTACGCACCGTATCCCACGCAGGATAAACTGCGCGCCGACTGAATGTGCAAAATCCACCGTCAGACTGTCGTATATCTGCACCGAGACATGCTCTTCATTCCGAAAGACGGCCTCAATAGCAGCAAGCCGCTCACGGATGGGAAAGGTCTCCTTCTTCTCACTATTGCGACCGATACCGATTACTATTTCATCGAAGAGCGTTAAGCCCCTTTTCACTATATCGTAATGACCTATCGTAAAGGGGTCAAAGGACCCCGGAAAGATGGCTTTTTTCATAATTAATAACGGGGTTATTATACATTTCATGCAATTTATCAAGAAGAAATGCGTCGTCGCGGTCAGGCATATCAATCTTGGTAAGCTGCCCTTGAAGATATTGCTCAAAAGCAGGACCTCTGTCATAGATTTCGTACCCTAAGTGTATCTGGTGGTCTATCTGATGCGCCACTGCCGCTATCTGCTCGTTGCGCGACAACTGTCTCAGTTCCTCTTCGTGCCGATCAAGCCAGTGATTTATAGACGGCGTCATCCGAAAAACCACCCTACCCTTTTCGCCCCACATACCCGTCTTCATAGACAGCAAGTCGTCCTTAGGACCTTTCTTAAAGGCGGGATTATCGCGCCGTTGCTGCGCTTCTTTGGCCTTCAGGTAATCACACGGATCGTACTCATAGGAGAACGAGACCGGCATGATATTCAGTTTCCGCACAGCCGACAAGAAATCATTTCCGTCTGCTAAAGTCAACATCTTCAGTACAGCCGGTTGTGTCAGGTCATTCGAGTCTTTAGCACGCCCCTCACGCTGCGCAATCCATATGGATTTATGACGATGACGAAGGTGCTGAATATACTCTGACAGAACCGTCGCATGCTGCAACGCATCCCGTGGAGACCCGTCCCTGATAACGACATAACAACGATTATACCGTACTACCGGTTCTATCCACCACTTCTTAAAGAGATTATTACCTATTCCCATATACGGCCGGATGCCATATTTCAAGCGCATATTATAGCAGAAGAATGCAGGGTCACAGATAATATCCCGATGATTGGTAATAAAAGTAGCACCATGCTTAAAATCCGCCTCTATCTCCTTGCGCTTGTCGTCCAAGTAGGTTAAAGTGAAGGAACTCATGTGGCGTTTCATGAGCAGATAGACTGGTAATAGAACGAGGTAATCCGTCAGCCACAACAAGGCCCCCGTATGATACGCGCGAATGCGCTTTGTTTCGTCTTTATTCATAACATATCCTCCAATGCCATCTTGGCAGCTTCTCTATAAGCTACTATCAGTCCTCCGGTGCCCAGCAATGTACCTCCGAAATACCGCACCACAACCACCAAAACGTGGTCCTCATGTGCAGCATCAATAGCGCGCAGAATAGGCACTCCCGCAGTGCCATGCGGTTCGCCGTCATCGCGAGTCCTCCACAGGTCTGGACCCAACCGGTAAGCATAGCACACATGCCGCGCGTCATGATACTGCTTGCGGTAGTAAGCAACACGGTTCTTAACCTGTTCCTCATTACTGACCCTTTCAGCAAAACCGATGAACTTGGATCCTTTAGACTTATATATAGCTTTATTTGTCAATATTCGTAATTAGCAATCTGCTTTCGACTTTCGACTAATAACAAACGCTCATCGAACGCTCATCGAACGCTCACCGAACGCTCATCGAACGCTCACGGTAATTCGTAATCCGCAATCCGTAATTCATTATCGTATGCCCATCTTCTTTCTAAGGTCTTTGGGAATAGCGTCTTTATGAACGAGAATATCGTTCGTCTTGTACTCCATAAATGCGCGACTGATGTACCAAATGCCCTTATAATCGGAGCGCATGGTTCCCCACGAGTTCTTGACCATATAATAGAGTTTGCCGTTTTGGTCTTTCGCAGTACCGAAAATCTGCATACCGTGGTCGTCCGTATTCTCCCAAGAGTCAAAAGCGTCTTGACGCATCTGTTGGGTAATCTCCATCTCGGGAAGAGGCTTTTTGGTCAGTTCCTCTTTCTTGGATTTAGCGTCCAAACCGAGCCAATGTGCCATATCGGAGCCGGTAAGGTCTGCACCATTGTCGGCATCGGGCATAACGCCCACGCCCTTGCGCGTAAAACCGATTTCCGAGACATCTGCGCCCCAAGCCATAGTATGACCGTTAGCAATAGCATTATCTATAATACGCATTAAGTCCTCAAGCGGAACATTATACATCATATCCATGCGCCAATTATCAGGCACTTCCAGAGCAAAACGGGTATAGAACGGATGGTGCGTATAGGACGTGATGGAAACATAATCATCGGCATTAAGTCCGAGTTCTTGGACGAAGGACAAAGGAGTATACTTCTTGCCGTTATAGCTGAACTCCTCCGGACACTGCCCTAAATAGGTATCATAGAGAGCCTGCAGGCCTTTCTTCCACACAGGGGTCAGTTTGGTTAAGTTAGAAGTAGTAAGGGCCTTGACATAAGCACCTGCCAGAGCATCTATCTCCTTATGCACAGGGAGCGTATCGGCTTTAGTAGCACCATATTGGATACCGGGCATCGCCTCCTGCGGAACAAGACCGTAATTCTGCATACAATAGATAACATCATAAGCCGAACCGCCGCCCGCGAACGCCACATCGCCATACATCCGCACGCAGTATTCGGCACGGTCAACCATCGTCTTTGATACCACAAACATCTCGGATAGGTCAAACACCCCTTTATTCATACGGATAAGTTCAGACTCTAAAAAACCCAGAGTCGAGAAAGCCCAGCAAGTTCCGGAGCGATGTTGGTCCTTAACCGGAGTAATGGCAATTGAGTCAATTGTGGTAAACTTAAACCCCTCTAAGGTATCTGATTGTACTGAATCAACTGGAACGGAGTCCATCATGAATGGAGCTAATAAAGCAAGTAGTAATGTTTTCATACTTTTCTAAAAATCATCAAAAATCGGGCAAAGATAAAAAATAATTTGCATATATCCAAAAAAAATTGTACTTTTGCGCGCTAAAATGCGCAAAATCGTTTTTTTAATATCAATGTGCATAAGTAGCGTGATGGTGTACGGGCAAAAGCTGGCGCACCCTGTTGCTTATTCGGCGCAAGATTCCATGGTCATGAAAAGCGATGGAACCGCCACGCTACATGGCAACAGTACCGTGAAGTATGAGACTATGGATTTAGAGTCTGAATTTATACGGTTTCACATGGACAGCAGTTTGCTTTATGCGACGGGAGTGTATGATTCAATAAATGAAGAATGGCGCGGGAAACCCGTCTTCAAGGAAGGCAAAGACAGTTACGAGTCCAAAGAATTAACGTATAACATGCAGACTCAGAAAGGTTATATACGCAATGTCGTGACGCAGCAGGGCGAAGGTTATATCGTTGCCTCTAAAAGTAAGAAGAGTGACAACAATTCCTTCATGATGGGAGGAGGCATGTACACGACCTGCGATGACCACGAGCATCCGCATTTCTACCTCAAGATGACCAAAGCCAAGGTTGTACCCAAGAAACATATATCCACCGGTCCTGCTTATATGGTGGTCGGCGAAGTGCCTTTGCCGATAGCTATACCTTTTGGTTTTTTCCCGTTCACGGACAGCTATTCGAGCGGTCTTATCATGCCTACATTCGGCGATGATTATTCTCGAGGGTTATATTTGCGCGGCATAGGCTACTACTGGGCTATCAACGACTATTTGGACTTGACCGTTACAGGCGATATATACACGCGTGGTACATGGGCTATTTATGCCAAATCCAAGTACATCAAACGCTATAAGTTCAACGGCAATATCTCCATTAACTACCGCGAAGATATCACTTCCGAAGTTGGTCTGCCGGACTATAGTAAGGCACAGAACTTAAGCATCCAGTGGACCCACACACAGGACAGCAAAGCCAATCCTTATACAAACTTCAGTGCCTCCGTCAATTTCTCGACATCCGGGTATAACCGCAGCAATATCAACAGTTACTACAACGGGCAACTGAACTCCGAAAACACCAAATCATCCAGTATCAGTTACACCCAGCGCTTTCCCAATAGCCCATGGTCTATCAGCATGAGCGCATTGATAAGTCAGCGCACAAAAGACTCCACACTATCACTGACCCTACCCGATTTAACGGTCTCTATGAGTCGTATTTATCCGTTCAAGCGGAAGAACCCGATAGGCAAGGAGCGGTGGTATGAGAAAATCAGCTTATCTTATACCGGTAACGCCAAAATCGCTGCTAATAGTATGAAAGAAAACTATATTTTTCGCTCTAACTTCCTTAAAGACTGGAAAACCGGACTAAGGCACACTATCACCTCTAATGCCTCCTTTATGCTCTTCAAATATATCTCCATTACCCCCTCTCTCAACCTAACGGACAGGATGTATTTCAGTCGTGAAGAGCGACATTGGGACTATGAGAACCAGTCACTGGCAAGAGATACTACAACCGGATTCTATAATGTCTTCGACTTCAATGTCGGGGTCTCTATGAGCACGAAATTATATGGTTTTTACACGCCTTTTAGGAAGCTATTTCCGCATAGCAAGGTGGATAAATTCCGCCATGTGATGACGCCGCATGTCAGTTTCAGTTACCATCCCGATTTCGGCAATCAGTGGTGGAACTACTACGGCACCTATGAGCAACCGGTCTATAGCTCTGAACGGGATGCTTACGGCAAACTAATCCAGAAAATAGACGCTGAGGGTAACCCGATGTATATAATGCAGAAATACTCTAAATTCCAGGGGCAACTCTATGGTAACGCCTCGCAGGGCATGGCTGCGACACTATCCTTTGGCGTAGAGAATAATCTGGAGATGAAGGTCGTTAATAGCAAAGATACTACCGGAACAAAACCCTTCAAGGTGATTAGTCTTATCGATAACCTCGGCATCAACGGCGCCTATAATTTTGCGGCGGATAGTATGAACTTCTCCAATTTCAATATCAACCTTAGAATCAAGATTCCCAAAATCAATTATACCATCAACCTATCGACACAGTTAGACCCTTATATGTACCAACTTAACGCCTTTGGCACACCTGTCAGAACCAATAAACAGTACTGGCACAATGGGCGTTTTCCACACTGGACCGGAACAGGAGCAAGTTTTAGCTATACCTTCTCCAACGACCTCTTTAAGAAATGGTTCGGGAAAGACTCTAAAAAAAGTAAAGCCAATACAGAGCCGGTCACCGTGGATGAGAGCGGAGAAGTGCGTAATGCCAAGACCTATCCCCGGCACGATAAACAATCCGAGACTGACAATGACGGCTATGAGAAATTAGAAATGCCCTGGAGTCTGACTGTCAGTTACTCCATCCGTTATGGAGCCGGAGGAGAGTTCGACTATGAGAAAATGTACTACAAGATGGTCCTTACCCACAACCTGTCTTTCTCCGGTTCGCTTAGCTTAGGCAAAGGCTGGAAGATAAGTGCAACTACAAGTTACGATTTTAAGGCACATCAATTCAGTTATACCAATTTTAACATCAGTCGCGATTTACACTGCTGGAATATGACGGCATCCTTTGTACCGTTCGGTCCCTATGCCTCCTATACCTTCCATATCGGTGTTAATGCTTCTATGTTAGCCGATCTTAAATATGATCAATCCAGTACTAATAATACGAATAAACGCATAACTTGGTGGTAATTTCGTAATCCATATAATGGTGACAGCCCGCAGGGCGTGGCCACCTGGTATCCTGGAAAAACACGGCAAAGCCGTTACCAACACGAAGTAACCAACACGAAGTAACCAACACGAAGTATATGAATACAGTAGCAATTGTAGGACGCCCCAATGTGGGCAAGAGTACGCTCTTTAACCGTTTAACCCAAACACGTAGAGCAATCGTCATGAACGAAGCCGGCACGACTCGCGACAGGCAATATGGTCACTGTGAGTGGTGCGGCAAGACATTCTCAGTCATTGACACAGGAGGATGGGTAGTCGGCTCAGATGACACCTTTGAAACTGAAATCAATCGGCAGGTCAACACCTCTCTAATGGATGCCGATGTAGTCATCTTAGTAGTTGATGTCAACGAGGGAGTTTCACAGTTTGACATGGAAGTGGCACACCTTTTGCGCCAAGCACATAAACCTACCCTTTTAGCGGTCAATAAAGTCGATGACTTTAGTCAGCAATACGGGGCGGCTGAGTTCTATAAATTAGGACTCGGAGACCCTTATATTATCTCCGCGGAGAACGGTCTGGGAACCGGCGAACTACTCGATGAGGTATTGCGATTATTCCCGGCAAATGAGCAGCAAGGTGCCACTTCGGAGGGCAACGCCCTTGACAACACAGACGCCGGAGCAGCATTGCCTCGTTTCGCCTTAGTGGGCAGACCCAATGCTGGTAAATCTTCTATCCTTAATGCCCTCATCGGGGAAGAACGAACCATTGTAACCGACATTGCCGGCACTACCAGAGACAGTATCTATACCTACTATAATAAATTCGGAAAAGAGTTTTATTTAGTAGATACTGCCGGCATCCGCAAGAAAGCCAAAGTAACCGAAGATTTGGAATACTACTCCGTCGTCCGCTCTATTCGAGCCATTGAGAATGCCGATGTCTGCATTCTGCTCATTGATGCCACGCGAGGCATCGAAGCGCAGGACCTGCATATCTACCAACTCATTCAGAAGAATAAAAAGGGACTTATTGTGGCAGTCAATAAATGGGATTTGGTTGAAGATAAATCCAATGCCGCCATCAAAGCCTTTGAGAATGCTATCCGCACAAGAATAGCGCCTTTTACCGACTTCCCGATTATATTCACATCTGCCCTTACCAAGCAGCGGATTTACAAATTGGTTGAGGAGGCGCTACATGTCTATGAAAATAAGTTCAAGAAGATACCAACCGCACAACTCAACGAGAAACTCCTTCCCATCATCGAGACGACTCCACCACCCGCTTGGAAAGGCAAATACATTAAGATCAAGTACTGCACACAACTGCCCGATACACAAGTGCCATCTTTTGTATTCTTTGCCAATTTGCCACAATATGTCAAGGAGCCCTATCGACGTTTCCTTGAGAACAAAATACGCTCGTTCTGGGACCTTACCGGTACGCCTATCCAACTCTTTATCCGCCCCAAAGCCAAGTAATCATCCATATAATGGCACCCCGGTCACCCGGTATCCTGGAACAACTTTTATAGTTTTTTTAATTGCAATCCGTAATTTCTTATGAAGATAATCGGCATAACATCAATCAATGGCACTAAACATATTGTACTCAAAGGCGATTCGTCCCTTCTCAATAACAGAAAGCCCTTCTTTATGCCCTCCGGCGAGGACGCGGTCATAGAGATATGTGCCGCACGGTGCCTTGTCTTACGCATATCTCGATTAGGAAAATCTATACCTACACGCTTTGCTTACAGGTATTATGACGCCGTCGCTCCGGGACTTAATTTTTGGGATGAAAAGCAGCTGACCGCCGGAGAATGGACACGGGCATTTTGTTTCGATTACAGCCTATGTGTCGGCACATTCACTCCTTATAATGGCGACAGCCTGCCCGATTTGCCCCTCATGGGGAAAACCCACGGGAAGGGGCTTGATGGGCTTTGCCTTACACCCGCCGAAGCCATTCATGAGATTAGTAACCTCATGACCATTCGGCAAGGTGATTACATCTTCATTGATTATGAAGGAGGAGAAATTATACACCCCATAAAAAACCAGATAATCGAAGAAGAAGGACTCTATTGCAAAATTAAATAACGCCTCCACTGACGATATCTGTCGGAACAACACCGCACAATAACCGGACAA
>DFEE01000009.1:34408-81700 GCA_002368645.1 Bacteroidales bacterium UBA3810
CCGGACAATAACCGCACAATTCAGCATAGACGGCTTATAGATTAAGCACGGAAGCAGCAAATTTACATTATAATGTGATGTCATGGTGCGATGCTCAAAATTGGGTGCAAAGATACAACAAAAAAATCCGAATGCGCAAAAAAAACTCAATTTTATTTGCGTAAATAAGAAAATATTCGTAATTTTGCATCGTTTTTTTGCAAAACAGTCTTGGTAAAGGCGTGGGGTAACCCTATAATATTCCTCGCAACAGAAGTTGCGGTAAAGTAGTATCAACAAAAATAGGGTCACTTATGCAAAAATCTCGGATTTTAACGTATGTTTACAACACAATTATTGTGTTGGTTTTGGCAGCCGGCGTGACGTATGTCGTGCTGCAGTTCACTCATTTCGGGCACATCGAGTACACCGATAATGCCCGTGTTTGTCAGTACATTGCGCCGCAGAACACGCGCGTGCAAGGTTTTATCAAGGAGATACGTTTTGAGGCGTACCAACATGTGAACGCCGGCGACACGCTTGTTATCATCGAGGACAGCGAGTTCCGCCTGCGCCTGGCACAAGCGCGTTCGGACCTTGCCCGTGCGCAGCAGCAGAGCAAACAGGCAGGGACCTCTATCCGCACGACCAACACGAACATCAGCGCCATAGAAGCGTCCAAAGCCGAAGCGAAGGCGAACATGGACAACCTTGCCCGCGAGGACAGGCGCTGCGAGCAGTTGCTGCGCACCGGTTCTATCTCGCAGCAGATTGCCGACCAGACGCACACAGCATATCTGGCGGCACAGGCACGCTACGAACAGATATGCCGCACCATCGAGATGCAGCACAGCGTGGCGGACGAGCAGAGTTATAACCTCTCGGCTTCGGAGGCGGCAATCGAACTGGCGCAGGCGGCAGTGGAGTTGGCGGAACTGAACCTGTCCTATTGCTACATCATCGCTTCGAACAGCGGCGTGGTAGGAAGCCGTGACATTAACATCGGCGAACTGGTCAATCCCGGGCAGACGCTTGTCTCCATCGTCGATGAGCAGCAGAAATGGGTGGAAGCCAACTACCGCGAGAGCCAGTTGCCAAATATACATGAGGGTTCGGAGGTGTCCATCCATGTGGACGCCGTGCCGGATGTGCAGTACAAAGGGCGTGTGCAGAGCTTGTCGGACGCTACCGGCAGCGCGTTCTCGCTGGTGCCTATTGATAATGCCACGGGTAACTTCGTCAAGGTGGAGCAACGCCTCACCATCCGCATCGCACTGGACGAGAACAGCGCAGAAGATTTATCGCGTCTGAAGGCAGGCTACAGCGTGGAATGTGAGGTGAAGTACTAATACGATGCAACTACCTCCTTCACCTCCTGCGGCGGGAAAAATGCCGTTCCAAATGCCCATGTTCCGGGCGTGGGTGCCACGGAAGATACAGCCGTGGATTTATATTCTTCAAGTCTTGTGTATCCAGTTCTCGGGCGGGGTGTATCTCGGCGCACTGGAAGCCGTGCGCGGCACAACAGCCCTGCAACTCGAGGACCTGCTAATGCTGCTCTATGCCGGTCTGGCAGGCATGGCGGTGTGGTTCCCGATGCTGTTCCGAATGAAGTTCCGTTTTACGAACCAACAGCTGCTTATCGGCTCGGCTGTCGTCATTGCCGTGTGCAACCTCATCACGATGCGGACGACGAACATGGCAGTCCTGCTGCCTGTCTCTTTCATTGCCGGCATCGCCAAACTGCAGGGCACATTCGAGAACATGTCGAATATCCAGCTGTGGATGACGCCGGAGCGTGATTTCGGGGTGTTCTTCCCTATTCTGCATATTGTGCTGTTGACCGCCATCACCGGCAGTGCATGGCTCGCCGCCGTCATTGCCTTCCATTTCAGTTGGCAGATGATGCACGTGCTGACCATCGGCACAATGTGTTTCGTGGTGGCAGTGCAGCTCTTCCTTTGCCAGCCGTGGTGCCCGATGCCGCAACGGATGCCGCTCAAAGGAATCGATATTTCCACGGGGCTGCTGATTTCTCTGCTGATGCTGATGATCAGTTATATCCTCGTCTATGGTGACCGACTGATGTGGTTCTTCTCGCCTACGCTCCGATGGGTGCTGGCGCTCAGCCTGATACTCCTGGCGTTTATCCTATACCGGCTCAAGACGGTGGAGAAACCCTATATCTCGCTGGAGATTTTCAAATACAAGAACATGTTGGCTATCTTGCTTGTGACCGCTATCGCCGAGCTGCTTCTGGGCGCCGAGCACACGTTAGAGGAAATCTATTGGACCGAGGTGCGCGGCTTGGAGGAACATACCAAGGGTGCGCTCTGTCTGTGGTCACTGCCGGGCGTGTATGTCGGCGTGCTGATTACCCTTTATTGGCTGGGGAACAAGAAATGGAAAGTGTGGAAACTCTTCGCTATCGGTTTTGGCAGTATCCTGATCTATTCGCTGTGGATGTATTTCTATCTGGATGTGAATGTGCCGATTGAGCAATACCGTCTCGGCTTGGCGTTCCGCGGCTGCGCGTATGCTATTCTTGCCGCGTCGCTGATGTGGTCTCTGCACGAGAGCGTGCATGACTTGGAGCATTTCTTCATGGCGCTATTCATCTTCAACGTCATCCACATGTACCTTGCCGGCGCATCGGGTTATGGGCTATACACCACGCTCTTCAAGCATTTCATGGCGGACAATATGTCCCGCTACGGCGCGTTCCTGACGCTGACAAGCGTTAATAGCAAATTCGGTCTGTACTCTGTCAGCGAAGCGGTCTCTGTTCTGTCAGGCGAAGCCGGTCTTGCTTCCGTCATGAGCGTGACCTTGAAGCAGATTTACGGTCAGATTATATGGGTGTCTCTGTTTATGACCTCGGCGTTCCTGTTGCTCGACATCCCGCGTGTCCGTACCGGCATAGAGAAAGTGCCGTACTGGCCGGTGTATGGCATCAAGTTCCTCACTAAAAAAACATCACTGACAGAAAACAGAGGTAAAAATGCAAAAAAAGTGCAATTTTAGTAAAAAAAAACAATTATATTTGCATAATTGGTAAATAAAACATATCTTTGCAAAAATTACTAAAAATCATGAAAAATATGACCGGAACAGACTTTTGGTCTCCCCTTATGGAGATTGTACGCAAGAACGAATTAGTATGGGTAGAAAATCTTGAGGCGCCACAAGGCCATATGGAGCCCATCAGTAATGACTACATGATGATAATACTTTGTAAAAAAGGGCATTGTCATTTACGGTATGATGAGACACAAACGGAATTTAACGTGGGTGATATGGCAATCGTTATGCCGCACCACTCCATTCAAATTCACGAACATAGCAAAGACTACACCTTTGAGGTTCTCATAGTCAGTCCTTTGCTACTATCAGAATTGCAGCAATTAGGAGGAACGAAATACCTTGTATATCACCAACAACCCAATGTGCATTTAACCCAAGAGCAAAAAGAACACCTCAGTTACGCTGTACGGTTATTGGACATCATCTCTCGGTCAAACCATAGAACGCTGGAGAAACGCATTGAAGCAATGGTGCAAGTATTAAATGTGCTCTTTGAGATGATAGACGCCTATCAACCGCAAGAAGTAGATGACTCTCAACATCACACAAGGCAAGAAGCTATCTTCAATAGTTTCTACAACATGCTGACTATGAATTACCGCGAGCATAAAGAAGTGGCTTGGTATGCTGCACAATTGTATATAACGCCTAAGCATTTCGCTAAAGTAGTGTCGGATGTCACCTCCATTGCACCCAGTACATGGATAATGAACTATGTTATAATGCAGATTAAGATTATGCTCCGCACCCACAAAGAGATGTCAATCGCAGAAATATGCTTCGCTTTGGGCTTCAGAGAGCAGCCCGCCTTTACGCGATATTTCAAGCAGGCCACCGGCAAAACGCCATCCGAGTATCGGGCAATGTATTGATTAGAGCCTAATATAATACTGAATGAACAAGAGGTCGCTTCATAGGCGACCTCCTTTTTTAGTTATCAATACATGATGAAAGATTAAATCTTTTTGGTGCAATATAAGAACGCAACCACTACTCCGGGCAACCAACCTAAACATGTAGCAAGCAAGGTAATGAGCACCGGAACCAGACCACGATCAAGAACTGCCAATGGCGGCAGAAAAATAGCTAATAAAATCTTTAGTAAACTCATAATAATAAAATTAGATTGATTAATTTGTAATTCGTAATTTTTATAGCCCTAGAGGTCAACACTATCACCTTTACGGGGGATCGAAATATTCATGAACCCGGCCTCATAGAGGTGGTTTTTGTAGGCGACTTGCGCCTCGGCCTCTCCGTGGACAACGAATGTCCGTCGTACTTTAGTAACATCCAATGATTGGGTCAAATAAGTAAGCATCTCTTTGTAGTCACCATGACCGGAGAAACCTTCAATCTTAGTTACCTGCGCTTTAATCTTACGGTCATAACCAAAGATAGACACCCATTTGCGAGAGGGATCTTGTATACGAGCGCCTAATGATTCCGGTGTGCAATACCCGACAATCAAAATCGTGCAAGCAGGATCCGCAATATGATTGGCAATATGGTGCTTTACCCTACCCGCTTCAGCCATTCCTGAGGCAGAGATAATAATCCCCGGATTGGGGTCATCGTTGAGTTTCTTCGACTCATTGACATCCGTTATGTACCGGAGAGTATTAAATCCAAACGGGTCTTTGTCAAAGCGAAGCGTGTCCCTGACATCTTCGTTCAGTTCATCGGCATAAGCGCGGAAGATCTGGGTCGCATTGACCGCCAGGGGCGAATCCACATAAACGGGAAAACGGGGCAGTCGCCCGTCGTTATACATCTTATTGAGGACATAAACAATTTCCTGAGTACGGCCGACGGAGAAAGAAGGTATAATCAGTTTGCCTTTGCGGTAAACGCATGTGTCATCCACGACGCCTAACAACGCTTCTTCCGAGGCAAGAACGTCTTCGTGGAGCCTATTGCCATAGGTTGATTCGCAGATAAGGTAATCGCATTGAGGAAATGGCACAGGGGGACAAAGGATATGAGAAGATAGGCGTCCGAGGTCACCCGTAAAGGCTATCTTCTTCCATTCATTATGCTCATAAATCTCTAACGATATAACCGCAGAGCCAAGCATATGACCGGAGTTGGTAAAAGTAACAAAGGCATCATCAAAGAGTCTGAATCGCCTATTATATGGTACCGTTATAAAATGCTGCATCACCCGCTCGACATGATTCAAATCAAAGAGGGGCTGAATCTTAGGACCGTGTTTGCGGTCCATCTTTTTATTGTACCATCTAACATCCTGTTGCTGGATGAAAGCTGTGTCTTGAAGCATCAAAGAGCAGAGGTCACGGGCAGCAGGTGTGCAGTAAATATCCCCTCTAAAATGCTCTTTGTAGATATAAGGTAAAAGCCCGCTGTGGTCAATGTGGGCATGGCTCAATAAGACGCAATCAATATCTTCGGGTTTAAAGCCTAAATCCCTATTGGCTGCGTCTGTCTCAAGGCCTTTGCCTTGATACATGCCACAATCAAGCAAGATTCGGTGCCCCGCATCAGTGGTCACCAGGTGTTTTGACCCGGTAACCTCCTGAGCGGCACCCAAAAATTGGATCGTCATACTTAGATCATCAAGGAACCTACGAGAGCAAGAATAGCGTAGAACTCCGGAAGAGCTGCATAAATCATTGTGTTGGCTTGAACATCATGGCCTGCACCGATACTGCTAATACCATTAGCACATACCAGACCTTGACGGATAGCTGACAGAAGGTAAACAAGGCCTGTTCCTAATCCGATACCGAAGAGGAGCAAACCACCCTCACCCGTCTCCGGAACAAGTTTACCCGACAGCATCAAGAACGCTACAAAACCGTACAGACCTTGCGTTGCCGGCAGGGCTGAAAGAATCATGTAGCTACTCGATTTTTCCTTGTTCTTCTTCAAAGCACCTTCCGCTGCGTTCGCGGCAATCGTGGTACCGTAAGCCGAACCAACACCTGACAGACCGAGCATCAGACCCAGACCCAGGTAACCTAACATTGTTTCTACTAACATAGTAATTGGATTTTATAAATTATTAATAATAGTTATTTCTTAAACGGTTTATAGAGTTTACCAAGTCCCTCATATCCCGAGTTCTTGAAATACTCTACAAAAGTGAGACGCAACGGGTGTACAAAGGCGCCTAAGCACGCCATCAAGAGATTGAGCACATGTCCGAAAACGACAATGACTACAAACCCTATCCAGCTCCCTATTCCGGGCGCGTCACCCAGCACCATCAGACCTAAATCATTGAACGCAGCACCGAGCATAGCACCTGCTAAACCCAAGGCATATAAACGGATATAACTCAGCACATCGCCTAATATACCTGTCGCCATTTGATACGTGTCCCATAAACCTCCACCGATATTGATAAGCGGATTACGACCCGGAGTATTGAAGAGATAAATACCCAAACCGCTGATAGCACCTATCACAATCATCAATATGCCTGCTGCTCGCGCGCTGATGAGACTCGTCGTCATCAAGATACCTGTAACGATTCCCCCTACAATCAAGATAAGCCAACCCCAGGTAGATGCCATCTGCCTAAACCCGAAACGCATGGTATAACTGATAGCTTTGATAGTCATGGCTAAACAGATATGGAATACTCCTATCACAATAGACAATACCATCATTACGTCATACCCGAGCACTTTGCCGCTGCCATCACCTATCCAATGACTGAACATCGGCACTTTAGCCCATTCTGGGAACCATGATGCGGTATAAAGATTGATACCAAAGAAGCCACCCATCAGATAACCGACTATGACACATCCGACGCCTAACGCCATAATAATGCCGCCCAAGCCGTCAAACATATCTATCTTCAGTTTACCTTTATAAATAAGGTAGCCTACTAACGCTATCGCTATACCATAGCCCATATCACCGATACAAAGGGCAAAGAATAGCAGATAGAACGGCGCCAATATCGGGGTCGGATCAAACTCCTTGTAAGAAGGCCAACCGTACATACCCGTCAGCGGCTCAAAGAGTTTTGTGAACCAATTGTTATACAGTTTCACAGGCGTCTTATCACCCTCCTGAGGTTCTTCTGACTCGTAGTAACATGCCGCTTTTGACAATTGCTGCTCAAGTGCCTCGCAGTTCTCCACCGGACAGAAACCCTCTAAGAGCTTCACCGCTCCTTCTGCCTCATCATCTGCCGACAAAGTCACTTGACGGACATTGATAGTATTCTCCAAACGCTGCGACTCCTCTTCCAGCGATTCCCGGTGAGACTGCAGCCAGACCTCTTTTCGCGCTATGGCAGCAGTCAAGAGACCGTTTAGTGCCGATAAATCAGCGTCTAAAGCAACTGCCGACTTGGTCATCGGAAAGGCCGTTACCAATTCATTCTCAATAGGTTGAAGCGATATAAAATATATGAGCGAAGATACTTCCGAGACGATAACGCCCCACGAGGGGTCAAACTGCTTGGAAGGACAGGTGTAGAAGTATATCTCATGCCCTTCGTTTTTCAGTTTCTCAATGGTTAGGGCATCAAAGTCCCCCCAAGGAGCTACCCTTCTCTGCTCCTGACGGATAGCTTCAATTCGCGCGCGAATATCGGCCTCTTCTTTAAGCATTTGGTCTGGGCAACCTTGTTTCAGGAGATGGCGTATATCCTCCGCTTTACTGAGGGCTTCTTCCAATTGGGCATCCGCTAAGGAGCCTTGAGCCTTAGTCGTGACATCAACAACACCCGCCTCTTGCAGTTGTGCAATAAAATGTTCATATTGCGAACTTTGAATAAGGAAGGTATATTTCTTCATGGGAGTAATCATACGGCAGCCTCCTTTCTCTCTTGTTCCATAGCCTCTTTTTCGCGCTTGGACTTAACTATCTTCTGAGACGACTTAGAGAGGTTCTCCTCGTCTTCCATAAAGCGTTTAATCTTGCGGATAGCGTCTTGATAGCCGGGGATTTGCACTTTCTCGAAGAGGTTCACTTTCTGGGTGGTCTTCTTGCGTGCATAGTCCAGTAACTCGACTTTACGTTGCACGAACTCTTGACGAATACCGACATCGGCTATCGCCTTCACTTGCTCAAAGCCATCCAAGAACCATTTAGGCGACGAGAACAGGTTAAAGGGCTTAGTCGAATAAACCACCTCCTCTAATACCGGCACACGCACACCGGCAATCTTCTTCACCGACATACGTACATCGTCCACATGGATAAGTGAAGTGTCAAACTCCCCCCAAAGCGCCATCATCTTGTCATAACCGTGGATGCGCGCGTTCACCTCAGCATCGAGTTGCTTTAACTCGTCCTTGGCATGCTTTACCTCTAACCGCAAGGCAGTCTCCTTAGACTGTAGTGTAGGCAGAGTGCGTTGGCGCATCTTCAGGTCCTTTTCAAGACTCTGCAACGATGTTTTATTAAATTGATAACTTATTGCCATATTAACTTATAAATACTACCGCCAATATTTTTCAACAAGCGCCTGTTTGATATTCACCTCTTCGGGTTTGAAGTATTTAGCGAATAAGCCCCAAGCAATGTCCAACATCTCTGTTGTGTTGATGTTGACGTCAATCGCCAATATCTTGTCGGAATATTCCTTAGCGAACTCCAAGCAGCGGTTATCATAATCGGTCAAGTCGAAGCCATTCTCCAGCTTCGTTTTGGCGTTGGCGGCATCAGCGTACAAACGAACAGCGGCGTTCATCACTTGCGGATGATCTTCACGAGTCTTCTTACCGGCTACCAACTGTTTCAAACGCGAAAGAGAACGGAACGGGTCAACAATAACCTTACCGATATCGGAATCACGACGGAGATATAATTGTCCCTCGGTGATATAACCGGTGTTATCCGGAATAGCATGCGTGATATCACCACCGGAGAGCGTCGTCACCGCAATAATGGTGATGGAGCCGCCGCCGGCTTCCTCGGGGAACTGTACCGCCTTTTCGTAAATCTTAGCCAAATCGGAATAAAGGGAGCCGGGCATAGAGTCCTTAGACGGAATTTGGTCCATACGGTTACTTACAATCGCCAAGGCATCAGCATATAGTGTCATATCAGTCAAGAGCACAAGCACTTTCTCGTGTTTCTCAACTGCAAAATACTCCGCTGCCGTTAACGCCATATCCGGAATCAACAAACGCTCTACGGCAGGGTTTTCCGTAGTATTCACAAACGATACTATACGGTCTAACACACCGGCATTGGCAAACACGTTCTTAAAGTATAGGTAATCATCATTGGTCAGGCCCATCCCGCCTAAGATAATCTTATCTACTTTAGCGCGTAATGCCACATTGGCCATCACTTGGTTATAGGGTTGGTCCGGATCTGCAAAGAAAGGTATCTTCTGACCGGAAACCAATGTGTTATTCAAGTCAATACCGGCTATACCTGTAGCGATTAACTCGGAGGGTTGTTTACGCCTAACGGGGTTTACAGACGGGCCGCCTATCTCTACTTCTTTGCCTTCAACGGCAGGACCGCCGTCTATCGGGTCGCCATAGGCATTGAAGAAACGACCGGCTAACTGGTCGCTCACCTTCAGCGACGGGGCTTTGCCTAAAAACACAACCTCTGCATTGGTCGGAATACCTTCCGTGCCTTGGAAAACTTGTAACGTGACTTCGTCACCCATTATCTTAACGACCTGCGCTAATTTGCCGTTAACGGTCGCCAACTCATCATTACCAACACCTTGCGCTTTCAGCGAGCAAGTGGCTTTTGTTATCGCGGTAATCTCTGTATAGATTTTTTGAAATGCTTTTGCCATAATTATGCCTCCTTTATTTGGCGCTCAGCGAGCAGAGCAGTTAACTTATTTTGATAGTCTTCAAACTCCGGACTGTGGAACTCACAATAAGACATCTGTTTACATAGGTTAATGACCTTCTTGAAGTACTCCATCACATCGAGGAAGAGGTCAAACTGATAGTCGTGGTGACAGATATCCATAACCATCTTCAAGATGTATTTCTGCCGCTCTAAGGGGCAGACAGCATCCACTTTATCGAAAGCATCTTGTTGGAGAACGACATAGTCAATCACTTCGCTCTTCCAGAACGCTTCATGATAATCTACCGGAACGCCGTCATCGCCCAAAATGTTTATTTGCTCCTGAATTTCCTTGCCTCGTTGCAGGAAGGTCTTCATCTCATTGACCATCGGCAACCAGTCTTCGCCTAAGAGTTTAGCCATATAGGCTTGGAACTCCGGATATTCTATATATTTGCTATAGGAATCAATCGGGTTCACCGCGGGATAGCGTTTATGGTCTGCACGAGCCTGCTCCAAGGCATAGAAGCACCGAGCCACTTTCTTGGTGCCCTCCGTCACGGGTTCTTTCAAGTTACCACCCGCGGGAGAAACAGTTCCCAAGAAGGTGACAGACCCTGTCGCACCATTATTCAGATATACATATCCTGCACGTGCATAGAACGAGCCGATGATAGCAGATAGGTCCATCGGGAACGCATCTTGTCCGGGCAACTCCTCCATACGGTTGGACATTTCCCTCAACGCTTGCGCCCAACGGGAAGTAGAATCAGCCATCAATAATACACGTAATCCCATTGACCGATAATACTCTGCAATCGTCATGGCGGTATAAACGGAAGCCTCACGGCTTGAAACCGGCATGTTAGAGGTGTTAGCGATGATAATGGTACGTTCCATCAACTTGCGGCCAGTATGAGGGTCATCCAACTCCGGAAACTCCGTAAAGGTCTCCACTACCTCGTTGGCACGTTCACCGCAAGCAGCTATAATAACGATATCCGCTTCCGCTTGCTTGGAGATAGCATGTTGCAGCACGGTTTTACCGGTTCCGAAAGGTCCGGGAATAAAGCCTGTACCACCTTCACAAATGGGGTTAGCGGTGTCTATGGTACGCACACCGGTCTCTAAGAGTTTAAATGGCCGCGGTTTAGCACGATAGGCAAGAATAGCTTTCTTCACCGGCCATTTCTGAATCATGGTCACCTTATGGTCATTGCCTTCGGCGTCGGTAAGGACTGCCATTGTTTCTTCAATGGTATAGTCTCCCGCCTTCGCGATAGTCTTTACCTTGTACTTGCCCTCAAAGGTAAAGGGAACCATAATCTTATGCGGTTGGTGATTCTCATCCACTTGACCGAGCCAAGCTCCGGCTTCCACTTCATCGCCGACTTGGGCGATTGGCTCGAACGACCATTTTTTCTCTTTATCCAACGGGAAGTTATACTCACCGCGTTTCAAGAACACACCCGTCAATTTATCGAGGTCATTTTGCAAACCGTCGTAATTACGACTCAGAAGACCGGGACCGAGAGTCACCTCTAACATGTGACCGGTAAATTCCACGAGATTGCCTACTTTCAGGCCACGGGTGGACTCAAACACCTGAACATAGACGTTCTCGCCGCCTACTTTTATCACCTCCGCCATCAGTTTTGTTTCGCCGACGCTGATATAGCAGATTTCGTTTTGGGAGACAGGTCCATCGACAATAACCGTCACGAGGTTCGCGATGATACCTTTTACTTTTCCTGTTGTCATATCGTATCTAATTTTATTCCTTTTTTCATATCCTTCACAATCTCACGGAAGACTTTCTCGCCTATCTCTGTCGTCAGTTTCTCCCAGCGGCAGAGCATCTGAAGCTCCAAGTAATAGGCAACCACATTTTCGAAAGCAAAATTCTTCAATTTAGTGGTCTCTTCCAGCCAGGCAAAGCGCAGGTTATCTATAGCCCGCTCCCGTTCGTAGAGGTCTTCCATTTTACTGACATTGCGCACATCCTGGTCTATATCATCAGGCTCCTCGCCCAATAAATGTGTACGGACGTTGAGACCATGTTTCTTGCAGATTTCAATCACCAACATGTTGTTGAGTTCACGCTCAAACCGGTACCATTCTCTGATAAAAGGATGTGTACCATACGTAGCATGATGGTCCAGCAAGCGGAACTGCTCCTTGTCCTTATCGGATAAGGTCACTTCGAACGCTTCTCGAAGCTCATCCATAGTAATGGGAGCTTTTTCCGACGCACGAAGTTCCGGCAGACCGGCTAATAAATATTCATACATAACTTTCGACTATTTGTTCCGCAGCGTCGCCGACACCGGCGTCACGCCGGCTTTCGACTACTCAAACAGCAGTTTAATTAAATCCTCACGTAAAAATTCCTTAAAGTAAGCCTCTAATTCGGCATCCCCGAATGCCAATTTATAGCCTCCCTTAGCAGGTTGAATCGTAAAGTCAGTTTTTATTCCCTTCACTTCTTCAATCTTAACGCCCTTATCCAATTGCGCTTTCGCGTTCGCTGCGTAGAATTGCTTAAGCGCCTCCGCATCTTTGGCACGGATAACGACATCGCCGTCTTTCGCCATTTCAGCAGCCAAGTTGGCGATTACGCCCTGCATGAATGCCGGATCAGCCGTAGCTGCTTTGATGTTCTCATGAACGATTTCGCCATTGATTAAATCAGTAATTTCCGTCTTAAGCGCCTGCACGGCTTGCGCAGCGTACATTTTGAGTTCAGAACGTGTGTTCATGTCCAACTCCCGGGCTTTCGCCTCGGCTTTCTCGGTGATAGACGCTGCCTCTTCATTGGCTTTGGCTACAATAGCGGCAGCCTGCGCCTCAGCTCGACTAAGGATGTCTGCTGCCTCTTTCTTTCCTTTTTCCACACCTTCTGTGTAAAGTGTGCTGGTTAGTTCTTTAAGATTCATATTGCGTATAGTTTTGACTTTCGGCTATTTGCTGCACAGCCGCCGGGACTGCAGCCACTGCAGGCTGCACAGCCGCCGACACCGGCGTCACGCCGGCTTTCGACTTTCTGCTTTCGACTTTCGACTATTTATTAGATGCTATAAAAAAAGAGTGAGTCCGTAAGCCGAGTTCTGTTTTAGTCTATCATTAATCTTGGACGCCTATTACTAAACGCCTCTCACGCTTCCTACCCTCCCGCTCGCGCGAGCAACGCTCAAACACGGGTTTACATGGAATTGCAATACGCAGTGTGCTCGTTTCACCCCGACGATTACCTTATAGCTGTGACTTAGTGACACCGTATCTTGGTAAACATCGGACTCGTCTCTGTAGCAGGGACCAAAGGTCACCCCCCGACGGCCGTTAACCGCTGCGACGCTCTATATTGCTCGGACTTTCCTCTTACCGGAGCGCTGCTAAGCAACACTCCTGATAAGCGATAGACCGACTCACTCTGATTTCGCCTGCAAAGGTACTTATTTTTTTTCAATAAAACAAATTTATTTGCATTTTTTCCTTAAAATGGCGACTTAGGCACCCGTAATCCCGGAAAAACGCCTTATAACGGCACTTGCCCCGGGGCGTGATCATCCTGTCTCACGGTATCCCGGTCTCCTGGTATCCCGGCAACTGCTCAACCTTCCGACATCCTCCCTGTCGGTACCGGAATAGCACCGCACAATAAACGCACAATAAACGGACAATAAACGCACAATTTAGCAGATATAGCCTACTGATAAAGCACTTTTTAGTGAATGGTAAGCCGTTAAATTGTTAAACTATTAAGCTGTTAAACTATTAAAATTGCGGCAAAACATTTTTTTTTTTGCATAATTACAAAAAAATGCTTACTTTTGCAGGCTGAATCAGCAGTATTAGTTTTAGGAGGATGAATGTCATACGTTTCATATTCAATCCGTACCAAGAGTGTACCTACCTCCTCACCGAGGTAACCGGTGGACCGTATATCGTTGACCCCGGGATGTATTCCGAGACGGAACAAACGACGTTTCTAACCTATCTTCAAACACATGCCATCACCCCGCGACAAATATTGATTACCCACTCGCATATTGACCATATTTGCGGCTTGGATTTTGTGCGTGAACAATTTCCTGAAGCAGTTGTTATTTCTGCACAATCCGGTCCACCGACCATGTCGGAAGTACCTTATCGCATTATCAAAACGCCCGGACACAAGGAAGATGCGCTCTGTTTCTATTTTGAGCAAGAGCAAACCCTATTTGCCGGCGATACCCTATTTCGGGAATCCGTTGGCCGCACCGATTTAGAAGGCGGCAATTGGGACGAGTTAGTCCAATCCGTCCGTCAACTGCTTACCTTACCGCCGGATACGCTTGTTTATCCCGGACATGGCCCTACGACTACCATTGCGCACGAGAGGCAAGCAAATCCCTTTGTTCAATAAAAACAGCTATATTTATGCAAAAATACGCTCTACTGATTTTACTTATTATACTCCCGACCGGTCTATCCGCCGATGTACTGACCGACCTTTTGATAGATAAGAAATACGAGCCCAAGACACTTTCCAACAAGGAAATGGACTCTATCTTAGCGACCACTACAGTACCAGCCTCCACGGAGAATACCATCTGGACGACTGCCAATCGCTATGAACTCCGCGAGAACAATGTCCGCCGCCAATTTAGGCACTCCTATTTTGCCGACTACACCCTTTTCGACAAAATGAAGGAAAACACCCTGCCCCTTGGAGACAGTCTACGGGAAGTCACCTTCTCACCCGATAGGCGGTACATCGTTTTTGGCAAAGGTCAAGACCTATATATATATAAGGCGGATTATCACACCCTCATCCCCATTACGCATGAGTATCTTGACGGCAAAGATGTCTTCTCCGGTCTTTCCGATTGGCTCTACGAAGAGGAGTTCGGACAAACTAAACTATTTTGGTTTTCTCCTGATAGCAAGCTCCTTGCCTTTGTTCGGCTGGATGAGACGGAGGTACCCGCGTTTGAATGGCAAACATACTTGCCCCAAGCCAATCAGCCTCTTTACCCTGTATCACATTCTATCCGCTACCCTAAAGCCGGTTGCGAGAATGCGCAGGCGTCTGTCTATATCTATGATATCTTCACCAAGAGTATTCGCAAAATTCAAATCGGCGATACCGATGGCTGGTATATTCCGTCACTGGCTTGGCGTGAATTGCCCGCTAAAGATGCCAAAGCCCCTAAAACCTATGAACTTGTGGTCGAGAAAATCAATCGAGACCAAAACAAAATGGAAATCTGGACCGCCAATCCGTCCTCTACCGTTGGTAAACTTCTTTACACCGAATCAAGCAACACCTGTTACATAGATTACTCCCTCTTCAATGCCTGGCAGTGGCTTAGCGACGGACGAATCATTGCCCTCTCAGAAGCAGACGGTTGGCGTCAACTCTTTCTGCTTCGTAAAGATGGCGGAAGAGTCAAGGCCCTCACCCCCGCCGGCATAGATGTAACCGCCGTTTATGGCTTCAATGAACAAAACGGTATGGTGTATTACCAAGCCGCACCCTATCCTTCCGAAAGGCAACTCTATGCCGTTTCCATCAAAGATGCCAAAATAACCCCCCTTAGCCATGAAGCCGGTTTTCACACCCTCCATTTCGCTGAGGACATGAAGCATTGTATTACGTCCTTCCAATCCGACACACAAGCACCTATCTACACACTTAATGCTGTCAAAGGCACCACATTGACTCCTATCCTTACCATCTTAGATAATTCTGACGTCCAACAAGCATGGGAAAACTCCGAGCTCCCCACCAAGCAATTCTGCCGTATTCCTACCGAACGCGGCGATACGCTGGAGGCATGGATGATTATGCCTAAAACGCTCAAAGACAAGAACCCCGTGGTCCTCTTCCAGTATTCCGGACCGGGTTCCCAAACAGTTCTCAACAGATGGCGTCATCGCTTTGCCCATTACCTCGCTTCCATCGGCTATATCGTAGTCAATGCCGACCCGCGAGGCACTGATTGCCGCGGTAGAGCCTGGCGCAACGCCACGTATATGAATCTCGGCAGCAAGGAGGGCGAAGACCATTTATCCGTAGCGAAATACGTATCTTCGCTCCCGTGCGTTGATACATCCAACATCAGCATGATTGGCTGGAGTTACGGCGGGTATCAGACTATACGTACCCTCGAGATGCAGGATCCGCAACACCCTATCATCACCAAGGGTATTGCCATTGCACCGGTCACGGATTGGAAATTATATGACTCAGGATATACCGAGCGTTTCATGCGCAGGCCTCAAGTCAACGAGTTTGGCTATAACCAAGCGGATTTGATTTCCCATGCCGCCGATTTGACGGGAAACTTGCTGCTTATTCACGGTACGGGAGACGATAATGTCCACTTCCAAAACACATTAATCCTAATGGACGCCCTGATTCAAGCGGGCAAGCAGTTTGATGTCCAACTCTATATCGACGACAACCACTCCATGCGTAAACCCGCCAACTATGAGCACCTGCATCGGCGGATTATCCGATTCTTAGAACAATAACCAATTAAATAATCAATTAAATGATAAAATTATGACTACACAAAAATCTAATGCCTCGTTAACAACAATTACCATCATCGCTTGCATGTTTCTCTACGCGATGATTTCCTTTGTCACCAACCTCGCCGCTCCGGTCGGCAAAATCTGGGGAGAATGGTTTCCTGAAGACCAAGAGGAAACGATGGGTATGTTGGGCAACTTAGCCAATTTCTTAGCTTATCTCATCATGGGTATCCCTGCCGGTAATATCCTGGCTAAATACGGCTACAAGAAAACCGCCTTAGCCGCCGTACTGTGCGGATTGGTAGGCGTTTTTGTTCAATACCTCTCCGGCGTGGGGCAAGCCTCTATCGGCATGTTCTGGATTTATATATTAGGCGCCTTTATTTCCGGTATCTGCGTGTGCATGCTCAATACGGTTGTTAACCCGATGCTTAACCTGCTTGGCGGAGGTGGTAATAAGGGTAACCAACTCAACCTCACCGGTGGCACAATTAACAGTCTTTCCGGCACACTCACGCCGATGCTCGTCGGTTCTATCTTAGGGGCCGGTGTTGACCTCGAGCAAACGGTTATCGCCGACGTCAATGTCCTGTTATACATGGCGATGGCAGTCTTTGCACTAATCTTTGTCATTCTGCTCATTACGCCTATCGTTGAACCGGGGCGTACCAATAACGAAACCGTCTATGAGCGCTCACCGTGGGCATTCCGTCATCTCACGCTCGGCGTCATCGCTATTTTCGTCTATGTCGGTGTGGAAGTAGGCATTCCCGCAACGCTTATTTCGTACCTCAAAGTAACCGGTGAGAGCGGGAATTTTGCCGGTCTGGATTTCTCTGCCGCCTCATTTATTGCGGGCTTCTACTGGCTGCTGATGCTCGTGGGACGTACCATCGGTTCATTTGCAGGCGCTAAAATCAGTTCCAAAACTATGGTTAGTTGCGTCGCAGGATTAGCCATCGCGCTCCTCTTGCTCGCAATGGTTCTCGGAGACTCAAGCAAAATTCTTTTGCCTGCCAACTGGGCGTTTGACATGGTTGAGATGCCTATTGCGACCATCTTTATCGTACTAACCGGCTTGTGCACTTCTGTTATGTGGGGTTGTATCTTCAATATGGCAACAGAGGGCCTCGGTAAATATACTGCCAAAGCATCCGGTATTTTCATGATGATGGTTGTCGGCGGAGGACTTGTTCCTATGGTACAAAGCGCCATTGCCAATCATGCAGGCTATATGCTCAGTTACCTCGTTCCGTTAGTTTGCGTAGCCTATATACTATGCTATGCCGTTTGGGGTAGCAAGAATGTGAATAAGGACATCAAAGTGGACTAAAAACACAAAAAAATTTGGATATTTCAAAAATTAATCGTACTTTTGCGCTGTAGAATAAAAAATGTTATTCTAAACATAGTTAACTTAATTAAAAATAAGGTATGAAAAAATTAGTTGTACTTGCCGTGATGGCAATCGCAAGCGTTACGCTTGCAGTAGCACAACCGCGTGCTATCGGTTTAAACCTTGGACCTTGGTCCTCTATTTCCTATCAACATGGTTTCGGTTCCAGCAATATGCTTGATGTTGCCGCAAATGTAATCTTCCCTATCAACTGCGGTTTCGGTGTCGGCGGACATGTTACCTATGACTGGATTGATCCTTTCAATGCTCCTGTACCTTGGAACGAAAAAGGTGAGTGGCACTGGTATATGGGTGTCGGTGGTTCCGGCGGTTTCAACTTCGGTAACGCTAACTATAGCAGCTGGTGGTATGCCGGTGTAGCAGGACATATAGGTATTGAGTATGATTTCTGGTTCCCGATGAAGTTATCGGTTGACTGGAGACCCAGCATCGGTGTCGGCAACAATAATAACGGTAATGTAGGTTTCAATATGATGGGACTCTACGGAGGTATCTCCCTCGGTATTGCCTACCTCTTCTAATTAGCATGTTGAATTTCCGGGAAACTGGGATAAAGTTGAAAATGAAAGAGCCCGCAGATTCTGCGGGCTCTTCTTTTTTGCGTATAGACGATATCTTGATAACCGAGTATTTATAACTAAGGATATATTGAGCTATGGTCTCAGCCCATTCAGGACTAAGCGTGTTATCTCCTGTTTGCGGTGAGCTATAAACTCAAGCACTTGTTCGTCCGTTCGCGAGAGAAGGTCTTGATAGAGCGGCAGGGCGAGAAAGGTGAACACCGTCATCGAGGCGATGGACATCATTATATCGAACGGTTCCACTTTCGCCAGCCGTCCGGCTTGCTGCTCACGCTTGACCAACGCGTCAAACTGCATGTAAAACATGATGCCCGAAAAGTAGGTCTTGCAGTTTGCGAAGGTATAGCAATGTACCTGACATTTGTTCGCACAGCCTGGGCACACTTCTTCCCGTTCCTCGAAATGGTTCGCTTCTATCAATTCGTTTAATTGCATTGTAGTAAGATTATAGTATATATAATTATGACTCCATTCTGCTTGCAACTTCTTGTTGGTTACGGCTCCGCTCTGTTGGCTACCACGTAATCAACAGCCGTTAGCCTAATCAACAACCACATAATCAACAGCCGTTAGGCTAATCAACACGAAATTATTAACATTTACTTGTTTATAGTATTTGCATATTGTAATACGAGATTAGTCAATTATTAGTAGGTTGTTAGTATGTTATTAGTAGGTGATTAGTAGGTTACAAATTGTATCATTCAAAACTAATCGTACAACGTCGTGCATATAAGGCACAGCCGTACGCCCCCATCAGTTCGGGTATCGGGCTGAATTGCACATTCTTGCCTGTCAGCAACTCCAGTGCGCGCACCACCGAGTGGTTTCGGAACGTACCGCCTTGCACCATGATATGTTTGCCCAATTCATCTATCGAGTGCAGTTTCAGCACTTTGTACAGACAGTTCTTGATGACCGAGTAACTGAACCCTGCGGCAATATCGTCTATCTGCGCACCCTCGCGCATTGCCTGTTTGACCTTGCTGTTCATAAACACCGTGCACCGCGTGCCGAGGTCATAAGGGTGCTGCGCGAGGGTCGCCATCTTGGCAAACTCACCCACCTCATATCCTAATTGTTTGGCAAAGGTCATGATAAAACTGCCACAACCGGACGAACAAGCCTCGTTGATCTCTATACGGCGGATTGAGCCGTTCTCCACAAAGATGGCTTTCATGTCCTGTCCGCCGATGTCCAGCACAAAAGAGACCTCCGGCAGCAAGTGTTGCGCGGCTTTGAACCGGTAATCGCCACACTGATTTTCTCCTCTCCTTTGAGCTTTGAGCCCGAAGGACGGTCTTTCGACTTTTGACTTTCTACTGATGCAAGCATCTTCTCCATCATCTTCCTCCCCACCTCCGCCGGTGCCGCATTATGCCGCTCATATGCCGTTGCCAGGACTTTTGTACTTCCTTCGTACATTGTGCATAAAAGTGCCATCTTTATGGTCGTACTCCCAATATCTATTCCTAACTGATACATGACTTTAATAACCCTATTAAATACACTGCAAAATTACTACTTTAGACTCATATAGACAAGCCAAATTTGCTTTTTCATAATTCTTTGAAACATAATCTTAAAAAAACAACATCATAGACTGATAGATTATCAGTTTTTACAAGGGCTCATTATAGCATTATTAAACATTACTTCTAGAGACCGGGGGCTGATATTAAGAGTTAAACTGTTAAGCTGAAAGTTGAACAAAAATACAAAAAAATTTGCACATGTCAAAATAAATACCTAATTTTGCGCAATAATTGAATGTTATGAAGAAAGGTTTTGATAACGAAAAGTATATCCGCGTTCAGTCGGAACATATCCGCGAGCGTATCGCTCAATTTGGCAACAAACTCTATTTGGAGTTGGGCGGCAAGCTCTTCGATGATCATCATGCAAGCCGTGTATTACCGGGTTTTGAACCCGATAGTAAGTTGCAAATGCTCTCGGAGTTACGCGACAGCATGGAGATATTGATAGTTATCAGCGCCTTAGATATTGAGCGTAATAAGATTCGTCAAGACCTTGGGATTGCTTATAACGAGGATGTTCTGCGGCTACGGGATGAGTTTATGGCTCGGGGATTCTATGTATCGGGGGTAGTGATAACCCATTACGCGCAGCAACCGTCATCGGACTTATACCGTCAACGCCTTCAAAGGATGCAAATTCCGACCTATATCCATTACACCATAGACGGATATCCTCATAATGTGTCGTTAATAGACTCCGAGGAAGGTTTCGGACGTAATGATTTTGTGCCGACTACACGACCATTGGTAGTTGTGACAGCTCCGGGTCCGGGGTCGGGTAAGATGGCTGTTTGTCTTTCCCAACTCTATCACGAGCAGAGACATGGTACGAACGCAGGTTACGCAAAGTTTGAGACCTTTCCGGTCTGGTCTTTACCGCTGCGCCATCCGGTCAATCTTGCCTACGAAGCAGCAACAGCGGACTTGAATGACGTGAACATGATAGACCCCTTCCACTTGGAGACATATGGTAAAGTCGCTATCAACTACAACCGTGATATAGAGATATTTCCGGTACTCCAAGCCCTGTTTGACGGCATATATGGTCAGTCCCCCTACCATTCACCGACCGATATGGGAGTCAATATGGTGGGGTTCTGCATTGAGGATGACGAAGTCTGCCGAGAGGCTGCCAAACAGGAGATTATCCGCCGGTATTTTGCATCGCTGAACCGCGTTGCCTTGGGGTTAGCTCCTGAGACAGAGGTGACAAAGATACGCATGCTCATGGCGGAGTTGCATATATCGTCGTCCTACCGGAATGTGGTTGCCGCTGCGCGGGAACGGTTGGCCTATGAGAAAGCCCACCCTACAGCCCATACCGCCCATTTAGCGATTAGTGCAACGGCAATTGAGTTACCGGACGGAACGATCATCACGGCGCATTCGGGAGACTTATTGGGGTGCTCGGCTGCTCTTTTAGTCAACGCAACCAAATACTTAGCAGGCATAGACCATTCCGTGCGCATGGTGGATAAAAGCCTTATCACCCCCATTCAGCAGATGAAAGTACACTATTTGGGGGCTAAGAATCCGCGACTCCACTCGGACGAAGTATTAGTGGCACTTTCGGTACTGTCCGAGTCGGATGAGCACTGCCGCCAAGCGCTGCAACAACTCACACGGTTACGGGGCTGCCAGGCTCATTCAACCGTGATGCTCGGAGAGGTGGATCAACGTATATTCCGGCGGCTCGGCATACAGATTACCTGGGATCCGGTTCCCAAAGAGACATTATGTAAGTAAGTTGATAAATAAATTACTATACCATGTTTAAACTATTATTACTGCTGCTTGCAATTGATATGCAGGCTCACATGGCGTCCGATGAAGGAAAAGCCGCTTACACAACCTATCAACAGGCACAAGACGCCTACTACACAGGTACTTACGCTCCTGAGTCTTTACGCGCTTATGAAGGTGCAGACCTTTTCGGGCTGCTCAATACCCTAATGGGCAATACGTGTCGATTGGCATCTTCAAGCTATAGTTACAACTCGCTACGCAGTGCGTATGTCGGTGTGGACAGAGACCTTAATACTGCCGGAAACATCATCGGTTATTACGACGGCAGAAGCATGGACGGCACATGGGACGGTGGAAGTACTTGGAACAGGGAGCACACATGGCCGCAATCGAAGGGCGCTAACAAGAGCATCCCTATGGGACACGATATGCAGTCGGTACGACCGGCAAGCACCGCAGTCAATAGTGAGCGCGGCAATACGGCTTATGGCGAAGGCAGTAACTATTACGACCCCAACGAAGTTACTATCAATAATCCTGCGTACAAGACCTCTAACCTCGGCTCCTACCGTGGTGATGCCGCACGGGTTATTCTATATGACTATATAGTGTATGGCAAGATGGGTGAGCACCAGAATAGTCTCTACAACAGCAATGCCCAACTGCTGGACAAACTGGGTTCCTCTGGCGTCTTTGAGTCTTTAGCTATTATCCTCAAATGGCATATGCAAGATCCTCCGTCGCTGACGGAAATGGTGCGCAATGACGGTGCAGAGAACTACCAAGGCAATCGCAATCCCTTTATCGATTTTCCGGAATTAGTGCCCCTACTCTTCCGGGGTCAGAGCGGCGCGACGCTTTATAATGTTACCAACGCTTCCTACGACACTATTGTTCCTGCCTACACACTGACTACTTCTGCCGGCTTTATCGCTTATGTAGGCAGTAACGGAGCACACCCCGAGACCGTCACCGTAAGCGGTGCGACATACACCTACGATCCCGAAACAGGCAGGCTGACCATCAGCCGCGTAACCGGTCCGGTCACCATCACGACTTCCACAATCCGAGAAGATGATGGAGAAGGAGATGGAGAAGGAGATGGAGAAGAAGAAACCGCGCTTGAGGGTATCAAAATTGGCAAGCCTATCGCCGAGAAGAAGATGGTCAACGGGCATATCGTCATTATTCGGGACAACATACAATATGATATAGTTGGAAATGTGAAAGGTAAATATTGATAAGAAATTAGATACTCACCATGAAGCAGACGAAGTTTAGTACATATTGGCGTAAGTTTTTAGAGTTAATCGACATATCGGACCATATTGATGTCGTCAGTGCGAGCGAGAGTATCAGGGATGCGGTAGCCTTTCGCGGTCCGAATATAGCGATTCTCTTTTGCGCGATAATGATAGCCTCTGTGGGGCTTAATGTAAACTCTATCCCTGTAGTGATAGGTGCCATGTTAATCAGCCCGTTGATGGGTCCTATCATGGGGTTCGGTTTGGCATTAGGTACCAATGACACCGTGTTGCTCTGGCGCGCGTTAAAGAACCTCGCTGTGATGGTAGGTATCTCCATCTTGTCTGCGACGCTATATTTCATTGTATCTCCGTTAGCGATGGAATATCCGACAGAGTTACTGGCGCGAACAAGACCGACGATATATGACGTGCTAATAGCCTTTTTCGGCGGTTTAGCCGGTATCGTAGAGACGAGCCGGAAGAACAGAGGTACGGTGCTATCAGGTGTCGCTATCGCTACAGCATTGATGCCGCCGTTATGTACAGTCGGTTACGGCCTTGCAACCCTACAGGGGACATATTTCTTCGGGGCATTGTATCTATTCTTCATCAACTTCACCTTTATTACCTTAGCAACCTTTTTAGGCAGCAAGTATTTCGGGTATGAGATGGTCGTCTCGGCAGATGCCAAGGTCAATCGGTTTCGTAAGTGGATATTCGGCATACTGATAATCGCCATTATTGTGCCGTCAATATTATCCGCTATTTCGGTTATCAACGAGAATAACTTCAATCGGTCAGTCAATAATTTTGTGCGCGCCAATAAGAATTTCAACCGCTCATACATTTATGACTATAAGATTCACGACGACGCAGAGCCTGCCACGGTAGAGCTCTTTATCGCCGGTGAAGAGCCTGACTCGGCTGACTACCGCAGATTATATGCCGCGGCGGAAGAATACGATTTGAAGTCTCGCCAGTTAGTTTTCCACTTAGATGCAGCATATGCTGCGCCCGTACAGTTGGACCAAAATGAGTTGGTGCGCGATATATTCCGCTCTAATGACGAAAAGATTGCGCTTAAGAACCAGCAAATAGCCACGTTGACAGCAGAGCGCGACAGTCTGCAAAAACTCCTTAACTCCTACACTATCCTCAACGAAGATATCGCTTCGGAGCTCCATACCCAATATCCGGATATCAACCATGTCACTTTAGCCCTGACGGCGGACAAGCAGGTCATCTGCCTCATTCATAACGAAAAGAAGAGACGCCTGTCAGCGACAGACATCTCTACTGTAGAAGCATGGTTAAGAGTCCGACTTAATGTACCTTCCGCGAGGGTCATCATAGAGAATTGACCAACTGGTCAATTCTCTTCCTTTGATGTCCACTGTGCCGGTAAAACGCGGTAAGGAAAGCGCGTGCGCATCGCCATAGCATTAGGACAATCGAGTCGATGTATGCGAATGCCCTTTGTGACGGAGATAAAGCCAAAGATCGGGTCTCCCGCCTTCGGGTTGCAGCAAGGAGCGATGTGCAAGTCAATATTCTTGAGATTCAAGTCAACCTTCAAGCTGAGCGGTTCCGCCTGCGGGACGAAGGTGCCGTTCCGGTGCGGAGCAGCATGTTTGGGAGCAGGTGTCTCCTCCTGGTTCTTCTGCTCGGGCTTGTACTCCAAGTCAGGCGGTGCTTCCATTTTATGGAGCTGCAGTTTAATCTTATTCTTGGCTTTGGCAGAGGTCACGAAGGTGAGCCAATCGCGATTAGGTTTCTGCGTGGGCGAAGTAACAATCTCAACTTGGTCTCCATTGGTTATCTGATGCCTGATAGGCACAAACTGCCCATGTATGCGTCCTCCGACACAGTGCGCTCCGACCTCGGAATGTATAGAATAAGCGAAGTCCAAGACCGTAGCGTTAGCCGGAAGTCTTCGTAAGTCCCCTGTCGGCGTAAAAGCATAAACTGATGTAGGCGTAATACGCGTTAGGCGCTGATTAACGCCTTTGTACGACCAGTGAGCAGCAATACCTTTCTCCGCCACTTCATCCATCCGTCGTGACCTGATCTGCACCTCTACCCACCTATTATCAGGACCTAAAACAGTAGTATGGAGCGACTCATAGCCATTGGCTTTTGGCGACGAGAGCCAGTCGCGTAGGCGCTTAGGGTTTGGCGGGAAAATATCGGTGATGATGGAGTACACCTGCCAGCAATCCTGCTTCTCTTTTTCGGGGGTAGAGTCCAGAATAATGCGTATGGCAAAGAGGTCATAAATGCGGTCTATATCGCAGTGTTGTACTTCCATCTTATGGTTGATGGAGTGAATAGATTTGGGTCGTCCTTTGATAGTAAAGACGAATCCTTCTTCTCTGAGTTTGCGTTCGAGCGGCGCGATAAAAGCAGCGATATAGGCTTCGCGCTCGGTTTTCTTAGCGTTTAGCGAAGTAGCAATATACTTATAGCGTTCATAGTCGGTGAACTTAAGCGCCAGGTCCTCCATCTCGGTTTTAATTTGATAAAGTCCGAGTCGGTGTGCCAATGGCGCATAAAGTGACGCCGTTTCGTCCGCTATATGGCGGCGCTTAGGCGAATCTCCTTCCTTGTCCAAGACCCTCAAAGTCTCCAAACGTTGGGTCAGGATATTGTACAAAACCTGATTACTTTCTTCCATTTTTGATTAATTTCACGCAAAAGTATAAAAAGATTTGCACATATCAAAATCTTTTTGTAATTTTGTAGCGCATTTGTAGAAATACGTATCAAAAATTATACCAAATATGAAAACATCAAGAACAATTCTGAACATTTTGTTAGTTATCTCTGTGGTAATGTTGGCTTATTTCCTCATTACGAGTGTAACGACTCCTATTCATTTCGAGAACACGCGTGCTGAGCGCGAGGTTGCGGTAACGAAGAACTTGTTGGCTATCCGCATTGGTGTGACGGAGTTTAAGAACGTTAAAGGTTATTACTCCAACGATTTAGACTCTCTGGTACTATTCCTGAGAAACACTCCTAAGAAGGAGGTATTGAAGGAAGGTTCCTTGACAGATAAGCAGTTGGAGGCGGGTTTGACGGAGAAGAAAGCCGTTAAGATTCTGAATGACGCTAAGGTTAAGGCACTTCGCGAGGCGCGTAAGAAAGGCACAGAGTTTGCTGACGATGCAGCATTATACGCTTATGTATGGGCTAATGACAAAGAAGTGATTAAGAACGGTCTGCAAGGTTTCCGCCGCGACACCATTCTTGAGAATATGATTGCCACCTTGTACAAAGGTCAATACAACGAAGAGACTATCGGGGATATTATCTACATCCCCTACTCCAATGGTAAGAAATTTGAGGTAGAGACCAACAACAGTTATACGACCTCTCAAGGTATTCATGTACCGCTAATAGAGGTACGTGCTCCCTTTGAAAGCTATTTGGGCGACCAGAATGCTCAAGAGTTGGTAAACCTCATCGACAAGGAGCAAAAGCTCGACCACTATGCCGGTTTGAAGATTGGTGATGTATATGCTCCAAATAACAACGCGGGTAACTGGGAATAAACGATGCGCATAATAAGTGGCAAATATGGGGGGCGGCGTCTGTCGCCCCCTAAAAATATCTCCGCTCGTCCGACTACGGATTTCGCGAAAGAGAGTTTGTTCAACCTGCTGAATAACAGGTTGGATTTTGAAGGTTTGGAAGTGTTAGATCTCTTTGCGGGTACAGGTGGTATCGGTATAGAGTGCGTGAGTCGCGGAGCTAAGGCGGTGACGTCCGTTGAGCTTGCCCATGTACAACAGAACTATATCATCTCCGTATGCCGTCAGTTAGGCATCAATAACCTGCGGGTAATGAGGGGTGATGTCTTTAAGTTCCTGCCTACCGCGGGTTATTACGATTTAATATTTGCGGACCCGCCCTACGCCTTAGATCGTCTGACAGACATACCGGAGATGGTGTTACCGCATCTCAAAGAAGACGGGTGGTTTGTATTAGAACATGGAAGCGCGAATGATTTCCGTTCTCATCCGCGCTTCTACGAGTGCCGCACATATGGTGCGGTGCATTTTACATTTTTCCGTTGACAGTGTCCGACTGATTAGGGAACATAGGTCTCCAAAAGACTCACTTCGTTCTCCGGGATAATCTCTATCTCCGTCATAGCGGCGGGGACTAAGAGCGTTTCGTTTTCAGCAAGATGCATGCCGTTAATGACACATGCCCCTTTGGCACACATATAGACTATGAAGGAGTCTAACTCATAGGAGTCTCTATTGGCAGGTCGTGATAAGGTCAAGAGGTTCGTCACAAAATGTTCGTCAGCAACAAGGGTGATGATATCATCCATGAGTGGCTCATAATCCACCTTAGTCTGCAGCAGACGCTTATAGTTCAAGACATCCAGCGCCTTATCAACATGCAATTGCCGTAGATTGCCCTCCGCGTCGCGGCGATTATAATCAAAGAGCCGATAGGTTGTATCGGAGGACTGCTGTACCTCCAAGACATGTGTGCCCTTGCACAAGGCATGAATCATGCCCGCCGGAATATGCAGGACATCGCCTTCTGCAACAGGCACGTGATTGACAATATCGGTGATGGTACCGTCTTGCAAATGCCGACGCACATCACCGCCCAAGGTCTTTTGATTAAAACCCAAGATAACCGATGCCTCAGGTTTAGAGTTGAGAACATACCACATTTCATTCTTGCCCACCCCGTCCAATGATTGCTCATCATTAGGGTGCACTTGAATGGATAGGTCATCCTGCGCATCAATCCGCTTGAAGAGTAGTGGAAAGCCATTGCCGTATTGCTCAAAGACATGACCGCCGAGCAGTTCGTCCATATATACCTCAATGAGTTCGCCTAAGTCAGAGCCTTTCAAGGGTCCTTCTGAAACGACTGATACATACTCCCCCTGCGCAGACAAAGTCCACGTTTCCTTTCCCCAAATCTTAGGTATAACAAAGGGCTTAAACTTAAAAGGTCCTATCATGTCCAAGCGAGCAATTTAGTTTATATGACGGACTTTCTTTTCCCATTTCCAAGCGGAAGCAAGGACTTCGCTTAAGGGTGTATCTGCTTTCCAACCCAAAACTGTATTGGCCTTATCAGGTTTAGCCCAGACTTGTTCTATATCCCCTTCGCGGCGAGAAACAATCTCATAGGGGATATTAACGCCCGTAACTGCCATAAAGGTGTTGACCAACTCAAGGACGGAAACGCCTTTACCGGTACCGAGATTGAAAACTTCCACATGGTCTTTAGTGTCCTTAGCGAGCATACGCTCAATGGCTTTGACATGCGCTTTCGCCAAATCCACCACATAGATATAGTCACGGATACAAGTACCATCCGGTGTATTATAATCGTTACCGAAGATTTTCAGTTGTTTTCGCAGGCCGGCAGCTGTTTGCGTCACAAATGGCAATAGATTCTGCGGTACTCCATTAGGCAATTCACCAATCAAAGCGGAGGGGTGTGCACCAATGGGATTAAAGTAGCGCAGGATAATAGCACGTAACTCTTCGTTAGCGTGCGCTTGGTCACAAATAATCTCCTCGTTAATCTGTTTCGTATTACCATAGGGGGAAAGCGCTTTCTTAACCGGTGCTGTTTCGTCCACAGGCAGATGTTCAGCATCCGGCTGACCATAAACGGTACATGAAGAGGAGAAAAC
The DNA here is from genome assembly GCA_002368645.1 of Bacteroidales bacterium UBA3810. GTDB lineage: Bacteria > Bacteroidota > Bacteroidia > Bacteroidales > Paludibacteraceae > Colicola. The sequence goes on from DFEE01000009.1 coordinate 62,950, forward strand.
GATATTGGGCACATGGTGCTCTGCCATAAGCTCTAAGAGATTAACCAGCGAGCCAATATTATTGCGGTAATAAAGTAATGGTTTTTCTACGGACTCACCTACAGCCTTGGATGCCGCGAAATGGATGATGCCTTGTATATCCGGATGCTCAGTAAAGAGTTTCTCCATGCTGACATAATCCAAGCAGTCCACATTGTAGAACTCAGGTGCTTTACCTACGATCCCTTTAATGCCATCTAATACTTCAATGGAAGAGTTAGAAAGATTATCAACGATAATCACCTCATAGCCCTGCTCCATTAATTCCACGACGGTGTGCGAGCCGATAAAACCACAACCGCCGGTTACTAATATCTTAGCTTTCATACTTAAAACAACTTTTCAGGATAGACTCCTTGTTTAATCAAATTATTGATTTTCATCACTACTTGCGGACGGTCCTCACTATATGTTACACCAAACCACTTAGCCGGTGTATCTAAGACCTTGCAGGTTGCCTTATGCTCCTTAATGAGTTGGTTAACGAGCGTCGGAATATAGAATTCGGATTTAAGTTCTTGACCTTTGTCCGCCAAGAAGGCTTTAAATGCTTCCAAGCTATAGTCGAAATACTCCGGCGTAAATGCCCACATATTCATGCTGACAGGCGTATTGGGGTCAATGACTGTGTCAACGCCGTCCTCGGTAAAGACAACTTTTTTTCCAACCTCCTCTATCTTCGTTCGTTCAACGACATCAGTGAGGTAACCATTCTCGTCCGTCACGCATACACCCCGACTTACAGAACCATTTTCAGAAAGGGTATTGCTTACGCGATAACCGACCATAGCATAATGATTCTGCTCATGCTCGACTTCGTTAAGGAACTTATAGAGTACTTCAAAAGATTCCCGCCCATAGAAGTCGTCGGCATTGATAACCGCAAAAGGCTCTTTGATAATATCTTTCGCCATCAAGACGGCATGATTAGTTCCCCATGGTTTTTGACGTTCGGGATTATAGGTACAACCGTCAGGTACTTTGTCCACAGATTGGAAACAAATCTCCGTTTCTACCTTGCCCTCATACTTTTTGAGCACTACATCGCGAAAAGCTTGTTCAAAGTCCTTACGAATAACGAAAACAATTTTCCCGAATCCTGCACGCAATGCGTCATAGACCGAGTAATCCAAGATGGCTTCTCCGTTAGGACCAAGTCCATCAATCTGTTTCAGACCTCCATAGCGGCTCCCCATTCCGGCTGCTAATACAAATAATGTTGGTTTCATAAATCTATATTTATTTCTTTAATTTCTTTTGTATTCGTTTTGCCCGAACCTCTTTCAAGTTTGGCAATTTTATTTCTTCATCTTCGGAGTTATCTATCTCCACTTTACCGTTCCGTTTCTTATGCTTAAACCACAAGCCATATACTTCGCTGACATTGCCGGCTGTAGTAAATGCTTTTATATCATTGCTGCGCATAAACGCCATCAGTGACGCAAATTCATCTTGGGTCAGCAAGGTTTGGATCTCGATATTCTCCTTGCCCGAGTACCCCCCCATTACGTTATAGAGCGAGCAACCGCGCACCAAGTCATCCACGATGTAACGTCTTATTCGTTCATGCTCCTCGGAAATAATGCAGACTCTTTTGCGTTTACTGAACGCGGCGGTAAAATAATCGACTACCATACCATTTATCCATGTTCCTATCAGTCCAATGACAACAAGCCTAAAGTCGTTGATGGCAAATGCAGTACAGCAGATTATACCACCGCCTATCGCCACAGATGTTCCGATATCGAAATGGAGGTATTTGTTGATGATTTTGGCCAAAATATCTAATCCTCCGGTCGAAGCATTGATGCGGAACTCAAAAGCCTGACATGCCGATAACAACAATACAAAACAGATGAGATCAAACCACACATCGCCTTGCTGCAGCCCCATCGCCATAACGGAAGACTTAACCGGTTCTAAGACCTCTCCCGCCCTACTGAGTAGATAACTATTGCCAAAGCTATCCGTGACGGCGTGTCCGGCTTGCAGTTGTGCCAAGAGATCGGGGTTATCAATCACCCGATGGGTAAAATGAGTGTAAGGATAGACACGATCCCATAATTGGGTCAAAGGTCCCAAAATCATAGCGGTATAAATCGTTTTAGCCCCAAACTCATTCCCTATCAACAAGAACGCTAACAGCAACAAAAAGGCATTTATCCCCATCACCAAGTAAGAGAAAGTGTCGGCATTTCCACCTATGAGGGTGTTGATAACTATCGACAAGCCGGAGATGGTGCCCACGATAAGATGGCTTGGCATTAAGAAGTAATACACTGCGGCAGCTCCTAAAAGCATACCAACGGTCATCATTACTAACTCATAGTAAAAGCGCTTGGTCTTTAACGCATGCCAAAAATCTTGGAACAGCTCTCTCCAATAGGCGGCTGTAAAATATGCTTGCAATGTGTTTTCCATCTACCATTTTAATAGTTATCGTATAACCGTGCCGTCCGCTTTAGGGTTATCAAACGATTTGACATATAATGGTATATGCCTTTCAGCCAAGGGTTTAATCGTTTTTGGATGAATGATTTGCGCCCCACTTTCGGTCAGCCGGATGGCTTCCTCATACGTCATTTCGGGAATAAGTGTAGCCGTCTCATCCTTTCTCGGGTCAGCGGTCAGCACGCCGGGTACATCTTTCCAAAGCGTCACAGAGTCGGCGAGGACTGCAGCACCAAAGACAGCCGCTGAGTAGTCAGAACCTTCTCTGCCCAAGGTCGTCACCTCACCCTCCTCCGTTGCTCCAATATAGCCTTGTATTATATAAACGCGCGAGGGACGGGTTTTGATGGCGTCTTTCAAGCGTTTTTGAGTTTCCTCAAAACGGACATTAGCCGCTCTGTGTGTATTATCCGTTATCATTATCCGTCGTGCATCAAGCCATGTATTGTGCACGCCGTTGCGATTCAGATACTCGCTTATAATCCGCGTGGAGTTCAGCTCCCCCTGGCTGACAAAGGCGTCGTATATTTTATCGTAATCATCTAAGGCGAGATCTTCCATCATCCGGTGGTGCGTTTCGGCGACGACCTCCAGCGCATTGGTAGTCTTTCCTATCGCAGAAATAACGACCAATAGATCGCTTTCCTCAGCAAGGATAAGCGAAGCGATATTACGGACGCCTCGAGCATCTTTGACACTTGCACCGCCAAACTTAAAGACCTTCATATTACGCCTCGATAGTACTCATTCTGAGTGCTGTGACAGCACCTTCCACGCCTTTATTGCCTAATTTGCCGCCGGCTCTGTCTAATGCCTGCTGTTTATTGAGCGTGGTCAAAACCGAGAAGATTACCGGAATCCGTCCACGGCTATTGAGCAACGCCACGCCATTGGTCACCGACTGACATACGTAATCGAAATGAGGAGTTTCCCCTTGTATAACACAACCAATGACGATAATAGCGTTGAAGCGATAACTAAAGTCGTAGTCGGCATCCATCATCTTCGCCGCAGCATAGGTCAGTTCGACCGTACCGGGAACGTGCACGACATGGATATTCTCCTCTTTAACCCCCAACTCCTGCAAAGTTTTCACAGCGCCGTCCAACAAGGCATGTGTGATATCGCTATTCCAATCGGCCACAGCGATACCGATATGCATAGGTGCTACCTGTTCCGCAGAAGGCAGTTGCGCTCTATCGAATTGAGATAAATCGACCGTCATTATTCAGCCAAAGAGATATATTTATCAATATCCTGTGCTTCAACAGAATTCGGATAGTTATGCTTGATAGCAGAGAAGACAGCCTTAGCCGCGGCCTTATTATCCTCTTTAAGATAGATGAGACCTGCTTTTTTAAGACTCATCGGAGCAATCAATTCATTGCCCGTCTCGGCAGCAGCACGATAAGCCTTCAGCGCCTTACCATAGTCCTCTAATTCCACATAAGTGTCTCCTAACATCTGTGCTGCAGCGGGTGCGATATTAAGGTCTTTTGCTTTGAAACGCTTGAGATACTCGGCAGCGGACGCATAATCTTCCAGCTCATAATAGCAGATACCAGCATAAAGAGCAGCCAGGCGCCCCGGTTGATAGTGTTTGTAACTATTAGCCACTTGCTCAAAGCCAATGCACTCAGCCTCATCACCATGAAGTGCTTTCTCAAAATCACCTGCCGCGAAATAAGCTTCGCACTTAGCATTCTCATTCTCTGCCTCTAAAGCCTTAGGTGCAAACACATACTGGTTCAAGGCAATGCAGCCGAAAATAACCAATACAATGCCGATGACAATCCAACTTAACAGATTGGCGTTACGCTCAATCCATAATCCCGCATGGGATTTGCTCTCATACTCATTTTCCAAGAGAGCTTCTTTAGCACCCTCAACGGGAGCTTGTTTTTTAGTTTCTTTCTTTGCCATAATTATTTTTTATTATATTTTGCGTTTATAAGTTCATTTTTCGCAATGCGCCGACAAAATTACGAAAAAAAAATAACTTGTGCAAATCTTTTTTATTTTTTTACTAAAAAGGCAGAAAATTTGCAGCGTAATTTTGGAATAAGGAGTAAGGAGTCATTGGTCCTGCGAAAAGGTGTGATCGTTCGATGAGCGTTCGATGATCGTTCGATGATCGTTGGTAATAGCGACGACGAAACTAATTAGGATTACGAATAACGAATAGGTAAAATCGAAAGCGAAGGCAGTTAAGAAGGCGAGAGAAATGCTAAAATAACGACAAAAGCAAAAAAAGATTTGCATATGTGAAAAAAAAAATGTAATTTTGCGGCAGAAAAAAGTCGAAGATAGGCCATATGGATATATTTTTATTAGTGCTTGGAGGCTTATTCTTGCTAATAGGTGTTATAGGCGATGTGCTACCGGGTCTGCCGGGTGTTCCCTTTAGTTACTTGGGACTAATCATGATAGCCCTGACAAGTCATCATCCCTATTCATGGACATTCATGCTCGTTTGGTTGAGCATCGTCGTACTCGTAACCCTATTAGACTATCTTATCCCGAGTTGGGGCGCTAAGCGATTCGGCGGTACCTCCTGGGGTGCTAACGGTGCGCTTGTGGGAGTAGTATTAGGTATTTTCGCAGGTCCGTGGGGCATCATCGTAGGGCCTTTTGTCGGCGCTGTTGTTGGTGAGTTGCTAAGACCGATGGTTAAAGGCATTCCTATAGCCGATTTTAGCCAGGCACTACGTGCCGGTTTTGGTTCATTTATCGGTATACTGAGCGGTATTATACTTAAACTCATCTGCTCGGGGATGATGATTTATTATTTCATAGATGCACTAATTAAAATCTATTAAATATGAATAAACACTTATCACAATTTGTTTACATTCTGTCCATGAGTATGGTTGCGCTGCTGAGCAGTTGCACCAATACATTGACGGGCAAGATCATGAAGAGTGATCCGATTAAGCCGCTTCTGATGAAGTCGGACTCGCAACTTGTCTATGTCACGGATTACGTCCCGCTCTTAGTGGCGGAGAAGCGCTTGCCGGAGACTATGACGGTTATCAGCACGGGTCACATCGGTAATATCCGGTTTAACGAAAAACCCGATTGTGTCGATATCGTCATGTTGCCTGATAAACCCGTTAAACGAGCGATGGTCACGATGGCCTATGACGCCCAATCCGGCACTATACAGGTAGGGTTATTAGAGCCGCTTGAGAATGTAACGCTCTGCGCCTATGCCCAAAACAGGCGTTTGGAGGACAACTCCATTACATCCAATCAAGACGGCTCCTACTCTATTAGTATAAACGCCGTTCCGCGTGCGATTAGGAACCTCGACACATGGTATCTCCGTGTTTATGGTGAAACGGACGAGTTTGTCCTCAACGACCTACTCATCCCGATGCACCAATCACACCCCGTCATGGATGTCAACGAACTCAACCGTCACATGCCTCATACCCAAGTCCTCTACTCCGTGTTGGTGGATAGGTTCTTCAATGGCAATACAGCCAACGACTGGAAGATAAACGATCCCGAGGTGCTGGATATAGTAGATTATCAAGGTGGCGATTTGGCGGGTATAACTCAAGCCATCGAGAGCGGATATTTCGATAGTTTGGGTATCAACACGTTATGGGTTAGTCCTCTTAGTCAGAATCCCTATACTGCTTGGGGATACTATCCGTTCCCCAATGGCAATAAGTATGATCCCTCCAAGAAATACACCAAGTTTTCAGCCTATCATGGTTATTGGCCGATCTATATAACAGGCTTAGAAAAGCGCTTCGGCACGGAAGATGAGTTCCGTACCTTATTGGCGACCGCTCATGAGCACGGCATCAATGTCATATTGGATTATGTTGCGAATCACATGCACATCGAGTCTCCGACCTTCCAAGTGCACCCCGACTGGCATACGGACAGCATTTTGCCGGATGGTAGGCGTAATTTCGAGCTATGGGATGAGGCTCGACTGACAACATGGTTTGATAAACATATCCCTACCTTAGACCTGGAGCGCGAAGAGGTTCGTGAAGCCATGACGGACAGTGCCCTCATATGGTTAGAGAAATACGATTTAGACGGTTTTAGGCACGATGCCTGCAAACATATCCCCGAGAGCTATTGGCGTCTTTTTGGGCAAAAAATAGCGAGCCGGTTCCCCGATAGAGCCATTTGGATGATCGGCGAGACCTATGGTTCGCCGGAACTCATCAATCTCTATGTCAAGACCGGAATGCTGGATGCACAGTTCGATTTTAATGTCTATTTCACGAGCCGCGCAGCCCTCTGCAGCTCCCAGAGCACGATGCGCGATGTTGAACAAAATATTCTAACAAGTTTAGACACCTATGGTTCACACCACACAATGGGCAATATCAGCGGTAATCATGACCAGATACGTTTTGCCTCCATCGCCGGTGGAGCTATAGATATCAACGCTTATGGTAAAGAGGAAGGTTGGACCCAAAGTATCGGTATCGGCGATGCGACCAAAGCTTATCGCCGCGCGCTCCTTTTAGAAGTTCTCAATATGACTATTCCCGGTGTTCCGTGCATCTACCAGGGCGATGAGTATGCCGAAGTGGGTGGCAATGACCCGGACAACCGCCACATGATGCGATTTGGCAATGAACTGACTGAGGCTGAAAAAGCATTCCGCCAAAAAGTGCGTGAACTGATTAATCTTCGCCGCAGCCATATGGCTTTCCTGTACGGAGAATTTATACCTGTATATGCTGATGACGATGTACTCGTTTATGAGCGTCAATACATGGGAGAACGCTTCCGTATCCGTATTGACCGCGAGACAATGGATTACAGTATCGTCAATCTCTCCGAAGCGCCAAATGCGGCTCAATTCGCTAAGGGTGCTGACATCAGTTGGCTCAGTGAGATGGAAGCTTGTGATGTGCCGTTCTATGACCTTAACGGCCAGCAAGCAGACTTGATGGATATTGTCCGTAATAACGGCTGCAACGCTATTCGGCTCCGCGTATGGCTCAATCCCCGCAACGGTTATTCCAATAAAGAGGACATGGTGGCTCTCGCCAAACGGGCACAGGCCAAAGGTATGTCGCTCATGGTGGACTTTCACTATAGCGATCATTGGGCGGATCCCGGACAACAATATGCCCCGAAAGCGTGGGAGAATATGTCCGTCACGGAGATGAGTGAAGCCTTAGCGGCGCACACCCGTGATGTCCTCGAAGCGCTTAAGGCGGAGGATATTACGCCTTTATGGGTACAGGTAGGTAATGAGACATCCACCGGTATGTGCTGGCCTATCGGGTGCATCTTCAATGAGGACTGGTCTAACAACGAGGGCGGATGGGTTAATTACGCCCAACTGACCAATGCCGGCTATGATGCCGTTAAAGCGGTTTTTCCGGAAGCCGTCGTTATTGTTCATCACGACAATGCGTTTAATACTGAAGGACTCACGTGGTTCTACGATAAACTGCAGGCGTATGGCGGCAAATGGGATATGATTGGTCTCAGTCACTACCCGACTACCCAGTCTAAAATCTCTTGGCAGGAAATGAACCGCTTAGCGGCAGAGTCTATCGACATTCTCCATGAGCGCTATGATTGCCCCATTATGCTCGTAGAAATAGGTACTGACGGTCGCGACGAGCAACTCTCGTTCCGTATCATAGACGATATGCGCTTAAAAACTGAAGCAAAACCTTTCTTCAAAGGATATTTCTATTGGGAGCCGGAGAGCTACAACTACAAGAATGACTGGTTCTGGAACGGCTACGACAAGGGAGCTTTCACTCCCGAAGGGCAACCCAATAAAGGCTTATTACGATTATGGGATTAATTCTTTTATATATCAGTACGCTCCTGACGACATGGAATTTCGCACCGGAGCAAGAGTGGAATAGTAAGCCGGCAGCGGATGATGCTGCATGGCAAGTAGTAACAGTACCGCACGACTGGGCCATTAGCGGCGATTTTGACCGCAATAATGACCTCCAGGTGACGACGGTTGTGCAGAACGGCGAGACCAAGCCTTCCGCCAAGACCGGTCGCTCCGGAGGACTACCGTGGATCGGTCGCGCATGGTATCAGACATCTTTTGATGCAACTCCGACTCGGGATAAGGTGTATTACTTGCTCTTTGACGGAGCCATGAGTCAACCGATGGTTTGGGTCAATGACGAGCTCGCCGGCGAATGGCAATACGGTTACACCGGTTTTTACCTGGACATCACTCCTTATGTCGTTAACGGCAAGAATGATATCTCTGTGCGCCTGGAGAACCAAGAGGAATCAAGCCGCTGGTATCCCGGGGCAGGTTTATATAGAAATGTTCACCTCATTGAGACCTCCAAGACCCATATCCCCATCTGGGGTATACGTACTACTACGCCCTATATCAGCGATAGTTTATGCACTGTAGAGGTTGATGTAGAACTATATAATGCCCTCAATGGCACGGAAGTTACAACTGAAATCTTAGCGCCCTATGTTCGCCGTGGTGGTGGCACCATGTGGCGTGTTGTAGCCAGTATACAAGGTCAGAAAGGCGTTGCCGTTATCCACGATCCGAAACTCTGGTCACCCGAGCGCCCTAACCTCTATAAAACACGTACCTACGTGCGCGTGAAAGGCGAATTAGTGGACGAAAGAGAGACTACTCTCGGTTTCCGTAAGATAGAGTTCGTGCCGGGTATAGGTTTTATGTTGAACGGCAAGGTGCGCAAGTTCCAAGGCGTTTGTCTTCATCATGACTTAGGTCCTTTGGGGGCAGCTGTACATGAGGATGCTATCCGCCACCAACTGACGCTCTTGAAAGATATGGGCGTTGACGCTATCCGCACGAGTCATAATCCACCGGCGCCTGAACTGGTTAAACTCTGCGAAGAGATGGGTTTTATGATGATGGTCGAATCGTTCGATGTCTGGACGCATAATAAATGCCGAAATGGTTATGCCTCTTTATTCTACAAATGGGCTGAAACAGATATTACCAATATGGTGATGCGTTACCGCAATAGCCCTGCAGTAGTTATGTGGTCAGTGGGAAACGAGGTTTGGGATCAGACCTTTACCAATGGTTATCTCACCGCCCGTTATCTCCAAAATATCGTTCATCATTTAGACGCGACCCGCCCTGTTACCTGCGGTATGGACCAAGTCCTCAGCGTGTTGGATAATGGTTTTGCCGCGGAGTTTGATATTCCCGGGCTCAATTACCGCACTATGCGCTACGAGGAAGCTTACAACAAACTGCCTCAGAAACTTATTTTAGGCTCTGAGACGGCGTCCACGGTATCGTCCCGTGGCACATATCATTTGCCGGCTATCATGGGACCTGATATCCTTCATAAGGACAATCAATCTTCCGGCTACGACATTGAGTATTGTGCTTGGAGCGGTCTGCCTGATCAAGATTTCCAGTTGCAAGATGATTACCACTGGACGATTGGTCAATTCATTTGGACCGGTGTTGATTACTTAGGTGAGCCCTCACCCTACGACACAGACGCATGGCCAAGCCATAGTTCCTACTTCGGTGCTATCGATTTGGCTTCACTACCCAAAGACCGCTTCTACCTCTACCGCAGTCAGTGGAACAAGCAGGACCCGACGCTGCATGTGTTGCCACACTGGAATTGGAAAAGCGGCATAGTTCCCGTCTATGTCTATACCTCCTACCCTTCCGCCGAGATATTCGTTAATGGTAAGAGTTACGGGCGTCTCCGCTTTGCGACAGCCGAAGAGGCAGAGCGTATCAGGCAAGGCGAGAAGATAGACGGTGTATCTGAGATGCCGGCATTAGCCGATTTTGAAGTACCGGTATGGGGCTCTGCACCGAGACCTGATCTTCTGCCGAGATATAGGCTCATGTGGCATAATGTGCGCTATGAGAAAGGTGAGTTGAAGGTGGTTGCATATAATGCCGATGGCTCTGTCGCACAAGAGAAAATAATCCGTACAGCCGGAAAGCCTGACCACCTCAATGTGGTATGGGCCAACGAGCATGAGAACGCGCGCGAGATGAAATACTTAACCGTATCTGTTGTTGATAAAGACGGGAACCTCTGTCCCGAGGCTTCTAATCTCATTACCGCCCATCTTAAATCGGGACATTTCTATGGCGCTGCCAATGGCGACGCGACCTGTCTTGACAAGATGACAGAACCGCGTATGCATGCCTTCAAAGGAATGGCAACATTCATCGTCTCTAAAGATGCAGATGTTGATTTTACTTTTAAATAATCTATTGACATGAAAAAAATTTTAATTCTCGCTCTTGCAGTACTATCCTTGGCTGCTTGCGGCAAAAAAGAAACAGTTATCCCGGCAGGTGAACACACCTCTTGGGCGTACAACACAACTATCTATGAGCTAAACACTCGTCAGGCAACAGAAGAAGGTACTTTTGCCGCTGCAGAGCAGTTACTGCCTTGCCTCAAAGACAATGGCATTGATATTATTTGGGTAATGCCCTGCCAGCCCATTGGCGTTATTACACGTAAAGGCAGTTTAGGGTCCTATTACTCTATTATTGACTACTGTGCCATCAACCCGGAATTCGGTACTATGGATGACTTTAAGCATTTCCTCAATAAAGCTCATGAGTTAGGCTTTAAGGTTATCTTGGACTGGGTCGCCAATCATACCGCTCCGGACTCTGAGTGGACCTTAAACGAGGGCTGGCACTATCGTGACGCGGACGGCAAACTAATGGTTCAGTATGACTGGACGGATATCTCCAAATTGAACTACGATAATGCCGATATGCGTGAGGCAATGAAGGCCGCCATGCGCTTCTGGATGGATAGCGTCGGCATTGACGGTTTCCGCTGCGATGTAGCGGGCGAGGTACCCACGGATTTCTGGAACGATGCTATGGGCGAACTCCGAGCCGCACATCCTGATATGTTCACCTTGGCTGAAGATGAGGACAAGGCCTATGAGTTGACGGAGACTGCCTTTGACATGTACTATGGTTGGACGCTGCACCACCTGATGAATGATGTAGCACAGGGCAAAGCGAGTGTAGAAGACCTCTGGGCATACTTTGCGAAAGCCGATTCGACCATGCGTCCTGAAGCTATTCGTATGAATTTCACCTCCAATCATGATGAGAATAGCTGGAACGGAACTGAGTACGAGCGCATGGGTGAGGCTTATCCACTCTTCACGGTATTCACTTATGTTGTCCCCGGCATGCCGCTTATTTACACAGGTCAACTCAGTGGCAACAATCACCGTTTAGCCTTCTTTGAGAAAGACCTTATCGACTCCGAGATGTCTAAGAACGGCGAAACCGCCGCGCTCTATAAAGAAATGAATGAGTTGCGCGCCGCCAATAAAGCATTGTGGTCACCCGAATATGGTGCTCCGATGAACCGTCTCAATTGCGATAATGACGCTATTTTTGCCTGCGAGCGCGCGCTCGAAGATGGGTCTAACCGCGTCGTTGCCATTCTGAATATGTCTAATGAAGAGCAGGTTGCTAACGTAGAGTGTGGCGGTAAAAGAGGAAACCAAGAATTAACCTTGGCTCCGTGGTCCTGGGTTCTTTATACGGAATAAATTACAATTCCTTCCAGAGTACTCCAAAGAAGAAATTGAGAAAGCCGTTCATATGATTGCCATAATCGTTGAAATCATAAACAACAGCAGCAACGGGACCGGCATCCTGCCAACGAGTACGTAAAGTATCGGCATTAGCAAACGGAACGACATTATCCTTCGTGGAGTGAAAGACGTACATTGGCGCCTTGGGTATATACCCGGGCGCCATGCCGTTTTCTTGCAGTTCGGCAAAGAACTGCTGCATAGTCTCTAAAGTATCGTTGAAAGCTTGCGGTTTAAGCATTTCGCTAAGCTTATTAGTGCCCATCAGCCTATTGATTTGTTGTCCGTTGTATTTCTTAGTAACAAACCATTCATTATAATTTTGCAACAACCAGTCTTGGAAGAAGAAATCGAGATTCAGTACCGTATCACGTCCTAACGCCATGCCGGCAATGGTCATCGGCATAGCATAGGGGATGGCAGACACATCTTTCTTGCGATACGCCCAATAGGTCACATAAGGATAGTACGGACCGCCGCCGCAATAATTCTTCTTGATAAGAATATCGTTATACGAGTCATCGGTTTCTATTATTTGCTGCACAAAAGCCGATGTAACACCACCCTGACTGTATCCGGCGAGGATGACGGAATCAGATTGGACTTGTATGCCGCGTTTGTTCAAAAAAGGATAGCTTGCATACAACATATCAATCACATTGACACCCGTCAAGTAGTTTTGCAGATAAGGGTGAACGCTATCGACAGTCGCACCATAACCGATATAATCGGGCATAATGACCACATATCCTTTGCTTGCCAGATAAGCCTCCAAGGGGAAGGTCTGACTGGGAGCCTCGTAATTAGCGGAGATGGTGTAATGGGAAACCAATAGGATATTCTTCGCAGGCTTACCCACCGGATAGAAAATAGCACCGGAAACATGTATCGGTTGACCGGAAGCATTGACCGTTTCGTAGGTACCACAAACCTGATGAACTGACTCGCCGGCAAGGGAAGACAATAACCCTCTCACAAAGGCCACTGAATTCAACGACGAAGCCGTTCTTGCTGGCGACATACTCTCATCGCTTACTTGTAACTCTTGGTCACCAAAAGGCAAGGACACATTGTCCTCAATAACCCTATCTTGTTCAGAGGTCACCATAAAGGTTCTACCGTGACTTGGCATCTGCGAATAATCCACATACTGCCCCACCCATTCTGGGCTATCGTGACGACATCCGGATAACACTGTTACCCAGATAGCCAAATAGAGGAGTTGGTACTTTCTCATCGTTACTTAAATCTATAACCCACCGAAACGGACATCAGTCGCGACCCGGCCATGACGATATTATTACCTCCAAGCAGACTGAACATAGCGCCTAACTCAAAGGTTCCGAAGAAACCTTTCTGCCCTACCTGGACAGCAAATAGATTGAGGTTGAGATTGGGATACAAGACTGTTGTTTTCTTGCTGACCAGATCCTTCTCTGTTCCTCCGTTGATGGTCATTCCGATGCCTATGCCGGAGTACAAACTGACCCACGGGTGCCGATAGTAAGTGAATCGCACGGTCGGCAGGATTGTTACATTCCAATAATTATGCTCTCTTCGGGGATTTTCCCGTTTATCGTGCCACCCCATCTGCTCATAATCAAGCTGCATGCCGGTTGAGCACCACCGGTTCCAACTATATTGATACTCGCAGAATAGGTGTCCGGTCAAATACCGAGGTTCTATATTAGGTCGTCCGATAGCGGGAAATTCGTACTTCTCGGCTTCTTCGAACAGGGCATCGCCCCATCCGATACGCAATTCATGGAGACGTCCGTCCCATGCAAATCCGCTTTTCTTTTCAGCGGCTGACAAGGAGACGGACGCCATTACCATCAGTGCAATCCAAATGATTGAGTTTTTCATTTAGCTTTTCTCACTAAATCTGGTTTGGAGGATCCCCAAGCTCTGGTCTTCGACAACGGTTAGACCATATTGTCGTCTCCACTGCGAGCGAGTTGATCCGAATAGTCCTTTCGACACGTAGGCGGCCAATATAGGGTTGAGATATAAAAATCCACCTCTGCCGTGTTCTTGATAATATTGTTCCACTTGCTGTTTAAGGGTATCGATGAAGAGCATCGATGATTGGATTTTTCCTTTACCTCCGCAAGTAGGACACACTTCCATCACATCGATATTTAGCGCAGGGCGCACACGCTGCCGAGTGATTTGCATGAGCCCGAACTTAGATAGGGGAAGCACATTGTGCTTGGCTCTATCGTTGTTCATGAGTTGCCTCATATGTTCGTACAACTGGTCGTTATGTTCTTTGGTATCCATATCGATGAAATCGACTATGATGATACCGCCTATATCGCGTAGCCTCAGTTGATGGACTATCTCATCAGCGGCCAGCATATTGTACTGAAAGGCATTTTCCTCCTGATCCTCGTATATTTTTTTGGAACCGGAGTTAACATCTATGGCGAAGAGAGCTTCAGTCTTGTCGATTACCAAGTAGCCTCCGTTTTTGAATCCTACGGTTCTTCCCAGTCCGGTATTCATCTGCCGGGTAATGTCGTAGTGATCGAAGATAGGCTCTTTACCCTTATATAGTTTGACAAGCTTAACGGCCTTTGGGTCAATCAGTTCGACATACCGTTTCACTTCTTCGCACATCTCCTCGTCATTGATATGGATAGCGGTAAAAGAGGGTGAAAACAGGTCTCTAATAATGCCTATTGTACGACCCGCTTCTGCACCGACGAGGCGGATTTCCGGATCTTTCTGTCCGGATTGTTGTTTCGTCTCGTTAAGCTTAACGGGTTTCTGTAGATTTTTGACAATATCTTCCCAGCGCTTAACGAGTGTTTTGAGTTCGGCGTCCAACTCGGAGGCTCGCTTGTCCTCTGCTACCGTCCTTACGATTACACCGTAACCGGTCGGACGGATGGATTGTACGAGTTGTTTGAGACGCGATTTCTCGGACTCTTTGCGTATCTTGGAGCTGACCATCACTTTGTCGCTGAATGGCATCAATACCATATTTCGTCCTGCAATCGATAGTTCGGTGGTCAGACGCGGCCCCTTGGTATTGATTGGCTCCTTCGATACTTGTACTAACAGCATATCTCCCACGTTAACCACATCGCTTATTTGTCCCTCTTTACCGGTCTGGGGCTGACGCTGTAGCTTCGACATCGAAGGCATTTTGCGTCTGTCCGAGACCGCTTTTGTAACATAAGCGCGAGTCGTCTGGAACTCTGCTCCTAAATCCAGAAAGTGTAAGAAAGCTTCTTTTTCATGTCCTACATCTACGAAACATGCATTCAGTGCCGGCATTATTTTACGGACCCTGCCGTAATAGATATTTCCTACCGCAAAAGTATCTACTCCCCGTGTTTCACGGTTGACCTCTTGCAGGCGGTCATCTTCTGTCAACGCTATCTGAACCTGATCGTCGCGGACATCTACTATTAGTTCGCTTTTCATACTTTCAGGTCACAAGCATTACTTGTGCTTATGACGATTCTTGCGCAAACGTTTTTTACGTTTGTGCGTAGACATCTTATGTCTTTTGTGCTTCTTACCGTTTGGCATAGTTCTATTATTATTGTATTGATTATTACGGGTTAACCTGCGCTTAGAGGTTCTTTACTTGCTCTGCGTATTCGCGAGAGGGCTTGAAGGCAGGGATCTTGTGCTCAGGAACTACTACAGACGTGTTCTTGCTGATGTTACGAGCAATCTTTTTTGCACGGGTTTTAGTGATGAAGGAACCGAAACCACGGAGATATACGTTATCGCCGTTTGCAACGGATTTCTTAATGTTCTCCATTGCGGATTCTACGATGTTCATAATCGTAGTCTTGTCGTATCCGGTTGAGATAGCGACTGCATTTACTAATTCTGCTTTTGTCATAATTTTGTTAATTAAAATATATTTTTTTTATGTTATTCGTTTATTTTAAGCGAAATCGGCTGCAAAGGTACAACATTTTTTTTAAATAACCAAGAAAAAATTACTTTTTTTTGTATTTTTTCGTTTTTTTCGTTATCTTTGCACCGTTTTTGAATATTGTACCCCTTTGACGATGACATATCTATCTCTTTATGAGTGGTTTGACCACAATGGACGCTCTCTTCCGTGGCGCGAGACCCGGGACCCTTACGCTATTTGGATTTCAGAGATCATCTTGCAGCAAACCAGAGTCGAACAGGGCATTGACTATTACTACCGCTTTTTAGAGGCTTTCCCGACGGTTGAGGACTTAGCAGCCGCCTCGGAAGAATCCGTTCTACGCCTCTGGCAAGGGCTGGGTTATTATACACGCGCGCGTAATTTACATAAGGCCGCCCGTCAAATAGTCACCAACACCAACGCGCAATCACTGGTGCCACACCAGGCTGCACAGACGCCGGGACTGGTGCCACACCAGTTTCCATCGACTTTCGAAGGTATCCGAGCCTTACCCGGTATCGGTGACTATACCGCAGGCGCCATCGCTTCTTTCGCATTCAACTTGCCCTATCCCGCCCTTGACGGCAATGTCTATCGGGTCCTAAGCCGTCTGACCAACTGCGCCATACCTTTTGATACAACTGCGGGCAAAAAGCATTTCCATGCCGTAGCAGAACAACTCATGGACCGTAATAACCCGCGGCGATTCAATGCGGCGATTATGGAGTTGGGGGCTTTGCATTGCGTACCGCGTCATCCGGATTGCGAACATTGTCCGCTGATGACGGACTGTTTAGCCTACCGACAAGGAACAGTAGAATACCTCCCTATCCGTAAAGCCCGCCCACAGCTCACTGACCGTTACTTCGATTATTATATCTACCTCGCTCCGGCAACAGCTCCCTTGCAAGAAGCATGGACGATTATCCAGCAACGTACTGCCCGGGATATCTGGCACCACCTCTACCAATTCCCGCTCATCGAATCCTCCACCCCAACTCCGGCAAACACCCAACAGCAACCTTATAACGGCACCCCGGACACACGGACACCCGGAATCCTGGAATCCCGGTCTCCCGGAAACGGCACACCACACCCCTTTCTTTCCCTAACGCACACGCTATCCCACCAGCGCCTGCATGCGCGTTTTTACCTCTGCCGTGTCGATGCCTTGCCGGAAAGCCTCGGACTGAAAGTCCGTTTCTCAGACCTGGACGACTACCCCTTCCCACGCCTTATTCTCAACGCGCTTGACCACATCAATTCCTAATGGTTCCGCTCCCTGATTTCTACTAGAGCACTACTAGAGCATTACTAGAGCATTACCAGAGCATTACTATAGCATGTAATGACATCACCTTAACATCAGCGTGTTACACACTTTTGCGTTGGCCTCTTAATAGATAGCTCTCTTAACGTTGCAGAATTCACAACACCTATAATTATGCTAAAAAACTGACCTTAAAGTTGACTCCGCCACTACGTCTTCCCCGAAGTTGCATTCCTACCCACAAGGTCACGATTATCTCGCAAAATCCTGCAAATGGCAAAATAAAATGAATTTTATTTGCACATTCGGATTTTTTGTTATAACTTTGCAGCCAAAAATGTACATCACACAATGACGTTCGAACTGTTAGCCCGAAATATTGAGAATATCCAAACGGCTCTGCAACAGCAGGCTGCTCACGCGGTCAATCTGTCTCTGACAGCCCGCAACTGGCTGATGGGCTACTATATTGTGGAGTTTGAGCAGAACGGCGAGGACAGAGCCCGGTATGGCGCAAAACTGCTCAAACGTCTGGAGGAACGCTTGCATACCAAAGGTTTAACGGAGCGTCGTTTCCGTGAGTTTCGCCGTTTGTATCAAGTCTATCCGCAACTAGGGCGCGAGGTGCTAAACTATGTGGGAGCACAAGTACAACATTCCCCATTAACTTTACCCGATACAATTCGGCGGACGGCAACCGCCGAATTTGAAAACACCGCAATTTGGCGGACGCCATCCGCCGAATTGGAACAGCAAGCATGGCAAGTGCCGGCTGATAAGTTGTTCTATCGTCTGCCCATTTCACACTTGACTGCTATTTCAAAAATTGACGACCCGCTCAAAAGAGCCTTTTATGAGATAGAGACCATTAAAGGTTGCTGGACGTATGACGAGTTAGACCGCCAGATTTCCACACTCTATTATGAGCGGAGCGGGCTGTCGAAAGACAAAGAAGGGCTTTCCAAACTGGTCAATCAGACAACTCAGAACTTGTCTCCGAAAGATGTGCTGCACAACCCGGTAGCCCTTGAGTTCCTGGACTTGGAGTCGCATGAGAAGATAGATGAAACAGACATTGAGACCGCTATCTTGAATAAAATGCAGACGATGTTGTTGGAACTCGGAAACGGTTTTTGTTTTGAGGCGCGACAGAAACGGATACTGATTGACGGAGATTATTACAAGATTGATTTGGTCTTCTATCACCGTGTGCTGAAGTGCCATTTCTTGGTAGAACTGAAGATTGACAAGTTCCACCATGAGTATGCTTCGCAACTGAATATGTATTTGAATTATTACAAGCACGAAGTGATGACGGCAGATGACAATCCGCCCATAGGCTTGCTCTTGTGCGCGGACTACGGCGAGACGGTGGTCAAGTATGCAACAGGAGGTTTGGACCCGAATCTGTTTGTGCAGAAATATCATATCCAGCTGCCAACCGAAGAAGAAATCAAGGCGTTTATTGCCCAAAGTATCCGCTCAGCGGAATAAATACACGTCCCTCTCCG
>DFEE01000010.1 GCA_002368645.1 Bacteroidales bacterium UBA3810
TGTTATTCTGGCTATATGAGACGGCGCCCCGGTAGGAGGCGTTTTCGGTAGCACCTCCCAGCGAGAGGTGGTGGTTCTGCACAAATCCCGCCCGGAGGATGGCTCTCTGCCAGTCGGTAGAGGCGCCTTTATCGACGATAGGCAGTTGGTAGTCCCCGGTCACCGCGCGGTATTCGTCAGCCGTCATCATTCGCAGCACCTTATCGGGATGGGCAAAGCCCACATTGCCCTCATAGGATACATGAAACTTACCCTCTCCTCTCTGTCGTGTACGAACCTCTATGACACCGGCAGCACCGCGCGCTCCGTATTGGGCCGTTTGGGCAGCGTCCTTGAGAATGGTGAAACTCTCTATATCTCCCGGAAAAATGGTGGCTAATGTGCGTAAATCGGACGACATGCCATCAATCATGACCAAAGGCTCATTACCGCCGGTCAGGGAGTGGTTGCCGCGCACGCGCACAGAAGAAAGCATCGCCTCGGGATTGGTGTTGGAACCAACGGTCACACCGGCAGTCTGACCCTTCAAGATGTCCAGCGCGTTGGTCAAATGCCCGCGACGGGAGGTCTCAACGCGGAGGGTGTCGATATTACTGATTAGCGGTGACGCGGTTTCGTCGTTCGCCCGAAGGGCTAACGGGGCATTAATCAAAGGCAAAAGGAGCCAAAGGACGATGGGAAGAGGGTGTTTCACGGTTGTTAGAGTTTTGCTTTAATGGATATTTTGGCCCATGCACCGGGCTGTAAGATACCTCCGTAATCATAATAGCGTGTATTGGTCATATTGGTGCAGTCGGCAGAGACACGCAGAAAGTTGTTTTGCCAATACAGGGAACCGTCTAACAACCAGACGGGTTGGTAGTCATTGACGGCGCCTTCGGCATTGTTATACTGTCCTTCGCGCTTAAGGAAACGGAGGGTCCAGGAGGCACCGAAGCCTTTGTAGATACCATGTTCCAGACGGAGTGTCAGTTTATGGCTCAGGTAGTCCAAGTATCGTGAGCCCGCCTCAATGAGGTTCAAATCCAGATAGGTATAAGCGTAGTCCACCGAGACCGTTCTGAGCCATTCATTGAGCCGGTAGGCGACACTTAGTTCGGCACCGGTAGCGTTCACCTGTTGGCGGTTCTCGGCATGATAAGGGCGTTTGGTATCTTCGGCGACATAGACCCAGTCAATGATATTTTTGCCCCATCGGTAATACCAGTCCGCCGCCACAAAGAGTTTGCCTGCAGCGCCAAAGTCCGGTGTGTATTTATAGCCTACGGAAAGCAGCCACGCCTCTTCGGGCTTGAGGTTGCGGTTGCCGAGCTGGTTGCCGGCATCGTAGTAGAGGTCAGTGAAGGTCGGCATTCTGAGCGAGCGGTTAGCGTTAACATAGACCGTTCCGGCTTTGGCAAACGCATAGCCGATATTGGCAGCGCCGCCTACGTGATGTCCGAATCGGGTATTGTATGTGCCGTTGATACCGACCGATGCCGATAGGCCGGCGTAATAGAAAGTCTGTTCGGCGAAGTAGTTGGCATGGAACCTGTTACCGCCCTTGACAAGGTCCAAGACACGCACTTCAGATAAGGGAAAATCCGCTACATTGGGCACCTGTCCGTTCGGGTTGACGGTATCTCCGAGGTTCGTCGAACGGATGTTCTCGTTACGGACACCGACACCGAAAGAGGTCGTTCCGACAGACGAAGCATAATGCGCTGCAATGGAGGCTGTGGCTGTTTGGGTAAAATGAAAATTGCCGTAAAGGCGCTGCCCGCGATGCCACTCATAGCGGTCATAATTGGCGCGATAGGCAGCCTGTACGTCCATCCGCCATGCTCCCCACCGGTGTTCATAATCAGCGGAAGCAAATGCCGTGCGTGTCGCGTCAAACTGGTCCTGCGAACCGAAGCCGTACCCCATCCCTAAACCGGCATTTTTCCATTGCGCTCCGGCTTGCACATCCAGCCCCCGCCAGCGGGTTTGAAAATAGACGTTCGCCAATTTGAAATCACTATTACGGCACGCCGTAGCCTCTTTCTCCGTCGGAGTAGGGGCGTAGTAACCGTCAGCCCGGCTATACTCGGCTGAGAGGTTAACGAGCACCTCGTTTTTAGTAAAACTTGCGGCAATTTCGGGATTGACTAACCCGTTCATACCACCGGTCAATTTGAGCGCAATGTCTCGCGACTTGTGACTTATACCGGTGTCCCGGTGTCCCGGTGTCCAGGTATCCAGGTGTCCAGGTTTCCCGGTGTCCCGGGTTACCGGTTTTCCGGAAGATTCTGTATTCTTAGTGACAATATTGACAGCACCGGAGAAGGCCCCGTGCAAACCGGCGGAGGTGCCCTGCAACACCTCTACCCGCTCAATCAGTTCCGTCGAAACAGGGATATTGAGGGTGTAATGTCCCGTATGAAAATCCGATAGGGGAATACCATTCAGCAGGACCAACACCTGATCGAATGTGCCACCCCGCATGCTGATATCCGCTTGGGCTCCGTTAGCCCCGCGTGTACGCACATCAATTCCCGGCAGATATTGCAAGATATCCGCTACCGTTTGAATGGGCAATGATTCAATCTCGGCGTGCGTCACGTTTGTAATCAACCGATAGGCGTCAGAATAAACTTCAGCTTTATGAGCCACTACCAACACCTCCTGAAGACTAAGTTGCCGGGTGGATAAAGAAATCGAATCATCGGGGATGTCATCATCGGCTTGAGCTGCCATGCCCGAGAAAAACAGCAACGCTATGGTAGCGAAACTTTTCCCGATTTTGAGCATCTCCAAATCCGTCATATGTGCCGTGAGGCGCCCTATACTCACCTCGCGGTGAAGGGAACGAAAAACCGCATAAGCCTTGTGGCAGAAGCGACGGAACCGGATTCGTTGAACTGAAAAATAATGTTTAAACATGTTTTGACGTGGTCCTTATTCCGATGTGTACTTTCGGGTACGATAGGGGTACGGTGGAGTCAGCAGACTATCCGACAATATCCCTTCCTTTATCCGACTTGTGCTCCGTTCGCGACGGGAGCCGAGATGGCGGTGAGGACGAGCTTGCCATCCGCATCTTGGGCGGAAAGGAGCATGCCTTGTGACTCAATACCCATCATTTTGCGGGTTGGGAAGTTCGCGATAAAGAGCACCTGTTTGCCCACTAACGCAGCGGGCTCCGGATAGGACTGCGCAATACCGCTTAGGATAGTACGGGTACCCATGCCGTCATCAATCTTGAACTGCAAGAGCCTGTCGCTCTTTTTGACGGGCGCACATTCCAGTACCGTTCCAACGCGTATGTCTGCTTTGTCGAAATCGTCGATAGTGGTCGGCGCCTTAATCTCAGCGGGATGCCAGTTCTTGCGTTCCTCCTCCTTGGCGGCAGCCTCGTTCTCTGCCTTGATGCGGGCGAGACGGTCTAACTGGGCTTGGATAACGGAGTCCTCAATCTTCTCGAAGAGCAAGGTCACTTCACCTAATTGGTGACCTTCTTCCAAGAGGTTGAAGGAGCCTAAGTGCGCGAGATTGGTCTCCGGCAAGTTCAACATTCCTCTTAATTTCTCGGACGAGAAGGGCAGGAAGGGTCGGAAGGCTATTTCGAGGTTGGCGGCTATCTGCAGTGCCATATTGAGTACGGCAGCGGTGCGCGCCATATCGGTTTTGGCGAGTTTCCAAGGCTCCATGTCCGCGAGGTACTTATTGCCGATACGCGCCATGTTCATTGCCTCTTTTTGGGCATCGCGGAACTTGAAGTCCTCTAAGAGCCGGAGCATCTCGTCTTTCGTGCGATTGAGTTCCGCCATGGTCTCTTGGTCATAGTCGGTATAGTCCCCTTTGGCGGGCACTTTGCCGGCGAAATACTTATTGGTGAGCACCAACGCGCGGTTGATGAAATTGCCGTAGATAGCGACCAGTTCGTTGTTGTTACGGGCTTGGTAGTCCGCCCAAGTGAAGTCGTTGTCCTTGGTTTCAGGGGCATTGGCGGTGAGGACGTAGCGGAGGACATCCTGTTTGTCCGGTATTTGTTCCAGGTACTCATTGAGCCATACCGCCCAGTTGCGGGACGTGGAGATTTTATCTCCTTCGAGGTTCAGGAACTCGTTAGACGGTACATTGTCGGGCAGAATATAGCCTCCGTGTGCTTTGAGCATAGCTGGGAAGACGATGCAGTGGAAGACGATATTGTCCTTGCCGATAAAATGGATGAGCCGTGTCTCGGGGTCTTTCCACCATTTTTCCCACGGACCATATTTGGCAGGCTCGGCATCGCAGAGTTCCTTGGTGTTGGAGATATACCCGATGGGGGCATCGAACCATACATAAAGGACTTTGCCTTCCGCGCCTTCGACGGGGACAGGAATACCCCAATTAAGGTCCCGGGTCACGGCACGGGGTTTCAAGCCGCCGTCCAACCAACTCTTGCACTGACCATAGACATTGGGACGCCACTCTTTATGCTCCTCCAAAATCCACTGCGAGAGCCAATCCTGATATTGGTCTAAGGGCAAGTACCAGTGTGTAGTCTCCTTCTTGGTGAGGGGGTTACCGGTGACGGCATTATAGGGATTGATCAGTTCATCGGGGCTAAGGGTCGCGCCACATTTCTCACATTGGTCGCCATAAGCACCTTGTGAATGGCAATGAGGACATTCGCCCTTGATATTACGGTCGGTCAAGAACTCCTTGGTCTCAGGATCATAGTACTGCTCGGAGGTTTGCTGGATAAACTTGCCGTCATCGTATAATTTGCGGAAGAAATCCGAGGCAAACTTATGGTGAATCGGTCCACTGGTGCGGCTATAAACATCAAAGGAAATTCCAAAATCCTCAAAGCTCTTTTTAATCAAGTTGTGGTACCTGTCCACGACCTCCTGTACGGTAATTCCCTCCTTGCGGGCACGAATGGTAACGGGTACGCCGTGCTCATCGGAGCCACCGACAAAGAGGACCTCTTCGCCTTTCATCCTGAGGTAACGCGCGTAGATATCGGCGGGGATATAGACGCCTGCTAAGTGTCCGAGATGGACGGGTCCGTTAGCATAAGGCAACGCCGATGTAATCAAAGTTCTCTTAAAAGCCATAATTTATCGTAGTTTATAATTTTTTCGTAATCGTTCAAAGTCCTCCGGATGTGCCTTAAGTTTGGTTGTAATGCGCTTGAGCCATCCGGGGGCGCTATCTCCCCGTACACCGTCATCAGGCATGATGGTCAGCTGCGGCAGCCCGAAAAAGCCTGTGAGGGCATCAAGGCAGGTTTGAGAGGCATTGCGTTTGCCCTGCACGGAATAGCCGGCTATATGGTATGAAGCCATGCGGGCTTGGGCTAAAACGGCATTATTGATGTCCGGTTCACCTTCCCAGCAATCTAAAACAAAAGGTCTGCCGCTACCAAGCAGCGCCTGTTCGTCCACGACTCCTCCCCGAGCGGCATTGATGATAAGTGCCGAAGGCTTACAGCGACTCAGAAAGGCCGCATCGCAGAGGTGATAGGTCGGGTAGAGACCTTCCTTGGTCAGGGGCGTGTGAAAGGTGATGACATCCGCCTCCGTCACATCATCATGAAGCCCTTTAGGCGGGTCGGAAACCAACACCTGTAAGCCCTTGCGCTCCGCCATCTGCTTGACCAACGAGCCGACATGACCGACTCCGACAATGCCGATTGAGCGGGCATCGGGCGGCAAGGCTTCTTCCACATAATCGCAAACCGCTTGGGCATTACATCCCGGACAAGAGCAGTAAGTGATACCATGTTCCCGAAGGTAAGACTCGTCAAGATGGTCGAAACCGATGGTCGCAGTGGCGATAAAACGCACTGAACTATGTTCCAATAACGCCTTATTTGCTCTGGTTCTGGTACGGATAATGAGCGCATCTGCATCCCTTACGGCATCCGCAGTTATCGCCTCCGGTGATAGGTAATCCACGCTGCAAAAGGGCTCCAAAACCCCTTGTAAGTACGGGACATATCGGTCAATAACCACTCTCACGGTAGAATTGCTCGGGAGCGTTTAATACTTGATATTGTCAATAAGCCTAACGGGGCCGCAATAGACTGTGACACAGCCGATAGCGTGCTCAAAAGTTGTAGCGGGCAGCAAGGTCGATTGGTCCACAATGGAGTAGTACTCCACCTCCAGGCCGTCAATGGCATTGATGGTATCAATGACCTTTTGCTCCACCTCCTTAACGGACATGGTTTTTGCCCACTCAAGGGATTGGAACAAGGTCTTGGAAATACCTAATGCGGTTTCTTTCTCTTCCGCGCTGAGTCGGGCATTGCGGCTGGATAGGGCTAATCCGCTATCTTCGCGGACAATCGGGCAACCGATAATCTGTAAATTCCCAAACGTCCCTGCTAATTCGGAGCGCTCCACCATGAAGTGAATAATCGCTAATTGCTGGTAATCCTTTTCCCCAAAATAGGCCCTGTCCGGTTTCACAAGATAGAAAAGCCGGCTGACAATCTGCACAACGCCGTTGAAGTGCCCGGGGCGCATTTTGCCTTCCATGACCTTGTCGAGACCGCAGAAATCAAAGGAGAACGTCTCCTTCATCTCCTGTTCGGAATACATTTCTTCGGGCGTTGGTGCAAACATGAAGTCTGCCCCTAAAGATGCTAATAACTCGGCATCTGCCTGGGGATTACGCGGATATTTGGCTAAATCCTCTTTGTTGTTGAATTGGGTGGGGTTGACAAAGACCGAAACGAAAGTAACGGTGTTTTGCTCCACACTTTGTCTAACGAGTGAAGCATGTCCCTCGTGCAAGGCTCCCATGGTGGGAACTAAACCGATGGATTTGCGCTGTAATTTGCAAGCCTCAACAACTTGTGTCAGTTCTTGCTGTGTAGTAATTATTTGCATAATCTATACTAAAAAAAGCCTGCGAAATTACAAAAAAAAATCGAATTATCAAAGAAAAAAACGTTTTTTTATGAAAAAATAAAAAAAAATAGTGGAAATGTCATTTTTTTTTCGTATCTTTGCAGTGGGTAAAATCGTATATACGGATGACAGAAGAAAAACATATATTATTTATTGCGCAAGAAATATGTCCGTTCTTACCGGAAGAGACATCTATTCGGCTGCTTAATCGTAAGTTGCCGGAGTATTTTCAATCTCACGGAATACCGAATCGGTCATTTATGCCTAAATTTGGTGAGATTAATGAGCGTCGCAACCAGTTACACGAGGTTATTCGTTTATCGGGTGCGAATTTGATAATTCGTGACACGGATCATCCTTTGCTCCTTAAGGTAGCGAGTATTCCTTCCGCGAGGGTGCAATTCTATTTTATTGATAATGACGATTTTTTTGCCCACCGCAAAGGGGTAGTCGATGAAACGGGGAAGGAATATGCGGATAATGATGAGCGGACGGTGTTCTTCTGCAGGGGCGTGTTAGACACCATCACCAAGATGCGCTGGACGCCTGATTTGATTTATTGCTCGGGGTGGATGAGTGCGCTTGTGCCGATGTATATCCGTACCGCCTTTGCCGATTCGCCATTCTTGAAGGACGCCAAAATAGTCTACGGCATTGATGACAATGAATTTAAGAAGGCCTTTGCCGCTTCTTTCAGCCAAAAAGTTCTTATTGACGGAGTCAGTGAAAGCGATATACAATCCATCGTTGATGTCAAAGTGGGGTATGAGCAGTTGATGCAGTTGGCTTGCCAATATGCTGACGCTTATGCGCTGACTTGTGAAAATGTAAACAAACGCCTACTGAAATATATTGAAGCGCAGGGTAAACCTGTCTTACCTGCTGAACAATGCACTCCGGAAGATTTCTACCAATTCTTCACCAATATGATATGAGACGGTTATTGATAAGCATATTAACTTTCATAACAGCCTGCTTGATAGTAGGCTGTGATAGTGATAAAGCGACTACCGGTTCCGATATTTTACCGGCAGATGACCAGATTGTGGTGCTGGTGGATACGTTCACACTCGTATCCGATTTAGATTCCATGGGGCATATCTTCTCGCAGCCCGATTCGTTTCTTTTAGGTGAGATTGAGACCAGTTACGGAACGCTTCGAGCCGATATATTGACCCAGTTAGCTGCGCCGTTAGGTTTTGTCTATCCCGCTAACGCCGAAATGGATTCCGTCTGTCTCTATGCCTATTATAGTACCATTACGGGTGATAATGTGTCTCCCTTGGCGATTCGTGTCTATGAGATGGATAAAGCTACCTTGGATTATGACAAACGCTATTATTCGAATATCGCGGTTGAGGACTATTGCTCTTTTAGTGACTCTACGAACATTGTCGAACATGCCGCTCTCATAACCGCTGCGGAGTACCGCGACTCTATCTATCACAAGAGCAAATATATCCCGGGTGTCAAGATGAAATTGACGGAGCGATTTGCTAAGCGGTTCTTTGAACAAAACAAACGCTTCACAACGCAAGAAGAGTTTAATAAGCTCTTCAAGGGATTGTACATTACTACGGATTTCGGAAGTGCAACGATACTCCATGTAAACACGATTGTTATGGCGGTCTATTACCACTTCTATTACGACAAATATAATCCCGCAACCGGTGAACATGAATCTGTTAGGGAGAAGGATGTTAAAACCTTCTACGCCAACGCTGAGGTTAAGCAAGTCAATCGGTATACCTATCTGAACCAAGATGCCCTCATCGAGCAATTGATTCAGACGATGGATGTCTATAATTATGTCATCTCTCCGGCGGGAGTATATACCCAAATCAAGTTCCCTATAGCCGATATTCTGAGTGAGATTGAAACGAATATTAAAGGCTTCACCGATAAGCGTAATACCTATATTAATATGGCGTCTTTGAAGATGAATGTGGTTTATAATCCCAATAAGACCTCTACCGATAAGACTCCTGAAGATTGGTTATTACCGGCTCCGCATATGCTGTTGGTGAATGATTCGATACGGGAAACGTACTTCGTCGATAAATGGCTTTCCGTGTTGACTGAAGATGCGGTCTTGGGAACTTTAACCTCCGGTACAGACTCCTTGGGAAATACTATTTACTACTATTCTTTTGATGTCAGCAAAATGCTGATGGAGAAACTCAGGATGGCAGAGTATGACCTTGAAGATGCGGATGACGTCTTGTCCATGAGCTTAGTGCCCGTTTCGGTATCTTATGCTACTTCATCTTCGTCCGGCAGCACAACCGGACAAACCATCACGGCGATTAAGCAATACCAAGTACCCTCCGCTACCATATTCTATTCGCCCAATAACCCCCAAACACCGCTTATTTTAGAAATCGTTTATTCAGGGTTCTAATTCCTTATAATGGTGATCCGGTCACCCGGGAACCTTGAACGCATCCTCCCGCCCCTTATGGGGAGGGTCGGGGAAAGGCTCCGGTATCCCGGAAAAACATCCATAAAAAAAAGAGAGCATCGGTCGATGCTCTCTTCGTATATTATCACAACTGTCAGGTTAGAGAATTGCTTGGTATTGTTCCGCATCAAGCAGGTTATCCAACTCGGCAGGGTCGTTGATGGCAATCTTAATAATCCACCCTTGACCATACGGGTCGTTGTTGACCAGTTCGGGATGATCATTGAGTTCCTCGTTGATCTCAAGCACCTCGCCGGTGGCGGGCATATTGAGGTCACTAACTGTCTTAACGGCTTCGATAGAACCAAATACTTCGCCTTGACCGATAGTCTCGCCGACTGTATCCACATCCAAGAAAACAATTTCACCTAACTCAGACTGAGCATAATCAGTAATGCCTACATAGGCATAATCTCCTTCGGGACGAATCCACTCATGCTCTTTTGTGTACTTAAGATTAGCAGGGAAAGTCATATCAAATATTATTTAAAAATGATTATTAACACTTTATAAGATTAAATTCCGCTTGGGATTTGGTCTCCGAGGGTGGACATAGCGCAGCGGAATCCGATTGTGGCAGAACTCTTGTCCTGATCAAGGTAACGACGGGTAGAGGGGTTGAGCCAATAGATACGGTCATTCCATGAACCGCCCTTATACACGCGCGAGTTCTTATCTATACGTTCGCAAAGGATGTCGGTCGGGTCCGTCTTGAACTCTGTGAGAGCATCCATCGTGGCGGAATCAATAACCAATGGGTAATCGGTATGGAGGACGGAGGCAAAGTCGCCATCGCGGTAGTCGCGTTTATCCTCAGCACCGCCATAGGTTAGCTTAATCATACCGACAGAGTCCATCTGCAGGTTACCCAAACTATCGCGGTCAGGACGCATGTAGATATTACCGCGGAAGGAGTTATACTCCGTAACCTCTTGGAAAGAAGTCTCGCGATAAACATCTAACACCCATTCGTTGACATTACCGGCCATGTTATACAGTCCGAAATCGTTAGGTGCGTAAGCATCAACGGGGGCGGTAATCACATAGTGGTCATTCAGCGCACCGCTGACACCCATCATGTCGCCTCGTCCGCGGATGAAGTTGGCTTGCAGTTGGCCGACATTCTTCTTACTTAAGTCACGGGGGTGATAACCTGACCATGGATAAATCTTTCCTTCAATGGTAAGACCATCTTCACCGGCAACAGGCGCATAGGCGGCAAACTCCCATTCAGCCTCGGTCGGCAAACGATAACCCGTCACGAAAATACCATCCGCGCGAGTTGCTTTACGGAACTCGCCGTAACTGTCCGTGCGGGGGTGCTTGCCATAAGTAGGCGAGTAAGTCGGGTCAAGCAAATACTTCTCCGTGTTGAATACAAACTTATCGCGAATCCATTCATAACTGGGACGATAGAGGGTGATAATCTCGTCAGGGTTTTCGGGATTAGGTTGCTCAATGGCATCCATCATATAGCCGGTAGCGGTTTCCCACTCGTCTTTGTAATTCTCATCATCCGTAGGAATAAGGTCTCCGAAAGGAGGAATAGCGATTGCGCCGGCGTTCACGAGCGCCATCTCGTTCACGCGGTCGGTACGCCATTGGCAATAGGCCATCGCTTGAGTCCAACTAATGCCGACAATAGGATAGAACGAAAATGCAGGATGGGTGAAATAGTTTACCTCATAGGGGTCGTTGTATGCCAATTCGTCACGCCAAACCGTTTGGTCAGGGCGGGCTTTATCCACCAGCTCGGGGGCTACTTCACCGAAAACCATCTCCAACCAATGGAGATACTCGTTCCAGTTCAAGTTGGTAATCTCATACTTATCCATATAGAATGAGCTGACGGTCAGCGTCCTGTTTGCATTATTACGCGGGGCGGTAAGGAACTCGTCCTTTTCGCCGATAGTGAATGTACCGCCCTGGATAGGAATCATGCCTACGGGATTAACATTCCCGACACCTTCTTGCGCTTCAAAATTAGTGGTATTGCGATCATAGTACGCCCAACCTGTTGTGTTAGACACTTTAGTGTTTAACTCACGAGTATTGCAGGCTGTCGCCAAAACTACCACACCGGATAAAATAAGAATCTTTGATAAGGTTTTCATATCTAATTTCTACTAAATTCCAAAATAAGTGCGCAAAATTATAGTTTTTTTTTGACTTATGCAAATTTTTTGACATTTTTTTTGGTAATATGGTAAAAAAATGTTATTTTTGCACATGTTTTTACGATTAGGTAATCAATTGGTCGATTTGAGTCACCCTCAAGTGATGGCCATTATCAATATTACGCCGGATAGTTTTGTCCCGACGTGCCATTGTGTCACAGAGGTTGCTGCGCTGAAAGCTGCAGCTACTGCTCGGCAAGAAGGCGCTGCTATTTTAGACATCGGCGCTTGCTCCACCCGTCCGGGCGCTGTTCCTATAGATGAAGCAGGCGAGTGGAAGAGACTTCAACCTGCTTTAAGGGCCATACGTAATGCCTTCCCGGATGCGATGATTAGTGTCGATACTTTTCGCGCGGAGATAGCGCGCAAAGCCATAGAACTATACGGGGTTAATATGATTAACGATATTTCCGGCGGCTCAGAGGAGATGTATCATGTGGTGGCGGAAAAGAAAGTGGCATATATTTTGACATATAATGAGCAGGAAACGATTGGTACGCTTAAGAAAGGGGACATTGTGGTGCGGTGCTTGGATTTCCTTGTCCGTAGAGCGGATAGGCTTCATCGCTTAGGGGTATCAGATGTGATTGCCGACCCCGGATTCGGTTTTAACAAGACCTTGGAACAGAATTATGAGCTGCTTACTAATTTAAGGATGTTACAGCCTGCAGGGCTACCTCTATTAGTCGGTATCAGCCGTAAATCGATGATTTATAAACCACTTAACATCTCGCCCGAGGAGGCGCTCAATGGCACAACGGTGCTCCATACAATAGCTTTGCAAGGCGGGGCTGCCATTCTTCGGGTTCATGATGTGAAAGAAACTAAACAGGTAATTGAATTATGTTCTTATTGTTGCTAAGTATATTAGAAACTTTATTTGCGACATTGAATCAGCAGGTTTTTCAGTCGGACTTTGTGCTCAGTGTGACTCAAGA
This sequence comes from Bacteroidales bacterium UBA3810, assembly GCA_002368645.1. Taxonomy (GTDB): domain Bacteria; phylum Bacteroidota; class Bacteroidia; order Bacteroidales; family Paludibacteraceae; genus Colicola. Next base: position 12,449 of record DFEE01000010.1, read on the forward strand.
ATTAGCGCAACCCCGGAATATGTCCGGCTCCGTCATTATGAAAGGAGAGCAGTTTTCCGCCTCTATGAGCGGTATTGAAGCAGCTTATGACGGCAAGACCTTATATATGTACCAAAGCGATATAGATGAACTGACGCTTTCTAATCCTACCGCGGAGGAACTGACTGAAGTCAATCCTTTGGCGTTTGCGCAAGCTTTGGTTGCTACTGCCAATATCACAGAGCACGATTCGCGGGACGGCAAATCGGTCTATGTTACCTTAACGCCTAAGAATCAGGAGGCCGGTATTAAGCGTTTTGTGGTTAAGATTAACCGTGAGAAACTACTTCCTCTGTCAGTTGAGATGCATGAAGGCAAACAAACAACGACATTGACTTTTAAAAATCCTCAATATACTAACATCACACCTTCCTTCGTATTAGAGAAGGATGGCGCCTATATCAACGATTTACGATGACTTATAACGTACTGATTATCGGTTCCGGTCCTGCCGGTTACACCGCGGCAATTTATGCTTCACGCGCTAATCTTGAACCCTTGCTGATTGACGGGCCTCAACAAGGTGGTCAATTGACTACGACCACCATGGTGGAAAACTTCCCAGGTTATCCGGATGGTGTTGAGCCGTTCCAAATGATGGACGATTTGAGACGCCAAGCAGAACGCTTCGGTACACGATTCATGAGCGGAAGGGTCACCAAACTGGAATTGAGTCAAGAGCCGCTTAAAGTTCCCCATAAAGTGTGGGTGGAAGATACGGAATTATTAGAGGCGAAGACGATTATTATCGCTACGGGTGCGGCTGCTAAATACTTAGGTATAGAGTCCGAGCGAACCTATCACGGTCGCGGTGTGAGTGCTTGCGCCACATGTGACGGCTTTTTCTACCGCAAGAAAGTGGTAGCGGTTGTCGGTGGCGGCGATACGGCGTGTGAGGAAGCGAGTTACCTCGCCGGACTCTGCGAAAAAGTCTATATGATTGTTAGGAAACCTTATTTGCGTGCTTCACAGATTATGCAGGATAGGGTGCTCAATAACCCTAAGATAGAGGTCTTATTTGAACATAACACCTTATGCCTGACCGGCGAAGGCAAAGTAGAAGGAGCTGACTTGGTCTATAAAAAGGGTAGCGCCGAGGAAGAGATAAGGCATATTGCTATCAGCGGTTTCTTCCTCGCTATCGGGCATAAACCCAATACGGATTTATTTAAAGACTATCTTAATCTCAATGAAGAAGGCTATATCTTAACCGAGGGTGCAAGCACCAAGACCAATATAGCCGGAGTGTTCGCCGCTGGCGATTGTGCAGACCCCACCTATCGACAAGCCATTGTGGCAGCCGGTTCGGGCTGTAAAGCAGCTTTGGATGCGGATAAGTTCTTGAAGAATTAAAATAGCTATTGCATACCTAATGCCTTGATAACCAAAGGCAGAAGTTCGCTCTCATCGATATCGCTAATCGTGGCTATATCGGTGAGAGATGCTATTTGTGCTACCGATATATGTCCGGTTTCCTCCGAGACAACGATAGCTGTAGCGCCGGTCATTTCGGTGATACCCAATGCCGCTCGATGTCGTAGCCCGAATGACTGCGGTATCGTGGTATCTTTGCTAACCGGTAAAATTGCTCCGGCTGCAAGGATACGGTTATTATCCACAATGAGAGCCCCGTCGTGAAGGGGACTGTTTTTAAAGAAGATATTCTCTATCAGTCGTGTCGAGAGACGGGCATCAATACGTTCCCCCGTGTCGGCATAGGCTTTCAGATCATGATGACCGGCGAGCACAATCAGCGCACCGGTCTTGGTACGAGACATATCTTGGCAGGCACGCACAATCATCATCGCTGTCTGGCGGGTCGTTTCTTCATTCGACATCGTTCGGTCTCTAAAAGTGAGTCGTCCGCTGAAACGCGAACCGAGGTTGTAGAAAAAGGTGCGTATCTCTTCCTGAAAGATGACAATGATGGCAATCGCTCCTACATCAATAATGCGGTCAAAGAATGCTCCCGTCAAACCTAAGTGCAGAACATTGCGTATAAAAACCCATACTGCCAAAAAGGCAAAAATCCCCCAGAAAAGGTTGGTGGCGCCGGAACGCTTAAGGATTTGATAAATACCGAACAGGATACCTGCAAAAAGCAGGATATCCAAGACATCTCCCCATGTGATTGGTAAACCGAACATTTATGCGAGTCCTTCCAATAATTTCTCAAGACTCTCAGGGTCTTGAATCAAGACATCCCGTCCCTTGGGTCCTTTATTAGGACCGACGATACCCAATGCTTCCAATTGGTCACTCAGTTTGCCGGCGCGGTTATAGCCAATCTCAAATGCTCGTTGCAACCGAGAGGTTGAGCCTTCTTGTTTAGCTACGACATAGCGCGCTACATCTGCAAACATCGGATCCAGATGACGGGTGTCAACAGAGCCGGGAGTGGGTGCATCTTCTTGTCCTTCAGGTACGTATTCCGGCAATTGGTATGGTTCAAGATAGCCTTGTTGAGAGTGGATATGGTTGACGATGGCTTCCACCTCAGGCGTGTCAACAAAGGCGCACTGGATACGCGTCAAATTACCCCCGCCGGAGTAGAGCATATCTCCCTTACCGATAAGTTGGTCAGCACCCTTTGTGTCTAATACGGTACGGCTATCTACCACAGACTGCGTTCTAAAGGCGATACGGGTTGGGATGTTGGCTTTAATTGTACCGGTGACAATCTTGACATCCGGTCGTTGGGTAGCTAAAATCATGTGCATGCCGACCGCACGGGCTTTTTGAGCAATACGCTGAATAGGACGTTCAACCTCTTTGCCGGCTTGCATAATGAAATCACCGTACTCGTCAATGATGATGACGATATAGGGCATAAAGTGGTGGTGCAGAATCTTTTTAGTTACAACATTCTCAACCGCTTTCTCGGGATTAAGGTGCCGGCTGACGAACTTATCGTTGTAATCCTCAAGGTTACGGCATCCGGCTTCTGCCAATAGCGAATAACGGTCCTCCATCTCTATTACCAATGAGTTAAGGGTGTTGATCACTTTTTGGCAATCGGTAATGATGATATCCCTATCCTCTTGGTCCGGCATGGCGGCGAGGTAGTGCTTGATAAGCGGTTTATAGATGCTAAACTCAACCATCTTTGGGTCTACCAAAACAAATTTGAGTTCGGCAGGGTGCTTCTTATATAATAAGGAAGTAATAATAGCATTGAGTCCGACTGATTTACCTTGACCCGTAGCACCGGCAACCAGGAGGTGCGGCGTCTTAGCCAGGTCGAAACAGAATACCTCATTGGTAATCGTTTTTCCCATCGCGACAGGGAGTTTCATCTTGCTCGTTTCCTCTTGGAATTTCTTCGAGGCAATGGCGCAATGCATGGAGACTACCTGCGGCTTTTCGTTAGGTACCTCTATACCCACCGTCCCTTTACCGGGCATAGGCGCAATGATACGAATACCTATGGCGCTAAGGGACATCATGATATCGTTCTCAAGCGACTGAATCTTAGAAAGACGGGTTCCCGCCTTGGGCACAATCTCATAGAGCGTAACGGTCGGACCGATGGTGGCATGAATCTTCTCTACTTCCACATCATAATTGCGCAAGGTCTCAACGATGCGCCGGGCATTAGCTTGTTGCTCCTCTTGGTCAATGAGCGGGGCTGTCTCATTGTCATAAGTTTTAAGAAGAGTGAGAGACGGGAATTTATAGTTCGATAAATCTTTACGCGGATCATAAGGACCGAGTTTCTTAAGCAGATAATCGGGGTCATCTTCAGAGAGTTCCACCGCCTTTGTCTCCTCTATATCGATGCTTATGCTGTCAGTCGGCGAGACGCCGGAGTCAGCAACACTATGAGTCTCCACATTGAGCTGCACAGCCGCCGACACCGGCGTCACGCCGGCCGCTACGGCAGGTTGCTCTTCAGACTTCGGCTCGATTATCTCTACAACAGGTACAGCGCTGGACGCCGCGGCAGGTTGCTCTTCTGCCTCTACTTCCGGCTTGATTATCTCAACAACAGGAGCAGGTATGTTATCTTTGATATTGAGATTGACTTCAGCTGGTTCCGGCTCTTTCTTTTTGTGCTGCAAAAGCTTTTCCCATATCTTGACATCCATCAGTACGCAAAAGATGATGAACGAGACCGCCAGCACGATAATCATGCCTGCGGGGTGCATATAGACAATACCGGCAGCGGCGATCGTCTCACCGACCTTGCCGCCTAAGCGAAAGAAGAGGTGCAGAGACGCAACTTGTTGGATAAATCCTAATAAGATAGACCCCCATAGTATCGCGAATAGGGAGGACAACAATAGCCGCCAATGTCTCACCTGCATGACCTTAAATAGAATCAAACCATAGACAAGAGACAGTATTGCCCAAATGACGGAAAGTAGCCCGAAGGTGTCATTGATGAGCCATTCACCCAACTGCGCTCCGGGAAGACCTAATATATTACGAATGTCTGCAACATGGCTCTGCCGAGCAGCTTTATCAAGCATGAGGATAGAAAAATCCTCTTTGCCGGTGAAGAAATAACATCCGTAGCTAAGCAATAATACCAATGCGAGGCAGCAGAGGATAAGACCGCTGATTATGCGAGTCTTAGGGTCGTTGAGAATCAAATTGGCGGTAGTTATAAAAGCCTCCCAACGTTGTTTGAAAGTAGGCTTTTCTACTGTTGACTTGCCGCTTCGGCTACTGCCCCCGCTGACACCGGCGTCACGCCGGCCGCCACGGCAGTCATTCTCAATGATGAGCAAGTCATTTGTGTTATTTTTGGGTTTACGAGGCATAACTGTAGATTATAAAAAGAGTACAATCATCAACATCATAATCATCAGCGACACAATCCAACTTATCCGCCGCGTGAAATTGTGCTTGAAATTCACCAGCGAGAATATAAGGAAACCTATCGCTATGAGGGAAAAAATTATATAGGGTATAGTCGCTTGTTGAGCGTTATTCAAAGCTACATGCTGCTCTGCCGCAACTCCTCTAAGACTTGGAATCTCAATAAGGTGAGAAGCTGTCCAATAGGCATTTTCAAACTGATAGTCAAATTGCTGTGGTGCGTAGTAAATAGAGAACAGGTTAACTGTCCAGAGAATCTCTATAAGGAGAATTAAGTATAGCAGAATTTTCTTTTGAATATTACCCATATTATCGCAATTTAGCTTGCAAAAGTACAAAATTATTTGCATATATGCAAAAAAAAGTATATTTTTGCAGCACTTTTATAGAAAATTGACCATGGCAATTCTAAATATCTTCTTATCCGTCTTGCTTAATATCTCCATACTGACAGAAGCAGGACCGATTCAACAAGCCAATATCTCTGTTCAGCTGAAGGACCTTTCGACAGGTGAAGTTATTGAAGCATACCGTCCTAATAATGTGGTTCCTCCGGCGTCGGTGATGAAATTGCTGACAACGGGAGCGGCATTAGAGACTTTAGGTCCTGGGTTTAGATTTAGTACTTGGATTGAATATACTGGGGCGATTCAAGATGGTGTGTTAGAGGGGGACCTCATTATTCGTGGCGGTTGCGATCCTTCCTTGGGAAACTTGAAGTCGTACCAGCGCTGTCTGAATGTCTGGGTCAGAAAGGTGCGTGAAGCCGGAATCCGGAAAATAAGCGGTTGTGTTAGGGCGGACCAAAACCTATTGGATGCCGATGCTGCTAATCCGGCATGGCTCATGGAAGACTGCGGTAACTACTATGCACCCGGTATCTTTGCGCTCAATTATATGGACAATACCCTCAATATCGTCTTGAAGAGCGGCCCGATAGGTACCATGGCAGATGTTGTCAGAACGGAGCCTGATTATCCCGGTTTGCAGTTCATTAACCATATCCGCTGCACAAGTATTACGTATGATGGCGCCTTTGTCAGTGGGCTGCCTTATATGAATATCCGCTACTTGACAGGCTCTGTGCCCAGTAACCAGGGGCAGTTTGGCGTCAAAGCAGACTTACCCAATCCGGGATTTTTATTGGCGCATCATTTGACACAGCGCTTGGAAGAAGCCGGTATCGCGGTTACTCATGAACCACTGGGGGAAACGCCCTTGCTGACGGCAGCACGCACGCTGATTTATGAGCATAAATCGGATAGTTTAGGAGCTTTGATAGCAGAGACCAATATCAACTCGAACAACCTTTATGCCGAGGCTGTTTTTAGGTATCTTGGTTTGCAATACGGCACGCCGGGAACGGTTGCTAACTCCTGTAATTTTCTGCGTGACTTCTGGTTACGCCGTGGCATCAATGTGCGTAATGCCCTAATCAAAGACGGCTGCGGCTTAGCACCGCAAGATGCTATTTCTGCATCTGTTTTGGTTAATTTGCTGACGTACATGAATAAATCCAAGTATCAGGATATCTGGTACGCATCTTTACCCATATCGGGACAAAGCGGCACGTTGCGCTCATTATGTGACGGAACGGAGTTAGAGGGGCGTATTCATGCCAAATCCGGTACAATTGCAGGTACCAAAAACTTCGCAGGCTACATAGATATGCCCAATGGGCACCGTTGGGCATTCGCTATTCTCATTAATTCAGCTGCAGGAAAGGCACGTAATATACAATATTTTATAGAGCAATATCTTCTGGATGTATATCGAGCAAACCAATAGTACCAATGACTTGATTCGCACATTGTCGGTCGAAGAAGTTTGGACCACATATCAAACGGCAGGACGGGGGCAGCAGGGCAATAGCTGGGAGGCGGAACGAGGTAAGAATATCCTAATGTCCTACCGCTTGGAGGGACCGATAGCCGCTGAGAAAGCCTTTGACATCACGATGGGTAGTTCTATCGCTATCGCTGAGTGCTTGGAGCATTACCTGCAGGGGGTGGCAATCAAATGGCCTAATGATATTTATGTAGGGGATAAAAAGATATGTGGTATATTGATTGAATCAAGTTTGCGAGGACACTCTATCGGACAAGCGATTGTCGGTATTGGTCTAAATGTTAATCAAGTACAATTTATCTCCGACGCGCCTAACCCGACCTCCATCGCCTTGGAGACAGGGCATGAGGTGCCCCTTGAACCGTTGCATGACCAATTGGTACTGCAACTCAAGAAATGGCTGCATGCGGACGCTTCGTTAGTCCAAGCAGCCTACCGTGCCCGTCTCTATCGACGGGAAGGTTACTATCGGTATCGTGAACTCGCAACCGGAAAGGTCTTTGAGGCGGCCATCGCCGGCATTGGCGAACAAGGAGAATTGCTCCTTAAAGATAAAGAGGGAACAGTGTGTCCCTATCTTTTGAAACAAATTCAATTTATTATATAATATGACACAAACCATTATCATCACCGGCGGTGCAGGTTTTATCGGCTCTCATGTAGTTCGTCTATTTGTCAATAAATACCCCGACTACCGTATCATCAATGTCGATAAACTCACCTATGCCGGCAACTTGGCGAACCTCAAAGATATTGAGGCATGTCCTAATTACAAATTCGTTAAAGCGGATATATGTGATTTTGATACCATCTATCACCTGATGCAAGAAGAACATGTCACCGGCGTTATCCATTTGGCGGCAGAAAGCCATGTGGACCGCTCCATCAAAGACCCCTTCACCTTTGCCCGCACCAACGTGATGGGAACGTTGTCAATGTTACAAGCCGCTAAACTCTATTGGGAATCTCTGCCGGAGAAATATGAAGGGAAACGTTTTTACCACATATCGACCGATGAGGTTTATGGTGCATTAGCCATGACACACCCCGAGGGGATTCCTTCGCCCTTCACCACCAAAGCTTCTGCTGAAGGCCATGAAGCATATGGAGAAGATTTCTTCTTGGAGACCAATAAGTATATGCCCCATAGTCCGTATTCTGCCTCCAAAGCATCTTCGGACCACTTCGTCCGGGCTTTTCACGACACATACGGCATGCCCACTATTGTCACCAATTGCTCCAATAACTATGGACCTTACCAATTCCCGGAGAAGTTGATTCCGCTTTTTATCAACAATATCCGCCATCGCAAACCGCTACCTGTCTATGGTAAAGGGGAGAATGTCCGCGACTGGCTCTTTGTTGAGGACCACGCACGCGCCATAGACCTTATTTATCATAAAGGTAAAGTGGCGGAAACCTATAATATTGGTGGCTTCAATGAGTGGAAGAATATTGATATTGTCAAAGTACTTATCCATACCGTTGATCGTTTGTTGGGACGTCGGGAGGATGAGGATATGAATCTCATTACTTATGTCACCGACCGGGCAGGGCATGACATGCGCTACGCCATTGATAGCCGCAAACTGCAACAAGAACTCGGCTGGGAACCCTCTCTGCAGTTCGAAGAGGGTATCGAAAAAACCGTTAGGTGGTACCTCAATAACCAGGCTTGGCTCGACAATATCACCTCCGGCGAGTACGAAAAATATTACGAGTCCATGTACGCGAATCGCTAAGAAGCCGCTATAGGCTGCCGAGACGCTGGGACTGCCGCCACGGCAGCCTGGTATATAAGATAAGCGGAGCTATGAGGCTCCGCTTATTTTTTAGTCAGTATTGAGTCCGAGTTAAGCTATTCCCAAACTTGCTTTAATCGCCGGTACGCGGGCTTCGGCGGCAGCGGTGGCAGCATCGTAGTCCGCAGGAGTCTTCATCTCTGCCGGTATCTCGAAGTAGAACTTGATTTTCGGCTCTGTTCCGGAAGGACGGACGGAAACCTTCAAACCGCCTTCTGTGAAGTATTGCAGCACGTTCGATTTGGCTTCTAACGCCATATGAATCTCTTTCTCTACCCATTTGCCGTCCACGAGATTGCGCTCTATCGACTCTTGGAAATCTTTGGTCTTAATAACCTTCTCACCGGCAATTTCTGTCAACGGGTTCGTGCGGTAGTTCACCATCATTGCGGCTATTTCTTCAGCACCGGTCTTGCCCGGACGAACAACATTGATGGTTACTTCCCGTTGGAAACCATACTCCATATAGATATTCAGCAGGTACTCGAACAGGCTCATGCCGTTATCCTTGGCGTATGCGGCAATCTCGCAAATCAAGCAGATAGCTGATGGCGAGCATTTATCCCGTACACCGTCGAATGCCATAAAGCCGAAGGACTCTTCGCCTCCGCCGATATACTTGCGTTTACCTTCCCACATCCGAATGCGGTTAGCAATCCACTTGAAGCCGGTGTACTCATCAGTCAATGTCACACCTTGCTTATCCGCTATGCGGCGTACCACTTCCGAGGTCACAATGGTCTTTACAAGGTACATGTCGGGGGTGAGTTTGCCGAGTTTCTTCATGTTGTTGATAATGTAGTACATGTACATCATTATCGTTTGGTTACCGTTGATGATGGTCCATTCGTTGCGTTGATTACGCACTACAATGGCGATGCGGTCTGCGTCCGGGTCGGAAGCGATAACCAAATCGGCATTCAGCTTGGTTCCCAATTGCATACCCAAGGTCATTGCTTCTGCGTTTTCGGGGTTGGGACTTACTACTGTCGGGAAATTACCGTCTATCACCATTTGTTCCGGTACTACATGGATGTTTTGGAAACCCCATGAGCGAAGACACATCGGGATAATCTGCCTACCTGTGCCGTGCAACGGCGTATAAACGATATTGAGGTCATTGTGGCGATTGATGACATCTTGGTCAATCATCACGGACTTAACTGCCATCATATAGTCATAGTCCATTTCGCCGCCGATAATCTCTATCAGGTCTTTGTTCGGCTCCCAGCGTACATCTTCCAGACGTACTTTGTTCACTTCATCAATAATACCCTTGTCGTGCGGTTGCAGCACCTGTGAACCGTCTTCCCAATACGCCTTGTAACCATTGTACTCCTTCGGGTTGTGCGAGGCTGTCACATTCACACCGCCTTGGCAGTGCAGATGCCGAATGGCAAAGGAACACTCGGGAGTGGGACGCAGCGACTCAAACAGATAAACCTTAAACCCGTTGGCGGAGAAGATATTCGCCACCGTCTCTGCAAACAAACGACCGTTATTGCGGCAGTCGTGACATACCACTACAGACAATTGTTCACCTTTTTTTACGGAACTGAAACCACCTTCGCGACCTACTTTCATCAGGTAATTGGCATAACCTTGCGTCGCTTGAGCCACAATATATTTATTCATTCGGTTAGTGCCGGCACCCATGATACCGCGTAAACCGCCTGTTCCAAACTCAAGAGTACGATAGAAGGAGTCGATTAGTTCGGTCTTGTCCTCGGCTTCCATCATGCGGCGTACTTCTGCCTTGGTTTGCTCATCGTAATTGCCATCTAACCATGTCTGGGCGACGGCCATGATTCGTTTAAGTTCTTCGTTCATAATATTAGTATTTATAGTTAGTAGTTGTTTTTTATTCTGTGGTCAGGTGTATATCCGGATATAGGAAATCGTCGTAGGGGAAACGGCTGATATGAATCTCGCGCACACGGTTATATATAAGGTTCTTCAGCTCGTCGATATTATCTTTGTGTTTTGCAGAAATAAACACAACATCTATTCCTTGTTCCTCCAAGCGTTGGCGCCATTGCGACTCTACTTCGTGGAGTGTTCTGTTCCATGGCTGAACAGGGGTCAGGTCATCATCGTCTTTCGGCTCATAGGTGTATTGGTCTATCTTGTTGAATACCACGATGGCCGGTAACTTTTTGCCGTTAGGTAATAAGGATTTGATGGTGGCTTCTACAACCTCGTATTGTTCCTCAAAATTGGGGTGCGAAATGTCCACTATATGCAGCAGCAAATCGGCTTCTCTCACTTCGTCCAATGTCGATTTGAAACTCTCCACCAAGTGGTGCGGCAGTTTCCGAATAAACCCTACGGTGTCCGTCAGTAGGAACGGCAGGTTCTCTATCGTCATCTTTCGTACCGTCGTGTCGAGGGTCGCAAATAACTTGTTCTCCGCAAATACTTCTGACTTGGCTAAGGTGTTCATCAGCGTCGATTTGCCCACATTCGTGTACCCTACCAGTGCCACCCGCACTAATTTACCTCTATTCTGACGCTGTGTAGCCATTTGACGGTCTATCTTCTTCAACTCCTCTTTCAGCAACGCTATACGATTACCGATTATCCGGCGGTCTGCTTCTATCTGGGTCTCTCCCGTACCGCGGTTGGTACCTCCGCCTCCCCCATGTTGACGGTCTAAGTGAGACCACATCCGAGTTAGACGAGGCAGCATATATTGTAGATGGGCTATCTCCACTTGCGTCTTGGCATACGAACTCTGCGCCCGTTGCAGGAATATCTCCAAAATGAGGATTGTCCTGTCCATTACCCGTATCTCGCAACGTTCTTTCTTATCCTCTCGCCAATTCAGGTCACGCTCAATGTTGCGTAATTGCTTAGGGCTTAACTCATCATCGAAGATGACGAGATCTATAGGTGCTTCTTCTTGTTGCGAAATGATATATTGCCTAATCTCCTCTACTTTGCCTTTCCCGATATAGGTCGTTTTGTCTGGGGCAACCACGCGCTGAATGAACCGCTTCACGGTTTCTATACCTCTTGTCTCGGCTAAGAACGCCAATTCATTGAGGTATTCGTGTGTTCGTTCTTCGTTCTGGTACGGCGTTATCAGCCCTACTAATACGGCTCTCTCCATGCTACTTATATGTTGCGTGCGCTATTATTTTCGTTACTTTTCATTTTCAAAGCGCAAATGTACAACAAATTTTTGGAATACGCAAATAAAAGTGCAAAAATTTTGAATTTATTCAAATTAATAGCACAATTGGGACTATTGGGAGCTTGCTCACTGATAATCCCGATTGTGCTATTATCGGACTCAGTGCGAATTTTTGCACTTTTTTCTACGGTGTATTTTAATAAAAATGAGGACTGCTATTCGGGGGAATGCCGCTTTTGCGGCAGGCGGCGTCCGAATGTACAATAAATATTTGTACTTTGTCTACGGCGTATAAATCTTTCTTTGTTTATTGCGTCGGGATTGAATCCCGACAAACGCCTATCGAACGCTCACCGAACGCTCACCGAACGATGACGACTTGCAACCGATTCATAATAGAGTGGCAAACACGCTCACTTCAGGAGCACAATCTTAACAATCGGCAACTTTTTGCGCTTGCTGCTAAGTACGACACACTGACGGGACGCTGACGACACAATAGGCCGACAGGATACCGACGAGATACCGTGCTGAAATCTTAACAATCGGCTATCTTTCACTCGTGTCCCATTAATCCCCAAACCGTTGTTGTGAGTAATTATATTTGAGTATGATTTGTAACAATTTTGCGCGCGACGATAGAAAAATAAATGTTTTTTGTGTTTATGTCTTTTAAGGGCTTTAACCCGTCAGGGTATTGGATTTAGTGGTAAAAACGATCTGAAAACTCGTTTACATGGCGTTTTTAGCGCTAAATAACGTAGTCGCGCAGCGATAAAGCACTTAAAAGGGTTTTATAGGTTTTGTTCTTTTTTACGGGACGCTACTATTCTTATTTATAGGACACTACGAGGTATATTTTATTTGGACACTACGAGGTGTATTTTCTTTTTCAAATCGTACCGGTAAGTGCACCGATATTTCCAAAGGAAATCCCACCTCAAAATGATAGCCGCACGATCTTGCAATTAACGACTATTTGTTCCAAAACCTTCAAATATGCAAGCATAATGAAATTTTTAGCGCAAATATTTGCATATTTGATTATTTTTTTGTACCTTTGCGCCCAAATTGCATATCGTGTGATTAGACAACGCGTATCGTGCGATTAAGAAGAAATTGAAAATGGTTGATAATTGTTGAAGATGCAAGCGTGTACCGCAGACTCCTTATGGCAGATGCATGAGCGAATGCATGTTTTGTGCTTGAGAAATACTTGAGAATATACATGAGAAATACTTGAGATATGCCAAAACACAATTTCACATCGTGTGATTAGATTATATCTATCGTGTGATTAATAGGTAGTAAATAAAGATTATGAAAGTAGTATTATTAGCCGGTGGTTTCGGCACTCGAATTAGCGAGAGAGTATAAGTTGTGAGTGGAGAGTATAAAATCCTTTTCTACCGAGCGACGACCGAGAGAGAAATAATTAGAAAATGAATAAAGAAAACGAAATATCAAAGCAACCGCGTATCGTGAAATCGCACGATATACATATTGATATGGACTACGCGGAATGGATTGCCGAATTGAAGCATCGCTACCGTTCTGCGCAAGTGAAGGCTTCTGTGCATGTGAACGCGGAGAAATTGCTTTTCAATTGGGAGTTGGGACGTGACTTGGTGCAAAAGAAAGCTGAAGAGCGCTGGGGCGCAGGAGTAGTAGAGCAAGTGAGTCTTGATCTCCAACGCGAGTTCCCGAATGCAGATGGGTTCTCAACCCGCAATATTTGGTGCATGAAGCAATGGTATCTATTTTATAATCAGCCATATACAAAACTGCAACAACCTGTTGCAGAATTAGAGAAGGCAAAACTGCAACAAGTTGCTGCAGAAATACTCCACCAGCGTGGTGGAGAAAAACTTCAACAACCCGTTGGAGAATTTCCGGCACCACTAGCATTAGTTCCATGGGGACATCACATCGCCATTATTTCTAAATGCAAATCCGTTGATGAAGCGTTGTTCTATATAGGAAAGACGATAGAGCAGGGTATGAGCCGGGCAGCATTGGTAAATTGTATCAAGGCGAACTTATACGAGCATCAAGGAAAGATTCTCAATAACTTCGCCGAGCACATGCCCGCTTTGCAGAGTAAGCTGGTGCAAGAGGTGCTCAAAGAGAACTATGATTTCGGCTTTGCCACCGTCAAGCATGAGATATACGACGAGCAGGAGTTAGAGGAGGCATTGAGCAAAAGTGTAACGGATTTGTTATTGGAACTCGGAACCGGCTTTGCTTTCATCGGACGGCAGAAGGAACTGATAGCTGGGGATACGACGCGCAAGATTGATTTGCTGTTCTATCATATCCGCTTGCGCTGCTATATAGTGTGCGAACTGAAAGCGAGAGCTTTTGAACCGGAGTTTGCCGGCAAACTGAATTTCTATGTCAATGCGGTAGATGACCTGTTGAAGGCCGATGATGATAATCCAACTATCGGTTTGCTTATCTGTTCGGATATGAATAAAGCAGATGTGCAATGGTCTTTCCGTGGTATCAGTACACCGATGGGAGTGGCAACGTATAATAATGTGCGAATTAAAGACATGCTCCCAACACAAGAGCAACTGAAGGAGCGCATGGAACTGCTGCAAAAAGAGTTACGCGAAACAAAACGGTTGATGAAAGCGAATAAGTAACAACTGGCCGATGAGCGGGAGATGAGCGAGAGATGACCGACTCACAACTGAGAACTAAATATGGCTTGAAACTAAAAGAAAAATAACCCTAATTAAATTCCAATATTATGGAAGCAATTTTCAAATTAATTAAAGAGAGGATAGCAACATGTGTTAAAAATGGTGATATGTTTGCTCTACCGTCAGAAGTAGAAAAATATGTTACCAGTCATGAAGATATTAAGCCTACAGGCTCCATTCTTGCTGGAGATTTATGGCGTTTAGAAGAAGGAGAAAATTGGCTAGAAATAGAATATTGTTCAAAGGACAAATGTCGAGTATTTCAAGTCAATCCAGATCGAAGTTACATAAGCATAAGAGGTAATATTCCACAAGAAGTGTTGTATTCATATTCATGGGATGAAAAATATTGATAATTAAGATATTTGATGCACTCAGGAAAAAAAATATATAGCCGTCAATGGATAGAAGCTCAATCACAGGCTTTTAGGGACGCTTTTGAGCGCCACTATGTTAATTCCGGCATCGTGGCTGATTTGGATAAGATGGCTAAATCGCGTAAAAGAGTATATATATTCAGTGGTGTAATCCGTGATTTTTTCTTAAATATTGATGAAGTTTCAAGAGATGTGGATATAGTTTTATCTGGAAATACTCTTGATAATGTGCTGACAGATGGATTGAAATTTATTAATCAATTTGGAGGTGCAAAAGTGCAGAAAAACGGATTGACAATAGATGTATGGTGCTTACCTGCTACGTGGGGTATCCGTAGAAAAAAAGCGCAGCCTACACCAGATGAACTGATACTTACTTCGTTCTTTAATTTCTCATCCATTGTGTATGATTACAAGAATAATCAATTCATCGTAGGTGATGCTTTTTTGGAATTTATGAATAGTCATACCTTGGATTATGTGTATGAAGAAAACCCTTATCCTGATTTATGTGTGGTGAATACATTATATTATTCTCAGAAACTCAATTGCGGTATATCCGATCGGTTAAAATCATGGATAAGACAGCATGGAAAGGGAACTTTGTTTCATGAATATGAAGAGGTTCAAATGAAGCATTTTGGAAGAGTGCTATATAATAACAACACAATAGAAGAATTTATTAAATCAATTTGTTGATATGTATAAAATTGATTGGGAAAAATATTTGTCTTATGAAAGAGACCGTAAACCCAATAGTAAAACAGGTCATCAGCATGAGGCGGGGGACGCGGATATGCGTAGTGAATACGATAGCGATTTTGGTAGAGTAATTTTCTGTACTGCAGCTAGACGTATGCATGATAAAACTCAGGTGTTTCCTCTTACAAGCGGAGATTCAGTTCATACACGTTTGACTCATTCTCTGGAAGTGATGAACATTGCAGTTTCTTTAGGAAGTAGTTTGTGCCGTAATGAAGATTTTATTAGTACGTATGGTGAAAAAGAATCATTTGAGTTAGAGCAGAAGTTATGCGCAATTTTAAAAACAGCAGCATTCGTTCATGATATAGGTAATCCTCCCTTCGGACATTATGGTGAAGATACAATACAAAAATATTTTGATGGTTTAAATTTATGTTCCAACAGAAAGGATTGGGGAGCAGCAGAATTAGCATTCTGTGAGGCTCATAGAGCTGATTTTACGCAATATGATGGTAATGCTGAAGGTTTTAGGATATTGACGAAAGGGCAATATTTAGGGGATTTACATGGATTAAACCTAACATTTGCAGCATTAGGTGCGTATTTGAAATATCCCAATGAGGGAGACAAAGATAAAGGGGGATACGTGGGGAAACATAAACATGGAATATTTGCTACTGAGCATGATGTGTTTCAAAAAGTAGTAAAAGCATGTAATATGCAAAAATCAGATGGTAAAATAATGCGCCATCCATTGTCTTTTCTTGTAGAGGCAGCTGATTCGATTTGTTATACAGCGATGGATTTGGAAGATGGTATAAATGCTGGAAAGATTACGTTAGAACAGATATATCAATGGGTTGATAATTTCATTAATCATGCTGTGAACCATGAGGTGTTCTCACAAGAAATGTTGGTTGAAGATGGTAAATTTAGTTTGAAGAAACTGCTGAAACTAAAAGATGTACCATATAAAAAGAAAAATGATGTTAACTTCCGAGTTGCACTTATTGGTTATTTTGTTAATCATACACTGAATACATTTATTAAAAATCTACAAGAAATAGATGCCGGAATATATAACAAAGAACTATTAGAGGATGATTCTTTAATGGTGTATGAGGCCTTAAAGAAATATGAAAGTGAGAAGTTGTTTACTGATAAATCTATTGTGTCTGCTGAGTTGACCGGTCGTTCAGTCCTTAATGGGTTGCTGGATATTGTTTTAGAAAAGGTACTTATAGTTGACCCTGGAAAAGATGACCGTATTTATCGAATGATGTCGGATTCGGGGTTGAAATTGGTTCATCATGAGTGCGGGTTGTATGATCCAGATAATGATTCCGAGTTTAAACTTAGAATTAAGGAACTTCCGCTGTATAATCGCTTACGTCTTGTAGTTGATTGGATATCCGGCATGACTGATAAGTATGCGTTAGATACCTATCAAAAGTTAAGTGGAATAAAGTTGTAATAGTTAAATAATTTGGAGATATGCCAAGTAAATATTCAGAAGAAGTAGTATGCCCCCAATGTGGAGCAAAAATTAAAGTAGTAGTTACGAACGGAGTATGGCCGATGCGTAGTATTGAAACAGGTGAATGCCCAAAATGTGGAACGGAGGTAATAAGAAAGAATATTACGGGTGATATTGAAGTGGAGTTGGTAGAAGAATGAACCCCTTATCCTCTCGTATCTGTCCCGTATGTCTCTAGTAAGTGGCGAGTAAAGAAGTAAATAGAAAAAATGCAAAGATCACTACATATCATAATGCCGATGGCAGGAGAAAGAAGTCGATTCTTGAAAGAAGGATGGACAACTCCGAAACCGAAGGGAAATATTAAAATATGATAAACATCAAAAATAAAATAGACTGTTGCGGATGCAATGCGTGCGGAGATGTCTGTGCGTATGGAGCAATCACGTTCAAGACCGATAACGAGGGCTTTTGGTATCCGGAGGTAGATGCATCCAAATGCACAAACTGTGGGCTGTGTGAGAAAGTGTGCCCTGTGTTACATAAGACATCAAAAAGCGCTGATACGCCTCTCGTTTATGGCGCCTATTCGAAGAATGAGGCAGTTCGTCTTGACTCGACATCTGGAGGTATATTCTCGGAACTGGCTAATTATGTTTTCAAGGAAGGTGGTTTTGTTGGTGGGGCTGTCTATAACAAAGATCATACGGTCTCACAAATAATCACGCAAAATCAAGACTTACTACCGCAATTACGTAGTAGCAAATATCTCCAGAGCAATGCACAAGGTGTGTATAAACAAATATCAGTCGAGTTGAAAGCTGGTCATAAAGTATTATTCTGTGGCACACCATGTCAAATTCATGCGCTAAAAAATTACTTACCGGAGAAGCTTCAAACAAATCTTACAACTATAGATTTTATTTGTCGTGGCGTTAATTCTCCTAAGGTTTGGCTCAAGTATATAGAAATGCTTGAGAAGCAATATAATTCAAGAGCTGTAGAGATTAAAGCCAAGAATAAGAAATGGGGATGGCATCGCTTCTCTATGCGCGTGAATTTTGAGAATGGTCAGGAATACTGCGAGGATAGATATACGGATTTGTTCTTTGTGGGATATTTACAAGCCGGAAATTTCTGTCGTCCGTCATGTTATCAATGCCAATTCAAAGGGTTAACTCATGCTGCCGATATAACTTTTGCAGATTTTTGGAATATCAATGAATATGATTCTTCCATGGATCAAGATAAAGGTACTTCCTTGGTATTACTTAATTCTGAAAAGGGAGAAAAACTTTTTGATAATATAAAGGAGAATATCGTTTACAAGCAATTCGCATTAGATGTTTTGAAGAACAAATCGGGAGTGTATACTTCTGTCGATGCAAAAGTGAATAGTAGAGATGCTTTCTTTTTAGCACTTGATCAAAAAAGTTTTGACCAAGTATCTAAAGAATATTTCACAAAGCAACAGTCTGCTAATAATATATCTTATGTTCGTCGATTATTGCGACATCTTAAGAATTTATGGAGGCATTGGGGCGAAATGCATTTTTCTTTGTTTAGATTTTGTCAATATGTCAATTTGAATTACTTCTCGAATCAAATTAGAAGAATTAATAAAAGTTATGTAATACCTTTGTCAGACGCAATAATCCAAATAGATAATGGAGCGAGGATAATTATTAATGGGAAATTACGCATAGGTAATCAGCAAGTTCGTGGTGCAAGGCAGCAAACACGAATTTGGTTAGAAGAGGGTGCAGAACTTATTATAAGGGGAAACTTTGCGATAGGTGCTGATAGCTATATCCGAGTCTATAAGAATAGCAAGCTTATCCTACACAACGGCTTCTTTAATGAACATGTACAAGTCACAGCCGGTGATACCATTGAGATTGGTAATGGCTGTGCTATTGGACGTGACGTAGTTATCCGCTCATACGATGGGCATTCGGTTAAAGATGAACATTTCAAAATTTGTAAGCCTGTCTCAATAGGCGAGCATGTCTGGATTGGACAAGGGGCAAATATCTTGAAGGGTGTAAATGTAGGAGATGGAGCAATTATTGCAGCCAATGCGGTGGTAACGAAAGATGTACCTGCGCATTGTGCTGTTGCCGGTAATCCTGCAAAAATAGTTAAAGAAAATATACTATGGGAAGAATAATTCGTAATATTAAAAAGGTAAGGCAGTTAATATCTGATTTTAGGCAATATCGAAAGCGCCGAGGAATATATACTTGTAGTGTGTCGTATTTTGTTGATAATAAGCGCTTTAGTAGGGGTGTGGTTCTTGTTTCCGGAGGCACAAGCGGCATTGGCTTGGCTGCTGCACGTATGTTCCTTTTAGAGGGTGCAAAAGTCATTATAGCAGCTCGTAATCAATCAAAATTGGATAAAATCATAAATGAGGAAAATAATCCCAATCTTTCTGCTATCCAGTTAGATGTGTCAGACATATCCTCCTTTCCTATGAAACTTCTAAATGCATCGGAGATATTTGGAGATATAAATATATTTGTGAATTGTGCTGGAGTGTATGAAACTCCACAAGAATATATGACATTATCTGATAAATATGAATATATCATGAATATTAATCATAAAGGAATGTATGGAGCGAATTTGGCAGAGTGTGAATATTTGAAGCAATGTAATATCAAAGGAAAAATAATAAACATTTCTTCAGTCGCGGGCGAGCAATACCATTGTACACCATATGCATTATCAAAGTGGGGGGTGAATGTCATTACAAAGGCTTTAGCTATGCAGATGGCAGAGTATGGAATATGTATAAATGCTGTTGCTCCGGGTAATGTACCGACAAATATATCTCAATGGCATAGAGAACTGGATAGAAATAATTTATATACAGAACAGCATAGGAATCATCGTTTGGTTTTGCCGGAAGAAGTGGCAAGCTTGATTTTATTCCTTGCGAGCGATAGTGCAAATAGCATAATAGGTCAAGTTATAGGAATAGATGGAGGTTTTATTAAATAGTTTTGAAGTATTCGTAGTTCCATTCTTACGTAAAACAATCTGGTGGGAAAATAATATGAATGGGGCTGAATGTTTGATGCGAATTGCTAATACGGCACACGGGGGGGGGTATTCGCTGTGTAACATCGGGAGCAGTCCTGCGATGTATGCGTTTGAATATATGGATGGCGAAGGAATAAATTTGTCAATAGGGCGTTCCTGTTTAGATATGGATCTTGAAATGCTGAAAGCTTATTCCTATTTATTGCAGCCTCATGCAAAAGTCATAATACCAATAGCTCCGTTCTATTCTATATTGGGGAATTATACGGACACAATGACGCAGTTTGATATTTACAAATATTATCGGGTATTAAAGCATATTCAAGCCTATAAAGAATCAATGTTAGAATCATTAAATGGCTTTATAAATACCAAGACGATTAAGAAATATCTGAAGTATTTGTATCACGATGTAGAAAAGGATACCAGAAAATTCCAAACAGAACAACAGTATTCAGTAGAAGAATTAGAAACCAATGCTCAAAATTATATAAAAGGATGGCTTAGCGAATTTATGATAGACAGTTTAGATGCGCCATTAACAAATGAGAACACAAAACGACGTTTAGAATCGACTATACATTTACAAAGAATTATTGACTATTGTAACGACAATCACTTTCGACCTGTTTTAGTTCTCCTTCCAATGACTGAGCATTTGCTAAAAAGGATGGGACCAGAGTTTAGAGAAATATATATATACTCATTTCTAAATCCAGTCATTGACTCCACAGGAGTTCCCTGTATTAACTACATAGAAGATAATCGTTTTATAGATGATAAATATTACTGCAATGCACTTTTTCTGAATCGCACAGGAGCAAAATATTTTACGAAAAAAATACTTTTAGATATTGATTTGATTTTACAATGAAATTAGGCAAAAATAAAATAGGAATAATAACCTACTGGGAGTCCAATGACAACTATGGACAGCAATTGCAGTGTTGGGCATTGCAGCATTTCCTATGTGAGCGAGGCTATGATGCTTTCTTGATTCGTCAGTATGTGTGGCCTGAGCAGCATAGAAATAACAAAAGAGGTGTTAAGCGGATTAAACAAGGAATGAAAGATGCAATTGCTTACATTCTTTACACTACCAATCTTGCATATAAACACTATGTGTATAAAAGATTTGCTTTTTGTTTGGACAAAGAAGTTTGCCGCCGTCAGTTCCCTGAATTTCGCAAAGAGCATTTAAAGATGTCAAAGATATATGATCATCCCGAAAAACTGGTGTCGCATTCACCTAAAGCAGATGTTTATATCACAGGAAGTGACCAAGTCTGGAATTATACAATGCCGGATGCTCCTCTCAGAAACTTTTTCTTACAATTTGGGACTGCATCAACTAAACGTATAGCTTATGCACCAAGTATTGGGCATGCATCTCTAACAGAAGAAATGAAGTCAATATTCAAACAGTATCTGAGTAAGTTTGATGCGATTTCAGTACGCGAGAAATCAGCTATATCAATGTTAAAAGAGATCGGATGTGATGCGGAGTGCGTTCTTGATCCAACTATGCTGTTAGAAGCAACAGATTATTTACGATTAACATCTAATGTGAAGGGCAAAGAGAGCGTGTTTATATATAGTATGAATTATATTTCTGCTAATGATATTCCTTTTGATGCAATAAAGACATTTGCAGAAAAACAACATCTACCGATTATTGTGACACCGAGTAGTGGTTACGTTCCGGCAAAGGAATTGTTTGAAGGTGTTGAGTATTGCTACGCCACCATTTCGCAATGGATTCAGTATATTGCTAATGCAAAACTTGTAGTAACCGCCAGTTTTCATGGGATAGTGTTTTCTATTCTTTTTCATCGTCCGTTTTTATATACTCCGTTAAAAGGCGAACATGTAGGAAGTAATAATCGAGTGTTGGATTTGTTGAACAACTTAGGATTACAAGAACGAGTGCTATCAGAAGAGCAATCGTTTGAGGATTATGTTAATCGGCAGATTAAATGGGAAGATGTAGATTCCAAATTATGTCTTCAAAAAATATCATCTATTTTGTATTTAACAAATAGCATAGAATTATGAATTTACTTATAGATTTTGTAACTTTACGGCTAAAAACAGGAGCCGGTGAATATGGACGCTATTTTATAATGGAGTTAGTGCGTCTTAAAAAAGCGCACCAACTTGATGACATAAATATATATGCATTATATGATTCCAGAACTCCGATTACATATACTGATATGCAGGAAGAAAATCTTGCTACGTTATGTCCTATACAATATGTTGATATCGCTAAATCATCGATATGCGATATAGTATTAGATTATAAAATTGATAGATTCTTTATTATATGTGCCCAATATTTAGGTATTTATCCTGAAATAGAAAATTTACAATGTGAAATAGTATGCGTATTTCATGATCTTTTTGAGCAGGAATGTTATTATAACTTCATAAATGAATACGTTTATAATATAAACCACGGTCACACTCTAAATGCATCAATAAAAAATGCGGGTCGTTTATCTTTTTATAAATATCCACAGGGAATTGTCAAAAAGTGTGCGATTCTTTTAAGAATTACAAAAAGGATTCTTACAGATAGTTTACACGATGAATATAAACAATCATTGTATCGTCTAGAACCAATTATTAACTTACTAAAGAAAAATTCCAAAGTACAGGTTATCGCGGTTTCAGATTACACAAAAGCTTCTTTAATATATAATTACGGATTGTCAGAAGAATCAATAAGTGTATATTATTCTCCTCATAGAATATATGAAAAGGAGGATGGAGTAATATCAAACAAAACATTAAAAGAAGTGATAGCATCGGGCAAAAAATACTTTTTGATGGTTAGTGCTAATAGAGAATTGAAGAATCCTAAGAAAGTGGTACATGCATTCAAGCAATATGCCAGAAGTCATCCCGAATCATATCTCCTTGTTATTGGCTATCCAAATGCTACTGAATGTGAAAACATCATTAATTTAGATTTCTTAACTGACAATGATTTGGCTCTAGCATACCAGAATTGTCATGCACTCATATACCCATCTTTTTTTGAAGGATTTGGTTATCCTCCGGTGGAAGCGATGTATTATGGTAAGCCCATCTTATGCACAAACACAACATCATTGCCAGAAATATTAGGTACCGCACCAATATATTTTTCTCCGTTTTATGAAACTGGAATATTCAACGCATTATTGACTTTTGAAAGCCGCGATTATGAAGAATTATCAACTAAATCGAAGTCGCAATATAAGAAGATTGCAAAAAGACAAAAAAATGATGCGGCTCTTTTGATAAATACCGTAACCGGAAAATATAGAGAGTGAGGTAAATATGGTTACATCCAATGATATTACATATACCAAGTTTGGATTAGATCCAATAGGAAGAGTATTCTTTTGTAATAATAGAGTATTTCGTGGTATATATGCTGCTTATAAGAATGAAACTATGGAATTTATGAGCAGTAAACTTTTCGGAATACTACAGGAGTATCACTATATTCCTCGTACTTGGATTGCACAAGATGTCAATATACCCGAATATGCATTAATATTAGAACACGAGAATTGTTATATATCGCCATTCCCGGATTGGTCTTTTGAAATGTATAAATCAGCTATGGTGTTCACGTTGAGATTGGAAGAATTATGCGAAAAATATGGTTACTATCTCAAAGATGAGCATCAAGGCAATATATCTTTCCTAAATGGGAGACCGATAATGATAGACTTTGGCAGTTTTGAGAAAGGGGAAAGACCTGCTGATTGGGGAAAACAATTCGCAGAAAAACAATATCTTATTTTATCAATGTTTTCTCATGGAGAAACTCAGATTGTACATTATTTAAATTTGATGTCAATGAGTTTGCCATTATGGTTCCCCGAAAAATCTCCATATCAAATTAAATCTTTGCGTCCATATTATCATGGAATGGTTAAATATTATGATGTCTATCTACGTAAAAAGTGGAATTTTTTCCACCTCCGAGTATATACCCTATGGATGCTGAATGTTATTGATGTTTTTAATTCAGTCTTTCGTAAACTTGGAAGAAAAGCATATGATTGGAATTTATTCAAAATAGATGTTAAGATAAAGAAAATTACCATTGAAGAGATTGAAAAAATAAAATCTCCTTTTACAAATACACAACCATGTTTTCCTATACAGAAGAAGAACATTGATTTGGAGCAACTTATTCTTCAAATGTCAGATGACAATAGCATAAGTAGATTATTATTGGTAGGTAACCATGCATTTGAGACGGTAAACAAAATTGCCAATGAAAGTAATGTCTCTCAGATTTTAGTAATGAGTAATGACAATGTGTATCTTGATATGCTGTTTAAGTATATACAAAAGGCAGGTATTAATACATTTCCTGTTAATTGGTGTTTACCTCATATCCCTCTAAGATATGATAAACAGATTAGTCACTTAGCTGCTGATTTAGTTATTGTTTCTGAAGTACAGGATATTTGGCTTCATCCCGCACAAATGAACCAAACAGTAACTTTATCATTCCCTCCCTCATTGATAGCGCAAGCTCTATCAATGTATTGCAGAAACTTATTATTGATACAAGTGATAGATAACGAGATTATTGAAGCATTGCGAAAATATTTTATTGACATTAAACAAATTAAAATAAATGAAGATAATTACATTTTGTTCCGCAAAATTAAATAAAATAATTGATTAGATTACCATTTATAGTCTCTTTCTATTGGTGTCTGATCCCCCAAGATAATGGAAGTATATAATAAAGTATTGACAAATTAATATGAATCAAAAACGACCCAAAGCCAGAGTATTGGCGTACTACCTGCCACAGTTTCATCCTATACCGGAGAACGATGCATGGTGGGGTAAAGGATTTACAGAGTGGACGAATGTTGGAAAAGCCAAACCGCTTTTCCCCGGACACTATCAACCCCATGTGCCTGCCGACCTCGGCTATTATGATCTGCGTGTGCCGGAGACCCGCGAGGCACAAGCCCAAATGGCACGTGAGGCAGGTGTAGAAGGCTTTGTCTATTGGCACTATTGGTTTGGTAACGGCAAACGTCTTTTGGAGCGCCCGTTCAATGAAGTCCTTGCTTCCGGCAAACCCGATTTCCCCTTCGCTCTCGCCTGGGCTAATGAGACGTGGGCTGGGTTTGCACACGGCGCGAATGACGAACGTCCTCCTTTGATTGAACAGACTTACCCGGGAGATGAGGATTATATAGCTCACTTTAACGCCGTACTGCCAGCTTTCAAAGACAAGCGATATATAACTTGTGAAGGGAAACCGATATTTATAGTATTTAACGCAGGGCAGTTGCCGGATGCCCATCATTTTATAAGCCTATGGCAGAAATTGGCTAAAGAAAATGAATTAAAGGGAGTCTTTTTTATTGCTCATGAGATGGAATTACAATCAACAGAGCGTGCGGCATTCGTGCGAGAAAAACGCAAAAAAGAAGGCTTTGATGCTATCAATATTGTAAACTTGATGATTCGTTCTACAACCCAATTACCTCTATGGAATAGAATAGTCAGAAAACTATTTTATAAGCATCCATGCTTTAGATTTGTTCCAGATTTAAAGCCATACGATATTTCAATTTATAGAACGACATTGGATCGAGATGAAGATGTATTTCCTTCTGTTGTGCCAGGGTGGGATCATACTCCCAGAACTGGTATAAAAGGCTCTGTATTATATGGCAGTACTCCTGAAAAATTTGGTAAATCTGTGCAATATGCGGTTGAATCAGTAGCAGATAAGCCATATGAGAAACGCTTCATATTTATAAAATCATGGAATGAATGGGCAGAAGGTAATTATATGGAGCCAGACTTGAAATGGGGAAAAAGCTATTTGGAAGCATTATGTAAAAACCTATAATAGGTAACAATGATGAAAGAATCAATAAATATCCTCTGCGCCACGGATGATAACTACGTTCCGTATTGTGGCATAATGCTAACAAGCGTCTTTGAAAACAACAAAGGATACCATGTAAATGCCTATGTCTTGGTAGATACGCAATTGAGCAATTCCAGTATCAGCAAATTCTCAGAGTTAGAAACAAAATATGATGCTACCATTCATTACATACATGTAAATCCTGCGCGATTCTCTTCTTTCCCATTGCATAAAGAACAACATTTTACGGTTGCAGCGTATTATAGACTTGCAGCAGCGGAGTTATTACCTAAAGATATTGACCGAATTTTGTATCTGGATTGTGATGTCATAGTGAATAGTTCATTGGACGATCTATGGGAACTTGATATAACAAACAATAGTACAGCAGTAATAGATGATATGTGTAGCGGGCTTCAAAGTAATTTTGAAAGGTTGAAATACGATCAATCGCTCCGTTATTTTAATTCCGGTGTACTTCTCATCAATTTGGACTATTGGCGTGAACATCAGATTACGAAACAATTTGAGTCATATGCAATACAATATAGGGATCGTATCCTTTGGCCGGATCAAGATGTACTTAATGCAGTATTGCTTGATAGTAAACTCCATGTGAGCATTGAGTGGAACTATCAGATGGGGTTCTTAAAGCAGTTTTATTTTGATACACTGCCTGCTTATTTGCAGAGCGAGATAAGAACATCTCAACCGAAGATAATCCACTATAATCAGTCAAAACCTTGGAATGTAGCATATTATAATTTGCCATACAATGATATTTGGCATCATTATAAGAGACTTTCTCCGTGGAAAATGATGTGCGACATATATCCATCGCATAAGAAACTGAATTATTTTATGAAGAGATGGATTTTGTGGCCGTTAGGCATTTTGAATCAGACGGATACAATAAAGCTATGACCTATAGTTTTGACATATTTGACACTTGCCTTGTGCGTAAATGTGGAGAGCCAAGTAATGTGTTTGATCTGGTTGCAGACAGAGTATTCTGTCAATCTGTATCCACTGAAGAAAAGCGGATGTTTGTAGCTGCTCGATTAGAAGCAGATGCGAAGACATGGTCTGCAACGCAGAAATTGACGGATATATACGACGCTTTTGAGATGGAGCATCCGGCTCTACTACCGAAAGAGCAGTTGTTGGAAATGGAGCGGACTGTAGAACGAGAGATGCTGGTTGCTGTTCCTGAAATGGTAGCTAAGATTAATACATTACGCAATGCGGGACATCGTATCATATTTATATCTGATATGTACCTCAATGTAGAATTTTTGCAATCGGTGTTAATTCGGCAAGGATTATGGAAAGAGGGAGACGGATTATATGTGTCTTGCGAAGTTGGAGCAACCAAGGCTAGCGGAGATTTATTTAGATATATCCAACAGAAGGAAAATATATCTTATAGTAAATGGCATCATTATGGTGATAATGAGAAGAGTGATGTAGAAATACCGAAACGATTGGGAATACATGCACATAAAGTGGCACATGGCTATACGCCTTATCAAATCGTAATGCGAGAAAAGCCTTCGCTATACTTTCAATGGGGCAGTATGATGGCTGGACTGAGTCGCTGCGTAGCTTTGCAAAGCGTAAGATCTGCACACAAAGATTTTGTGCTGGACATCATAGCTCCTTTATTTACGTCTTTTGTGTGCAGAGTTATGGATGACGCGCAAGAGAGAGGCGTAAAGAATCTTTATTTCTGTGCGCGAGATACATATCCTATATATCAGATGGCGAAGAGGTTAGAATCATTATATGCTAACGTGAAAGTGCATTATTTATATATATCACGTAAGTCGTTGTATGAAGGGGATGATGCAAAAAAAATCGGATATTATCATCAGATAGGATTGGCATCTAAGCAAGAGGGGAATGCAATAGTAGATATCCGTTCAACAGGAAAGACACTCAACGTGCTGAATGAGTTGTTGGTAAAGAATGGGTATCAACAGGTGTTCGGCTATTTCTTTGAGATATGCTCGAATGAGACGGAGCAACGAAAGGAATTGCAATACTATGCGGAATTAGATGACTTATATATATATCCAATGAGTAGTGCGTTGCGAAAGGTTCCGAGTAATTGGTATCTATATGAATTGTTCTTTCCACTGAATACACAAAAGAAGACTATAGGATATGAATTAAGGGAGAGAGAATATGTTCCTATTTTTGAACCTAAGGATAATAAGGAGTATAGACTAAGAGGGTTAAAAGAATATGCAGCATGGAGGGAGAGGACTTTTGATATTTACGCGGATTTTTTTATCTCTCTTCAGTTATATAAATATGCAGATGAGATATTTATGCAATATGTGATACCTCAAATGGCTGAGTTTGTCCTCTATCCACATAAGCATTATCTCAAGGCATTGAGCGAGTTCTATGGATTAGATCCAGAAAAGGGATATATTCCATATGTAGATAAGTCAATATGGCGATTGCCGATGAATGTACTCAAGCATAGGACGATGTGGAAGAGAGGAACGGTATTTTATAGTTTGCCGACATGGCTAAGTAAATGGTTGTACAAAAGAAAATGATAGGAGTTTGTATAGTAACATATAATCAGGAGCAGTATATCGCACAGGCGATAGAATCTGTGTTGTCTCAAGTCGATTGTGGGCATGAGGTGGTTATTTATATTGGCGAGGATAACTCGACGGACAAGACTGGTGCCATTTGCGATGAGATAGCAAAACGAGTGAACGAGTTAGGGGATGAGCGAATGAGAGTTAGGACTATTCACAACCCCAATAACCTTGGCCTTGTTGATAACACGATGAACCTGCTGGATATCATGCGCAAGGATGGCTGTGATTATATCGCAATGTTGGATGGTGATGACTATTGGTGCGATGATCATAAGTTACAGAAGCAAATGGCATATTTCGATGCCCATCCGGAATATGGGTTGGTACATACGTGTGTAGATTCGCTATATCCTAATGGAATTCACGTAGATACTCGCACAGCCGCTCAAGAAGGGAATGTGTCTGGCATCATCTTTAATTATTGTATAGGTAATTGTAGTGTCGTCTTTAAGACAGAATTGTTGGATTTGATTGATTTCAAAGAGTTCCAGCAGCAAGGTTTTATGTCTTGTGATTTTATTATGTATGTTATATTTTCATGTTACACGCAGTTTGGATTTATCCCTGACCATACGGCAGTATGGCGTCGCGGGCATGACTCTGTATCTAATACCAACGATATGGAGAAGCAGATTCGTTATGTGCAGAACGATATAGCGATGTGGCGATATGCGGCGAAACGTTTTCCCGATAGGTGGCATGCTAATCCAGTAGAGGTGGAGAATTATATGCACTGGCGAGCATTCGTTATTGCGTTCAAATATGGTGATCGAAAACGTGCCTTGCATGAAGCCAAGCTTATGGGAGAAGACTATAGGCATCATGACCGATTGAAACTAATTGCTGCGCATTCTGCGGTGTTGACAAAACTATGGAGAATATTTAAACATCGATGATCCCTAAAATTATTCACTACATATGGCTTGGTGGTGCACCTTTGCCGCCCCTCGCGGAGAGATGCATCGCTTCGTGGAGAGAGCATATGCCCTCTTGGCAGATCATGCGATGGGATGAAAGTAATTTCGACATTGCTGTGGCTCCGTTGTATGTCCGTCAGGCGTATGAGGCGCGGAAGTATGCTTTCGTCTCGGACTATGTGCGTTTGTGGGCTTTGGAGCAATATGGAGGCGTGTATTTCGACACCGATGTACAGGTACTTCGTTCTTTTGAGCCATTATTGACCGATACCGCTTTCCTTGGCTTGGAGGAATCTCTTGCACATCTGCCGGGCACGTGCGTAATGGGCTGCGAACCACATTGTAATTGGGTAAAAGAGATGTTGGCACTCTATGATAATATCCATTTTATATTGCCTGACGGTTCCTTAGATCAGACAACCAATGTGCAACGGATGGGGGAGATGATACGGGATATTGTGCATCTTGGCGCGAAAGCGTGTTTTATTGATTATGGAGTGGATGCCGCTTACCGTCCTCTTGTCAAATCCATTCATGCCGCTATAAGGACATACGGCATTAAGACATATACGCTCAACAAACATATACCATTCCGTCTAATCCGCAACATATGGATGAATATTCGATTTCGGATTGATGAGCACAAGAGACGTCAACATGAGGAAGAAGAAATCTCCCACGTGAAGGGCTTCTCCGGTCATGGCAGCATGGATGGCTTTCGTATTCACAAACAGTTCGACGCCCAACGCGCTGAACGGAAACGGATACATAATGAGCGGCTTGCTGCTATTCAATAGCATGCGAATAGATTAACCATATACTTATTCTAAATCATACAATGAGGGCTGTAACATTGATTGTTGCAGCCCTCATTGTATAGTTGGGGTAGTGGATTGTTGATGATACGTATTGTAACATAAAGATGCGGTATATTGCCACCTATTAAAAAACGATCTTCGACATATTGGATTTACCGAAAAAAGCAACGGATGACATGTAAACAGTAAAAGCTATTGCTGCAAAGTTTTAGATCCCGTAGAACTATTGAGACTGTGCTAATCACGAATCAGAAGGCTGTGCGAGACATGCTCTATAACAAGCCATTTTTTGTATCTTTGCATTTGTATTGATTAATTTATAAGATATGGAATTCAAGTATGCACCGATGTTCCAACTCGGCAAGGACGAGAAGGAATACTATCTGCTGACCAAGGACTACGTGTCGGTCGGAGAGTTAGTGGGATTGAGGCGCGAAGGAAATTTGTAACGGATATATAAAGGATCTATAAAGGTGCTACGGGAGGAGTAAGGGGAAGTCCGGAGGTCGTGGCGCAAGAGTCCAAGAACTCAAGAGACCATAAGCAAAAAGCTGAATAGGCCAAGAAAGCAGGAGATTCAGAGCTATAAAATGGTAAGATATCCATAAGGTATCCATCAGGGATCTATAAGGGTGGTCGCGGCTTGGTTAGGAAAAGAGGAGACTATTAGGGGAGGTTAAGGTTAAGAAGATGATGTTCGATCGTGAAAGAGCATAAGATAAACCGCTCATAGAAAGCTTTTAGAACAAAATATGGAGTAAAACTGGCAAAAAATGAAAAAAAAGTAAGTTTTTTTTGGTCATGTCAAAAAAATATACTACTTTTGCAGCCGCGTTTATGAAGAACGCAGCGCAATGGCGGGGTAGCTCAGCTGGTTAGAGCGCATGATTCATAATCATGAGGTCCCCGGTTCAATCCCGGGCCCCGCTACCAAGACCTCTGCCAAGAGGTCTTTTTAGTATTTATAATTTGGTAAGCGTCTTAGTATTTATAATTTGGTAAGCGCTTTAGTATTTATAATTAGGTAAGCGTCTTTTGTATTTGTAATTTGGTAAGCGCTTTAGTATTTATAATTAGGTAAGCGTCTTTAGTATTTATAATTAGGTAAGCGTTGCTGTTGAAACGACCGTTGCGGTGTGTAAAGTGAGACCGAAGCACCATGAGAAAGCCTATGGCTGTCAACACGCCATCACCAGCACGATGTTACCAACACCGTCATCAATACGTTGTTATAATGACTTACGATCCTTCTAAAATAGAATTGCCTATACTTCACCTTATCGGTGAGGAGGCTGATAAACTCGGACTCGAATGTTATGTCGTCGGGGGCTGGGTGAGAGACCTTATATTAAGAAGGAAAAGTGACGATATAGACATCGTTGTTGCCATCCCCTCTAATAGTGCGATTTCCAGAGAAAATCAGAATGTGAGAGTGGGGATACAATTGGCAGAGGCGGTGTCGAAACGATTAGGGAAAAGTGCTCACCTCTCGGTATTTAAAACCTAT
This sequence comes from Bacteroidales bacterium UBA3810, assembly GCA_002368645.1. Lineage (GTDB taxonomy): Bacteria > Bacteroidota > Bacteroidia > Bacteroidales > Paludibacteraceae > Colicola. The sequence goes on from DFEE01000010.1 coordinate 44,187, forward strand.
GGTACGGCGCAAGTTAAACACGGCAGTATGGAACTTGAGTTTGTCGGCGCCCGTAAAGAGAGTTATCAGCACGATAGCCGTAATCCTATCGTTGAGGATGGTACTTTAGAGGAAGATCAAGACCGAAGAGACTTCACTATTAATGCGATGGCTATCTGCCTTAATCAGTCGCGTTGGGGCGAATTGGTTGACCCCTTTGACGGTATGTATGACTTGGAAGACTGTATCATTCGGACGCCTCTTGACCCCGATATTACTTTCTCCGACGACCCGCTCAGAATGATGAGAGCAATACGATTCTCTACCCAATTGGGCTTTTTCCTGGAAGACGAGACCTTTGATGCCATCTGCCGCAATAAGGAGCGTATTCATATCATTACAAAAGAGCGTATAAGTGAGGAACTTAACAAAATTATTCTCAGCCGTAAACCCTCCGTAGGTTTCGTCCTCTTGGAGAAAACAGGCTTGTTGCCTCTCATCTTCCCTGAACTAAGTGCCCTCAAGGGCGTTGAAGTTAAAGAGGGTAGAGGGCACAAAGATGTCTTTTATCACACCCTTCATGTGCTTGATAATGTGGCGACTAAATCGGATAATTTATGGTTGAGATGGGCAGCCTTACTCCATGATATCGGCAAACCTAAGTCCAAAGCTTTTGACCCGCAGCGGGGTTGGACTTTCCAGAACCATAATTATATCGGAGCCAAAATGGTCCCCAAAATCTTCAAAGCTCTCAAACTTCCTCTAAATGAGAAAATGGACTATGTTGTGAAGATGGTCAACCTGCACATGCGCCCCATTAACTTAGTGGAAGAGACCGTGACAGATTCTGCCGTGAGGAGATTGCTCTTTGAAGCCGGTGACGATATAGATGACCTGATGCTGCTTTGCGACGCTGACATAACCACAAGGCATGAGGACAAACAAGCTCGTTACCATAAGAACTACGAGCTTGTGCGACAAAAACTGGTTGATATAGAGGAAAAAGACCGTGTCCGCAATTTCCAGCCACCAGTACGCGGAGAAGAAATTATGCAACTGCTACACCTTGAACCTTGTTCTACTGTAGGGGAATTAAAGACAGCTATCAAAGATGCCATCTTAGACGGCGTTATTCCCAATGATTACGAGGCGGCGAAACGATACCTGATGGATTTGGCGCAGCAAAAAGGCTTGTGTTAGGGCGTTAGCCTATGGATGTATGCTAAATTGTGCGTTTATTGTCCGTTTATTGTGCGTTTATTGTCCGTTTATTGTGCGTTGTAGATAGCATACTAAAAGGGAATAAAGGGGAGAAATTAATTCCAAGAAAGGAACTTAATGGGGCTAAAATGGTGTGATGGTCTGAGATGGAGGGGTAGTGTTAAAGTTCCGGGGGGATGGGGTTAAAGTTCTTTGTTGACAAAGCGCTCGAGGTGTTCTCCTGTTAGAAATAGATTGCCCTTTCGGTCCATGGTGCCTTTGTCGCCAGTACGCATCCAGCCCGCATCGGTTAATACGGCATTAGTGAGATTCATATTGCCGTAATATCCCAACATAACATTATCTCCGCGGACTAAAATCTCCCCCGGCTCTGAAAGGGGCTTAGGCGAATCTATGTGAACTTCCATGCGGTCCACGACTTTGCCTACCGAACCAAATCGGTACTGTTTGGGATATTCGTAACTAATCATCGGGCCGCATTCGGCGATTCCATGCCCGCATGTGTAAGGGAAACGCATCGCGGCTAAGCGCTTCTCAACCTTATAGTCCAACTTGCCTGTACCGATAACCAATAACTCGAGTTTACCTCCAAACGCCTCCATTAACTTTTGCTTTGCCCTGCGGCGCCGACCTAATCCGACAAACGGACAGTGCCATAAAATACGGCGTAATACCGTCTTTACATCCTTGTCTGTAGTACGATGCACAATGCGCTCTACTACGTGAGGAATGCTTACAACCATATAGGGCTTTACAATTTGGTAGGCCTCAATGAGTTGGGCGTGGGTGAGTCCTTTGGTAATAAAGTAAATATGGGCGCCGCCTGCTAACGGGTATAGAAACTCAAATATGAAACCTAACATCTGACTCAAAGGTAGTAATGACAGGATATGTTTGTCCGGCCCGGTGGGAATACTGCTCTGCCCAAACATAACATTGGATGATATTGCCCGATGGGTGAGCATAACCCCCTTGGGAATCGTGATGTCATCATCAATATAATTGATGAGAGCGAGGTCGTCCTGATTATCCATCGGTAGGTGCAAATCATCCGGCGATATCTGAACCGTATCCGCCGGCTTAATTTCCTCAAAAGGCCAAACTGCTTTGAGACTCAAATCTTGTAAATAAGGTTTGAGACGAGGTAAAACATATGGGCCTACAAAAAGCGCCTTGCAGTCAGCGTGCTTAAGAAGCGCAGTGATTTTGTCCGGAGCAAAGTCGGGCATTATCGTCACGGCTACTCCCCGATAGGCCGCTATTGCTAAATAGGCTATTGCCCAATTTGCAGCGTTGCGCCCCACAATAGCAATATGATCCCCCGTGGAGAGACCAACCTCCTGAAAAATGTGCCTGAACCGCACAACCTGCTCCGCGACTTGGCCATAGGAATAAGAGAGGGAGCCTTCGTAGTCGCTTAGAGCAGGTGCGGTCCAGTTCATGCGTATCGCCTGGTCGATATAACTGAAATATGAGCGGATTGGATCCATAAAACATTATTGTGATGCAAAAATACAATAAAAAAACGGGACATGCAAATCTCGTGCACGTATATGGGATTAAAATAAGGTATAAAGGGGTAAAAAAATCTAATTTGGGGTAAAAAATACACTTTGATTTGCATATTTCAAATAAATTTTGTACTTTTGCAGCCGCTAAAAAAGAATGTATGCCCGAATATTCAGACGCCAATATTATCCACTTGGACGACCGAGAACATATCCGCCGCAGACCGGGAATGTATATCGGTAAATTAGGAGACGGTTCGCACTCCGATGATGGTATCTATGTGCTGATTAAAGAGACTATTGATAACTCGATAGACGAATTTAGGATGGGGGAGGGTAAAGTTATTGATGTGACCGTCACATCTCCTTTATCTGAGAGAGGAGAGCCGCTCCCGCAGCGCGTTATAGTCCGTGACTATGGACGCGGAATACCATTGGGAAAATTGGTGGACGCTGTTTCCATCCTTAATACCGGTGGTAAGTATGATACGAAGGCGTTTAAGAAATCCGTAGGTCTAAATGGCGTCGGTACCAAAGCAGTCAATGCGCTTTCCGAAGAATTTATTGTTGCATCATACCGCGAAGGAATGTATCGCCGTGTGGTGTTCCACCAGGGAAAATTGTCGGAAGACTCCGGCGTTCAGCCTTATGACGGTCCCGAGAAGCGAGGAACAAGGATTGAATTTGAACCCGATGGAAGCAAGGGCCTTTTCGAAAACTACCATTTTCGCGAAGAGTATATAGAGACCATGCTTCGCAACTATGCTTACCTCAATACCGGTTTGACACTCAATTATAATGGCAAGAAGTTTCTTTCTAAAAACGGACTCTTTGATCTTCTCACAGAGCGTATGACGGTAGAACCGCTTTACCCTATTATTCATATCACGGGAGAAGATATTGAGATAGCACTCACCCATACCAATCAACCCGGCGACGAGTATTTCTCTTTTGTCAACGGGCAATACACCGTTCAGGGCGGAACTCATCAGACTGCATATCGTGAAGCTATCGGGCGCACAATAAAAGAGTTCTTCAATAAGAATCAGGAACTCTCTGATATCCGTAACGGCGTGGTCGGCGCAATTGCTATCAATGTGGAGGAACCGGTTTTTGAGTCGCAAACCAAAGTCAAGCTGGGTTCTAAAGACATGAGCCCTACGGGGGGGCTGAGTGTAAATAAGTTTGTCAATGATTTTGTGAAAGAACAATTGGACAACTATCTTCACAAAAACCCCGAACTTACGGAGATTATGCTTGCCAAGATTCAAGAATCAGAGAAAGAGCGCAAAGCCATCGCCGGTATCACTAAGCAGGCGCGGGAACGCTCCAAGAAGAACCTCTTGAATAACCCTAAATTGCGTGACTGCCAAGTGCACTACAATGACCCGAAACCCGTTCGCTCGGCTAAAGATGCTGACGACGACTTGAGGGACGAAACATCTATCTTTATCACTGAGGGACTTTCTGCCTCGGGCTCTATCACAAAGTCAAGGGATGTCCGTACCCAAGCTGTATTCTCTTTGCGTGGTAAGCCTCTTAACAGTTACGGGCTGTCTAAATCTGTTGTTTATGAGAATGAGGAGTTCAATTGCTTGCAGTCAGCGCTCAATATAGAGGATGGGTTGGATGAACTTCGATATAATAAGGTCATTATAGCCACTGATGCAGATGTAGATGGTATGCACATTCGGTTGCTGATGTTGACTTTCTTCTTGCAATTCTTTCCCGACCTTGTTAAAAAAGGACATGTCTATATCTTGCAAACCCCTCTTTTTAGGGTCAAAAATAAGCAAGAGACCCGTTATTGCTACTCTGAAGAGGAGCGCCAAAAGGCACTGAGTCAAGTTAAGAACCCCGAGATAACTCGATTTAAAGGATTGGGAGAAATAAGTCCTGATGAATTTAAGGAATTTATCGGAGAAGGTATTCGCCTTGACCAAGTCTCCCTCCGTAAAGAAGATGCCGTCAACGACCTATTAGAGTATTATATGGGTAAGAATACCACTGAAAGACAGAACTTTATCATTGACAATCTGGTGATTGAGGAAGATGTGGTGGAATAAGTTCCTTAAACTTCTTTCTAAACCTTATATGGAATAAGATTGCCGCGACAGAGAGTCCGACAATAAATCCTATCCACATGCCGTCCACACCCATTTCGCAGGGAAATGTTAGCACATATCCTAATGGTAAACAGATTACTCCGTATGCCAATAGGGCAATGTACATAGGTGCTTTGACATCCTGAATCCCCCTGAGCATTGCTGCACCGACAGCCTGAAGGCCATCGGATAACTGATAGAGGGCGGTATATATCAATATGTTGGCAGCAATCTCAATAACTTCAATATCGTTAGTGAAGATATGCGGTATTAGATGCCGGAAACTTACCATTAACAAAGCGCCAATGGAATTAAGTACGATAATGAGGTGTATAGAGGCATTTGCCGCCATCCGCATACCCTCGTAATTATTGGCTCCCCATTGGTGCGAAATGCGGATGGTCGTTGCAGAACCAACCCCCAAGGCTATCATAAAGGTCAAATCGGACATATGATTCGCTATCTGGTGTGCTGCCAAGGTCTCTTTGCTGATCCAGCCTACAAAAATGAATGACAGCGTAAAAGCAATAGTCTCTAACCATGTCTGAAAACCTATCGGCATGCCGATTTTATTAATCTCACGTAACACTGTTTGGCTGATATCCGATTTGTCACTTTTCTTTAGATACTGTGCCCATTCCCGCTTAAACTTCATGGCAAGAACAAAGGCAATCGGTAATGTGCATCTTGATACGAGCGTCGCTATGGCAGCACCCGTGGAACCGAGTTCCGGCAGACCGCATAACCCGAAAATTAGTAGCCCGTTGAGAATAATATTGAGTAGGTTGGAACTGATGGTGATAATCATTGCCACCATGGTGTTCCCAAGACCTTCGAGAAATTGTCTAAAGGAGTTGCCGATAATCAACGGCAAAATGGATAATACTACCAATATATAATAAGGTTGAGCTTTCTCTACCACGACCGGCTCTTGTCCCATATGGGGGATGAGAGGTATGAAACATGCCATAAACAATACTGTCGTTATGCCCCATAATGTCGAATTCAGTAGTCCGTTGGCAAATAACCGGCGTACTCTCATTTGTGCACCTTGGGTATAGGCTTTGCCGACCATCGGTGTCAGACCCATCATGATTCCGAGAGGAAATAGCATTACAGAGAAGAAAATGGCATTTGCGAATGAGACAGCAGCCAACTCTGCCGTCGAGTGATGCCCCACCATTATCGAATCTATAACACCCATTAAGGCAATGCCTAATTGGGTCAGCATAACCGGAAAGGCAACCTTTAAGTTGCGCTTATAATATGGAAGATATTCGGAAAAACTCATAAATTGGCACAAAAGTACAATTTAATTTGCATATATCAAAATATTTTTGTACTTTTGCGCGCCAAATATGTGAATTATGGAGTTTAGTGCTCAAGAAATAGCTGATATCCTCTCTGCAACAGTGCTGGGAGACCCTTGCCGAAAAGTGCACAATGTCGCACCAATTGAGCAAGCGCAAGAGGGAGACCTCTGCTTCCTCGCAGAGGAAAAGTACCTCGCATGTCTCGCTACGACAGGAGCTTCTGTCGTTATGGTCAGTAAAGGCTTGGTGGACGAGAGTACTGCTGTCGCCCCTACGCTCATTCTTGTTGATAATGCCCGAGGTGCCATGGCGCAGTTGCTGAATGTGGTGGAAGAAACACTACATCCCCGTAATACCGAGACTTATATTGACGCTGCGGCTTATGTGGCTCCAACTGCTCATATCGGTCATGGTGTCCAGATTCACCCCCATTGCTACGTCGGTGATAATGTCGTTATCGGGGATAATACGATTCTCTACCCTAATGTCACTGTTTATCATGACTGCCGTATTGGTGCAGATTGTATTTTGCACGCGGGAGTTGTTATCGGTGCTGATGGCTTTGGCTTTGAGCCTGATAAGGATGGCGTTCATCACAAAGTGCCCCAAATAGGTATTGTGGTGATTGAGGACGATGTGGAGATAGGTGCTAATAGTTGCGTTGATAGGGCGATGATGGGCGAGACACGTATTGGCCGTAATACGAAGATTGATAACTTAGTCCAGATTGGACATAATGTCACGGTCGGTCATTCAACCATCATGTGTGCCCAAGTGGGCGTTGCCGGCTCTACTAAAATCGGCTCTCACGTGACCTTAGCAGGGCAGGTAGGTGTCGCCGGACATATAGAGATTTGCGATAATGTTATTGTCGGTGCTCAAAGCGGTGTCGCCGGTACAATCCGCAAACCCGGTATTTACATGGGTTCACCGGCTATTGATGCCGCAATATGGAGGCGGGCAAGTGTGCTCTTTAAGATGAGCGGTAAAAAATGAAGCAACAAACATTACATAGAGCATTTTCGGTAGAAGGCAAAGGCTTGCACACAGGGCGTTGGATTCATGCGACATTTCTCCCTGCTGCACCGGATTTTGGTATTCGTTTGAGTCGCGTTGACTTGCCGGAAAAACCTACTTATGAGGCTTCTGCACGCTATGTAACGGCGACCAATAGAGGTACTGTTTTGGAGAATGGCGTTTGGCGTGTATCAACTGTTGAACATGCGCTTTCGGCACTCTATGCAATGGGAATAACCAACTGTTTGATTGAACTTGACGGAGCTGAGATGCCTATACTGGACGGTTCGGCAGCAATGTTTGTGGAGGAAATAAAGAAAGCCGGCATAAAACAGGAGGCCAAAGAGGCGAAAACATGGGTGGTGCAAGAACCTATTCGTTTTGAAAATGGTAAAGGCTCGATTATGTTTATTACTCCTGCGGAGGATTATGAGGTGGAAGTGCTTGTGGATTTTCCGCACACGATTGTCGGTAGGCAACGTGCTGAGATAAAGGATTTAATGACTTATGCTCAAGAGATTGCGCCCGCACGGACATTCTGCTTCTTTAAAGAAATACTACCCCTTCTCTTTATCGGACTAATCCGTGGGGGGCGGCTCAATAATGCCCTTGTTATAGGTCGACGCAAATACTTTTCGCCTCTTAGGCTTGAGAATGAACCTGCCCGACATAAGCTATTGGATGTTATCGGCGATATGAGCCTTCTCGGATGTCGTATTCAAGGACATATCTATGTAGAACGCCCCGGACACGGATTTAATACAACTGTTGCTAAATCATTAATAGAAAGGATTGCAGAATGATATCACCCTTAGCTTATATTCATCCTAATGCCCAACTTGGTGCTAATGTAACGGTCGCTCCTTTCGCATTTATTGATGACGATGTCGTTATTGGCGATAACTGTATCATAGACTCCAATGCAGTTATCTGTTCGCATGTCCGAATGGGAAGTAATAATCATGTATTTCCACAGGCAACGATAGGAGCTATTCCTCAGGACCTTAAGTTTAAAGAGGAACTGACTTATACCATTATTGGTGATAACAATACCTTTCGGGAATGTTGTACTGTACATCGTGGTACTGCCAGTAAAGGCAAAACGCTAATGGGAAGTCATAATCTCATCATGGCTTATAGCCATGTGGCTCACGATGTGGTGATTGCTGACTATTGTATTTTGAGTAACGCTACTCAATTGGCAGGTGAGGTCTTGGTGGATGAATATGCTATTTTGGGCGGAGGAACACTTGTTCATCAGTTTACACACATTGGCGCACATGTTATGTTAGAGGGTGGAAGTCGTGTAACGAAAGATGTCCCGCCCTTCGCCCTCGCAGGGCGCGAACCATTGACTTATTACGGCATAAACCGCGTAGGTCTGGAGCGCCGAGGATTTACTTCCGAGCAATTGGCGACTATCAAAGAGGTGTATCGCTATATTTATGCCTCTCATCTCAATGTTTCACAGGCACTGCAAACTATCGAGCGTGAAATGCCGGCTTCGCCTGAGCGAGACCTTATTATTGACTTTGTCAAATCCTCCTCGCGGGGAATCATTAAAGGCCTTTCATGACCTCGAATATACTACTTACGACTAATTACTAAATACCGCAATATGGAAGAAGAAAAAAGCCTTAATTTTATTGAGCAAATCGTAGAAAAAGATTTATCAGAAGGTAAAAATGACGGACGCATTCAAACCCGTTTTCCGCCGGAACCCAATGGCTATTTGCATATTGGCCATGTCAAGGCTATCTGCATGGACTTTGGGATAGCCGAGCGTTATAATGGTATCTGTAACCTGCGTTTTGATGATACGAACCCCTCTAAAGAAGATACCGAATATGTCGATACCATTATGCGAGATATTGCGTGGTTGGGCTTTAAATGGGGCAATATCTACTACGCATCAGACTATTTTGATAAGCTATATGAACTTGCCATTCGGTTTATTAAGGAGGGTAAAGCCTATGTTGATGAGCAGACGGCCGAGGAGATTGCCGCGCAGAAAGGCACACCTACCGAGCCGGGCGTAGCTTCACCTTATCGCGATAGACCCGTTGAGGAGAACTTGAGACTCTTTGAGGCTATGCAAGCCGGTGAGATAGAGGAGGGAAAAATGGTCCTAAGGGCCAAAATTGATATGGCCAATCCCAATATGCATTTTCGTGATCCCATTATCTACCGCATAATCACTTCTCATCCGCACCACCGTACGGGACGGAAGTGGAATGTTTACCCCATGTATGATTTTGCACATGGACAGAGTGATTATTTCGAGGGCGTGACGCATAGCATATGTACATTGGAATTTGTGGTTCATAGACCGCTCTATGACTATTTCATTGACCAATTCGTCGGCGAAGTTCCATCTAATTTTGAGGGGTGGAAACCGGGTTCGGACTATAGACCCCATCAGTATGAGTTTAATCGCCTAAATATCACTTATACTGTGATGTCCAAACGTAAGATGCTGCAACTTGTACAGGAGGGGCTTGTCAGCGGTTGGGATGATCCTCGTATGCCGACGGTATGCGGACTGAGGCGTCGCGGCTATACAGCATCAGCTATCCGTGAGTTTATGGACAAAATCGGTTATACCAAAGTGGAAGGTATGATTGATGTGGGATTGCTTGAGCACACTATCCGCGAGAATCTGAAAGAGACAGCACCACGTGTATGCGCAATCTTTGAGCCTGTCAAGTTAGTCATTACCAATTACGACAAAGAGACGGAAATCCTTGTTGGTGAAAATATTGATGGTCACCCCGAATTAGGAACACGAGAAATGCCTTTCGCCCGTGAGTTGTATATTGAACGTGGAGATTTCTTGGAGGAGGCTGACAATAAATTCTACCGCCTTAGCCCCAATGGACGTGAGGTGCGTTTAAAGAACGCATATATCATTCAGGCGACCGGCTGTGAGAAGGACGTTGAGGGCAATATAACCACTGTATATGCGACATATGACCCTGACTCAAAGAGCGGTACGGAAGGTGGCAATCGCAAGACCAAAGCAACCATCAATTGGGTAGAGTGCAACTCCTGCATTGATGTAGAAACACGCTTATATGACCGGCTCTTTAAGGTAGAGAACCCTGCTGCTGAAGAGGGAGATTTCCGTGACTTACTCAACCCCGATAGTTTGCGTGTAGTGACCTGCAAAGCCGAGGCTTCGCTGAAGACCGTGCGGAAACCCGTTACCTTTAAGGACGGCATTGCCGAGGTAAAGCACTTCCAACTTCTTAAGCAGGGCTATTTCGTGGTCGATGAGGACACAACGGCGGATAAGTTAGTGCTCAATCGTACGGCGAGCCTTAAGGATAATTGGCAGAAATAGCGGATGCGATGAGTAGACAACAAATCTTTTGCCCCTTTAGGCGGCGCTATGTGGCACTTACGCCGGAGGAACATGTGCGGCAAGCATTTCTTGCCGACATGGTGGCAAAAGGTTATCCCGCAGGGCGAATAGGTGTTGAAGTCCCTTTCAAAGTGGGCAATAAGGCTTATCGGGCAGATGCGGTGGTCTATGACGGACAATTACGACCTATAATGCTCTTGGAGTTCAAAGCGGATACGATTCCGCTAACTCAAAGAACGCTAGACCAAGCCGTGGTCTATAATCGAGAACTGCAAGTGCCGTACCTCTTGCTACATAATGGAAAAACCAGTGTCATAGCCTCTATAGAAAACGAACAAATACACTTCCTCGAGGAAGTACCGACATATGATAGATTATATTAAAGGTGAAATAGCGGAACTCAATCCGACTTACACGGTACTTGAAGCCGCGGGCGTCGGGTATAGCATCAATATAGCACTGCCGACTTATAGCGCCCTAATGGCGCAAATGGAGGTAGAGGTGGTAGCTAAACTCTTTATCACCGAGATTATCAGGGAGGACACCCATGACCTATTTGGCTTCCTGACGCGTGGCGAGCGTGAACTCTTTGAACTCTTGATGACGGTCAGCGGCGTGGGCGCGAATACGGCACGCATGATTATGTCTGCCTACACAGCGGGCGAAACGCGTCAGATTATTGCTACGGGTAATGCTAAAGCATTAAGCCAAGTCAAAGGGCTTGGACCTAAAACCGCCCAACGACTCATCGTGGACCTTAAAGATAAGGTGCTAAAGATTGATCTTGGCAATGGAGTAGATGTGACCGACCAGCCGGTGGAGACGCTGTTCGTGGAGAATAACCCGATTAAGGACGAGGCTGTATCGGCACTTACCATGCTTGGATTCAATACCGCGGCGAGTAGTAAGGTTGTGGACAAAATCCTCAAAGAAGAACCGGATTGTAAGGTGGAGGGCGTTATCAAAAAGGCTCTCAAAATGCTGTAAGTTATTAGAAATTTCATTTACATATTATATTTACTGTTCTGTCTCATAGTTTTCGGACAGGGGGTATATGCGCAGAAACTCAATCCTCTTATTCCCAGCAAACGGAATGATCGTCTCTTGCGGGAGCAGGCTCTGCGTGAAGCAACGCAGCCATCTGCTATCCGCGAGGCAGCACCCGTTGAAGCAAATAATCCGAAAAACGAGGTTACCCCGGCAAAATCCGATAAGACCGCAAAAGGGTCTAATGAAGAGCCGACATCGACGATTAATCCTGCGGAGTATGAACCGGCTATCATGGCTTCGAAACTACCCGGTACGCAAATGACCAAGACCTCCGTGGAGTACAATCCCGGAACAGGATACTATATCTTGCACACCAAGATAGGGGATGTTGATGTGGCTACCCCGATTGTTATGAATAGTGAGGAGTATGCTCGCTACTCGCAGCAGCAGATTATGCATAACTATTGGCAGAAGAAAATCTCCGAAGTGGACCATGATAATGAGCGCAAGTTCGACATTACAGACATGAAGTTCAATATCGGGCCTGCCGACAGGGTCTTTGGTCCCGGGGGCGTGCAACTTAAACTGCAAGGTTCTGCGGAACTGATGTTTGCCTTTAACCACCAATATGTCGATAATCCCTCTTTGACGCTTAGAAGCCGCAATAATAACATCTTTGACTTTGATGAGAAAATACAGGTTAATGTGACGGGAAAAGTCGGCACCAAATTGGATTTCAAACTCAACTACAATACGGAGGCTTCCTTTGCCCAAGACCAGCAGAATTTGAAGTTGGCTTATAAGGGTGAGGAGGACGATATTATCCAATCGATTGAGGCCGGTAATGTGACGATGGACCTCAACTCTTCCTTAATTCAGGGCACGAGGGCACTCTTTGGTATCAAAACGAATCTCCAGTTCGGCAAGCTTAAGGTGCAAGCCCTTATCAGTCAGCAGAACTCAGAGTCTCAGACGGTAAGTTCATCAGGCGGAGCGCAGATGACGAAATTTGATATCGACATCAGCGAGTATGACGAGAACAGGCATTTCTTCCTCGGTTACTATTTCAGAGACCACTATGATGAGGCGATGAAGAGTTTGCCTTATGTTGCCAGTGGCGTGACCATCAATAAGATTGAGGTCTGGGTGACCAATCGCAAAGGGACCTACGACGAAGCACGTAATATCGTGGCCTATGTAGACTTAGGTGAGCCGGAGCGGAAACATATTCTTAATACCCAATATTGGACACCTTCTTCAGACGGCGTTTTAGCTCCGCATAACAAGGGTAATAACCTCTATGATGCAGTTAAGTCTGTCAGAAATATCCAGAACATCAGTTCTGAGATGAGTGCTATGTATCCTGCGATGGAGGGTGGGGAAGCGTATGACAAGATTGAGTCAGCGCGTCGTCTCAATAGCTCCGAATATACACTCAATGCTGCCTTAGGTTATATCAGCCTAAAACAATCTTTGCGCGAAGATGAGGTGCTTGCTGTCGCCTACGAATATACCTATGGTGGTCAGGTCTATCAAGTCGGTGAATTCTCTACAGATCAGACTGAAATGACGGAAGCTCCAAACTGCTTAGTACTTAAGCTGCTGAAATCCACAACCATGGCACCTGTGGACAATGGTGGGGAGAATTATCTTCGTCGCCTTGGCGGAGAACGATATGGTACTTGGGATTTGATGATGAAGAACATCTACTGGATTGGTGCTTCGACCATGAGTGGAGATAAGTTTGAACTTTATGTCCAGTACCGCAATGACTCTGTCGGCACACAAGTGCAGTACTTGCCTGCGGGAGACTGCAAAGGCAAACAACTCTTGCGTGTTTTGGGTTTGGACCGCCTGGATAGCAAGAATAACCCCTATCCGGATGGTAAGTTCGACTGGGTTGACGGCTATACTGTCACGGCGTCCAACGGACGGATTATATTCCCCGTCTTAGAGCCTTTCGGGTCGTATCTGCGTGATCAGATAGGTGCCGACAAAGATTGGATTTATAATGATTATATCTACCAGGAATTGTATGACTCAACGCTTGTAGTAGCACAGGAGTTCAGTGAGAAGAATAAGTTCCGATTAACCGGTAAATACAAAGGTTCTGCAGGGAATGAAATTCGACTCAACGCCATGAATGTGCCACGCGGATCGGTGAAAGTGACCGCAGGAGGTGCGACATTGGTAGAGAATGTTGATTATACGGTCGATTATATGATGGGTACTGTGACGATTTTGAATCAAAGTATCCTTGAGTCCGGTACATCAGTCAATGTCTCGCTGGAGAATCAATCTACTTTCTCGCTGAAGCGTAAGAGCCTCTTGGGTGCCCATTTGGAGTATCAGTTTAATAAGGACTTTATGATAGGCGGTACGATTATGCACCTACGCGAACGCCCGCTTACCACCAAGGTTAATAGCGGTGAGGAACCTCTCGCTAATACGATATGGGGTTTGAACCTTAACTGGAAAACAGAGTTCCAATGGCTTTCTAATGCTATTGATAAAGTACCATGGATGCACGCCGAAGCACCGAGTACCTTACAGGTTGGCGCAGAATTTGCGCACATGATTCCCGGACACACCGGCGATGTGGGCGCGGAAGGAACGGCCTATATTGACGACTTTGAGGCGACGCAAACCAATATTGATGTGCATTATCCCAACTATTGGCACTTAGCCAGTACCCCAAGGGCCTTTTCCGAAGCCTCTGCGACCAATGATATTGCTTATGGTAAGAATAGGGCAATGCTCGCATGGTATTTGGTAGACCCCATCTTTGGGTATCCGCAGAGCAATACCCCCCAGCATATTCGGAATAATCCTGACGCTATGTCGGATCACCGTACGCGTATCGTTTATCAGAATGAGCTATTCCCCAACAAGCAACAGTTAGCCAATGAAGACTCCCGTATGACGGTTCTAAACCTCAGTTATTACCCAGAGGAAAGAGGTCCTTATAATGTTTCCATAGACGAGTTGGACGCTACCGGTAAGCTCACCAATCCTGCACAGAGGTGGGGAGGTATGATGCGCAAATTGGATAACACAGATTTCGAGCAGGCGAATATTGAGTATATTGAGTTCTGGCTCATGGATCCGCGCTTGACCAACCCGCAGAATAATGGTGCTTACGAAGCGGACTTGTACTTTAACTTGGGCGATATCAGCGAAGATATCTTGAAGGATGGAAAGAAGAGTTTCGAGCATGGTCTGCCGGTAACTACAGAGTCTAACACTACAGATACAACCATTTGGGGTATTGTGCCTAAGACAACCAGTACGACCATCGCTTTTAGCAATGAGACGGGAGCAAGAGTTAAACAGGATGTGGGTCTTAATGGTCTCAATAGTGAGACAGAGAAAACTTTCGGCGTCTATAAGGCTTATCGCGATGCGTTACTCAACGGTAAGGTTAATGCTGATGTGTTGCAACGTTGGCAGAATGATCCATTTAGCCCGCTTAATGACCCTGCCGGTGATGATTTCCACTACTACCGCGGGTCTGACTTTGACCGCGCTGAGACACCTGTTCTTGAGCGCTATAAGCATTATAATGGTACGGAGGGTAATAGCCCCGATACGCAGACGCAGACTGAGACTTATGGCACGGCAAGTACATTAGACCCTGATATAGAGGATATCAATAAGGATAATACCCTTAATGAGTATGAGAAGTACTTTAGTTACCATGTCAGTTTGAGGCCTGCCGATATGCGATTAGGCCTGCAACATATCACCGATGTGAAAGAGACGGATGTCACCCTGCGTAATGGGCAAACAGAGCGGGTTACATGGTATCAGTTTAAGATTCCGCTTCATGGAGATAGTTCTACTGTGGAGGCGGTCGGCTCAATCCGTAACTTCAAGTCCATCCGTTTCATGCGTGTTTATATGACGGGTGCTGAGAAGGAGACCCACTTGCGTTTTGCAGAACTTAACCTCGTCAGGGGCGATTGGCGGCAATATAGTAAGGAACTCTATAAAAACGGCATGCAAGCGGCACCAACCTCCGCTTCCTTTGACGTGCAGAATGTAAGTATTGAGGAAAATGGTGCTAAAACCCCCGTCAACTATGTTCTACCTCCCGGCGTGAGTCGTCAGACTGACCCCGGACAAGCTCAACTCATTGCACAAAATGAAAAAGCCGTTGTGCTTAAGGTAGATAACCTATACCCGGGCGATGCCAAGGCCATTTATAAGAAGACTTCCTACGATTTCCGTAACTATAAGAAGTTACAGATGTTCGTTCATGCTGAGGCTATGCAGCCCGATACGCGGGACTTGAATGACGGGGACTTGAGCGTCTTTATCCGTTTAGGTACAGATGCGAAGTATAACTATTATGAATATGAGATACCCCTTGTTTTGACCGCTCCCGGTGTTTATAGCAATGATAATGAGAACGACCGTCTAAAGGTATGGCCACGAGAGAATATGATTGATGTGCCGTTTGAAACGCTATCAAGGGCGAAAGTCGCTCGTAATAAGGCCAAACGTGCCGGTACTACCGGTGTGAGCAACACTCTTCCCTATGTCGTCTATGATGATGAAAACGGCAAGCCGAGTAATAAAATTACCGTCCTCGGTAATCCAACTATTGAGGATGTCTCTATCATCATGATTGGTGTGCGCAATAGCGGCACACATACTACCGGTGGTGAGGTCTGGGTGAATGAGTTGCGTCTCTCGCAGTTTAACGAACAAGGCGGTGTTGCCGCGATGGCAAATATCGCACTGGGTATTTCCGATATAGCGCAGTTCAATGCTTCCGGTCGGTTAGAGACCGCGGGGTACGGCTCCATTGAGTCCAATGTGCTTGGACGCAATAAGGATAACCAATATCAACTGCAACTCTCCGCCGCTATGGAGGTGGGACGTCTCTTCCCTGAGAAAGCCAAACTGCAAATCCCTGCCTATGTCAGCTATTCAACCAATGTCGTGAGTCCCCAATACGACCCCTTAGACTCCGATGTCAAATTGGAGGAAACACTCTCATCCTTCACAACGCAAGCAGAGAAAGATAGCGTAAAGAAGATGGCAAACACTGTGCAGACATCGACTTCTTTCTCTGTCTCCAATATGAAAGTCAATATCAAGAGCAAGAAACGGGATATGTTCTACGACCCTGCCAATTTCTCTATATCGGCATCGTATAATAAGCAGGAGAACCGCTCTCCGGAGATAGAAAAGGATATCACTACCGACCACCGTGGCTCTTTTAACTACCAATATTCCTTTAACCCCAAACCGTGGGAGCCGTTCAAGAAAGTCAAATCGGTGCAAAAAGTCAAATTGCTATCCGAGATGAATTTCTACTACTTGCCGCAGTCTTGGGCGTTTAATACCAATATGCACCGTACCTTCAACCATATGAAGATGAGGGATCTTACAGGTGATTCGCATAATATGGATCTCACGTTTAGTAAAGACTTTACTTGGGATAGACATTTCGATTTCAAGTACGATCTTACTAAGAATATGAAGTTCTCCATACAGACTGCGCATAACGCTTCAGTCTATGAAGGATTCTACTCTTCGGAGATTATCAAATCGGAGATAGCCGACCATGTTTTTGCCAATGAACTCTATGAGGCATGGCGTGATACTGTACGTAGAAGTTTGGGGACTTGGGGTAAACCCTATACCTTCCAGCAAGTCTTTACCGCCAATTGGAATGTGCCGTTCAATCGCATCCCCTATGTTGAAGCACTATCGGCAACAGGGTCATATTCTGCGAACTATAATTGGAATAGAACAGCGGCTTCATCTTCTTCCTCCAACCGTAATTTAGGTAACACTATTTCCTCCTTGCAGACTTGGCAGGTTGACGGCAGTATCAATTTGGAGACCCTTTATGGCAAATCGAAGTATTGGAAAGATATGACGCGTTTCTATACCTCCCGCGCCAATAACCGCCGTTTCAAACCCAAGGAGTACTCTGAGACAGTTGCGGCTAAGAAAGGTGAGGCTATTACCATTACTCATAGACTCAGCTCGGAGAATTTGACCGTCGTATTCACTGATGCTACCGGTCATAAAGTGCCTGCGACTTTCAAGACCGATGGGGCAACCAAGATTATCGTTACCCCCAAGACGGATTGCGCGGCTTTGACTGTAGCTATTCAAACCCGTAACCCCAACGAGCGCTCAGCAGGAGAAGTGGCACGAGATATGTCCGCTTATTTGGGGACGATGATACGAAAGGTACAAGTGACCTATCGTGAAACGAACTCTATCTCCGTACCCGGATTTAATCCGGAACCGGTATTCTTTGGACAGCAGAACTACAATAATTACATGGCTCCCGGACTGGACTTTGCCTTTGGATTTATTCCTGCGGACTTTGTCTCCCGTGCCAAATCGCGTGGTTGGCTCAGTGGCGATACTGCGGTCGTACAACCGGCTGTTAGAGCGCATACCTCTGACTTTGATATCAAATTGACGCTTGAGCCGTTGCCGGGATTGAAGATCCAACTTAACGGCAAACGGTACGAGGCTTCTTCGACATCCATTATCTATTCCTATAATGAGTTGCAGGAACATACCACCGGCTCCTTCAATATTACCCAAGTAGCTATTGGAACGATGTTTGCCGGTATCGGTACGCAGGCTGATGGTTTCACCTCAGTGCCTTTCGAAGAGTTTGTCCGCAATATTGACGTAATGCAGGGTAGGGTGCAGCAGCGGTATGAACATATACTTTATCCCTCTACCGGTTTTATGGCGGGTAATTCGTTGGCAAACACCATTTACGACCCGGCAAAAGGAAAAGTAAGTAGAACCTCTGCGGATGTAATCATCCCGGCATTCTTCGCAGCTTATGCCGGTAGGGATGTTAATACAATAGGTTTCAATCCTATCATGGGTATCTTGTCTATCTTGCCTAACTGGTCTGTCTCATACGATGGTTTGGGTAAACTTCCATGGATGAGAGACCATTTCCGCTCGGTGACGCTGACTCATGCTTATACTTGTAAATATGCTATAGGCTCCTATGGCAGTTACTCCACTTGGGTCGGTGCGCAGGGCGGTGACCGTACGCTCGGTTTTGTCAGGGATGTGAGCAGTGATAATCCTGTTCCCTCCGGAGCATATGATATCGCCAATGTTACCTTGTCCGAGGCATTCTCGCCGCTGATTGGTCTTAACCTGACGATGAAGAATAGTTTGTCGCTGAAAGCCGAGTACCGTAAACAACGCAACCTTGCCCTCAATGTCACCTCAGTCCAACTAACAGAGGCGCACTCCGATGAGTTCGTACTTGGTGGCGGCTATACGGTCAAGAATCTTTCCTTCACCTCTAAGAATAAAGACGGTCGCCAAAAACGTGTATCTAATGACTTGAAACTCAATCTGGATATTTCCTATAAGAACATCACTTCCTTGCTCCGTAAGGTGGATGAGGGTATCACTCAAATATCTTCGGGTAATAAGGTCTGGTCTCTTAAACTCTCGGCTGATTATGTCTTGTCGCAGAAGATTAACTTGCAGTTCTTCTACGACCACCAATCCACGACGCCCTTTATCTCTACTTCTTATCCCGTTTCAGCGGATAATGTAGGACTTAATATCAAAATCATGTTGACCCGATGAGTAGCCGTATCGCCGTTATAGGTCCCGAATCGTCCGGCAAATCGACTTTAGCACGCTCGCTTGCTGAGCAGTTCCATGGTAGCTATATTCCTGAGTATGGGAGAACTTATTTAGAGCAAAATGGATTGGGAACTAATTATACCTACGACGATGTTCTTGCCATTGCGCAACACCAAATATCCGAGCTTAGCAACAGTGTTAACAGCGTAAGCGTTGCTAATATCGGTGTTACACCAGCCGTATTTTATGATACCGAATTGGTAGTGACTAAGGTGTGGTTTGAAGTGAAGTATGGTGCCTGTCCGGCTATTGTCTTAGAGGCTTTGCAGCGATATCCGATGGACTACTATATCCTCTGTTATCCCGACATCCCATGGGTCGAAGATCCTACACGGGAAAATGGTGACCAAACTCTCCGCGAACAACTCTTTGAACGCTACCTCCATGAGGTGCAACAACTCCATATACCATATTATATCTATTTCCATGAAGACTGACAATCTCTTGCTTTCATTTTCTTACCTTTCACTTATCATAGCTTTGACTATACTTCCGGCATGCACGATTCACAATGATTGTGAACCTCTGCTTGGAGAATTAGATCGCTGCAGAGCAGGCAAGATAAGATCATTAGAAGGGATTTTGGATAAAACTCCAATAATGGAATCATTTAAAATTCTCGGTGTCATCGTATAATTATTTTTAAAGTTTCGCCCGTCTTTGTTCGACATTGGGGCACTTTCCGATTTTGCGCGGCAAAGATAATACTTTATTTTCATATAAAAAAATAGAAGTTAATCTTTTTTGCAGTTAGCCCTAATTAGCCCATAAAGGTGTTTATTTTGCACTTTTAATGAAAAATATTTGCACAATTCATTTTATTTTTGTAATTTTGCAGCGGATTTGTTTCCATAACGCACTAATTTTAGTGCATTACAGAAATGATTTGCAGTTTATGACCTATAATTCGTTCTATAATCAGTGGCATCATTTGGCTTGTTTTTCTATAGCACAAGTGAAGGCAATATACCCGGACTTTCCGCGAGGGAATTATCTTCGTTGGCAACAGGCGGGCTATATTGTTCCTTTGCGGCAGGGGTGGTATGCCTTTGCGGATTGTGTGAACAAGCCGGATTACGCACGATATATTGCTTCGAAAATCTATACCCCATCGTATATCAGTCTGCATACCGCTTTGTCATTCTACGGAATAATTCCGGAAGCGGTGGTAGCCATTACGAGTATTACTACGCGCAAAACAGCTCGGTTTGAGAACGTCTTTGCGTCTTATAGCTACCAAACGATCAAGCCTTCTCTCTTTTGGGGCTATGAACCCAAGCAACTACCCGACGGAAAGACCTTCATGTTAGCGACATCGGAGAAAGCGCTTATCGACCTGCTTTACCTCTATCCGCAGTATTCAACGGAAGAAGAGATGCGTGAGTTGCGTCTGGACGAAGATTTCATGCACAACGAGTTAGATAAGGAACGGCTTCTCGAATATACTACTCGCATTGGAAGTCCGATAATCACCAAGCGGGTACAACTTATGCTCAAAACTTACGGATTATGATTGATTTAATGTACATACGCGGTTTCTATCCGCCGCAGATTGCCAATAATGCCAACTTTCAGAAGCATTTGCTCAAGGAATACATTGAGTGTCTGGCAATGGAATGGATTTCGCAGTCGGCGTGGTCGGACAAGTTGGCTTTTATCGGCGGCACGAACTTGCGGCTGATACAGGGTATTGACCGATTCTCTGAGGATTTGGACTTTGATTGCAAAAACCTCAGTCAAGAAGACTTCGTCCAAATGACAGACGGTTTAATGCGCTATCTGAAGCTGCAAGGCTTGACGGTCGAAGCACGCGATAAAGAAAACGCCAAACTAACTGCTTTTCGTCGAAATGTCTATTTCCCGGAACTGCTCTTCTCGCTCCAACTAACGGGGCATCGGGAAGAACGTTTTTTAATGAAGATAGAGGCACAAGATCAAGGTATCAGTTACCCGCGTGAAATGGCAACCATCAGCCGCTTAGGTTTCTATTTCCCTGTTTCCGTTCCACCGATTAGTATTCTCCTGTCCATGAAACTGTCGGCTCTGTTGACTCGCCAGAAAGGTCGTGATTTTTACGATGTCCTATTCTTGTGGCAACGCACAAAGCCGGACTACGAATTCTTAAAGCAGCGCCACGGTATAGGAAACGAGGAGCAATTACGTACGCAACTCCAGGAAATTGTCGCTCATACGGACCTCAAAACCAAGCAGCGGGACTTTGAGCATCTGCTCTTTGAGCCTCGCAAAAGCGAGCAGATTCTTCATTTCTTGGAGATCTTGGCTATCGCATAGAAATTTGGAAACAATTTCAAAGATCACATTTTATCTTTTGGGAGGGGAAATTATTTTTTGACCATTTGCCATTTATCATCTTCATCCGACCATTTGGGATAATATTGCTCCGCCTCTTCAAGGGGCATAGCTTTGTCTAAATTTTTGAGGACGGATTGATAGATATACACAAAAGTTTCTTCATAGAATGGGCACACATCGCGTCCTGATGCATTTTTGTAATAAGCAGGTTGGAATTTGTCATCAGGAGCCGGAATATTGTATTCCGAATAGGCTTTTACGTGTATTGTTCCATCAAATACAGCAATCGCCCAAATAGCATAGTTTTCCTGGTTTAGAATTAGATCTTCACTATCCGGATTAATCAAGATGCAGTTCCCTTTCGGATTCTTACTCAAGATTTCGTAACACTCGTCTTTTGCTTGCAGACCGATTGCATTAATTTGTGCATAAAGAGATGTTACCATTTTTTCAAATTTGTTAGGATCTTGTACTGTTTCCATATGCTATCAAATTTAAAAGTTTCGCCCGTCTTTGTTCGACATTGGGGCACTTTCCGATTTTGCGCGGCAAAGATAATACTTTATTTTCATATTAAAAAATGACATTGCACTATTTGCACTTTGGAACGAGAAAGTGCAGAAAGTGCAAAGCAAAAAAATGACATAAGAATTGTGAGAATTCTGAGAAATCTCACATTTCTCAGTGCAAATTTTTATAGAACCGGCATGGAATGCCAGGGAAAGGAATAAGAAACG
The DNA here is from genome assembly GCA_002368645.1 of Bacteroidales bacterium UBA3810. Lineage (GTDB taxonomy): Bacteria > Bacteroidota > Bacteroidia > Bacteroidales > Paludibacteraceae > Colicola. Next base: position 66,396 of record DFEE01000010.1, read on the forward strand.
CGGCACTAAAGTACCGCGAACGGAAGCTTGGTTTTTTTGAGAAAAAGATACAAGCTATAAAGAAAAAGATACAAGTGGTGAAAAAGATGGACAAAGAAAAACCGCTTGGCGGGTTGAGCACCAAGCGGATATAAACGGGATAATATCCCTGATAAGAAACGAAGGCTATTTCACTTCCTGCCCGGTGAGGGTATATTCCTTCTCCCCGCGGAGGATGAAGATCTGACCGTTATGGAGCACCTTGGTACATGGTACTTGGTCACTTTGTACTTCGTCTATGTCTGTGGGCACACTTCCTCCGGTTGTGGTGAACTCTCCGGAATAGGTAGCAACGGTTTGGTCATTGGCATCTTTAGCGGTTACGTTATAGCCGTATTGAGTACCGCTGTTCAGACCCGTAACCGTGAACTGCAAGCCATTTGCGGTCATGATAGCTTGTGGAGCATGTGCCTGTCCGTCGCGAGAAGGCGCAAAAGCAATGCCTGTCAACTGACCGTTGGCATTGAAGACAAGCGTGCAGAACAGTACACCATCTTTAGTTATCTGGATGGTATAAGAAGCCGCATTGTTGCTTGTCGGCCATGTGAGCGTAGCGGCATTATCCTGCGGCTCAACTGTTACATCATTTGTGGTCACAGTAGTTTCTTCAGCACCGATGGCATAGGTGTAGTAGAAATCCCTCCAAACGGCAGCATTCTTATACATATCAATCGAACTCGGCAGCACATAGAGCACGCACTCAAACTTATCCACTCCGTCAAAGGCGTTGCTATAGGTATTAGTCGGCGTCGGGCGGTAGTTGAAGATTGTTTCGAGGTTCACGCAGTTAAAGAACGCTTGTTCTCCGATGGTCTTAACGGACTCGCCGATGGTCACTTTCTTCAGCGTGCTGATACCCGCAAAAGCGTTTGCACCGATGGCGGTGACGGAGTTGCCGATTACGAGTTCTTCCATTTCGTTCGGCGCTTCTGCACCATACTGCATATTCTCCGTAAACGAACCGGCATTTCCTATAGTTAATACTTTTGTACTATGGTCGTATGACCATGTGAGTGCCAAGTCTTTTCCACACGTTCCCACGCGGTCGTACGCAAACTCTGCGGTGAAGGTGGTGTCTTGGGTTATCTGCGCGATACGCGGATTGTCTTTTAGACCGTCCGACCATTGGGTGAAATGATAGCCGTAGTCAGGAGTGACGGTTAATGTCACGAAATCTAAATATTCCGCCGAACTGTTGCCGGAAATAGAGCCATGTTCCGCATTCTTGGTAATGGAATATACATTCTTCGCAAAAGTGGCGATAAAGGTCTTGTCTTCGGTCACAGAAACTGTGCGGGGATTAGAAGTGTTGTAATCATTCCAGCGCACGAAATGATAGCCATAATTCGGAATTGCAGAAATTTCCACTTCACTCATATATGTTACCGTGGTGTCACCGGCGGTTGCGCCCCATTCAGGATTAGAAGATTCTGTAGTAATCGAATATTGGGAATCTAGGTAGTTTTCCATAAATTCTCTGTCACAAATATACACTGCGTCCAAATCCAGCCTTGCTCCCTGTACTCCTTCACTTAGCATTACAAACATATTCGTTCCTGCACTATATCTAACAGATGCTAAAGCAGAAGCATATGTTGACATTGGGATATAATATTCATGCCATGCTCCGTCCCGAGTAAAATCACTATAAACAGGACCATCATACACGCTATGGTTTCCCAATACAAATTTTGTTGCTTCTGTGCCGAAAAGATAAAAACAATGACTATAATTATCGGTTGACTTGATTGCCATGTGAAGATAATAATTGTCAGGATTAGCAACAATCGCTACACGTAGTTGCTCTGCTGCCTGCCAACTATTGCCATTGTCGGTCAGACAAAAACCAGCTCCCGCCCATGCCTGATTTGTAACTCTCAAAGACAAATATCCATCGGTATTTCCCATAAAATTTGGCCCAGCTGCTACCAAAGAATCATAAGTATCATTCCAAATATATAGGAAACGATCTATGTCGTTATAACGAAAATCAGCAACAACAGCTGAATGTGAGTTACAAGTTGCAAATGTTGTTTCATCCATAATAATTGGCCAAACTTGGGCGAACATGGTTCCTACGCTTGCTGCTACAGCGAGCAATAGGGTAAAAAGTTTTTTTGTCATAATAGTTAATATTTTAATAATGAATATATTGTTCAAATCTTATCGGTGAATTTTCTGTCACTACAAATGGGTAACATTTTTGTTGATAAATCTTATTCAATGTATCTACATGAGGATGACGGTATTTGTTTGTAACACCTGCTGATGCAACGGCATAATAACACCCCTCGTATAATGCTGGGTGATAATTGTGCTTTGAACCATGATGGGGTATTTGAATACCGCAAATTGTATCCCATGCTTGATGCTCTTTATAGAATTTGATAATTGCTTTTGTGTTTGCTTCTTTCTGAGCATTGTAATCTCCTGTATACAGGAAATTGCAGATTATCTTTTTCAGTGAGAAGTAAGCGTGAGGGGTGCAGTGATGCCAATCTATAATGCAATGACCAAGAAAATCGTGATGATGACAATCTATGTCTATATCAAAATGACAGAAAGGCGTTAAGGGATGTCCCAATTGCATATTATTTGGAGGGAGTATACCGGAAAATACAGGCATAGATTGAGAATTGTGAATCCCGCCAAATAATGCTTTGTATATTTCTTTGCATGTTTTAACAGAGTGATTTTTTACGAATTCAGCTATGTCCTTTGCTTGTTTTTCTGCTGATGTCTCGTTATATATCTGTTCAAGTGTACTTCTATACTTTATATCAACTTTGCTGAATTTGATTTTTGGAGATTTTGGATTGTATGGTATATAAACCCAAAACTTATCTTCGGTTAGATGGGTTCCAGATGGAATAATAGGGGGAATATTTCCATTCAAAGCATAGGAAGGATATTCTCTTTCGCTGCTTTCATCAGAGATTGTAGTGATACGCGTATCTCCTATAATATTCCTTCCCGACTGAACAGAGTCGATAAGCGACACAACAAAACTATTGATACTACTGCGATTCGGATTTTGAAGAGAATTGTAAAATAGCGTTTCAAACACAATTTCCTGTGAGAAACATGGCAGAAATAACCTTTTAGCAGAAGTCTTACCCAACAGATACTGTAATCCATTAATGTGATCATCGTGCAGGTGGGATATGAATATGGCTTCAATCTGTGGAGATGATTCTCTATCAAATAAGTGGTCAATGCTTTTCTTAACATTGTCACTTCCACCACAATCGTAAACCACCATGTGCTGGTTGTCAAACGATTCCGTGTAAAACCCTCCTTGTCCTACAGGATGAAAAATACGTGTTACTTCCATAAAGTTTTTGATTTTAAGTTAATATTTTTGTTGTTTCTACATCTATGTTGTCCAAATCAGACTGGCGAGATATGGAAAAGACAATTGACTTTTGTCTTTGAACAGGGAAGGCGTGCGGGGAGCACAAGCCGACCGAGAGCGAGAGAGAATCGAATCGGTACTAAACCGAGATTATCTATAGGGTATATACACACAAACAAAAAGCGGGACTGCAATCTTGCTGTTCCGCGAATAGAGGCTCTGGTATTGCCTTTTAACCCAAACAGCAACACCGTAGCCCACGCCGTATGTACCAATGTGCGCACTGTGCGCGTACATTCTTTACATACCAATGGGCATCTTAGTGCTGCAATGTTTTGGGTTATTTTGAATTTACCAGATTCCTATTCGCCAAAACAAAGCGCGTAAGACGCCTTTTTTCAATATGTCCTGTATGTCACCCACCCGAAAGACATATACCCTCGGCGTGAGCAAAATACTGCAAAACTTTCATTTTGCGCTGCAAAATTACACAAAAAAAATGACACTCGCAAATATAAGTGCCATTTTTATGCATTTTTGTATTTTCTTACCGGATTTTTCTCACCGCTTTTTAATGCTGTCGGTGCCACCGAATGAAACAAACGGCATATCATGCCGGACAAATTTCTCCTCACAAAATCTCATTTCCTCTTGCATATATGAGATTTTTGTTTGTACCTTTGCATTGTTTTTAAGTCCAATACCGACGGTAAGCCGACGGTCAACCGACGGTCAAACGA
>DFEE01000011.1:0-38862 GCA_002368645.1 Bacteroidales bacterium UBA3810
GCATATTCCAGAAAGAAGTTGACCAATACAATCAGCAAAAAGCTCAGGAGATACAAAATCAACTATCCGGAAGCGATTTTTAATAAAAAAATAATGCTCTGCCACTTTGTGAACGAGCTGAGCAGTAATTTTGCAGCGTGATTCGAAAGTCACGCTGTATTTTTTAAGTATTGAAAGATTATGACAACACAAGAAATCAACGACCAACTTGAATTGTTGCGTCTCAAAGAACTCTTTATGTCGGATATAAAGATCCGAAGTAAAATGGCTCATTTGCTGAGCGAAGAATGTGCCGCAGAAATTCCACCTTACAAGGAATTTTGCGAGTTTGCTCATTGTACTCCAGAGGTAGCCACAATGCTTACAAAAGTCACGCTCTATGATGTGATTCTTACTCCGGAAGAAATCGCAGCTGAACGAGAAAGATTAGAAAGGATGAAACATGATACATTATGACGAATATGCAATCCAGCTCATAGAGAGGGAGATTATTAACATATACGACACAAATGCTGCAGACTATCCGCATAGTACATATTTGCTTGAAATTCGCAAGAGATTGTTGGATAAACAAGCTCTGACGCGCGAAACTCAAGAAGAACTTTTGCCGGATATCATAGCCTTCAATGATGCCTTGCATGACGCGCTTAAATCCATGTACGACCGCGCGCATGAACTCTATCGTCAGAAATACGCCATTATGCCAGATATTAAGGTAACCGCCAAATGCTATCTTGCATGTGACTACCCGGCTTTGCATCCCTACCGAGGAGAAGACAGGCAAGACCTATTTGAAGCCATATGCGATTCAGGATGGAACAGGCTTTATGAGGATGGCGTAACATCCCTTTTGGAATTGCCTCGCGATATAGAACAATCTTTTGATTCATTCATCGGCATGGATTGTAAGCCGGATAATTGGAATGAGCGGTTGGACAAAAAGCTCACAAAGGACTTGCATCTCATCAATGCCTTCCATAATCTCTTTGACCATACCAACTTTGCTCTCACGGATTTCATTTTCTGCCGGGACTTCGACTTTGAGTATAGCATAGATTACACAGAAAAAACAACTCTTAAAAATAAAACACATATGAAAACATTTGCAAGAAAAAACTTCAAAGATGAGTATGGAGTTGAGTTCTCCACTTGTTGCAACATTACCACACTCACGCGCATGCCAACGGGTTTAAAGGGAGCATATCGGATTCCGGACTTTGTGGCGAACATTGGCCTTTGTGCCATAAAGGGATGCAATGAACTGACATCAGTAGTCATTCCGAAAAGTGTAACGGTGATTGAAAAGGACAATTTTGAGTTGTGTGAGCAACTGACTTCTTTGATTGTCGAGCCCGGCAATCCCATGTTTGACTCTCGCGATAATTGCAATGCTATCATCGTTACTGCCACTAATACACTGGTTTCTGGTTGCAACGGCTCAACGATACCCGATGGCGTAGAGGTGATTGCAGATTCAGCCTTTTCTCAACGGCGTAATTTATCGCACATTTCTATTCCGGATAGCGTTGTATATATTGGTGAATTCGCTTTTTTAGGATGTTTCTCTCTGGAAAGTGAAATAGCATTACAAGGAATACGTCAAGTAACAAGAAGTTGTTTCGACGGGTGCAGCGATCTAAAAAAAATCACAATTGGCAGCGGTATTGAGTCTGTCGAGGCAGGTGCATTTGCCGGTTGTGCAATGCTATCTAATGTAGAAATATCTGAGGGCACAAAAAATATAGGTACTTATGCCTTCGACAACTGCAATAGCTTGGTTTCAATTGCTTTGCCAAAGTCAATAGAGCGCATTGAGTCCACCGCATTTGATAGGTGCAATCGTATTGAGCGCGTGCTAATCCCGCAGGGCACCATGGACTATTTTATGCGCTTCGACGCACTCAAACAATACCGGCATCGGTTTGTGCCAATTAGATGAAATAAACTGATTTTTTGCAAATGAGGTGATAGATTTTGCCTCTTTTTTGACTATATATAGAGGAGTATGGAAATTGAAAGGTGAAAGCCAAAGGTAATACTAAGTGCCGAAAATGTGTAAAAGTACACAAAATCGGGCACACGCATTAGCGGCGGAAGTCTCGCCTCCTATACAAACCGTTATAATCCGTCTCTCCGTGTACGTTTTTCCATGAACAATCTGCAATATAACGGCGGCTTATTCAGTATACCTCTTCCGTTGGCAGATTGGATTATGAAATTAATAAATCTGGCATAGTTCTCTATATCACGGGGATTTTTGCATCCTATCTCCTACGATGCAAAAAATGCAAAAAAACAAAAATAGATTTGCACATTCGGATTTTTTGTTGTACCTTTGTAGCGGGTTTGACTTTCCAAATTGTAAAAAAATGTGATTTTGGGAAGTATTGCCCGCACTCGCGTACCTAAATATGATTACCAAGGTATCCAAATCATCGATTTGGCAGAATGGCTGCTTGGAAGAGATAAATAAAACGATGCCTTACAACAGAGATAGGAACGAGACAAAAACGCCCATATCGCATAAAATACTTGCATATGTCGTTATTTTGTTATACCTTTGCAACCGAAATTTTGTGTAAGCGCACTTTTTAATAGGCAACTAATTATAGCTACCATGATAATTACAACCACACCGACCATTGAAGGTCATCAAATCAAAGAGTACAAAGGACTCGTTTCCGGAGAAGTCGTCTTCGGAATGAATTTCGTAAAGGACTTTTTTGCCGGACTGCATGATTTCTTTGGCGGTCGTAGCGGCGGCTATGAGGAATCTATGATCAAAGGCCGCCAAACCGCCCAAAAAGAAATGGAAGAAAAAGCAGCCAAACTCGGAGCCAATGCCATCGTGGGTGTTTCCTATGGCTACGAAACAATGGGTCAAGGCGGTTCCATGCTCATGATTGCCATCTCCGGCACTGCAGTAGTTATTGACTAAAAAGAACAGACATATGAGAACTATAAAAGAACACATCTATTATCCAAATTACCAAAATGGTGGTAAAGAATTGCAATTTCCCAATGATCCCAAGTCATACTTGGAAGCGTCATGCGGCGAGTGGGAAAGCACTACGATTGAAGACAAACTGCTTGATTTGGGGTATTTGGTCACGCATGGTTTTGATTTGCAAAAATATGTTGCGGAATATGTTGCAGAACATCAACAAAATGAGCAATACGTATTAAGTGCATTTATCAAACTCATAAGTTATCTGCGGGCGCAGGATGACGAAGATTATGGTATGTTGGTGCTCTATAATGAGGAAGCTATTTCTATTCCTGAAGCCGTAAATTTGTTTTGCAAGGAAATCGCATTGCGGTATGAACAGCATTACTATTCGACAGGCTCTTTACAACCATCAATAGAACAGCAATTAAAAAACTTGCCGGCATGGGATTATTCTGCACTAGCAGAACTAAAATTGACGAAAGAAGTATATTTCAATGTATTCAAAATGCCGACAGATGAATATATCCGCAGAATGAATACAATATGAACTCCATAGAAGATATACAAAAGTCTTTCAAAGACTTATTACACTCGTTATTGAATAGCCTGAACGAAGGATTTGATGTCAATGAATTGGCTTATTTGAGTTCACAAGGCAAAAACGAATTGCAGATTCGAGATAAAATTGCATGGCGTTTGCATAATAAGATAACAGAAAAATTAGGAAATCAATATATAGTTTGTCGTGAATGGAGCCCGAAAGGATTTGGCAGAGCGAAAGTTGATTTGGCTGTCTTGGAATTAGATGCAAGTTGTACTCAAATTGTACGCACGATTGCTTTAATTGAGTTCAAGGCTCAATCTATCGTAAAAAAAGAGAAATGGTATCTCGCTGAGTTTGAGCATGATATAAAGAAGATGAAAGAGATTACAGAGAAATGCTCTGTTTGCCGAGATGCTGATATGTACTTTGTATTTCTTGAAACAGGACAAGAAAAGAAAGTCAATAATTACAAACCGATTATTGCCTATTCACAATACCAAACCAGTAAAGTAAAGTTCAAAAAAGATGCGGATTACATATCCTCTATTCACTCTTATTGGATGGATTTTAATAAGTTGCTTGCAAATCCGATAGTAGAAGAAACGCCAAAAATAATATATATCGGGGAAGCCTATGGATATAAACAATACATTTCACCTCTAATCATAGGTCCACTAAAAACAACAGATATAAAATCATGAAACGTGTACCCAAGTATATAAAGAAATTCATGGGAATGGATTTTCGTTCCGTTGAAGGTATGGATGCCTCTTTTGAATTGTCTGATTTTATTAATCCAGACTTCGATTGCGGTGTTGAAAATCGTCCCGGATGCTACATAATTTCTTCTCCCGATAGAGAAATAGAGTATGCTAACGGAAAGAAAAGTCCTATACTATATATTGGTTGTTCCGATAAATTATATCGGAGACTGCATGACGAACATTATAACAAACATTATAGATTGCTGAAAGAGAACAAGGACTTGGGAATATATAAGAACTATGTGACCATGATGTCGGACAAATATCAATATATGCTATACTATGGTTGCCATGTGGATGTGTTCTATTGCAAGGGAGTTCAAACAGCAAAGAATTTTGAGAGTACTCTGCTGGCGAGTTTCTATGATACGTATAGGTGTACGCCCGTTGGTAATGCAGCACGGTCTTTTAGAGTAGAACGTCAATAAACAGATGCGCAGAACATTTTATAACATAGAGAAGTCCCGCCAACTTGATTATTATAAGCAATACAAGAATCATAGACCCGCAGGAACTTCTTGCTCCGCTCAAAGAAACAAATAAATACGACACTTTGTTCGGTTATCTTAATACACGTTATTGGCAATGAAACATATAGTATCCATATTTATCTGCCTTATCTTTGCACTCTGTGCATCAGCTTCTGACGTCAAGATTGACAAAGAAAACTGCACGATTACCAAAGACGGAAAGACTTATAATCTGTACGGAAAGGTAAAGATTGTCGATTCGTTTGAGGACATTAAAGTGAAAATAGTGGACTCTTTTGAGGACGCAGACATCAAAATCGTGAATTCTTTTGAAAACACATGTGGTAAAGTAAAAATCGTAGATTCCTTTGAGGATGTCAAAGTAAAGATAGTCGATTCCTTTGAAGATATAAAAATCAAAATAGTAGATTCTTTCGAAGGAATAAAGAAATAATATGAACGATTTTATTTATCATATACCGATACCACCAAAGTGAGGGTGCAATCTTTCTTCCATAACGCCGGATTGAATCCGGCAAAAATACATGAAACAAAATGAAAAGAACCATATTTTACATATTATTACTTGCCCTCTGCTCCTGTGCGGTGCAGCGGCCAACCACAAGTGATGAATTCGCAAAAGACGTTCAAAAAGACCTTCCCTTCAAGGTAAACGAACTGAAGGCGGTAAATGGGCGTGAGAACACGTATTTGTTCCGCAGCGACGGATATATCAGCCTGCTGCCGGACTACGAGGTGGACAGCGAAGGAGCAAGCATGATTTACCAGACTACTTTCGCACCGACCCATCACACGCAGCCGTCCAACGTCATTTGGCGGAACATCGTCATCAACCGCAAGGCAAAGCGTGTCCTCTGTATCGACCGTCTCGTCAAGGACAACAGGACGTTCGGCTATGTCTATGTGCTGCAATCGGAGACGGCGCACTACCGCGACTCCGGCACGTTCCATTGGGATGTGAGCAACCCGAAACTGCTGCTCAACGTGAGCGACGCCATTGAAGGCATGAGCGAACTATCCGTTGAAACCCTGAACACTATAATTAAATAAAAAATATGAACACTGCAACAAAGAAAGGATTGCTATTTACCATTATTGCATACCTATGCGTGTGGCTGTTAGTCGGCGCATTCCGGTTGAGCGGCAAAACAACCGATTCACCCGTATGGGCATTAGTTACTTCAGCATGTATGTTTATGCCGCTTCTGGCTGCTGTCATTACCCAGATACTTCATCGCGAGCCAGTCTTGGGCGGCATCGGCATCAGTTGGAAAATCAACCGTTGGTGGTTTGTTGCTTGGTTATTGCCCGTGGCTATGACGATAGGCATGATAGCAGTGTCATGTCTCATGCCAGGCACACACTTCATGAAAGAAAGTCCGCTACTCATGGATGCGTTGGATAAAGCCAGTTCGGTCTTGCCGGAGGGTAAGCAGTTATCATACTCCGTACTCCTGATTTCGCAGATTGCCAATGGTTTTATTGGCGGTATTACCATCAATGCGCTGTTTGCTTTCGGCGAAGAAGCAGGCTGGCGGGGATACTTGCTCCGGCAGTTCTCAGGGAAAAACTTTCTGCTGACTGCTGTTATTATCGGTGCGTTATGGGGATTATGGCATGCTCCGCTCATCCTTATGGGGCACAATTTCCCGGCCCATCCGGTGACGGGAGTGTTTATGATGATTGTTTTCTGTATTTGCCTTGCTCCTATTGCGCAGTTCATACGCGTCAAATCCGGTTCCGTCATTGCCGCCGCTATCTTCCATGGCTCTTTCAATGCGTTTGCAACATTCGTGCCTGTATTCATTGACGGCACCAACGATTTATTAACCTCTCCTGCCGGTTTGGCAGGTATTATAGCATGTCTGATTGCACTCGCCTTCCTGCATCTGACCGACCGCTCAGTACTGTCATCAACACTTGATTTATAAATTAGATTATGAATATTGAGGATTACAGGGAATACTGCCTGTCGTTAGGGACGGATGTGGAGGAGAAACTGCCGTTCACCATGTTCAAGAGCGGCGAGAGCGTGCTTGTTTTCTATGTCTGCGGACACATGTTCGCGTTCTTCGACTGCGCCGACTACTCCGTTGTGACGCTCAAATGCCAGCCCGAACGAATAGACGAACTGAAGGCGCAATACGACTGCATCGGCAAGCCCTATAACGAATCCGCCAAATACTGGCTGGGCATTGATCCCCGTACCGCGCCGGACTCCCTGCTCAAAGACCTCACCCGCAACTCCTACGAGCTCGTCAAAGCCAAATATACAAAGAAGAAATAAATCAATAGATGATACAAAGAAACCCAAATAAAAAGCCCTCCAAGATTGCCCAATGGTGGCAGCGTGTACGCCAAAAGGCGCAGCAGGCGCGTACCTATACCCACGACCAATACGAGGAACTGCATCGCAAGCAGAAGAACTACGATGCGGACGCTTCCGAAGAACAGGAAGAGACACGGCAACCCGAGCGAATAACCATGCTGACTGTCGTCCGTATTCTGCTTGCCGAATTCGGAGAAAAGGAATACTGGCGCACGCTATGGCATCTCATATGGCGACCCGGCTATGTGATAGCAGACTTTCTCAACGGCAAGCGTAGGAAGTTCTTGCGTCCCTTCCAGTTGCTCATAGGCACCAGCCTCTTATTAGCTATAGCCCTCTATATCGTGCCGGCAGAGAAAAAACCGCTTGTCTCGCTTGAGACAAGTCTGAGTCAGCAGTTGGCGGATAAGAACTATACGCGGGATTTATCCCCTGAAGAAACGGAAGCTTTTAACAACGCCGTGCACAAAGTGGCGCATGCCTTAGACTCGTATTACGAGTGGCTCGACGAGCATTTAGCAATTGGGCTGCTCATCAAATCCATTATGTTTATCTTCTTAACATGGCTGCTCTTCCGCAAGTCACCACGCGAAGGAAATCCCTTCGTAGATGATGCCACCGGAGACAACAAAGTAAACTATAATTTCGCAGAGATATTTACAGCACTCATCTTTATTATTGCGCAACTGCAGATGATTAATGTACTATGGGTGTTAGTGGCAGGATGGTTCGTTCCTTTTTTCGAATTCCACCCCTATGCTTATCCCGGTTTTCTTATCAATATCATCGCCTTTATTGATTTCCAGCAGCTGTTCGGACGCAAATGGTATAGCACCCTCTGGCGCACCCTGCTCTGCGTGATCTGGTAACATGGGCACAGACATGGAGGAGAAACTGCCGTTTACGGCGTTCCGTAAAGACCTATGAACATCGTATATAATGTCAAATAACAATTTCGGAAATATGAAAAGGATAAAACTATGGATAATTGCCATTACTGCCTGTGTTGCAGTGATGAGCAGTTGCAGCAGCAACGAGCTGACGCCGACACCTAAAAGCTATTTCACGCTTTGGAACGACTGCGAGGCGCTGACGGCTCTGCAGGAGTATGTGGAGGATGTGACCAACCCCAATTCCGTGAATTTCATTGCGGAGAGTGACCGCATCGCCACTTTCGACATGGATGGCACGTTTGTTGGTGAACTGTACCCCTCTTATTTCGAGTACAACCTGCTGGAGTACCGTGTGTTAGACGACACGGCTTATAGCAGCAAAGCGCCGGAAGACGTGCGTCAGACCGCACAGGAGATACGCGATTTTGTGCGCAACGGAACCAAACTGCCTGACCATTTCGACATGAAACACGCCCATGCCGCTGCCAAGGCGTATGCAGGTATGACATTGGCGGAGTTCGACCGCTATGTGAAGACGTATGCCGCCAAACCGGCCAACGGCTTTACGGGCATGACGTACGCTGAGAGTTTCTACAAGCCCATGTTAGAGGTGTTCAAGTATCTGGAAGCGAACGGTTTTACGTACTATGTAGTGTCCGGTTCGGACCGTTTCATCTGCCGTGCGCTGACAGAGTCTATCGGTATTGCGCCCAACCGCGTGATAGGCATGGATGTGCGCCTGCAATCAACCTCGCAAGGCACCGAAGCGGGTGTCAATTACACCATGGGCAAAGAGGAGAATATTGTCCGCACTGACGAACTGATTATCAAGAACCTGAAGACCAACAAGGTGCTGCAGATTGTGCAGGAGATAGGCAAAGTGCCGGTATTGTCGTTTGGCAACAGCGGCGGCGATTGCGCAATGCATAACTATTGTCTGGGCAATACGGAACACAAGACGCTGGCGTTTATGCTCATTGCCGATGACGAGGCACGTGACCATGCCAACCGCGAGAAAGCGCTCAAACTGGGCGACCAGTGGCGCAAAGACGGCTATATTGTCATTTCCATGCGCGATGACTTCAAAACCATCTACGGCTACGGCGTAGAGAAAACAGATTTCTCGTTTTAATGTATAGTACATGAACATTGAGGATTACAGGGAATACTGCTTGTCGTTAGGGGCGGATGTGCACTTGCTAAAGTACAACAGAAAATTAATATGTGCAAATAAAATTGCTATAACTCTTTTCGCCCGAGCTAATCCCTCGGGCTTTTTAATGCCACCCTACTTAACACACATACAACTCACTGAATAGACACTGAATAGACACTGAATGGATACTGAATGGACACTGAATGGACACTGAATGGACACTGACAGCAACGCGCCCACACGTATCTTCTTCATGAACGAAGGTATCATCTACGAGGACGGCACGCCCGAACAGATCTTCGAACACCCCGTCCATTCGGCTACCAAGGCGTTCGTCAACCGCATCCAGAAACTCGTCTATGAGATTGACTCGGACGACTTCGATTACCTGCAGATCCACACCGGGCTCAACCAGTTCTGTCTCAAGTACAACATCACCGAGAAAGCCGACCGCGCTTATTCGCTCATCGAGGAGATGCTCTTCACCCACATGCAGTCTTTCCGTCCGCTCACGCTGCGTCTGACGCACACCGAACTCTCCGGCGTGACGGCATTAGATTTCATGGTGGAGCACCTCAGCGAATCGCCTCTGACCGACGCCGCCCGTGCCTCCCTCCGTCCGCAGGTGAAGGAACTCATCGAAGAACCCACCACCCGCGGCTTCCGCATCAAACTGATTATCGAGTGATGTACGAAGTACAAAGAGCCTAAGCTATGCGGACACCAGATGGTCCTGCCAGAGATCTCGTACACCTGCTCGGTTGTGTATAATTGACTACACATTTGAACCCGGGCAGGTCAAGAACAAGTTGCCATTAACTTAAGAAAATTTTAGTCAAAAAAAAGTGTGCACGGGAAACACCCGTGCACACCCATACTGACCGTCAGTTATTTGAAATCGCGATACCAAATTTCTTCATCAACGATTGGCGTTTTGTCTGTATTGCGGTACATCAGTTTGACGCGCACACCCTTTAGATCGCGAAAGCCCTTACCGTAACCTTCTTTCGCTTCAATCTCGTCCATAGCGGCGTTGATTGCGGCTTGGCATTTCTTGTCGCATTGCGAGGCGGTACCATTTACGATAAAATACTTCGAGCCATCGGTAATCGGAGATTTGGCTATCTCGTTGATTTTTTCCTCGATGGTCGGATAAGCGAAGAGCGCATAGTTGGTCAGAACAACTTCGTCCTGACCGTTGGCATCCGCATCAACGCAATACACACGGTCACCTGTTACAATTTCTTCACACGCAGTGAAGGCAAACATAGCCACGCAGGCTACTACTGCAAATAAGATCTTTTTCATAATGGTTTTGTTTTTAATAGTTAGTAATAGTATTAAACTTGATTAAACTCGGTTAGTCCGGATAAACCGTCTGACGGAGTGCTGTAATCCTGACTCGGTATGTATTCGCATCCATATTAACGGAGTTAATCTACCACAAATCCGCTGCAAAGTTACAGTTTTTTTTGGATATATGCAAGGTTTTGGGCTAAAATTGTTCGGGAAAGTTGATTTTTTGTGGCTTTATGTACTAATCTGTCGGTTGTTGGGTGTTTTGCTCGGCTTTGAGGGATTGATAGACCATGGAGCGGATGAAGTTGTCGAGGCGGAAATAGCGCTTCGGGGCGTGGGTGGTTTTGTCAATCTGAGCTTGCGGGTCGGGACGCGTGCCGCGAGTGGATGGGAGTTGGGCTTTGTAACGTTGGCGGTAGTCGGTGAGCAGGGTAAGGGCTTCCTCTTTGGTGAGATACATGGGACGAGGCGGAAAGACGGAGACGGCAGGTGTGGTCTCGGGTTTCTCCGCATCGAGGATCTCTTTGGTCATAAGGCAGGCTTGGCGGAAGAGGTTGATATGCTCCAGCTCTGCGCCCTGCGGCGGGTTCTTCTTGTAGTCACGCGGATTGCGGACGGCATAGGACTCCTGTATGCCTTCATGGATGATGCGACCGTCTTCAGCACGGTATTTCTTCATTCGGTTGATGATGCCTTTGCGTTCAAGTGCGCCGTGAATCTCACGGACAGGGTGTTCAAGGATAGTTTTTGCCATATTGTTGAGTGTTTTTTGATCCGCCAAACTTGGCGGATACTGTTATTTTGTTATACAATGTCAGGCACGAAATCGGCTGAATTACGTACAAATAACATAGTAATCACCTACTAACCACTTACTATATATAGCTTACGTTCCGCTTGCATATAGCTTAACGATTACTGATAAATAGAAGAGGGATAGTTGCAAATCGTGTACAAAGATACTGCTTTTTTTTGAGATATGCAAGAAAAAATCAATCTTTTTTCCCGAAAAATGTGTTTTTAATTGGTAATAAATAACAGCAATTTGTGATACGGATAAGTGAGAGGTATTGCATATGTCAAAAAAAAATTGTAATTTTGCACGGTCTTAGCACTAAAGCGTAACACCGTTGATAGATTAACCACCAAAATATATATAATTATGAAATTAAAGATGATTATTGGTGCCATTTTGGCAGTAGCCGCAGCGTTTAGACTGCTTTGTTTATTCGGCATTATTCCGCTGACCTTTATCTCCGACCAATGGGAACATGTTTATGAGCCTTATATTGCTGCAGGAATAGTGCTCTTTGTCGGCTCCTTTATTTGTATTGACAGTTACAGGCATTTAAAGAAGTGAGAACATGCCTTCTGATTTATTATTCGCCGGAGTATTGATATTGGTGACTCTCACAATTGCCATAGGCATCGTAGTCCTCGGTGTGCGTATTGAAAGGCTAAAGAAAGCATTGGAAGATGCGCGCATCAAAGGGGCTATCAACCTGCAAGGCGCCGAACGACAACAAATGGTTCTCACCCGCCAATTATCCGCACAAGCCAAACATAAACCGGTCGGTCAGCTTCCACAAGAACTTAAACAAATCTTTGCCGATAAGGTACAGCGTTTACACGAACGCTACCCCACTCTTACAGATGCTGATATGACCATACTCGTGATGTTGGGTATAGGCCTGGATAATCAAGCTGTCATCACCTACCTCGATATGACCAAAAGAACGTACTACAAGCGACGCCAAATAACTTCCAAGCGGCTTGGTATCAATGCGACTGAATTAGATACCTATGCCCGCGAGAATATAAACCCTCATTATTCCAACATCTAATGAAACCAGCTACCCAAATCAATCTCATAGCCTACGGAGGTGCTATAGGTGCACTCAGTATGCTTTTCGCCTATAGCTATTGCGCAATACTCTTTCATGACAAACCAACCATTCTCATCGCCGTTTTTTGTGCATTTATAGGCATTTTTGTAGCAGAATATCGGATTTGGAAAAAACATAATAAAGTATTCTGCCCCATAACCGAAGAGGACAAACAACAAACCGATTTCTCGAGGATTGAATTGAGTAATCGGTTTAGTTGGGGGTTTGTTCTTTATTTGATTATCTACATGGGGATTATCTTTCTAATGTCGTGGTATTTCATGGTTATGGAAGAAGGAACTTCTATTCGGCATCAATTGATTCTGTGGGGCGTGATAATTACCTTTTTTTTAGTAATATACGCCCCTTCCATCTGCTCTATATGGAAAAACAAGTATATCCTTGAAAATAACACGCTCATCATAATAGAGTACAACTACTTTCTTAAAGAGTCTGAGATTCGTATTCCTCTATCAGCGATAGATGAGGTCTATTTGGAGGCACAATTAGTAAATCCCTACATCACGAAAGTTGTCATACGTGTACAAGGAATAGAAAAGAAACTGAACAGTTACTCGTATCCGATTAGATTAGCCAAGGAGATTCAACTTCGCCAAAAATATTCGTCTATTGCTTGAAAAACGAAATACGTTTCATCGCAGCAAAAATAAGCCAATCAGGTAAGTGATTGATAATTGGCACAATGATATAGTTCCATGCTCCGGGCATACACCTCTTTTTAGAACGGAAAAAGAGCACTTTGAGTACGCGTTTGACAAGTCGTTCAGGCGACATCGTGATACCGAAAAAACGAAGAACTTTTCCAAAGTTAGGACCAAAAGGCAATAACCCAGTGTCCGTTGAGCCCGGAGTAACAGCCAAAACCCGTACACCATGGGGTTTTAACTCATACCATAACGCCTTGGAGAAATTGAATACATAGCCCTTTGATGCATTATAACAGGCTATAGAAGGCATCGACATCCATGCGGACATAGAACTCATATTGAGAATATAGCCCTTTTTATGTCCTGTAGGGACCTCCCTAAGTACCATTTTAGCAGCTATTAGACGGCACAATTTGGTGAGTGTTACCACATGCAACATCAACAATGTTTCTATCTTACGAGGGTCGGTTTTGACAAAAGCATCAAAAATCAAAACGCCGGCATTGTTGATAAGCACTTCTATGTCGAGTTGCTCCTTATCGCAGAAAGCTACCAACTGTTCAGCAGCATCCTGCGCCGTCAAATCCAAGTAAAAAGGAATCGCCCGCACATGATACTCCTTTGTCAGATGCTCTGCAAGCACCTGCAGTTCTTTTTCCTGATTGCTTACTAGCAATAGATTGTACTGATAATCACGGGCTAATGCCGTAGCATATTGTAATCCGATACCGCTACCGGCACCCGTAATAAGGGCAAAAGCATGCATATTATTTGATATTTTTCACGTTGCAAAAATACAAATTAATTTGGATATTTCAAAATAAAAATCAGGACAGCATTTTAAAATCTCAGCATTTGACGGTAATAATTGAGTCCCAATCTGTTGTATAAAGAGGGGATTTGTGCTCGGCAATATAGACTTTCTCGTCTTTGGTTGCGTCTAACTGCGGCCCTAATAAAATAGACCTTTTACCATAGAGACTGTTGATTTTGTCCATAGCCACCTGCAGTCGCTTATCCTTTTCCCTATCGCGAGTATCGAAAAGGTCCTGTGCTTGCACATTGTCGGGCATAATCTTGAGTAAGATTACTCCAGCTTTTTTATATAGTATTCCTTGTCTATACGAGCGTCTTAAAGCCTGCAAAGCATAATTGACCAATTCTTGGGACGATGCCGTCGCTACCGGCAATGTCACCACCTCAGAGAGGTATTGTTGCTCTATATCCTGCCTGAAACGAGAAGTATGGGCATAAACGATCATCTGAGAACATAAGGAGTGTTGCGCGCGCAACTGCCGTGCACAGTGGTCACAGAAATCAGCTATTTGTTGCTCCAAAAGTGCTAAATCCGTGATGGCGGTAGCAAAAGTACGCGATGTCGTTATAGACTGCTTACCTGACATTTCTCCCACATCCACAACATCTAAACCATTCAGTTCCTGCCATGTTAACAACCCGGGCTTATGCAGTACATTTTGCGCAAAATCAGGCGTTTTGAGCGCAAAATCCAATGCCGTCTCAATCCCCATCGACTCTAATTTAGCCCGTGAATGCCTACCTATCCCCCATACATCACCTATTTTAAAGGTAGATAACGCCCTACGCCTCTGTTCATCGGTCCTAATAGCACAAGCCCCCCGATATCCCTTATAAGTCTTGGCGTACTTGGAGGCTATCTTCGCTAATGTTTTAGAACTCGCTATACCGATTGATAGAGGAATACCAACACCCTTGCGAATATCCCTAACCAAGTCCTCGCAGTACTTCTTTTGTTCCGCATTAGGCACATGATCAAGCCGAATGAACGCCTCATCTATAGAGTATTGCTCAAACCGCATCGTGTGAGCCCGTAATATACTCATTACCCTATTCGACATATCACCATATAGGGAAAAATTAGATGAAAAGCAAGTAACTCCTTCTCGCTCAACCAATTCACGTAATTGATATAGTGGTGCTCCCATAGGAATACCTAAGGCCTTCGCCTCATTTGACCTCGAAATAACACAACCGTCATTGCCACTAAGTACCACAACCGGCTTGCCTTCAAGGTCAGGTCGAAACACCCGCTCGCAGGACACAAAGAAATTATTGCAATCTGCTAAACCGTACATCAAGAACTTACTTCATCTTGTGAACAGAATGAGTCACTACGCCCCAGACAATAAAATTTTCATTGGAGGTGACCCGTATAGGTCTATAAGCTTCGTTATGGGGGATGAGCCATGCACACCCCTCTTCTGTGTCAAAACGAAATTCCTTCAAAGTATATTCACCATTGACAAAAGCGACTATATAATCACCGTTCTGCGGCTCTAAAGAACGGTCTATCACCACAATATCGCCATCTAAAATACCAGCATCACGCATTGAATCTCCCTCTACCCGCGCATAAAAAGTCGTTGCAGGATGATGATTTAGTTCACGGAATAAATCCAATCGTTCACCTGCATGATCAGCCGCAGGCGATGGAAAACCCGCATGGAGTGCTTCCATATATTCACGCTCCAAAGACTCTACTTCCGCTTGCGTTATCTGATTGAGTTTAGACATAACTATTCACCCTTAATCAATGCCCTCTAACAAGTCCGGTCTCCGCGCTTTAGTATGAGCAAGGGACTGTTCATAAAGCCATTCTTCAACTTTAGCCTGATGCCCTGATAACAGTATATCCGGCACTTTCCAACCTTTATATTCTGCCGGACGAGTATATACACCGGCTTCCAACAGCCCATCTTGGAAGGAATCATTGAGCGCAGATTCTACATCACCTAATGCACCCGGCAATAAGCGGACAATAGCATCGGTCATGATAGCAGCCGGCATCTCACCTCCCGTCAAGACATAATCGCCTATCGAATATTCCTTGGTGATAAAATGTTCCCTTACCCGTTGGTCAACTCCCTTATAATGACCGCATAAGATAATCAAATTCTGCTTGAGAGAAAGATTATTGGCTGTTTTCTGGTCAAAACGCTCACCATCCGGAGCTGTGAAAATGACTTCGTCATACTCCCGCTCCGACTTTAATTGGGAGATACAACGGTCTATAGGCTCAATCATCATCACCATCCCGGCACCGAATCCAAAAGCATAATCATCCGTCTTATGGTGCTTATCTAAAGCATAGTCATGCAGGTTATGAACTTGAATTTCCACAAGTCCCTTATCTTTAGCACGCCTGATAATAGAGTGATTCAACGGGGAGTCTAACAACTCCGGACAACATGTCAGTATATCTATTCGCATATTTACGGAACGGGGTCATAACCGCTGCCCCCCCACGGATTGCAACGGAGGATTCTTTTCATGCCCAACCAACCGCCTTTAAATATCCCATATTTCAGCACCGCCTCAACCATGTACTGCGAGCAGGTCGGCGTGTAACGACAAGACGGCGGCGTCAATGGCGATATGCAAGCACGATAAAAATACACCGGCAACAAAAAGAGTTGACGCAGCACTAATTTGACTTTATGGGGTGGTTGATTGACCATTTAATTTCATTATTGCCTTTACCATGCCCTTCTCAATAACGGCAAACGGTTGTATTTCTGTATCAATATAATCAAACGCCACATGCATCGGCACTGCCAATTCGCCTTGATGAAGACGATAGGCTTCGCGCATCAATCGTCTTAGACGATTACGCATGACGGCACGTTTGAAGAGACGTTTAGGAGCCCATATGAGCACCTTTTTCTCTTCCGCTTCTAAATAGGTTACACGCATAGGCCAAGCCATAAGATGATGACCATGCTTTCGTAGCTCTGCTACACGCATCTCACCACAAAGTTTAGCCGACTTAGGAAACGAATTACCCATTATTTTTCTCTAAGTAATCCTCTATCGCCGCAGTAATAGACGGGAATAGTGGTGACGGTGCCTGAATATCGACATGATAACCCGCTTCCACAACCGCTTCCGCTGTTTTAGCTCCTAAACAGGCAATCTTTGTATCTCCCTGCTCCCAGTCCGGAAAATTATGCTTGATGGACATTATCGCTTGAGGAGTAAACAATACCAACATATCGTAGTCAAAGGGCTTTTCCTTCGGCCACTCCACAGGAAGAGTATGGTACATCACCGCCGGCTGAACCGTTATCCCATGCTCCTTAAACTGCTGTATCAATGCCTCATTATAATTATCCGATACCACCATCAGATATTTCTCCTGCGGACGACGCTTCATTGTCGGCAACAAGGACATGTAGTCATGATCCGCCGCCGGAAAGACACGACGCTTCCGGTATTGGATATAGTGCTGTAGATAATTACCTACAGCATCCGAAATACAGTAATAATGCATCGACTCCGGTACCTGAATACGCAACCGCTCACAGAGATGAAAATAATGATCTACCGCCAAGGTAGAACCAAATAGCACAGCCGTATAATCCAACGGATTAATATGTTGCTTACGAAAAGTTGAGGCATCTAAGCCCTCAAGGCGAATGAGCTGGAAAAAATCCGTTTCTACACCATACTGCTTTGACATATCCGCATAAGGATTATGATGACCCGAAGGCGGATTAGGCTGAGAAATCAAAATCTTGCGCACTTTACTCATAGGTCCTATTATATTTATTTGACATTCAACATGACTATATCTAACAAAAATAATGCCAAACAGAAAATGGCATAACCATTTAACCATTTCTGCAACGGCATTGCATATTGACGAGAAAATTGAAAGGTCCAATTCACCCACATATATAGCAACGAGACAACGACATAAACACCTATCACTATTCCTAATAACATGAGGAAAAATAGTACATCAAACCGACCGGCAGGCATCCATAATTGGTATGCCGTAATCACCGGCGTTCCAATACAAAACATCGTCATCGGCACCGATATATGCACCGTGTCAATCTGCCTGTCACGGCTACGACTATACCATGCTACACCCAATAAGATGAGCTGTACCAACAATAGCCAGGATAACACCACTACCGTGTTATTGTAATATAAAGAGTTTATCTCCACGATGAAGTATCTTATCGGTCTTTATCGCAAAAAGTTTCGTCTGATACACTGCTTGAGCCGGTTCTCCGACTTCATTATGCAAGTCATGAGCCACCAACTCATATGCCCCTGTCGTCTCACCCGTTACAAGCAACTCATCTCCCTCCTTTATCTCTGGTACAGCCTCTAATAAAAACTCCGCGACAGAGATATTCTTAAAGAAATTAGTACATTTACCGGCATAAACTTTCTTCTTAGTCGCCTGCGAACCATAATGACGAGTCCACTCACCTAATCGCTGACCTTGGTAATAACCATCCCAAAACCCCCTATTGAACACTCTGCTTAACCGCTCATCCCAAGCAGCTATCTTTTCCTCTATCTGTTCTTGCTCATACTCGCCACGCTGCCATGCTTCTACCGCCTCACGGTAGCAAGACACGACAGTCTTAACATATTCGGGACCACGAGCACGACCCTCTATCTTTAACACCGTCACACCGGCGTCCAACAACTTGTTGAGAAAATGAATAGTCTTAAGGTCCTTCGGTGACATGATATACTGGTTATCCACTTCAAGTTCCAACTCAGACTGCTTATCCTTAACAATATAACCGCGCCGGCAGACCTGCATACATGCCCCGCGATTAGCAGACGCACCTAAGTTATTGAGCGACAAATAACACTTACCGCTTACAGCCATACAGAGCGCGCCATGACAAAACATCTCTAACGCTATAGGGTTACCACTGCGACCTACTATATGTTGCTCTAAAATATCCCGATGAATACAAGCTACTTGGTCTATATTAAGTTCACGCGCTAATACGACAACATCCGCAAACTGTGCATAGAACTTCAACGCCTCCGTATTCGCGATATTGAGTTGCGTGGATAGATGCACCTCTACTCCAACCTCATTGGCATACTGCATAACCGCAATATCCGAAGCGATAATCGCTGTCACACCTGCCGCTTTCGCTTGATCCACGATGGTGCGCATAAGGGGCAAATCCTCAGGGTACATAACCACATTGAGCGTTAAGTAGGTCTGCACACCCGCTTCGCGACATATAGACACGATTTTATGGAGGTCATCGGTCGTAAAATTAGCCGATGAACGCGAGCGCATATTCAAGTATTCTATACCGAAATATACCGAAGAGGCTCCCGCTTCAATCGCTGCCGCAAGAGACTCCCAACACCCTACCGGTGCCATTATATTTATCGGGGATGACATACTAAAATTACTCCTATTTATTCACCAATACTTCCGCTATCTGAACCGCATTAAGTGCCGCCCCCTTGCGTATCTGATCCCCGACACACCAGAAAGTGATACCCGTCTGAGAAGTATAATCTTGCCGTATTCGACCTACATACACATCATCCGTTCCACTCAAATCAAGCGGCATCGGATAACGGTTACTGGCAGGGTCGTCAAGTAATTTACAACCCTTCATCGCAGCAATGGCACGCCTGAACGTCTCTACCTCTACCGTCTCTTCTGTCTCAACCCACACAGACTCCGAATGACATCGTAAAGACGGAACCCTTACGCATGTAGCACTCACGCTAATGCCCTCATTATGAAATATCTTACGCGTCTCATCGTGCATTTTCATCTCCTCTTTCGTGTAATCATTGGGCATGAAAACATCAATATGAGGAATAACATTATACGCCAATTGGTGCGGAAAACGACTAACCGTAACCGGCTCGTCACGCATAATCTGCCTATATTGGTTCTGTAACTCCTGCATCGCTTGAGCACCGGCTCCCGATGCCGCCTGATAAGTAGCTACATGAACACGCTTAATTGGACTCAACCGATGCAATGCCATCAACGGCAATGCCATCACTATAGTCGAACAATTAGGATTAGCAATAATACGACGAGAACATTGGAAAACATCCTCACTATTAACCTCCGGCACAACCAAAGGCACATCCTTATCCATCCTAAAAGCAGAGGAATTATCAATCATTATCGCTCCGTAACGCGTAATATCATCAGCATACTCCAACGAGACAGATCCACCCGCTGATACAAACGCAATATCCACCCCTCGAAAAGCATCACCATGCTCAAGTAATTGAACAGTAATCGTTTGCGAATTAAAAGAGTATTCGGTTCCAGCACTGCGCGCGGAACCGAATAACCGAAGTTCAGTAATAGGAAAGTGGCGCTCCTCAAGCACTTTTAACAATTCTTGTCCAACGGCACCCGACGCGCCAATTATTGCTACTACCATAACAAAAGGTCTTTAATAATATTAAGCTAATGCAATCACGAGTTCTTCACCCTCTTGAACATTGAGTTTGCCCTCACGAGCTAACCAACCCAATGCGAGGTAAAGTTCGTCATTCTTCAACTTAGTAACCTTCTTCAGATCTTTCTGAGCGAGAGCTCCACCTTGCAGAGCATTCCATACCTTACCGGCATTCTCGCCAATTTGTTGTGTAAACATAACTAATACCTTTAATTTAAAATTTTATTATTCCCATTTTTTAAACACCAACGAAGCGTTATGACCGCCGAAACCAAAGGTGTTGGTCAAAGCGTAATGCATCTCGCGTCGCTGAGGCTTATTAAATGTGAAATTGAGGTTATAATCAATATTCTCGTCCTTATCCGCTTCATCATGATTGATGGTAGGCGGCACGATTCCGTTCTGCAATGCCAATACACAGGCGATAGCTTCTACCACACCCGTAGCACCTATCAAGTGACCCGTCATGGATTTTGTAGCACTGATATTGAGCTCATAAGCATGAGCTTGGAAAGTATCCTGAATAGCCTTTAACTCAGCTACATCACCCAATGGGGTCGAGGTGCCGTGAGCATTGATATAATCTATATCCTTCGGCTCAATACCGGCATCTTCTATAGCTAAGCGCATGACTTTAGCAGCACCGGTGCCCGATGGGTCGGGAGCCGTCATATGATAAGCATCTGAGTTGGTTGCCGCTCCGACTAACTCGGCTATAATGGTAGCACCGCGTTGAAGCGCATGCTCATAGCTCTCTAATACTATCGTCGCAGCTCCTTCGCCCAATACAAAACCATCACGGCTCTTGGAATAAGGACGTGAAGCGTGCTCCGGATCGTCATTGCGGGTCGATAATGCATGCATTGCGTTGAACCCGCCTATACCGCTCACCGTCACATCAGAATCTGCACCTCCCGCTAAAATAACATCAGACTTACCCATCCGAATCAAATCGAAGGCAGCACTGATAGCATGCGAACCGGACGAACAAGCCGTACTGATATTGAAGGACGGACCTTTCAGACCGAAATACAACGATATATGCCCGGCTCCCATATTGGTTATGGTATTGGGAATAAAGAACGGACTATAGAAAGGCCTGCCATCACCCTTGACAAAATCGGTTGAACCGATTTCAAAACTTTTTAAACCGCCCATACCCGAACCGATCACCACACCGATACGATCCTTGTCCTCAGTTGCCCAATCCAACTTGG
This sequence comes from Bacteroidales bacterium UBA3810, assembly GCA_002368645.1. Classification (GTDB taxonomy): domain Bacteria; phylum Bacteroidota; class Bacteroidia; order Bacteroidales; family Paludibacteraceae; genus Colicola. Next base: position 21,442 of record DFEE01000011.1, read on the forward strand.
CTTGCCCTACTGCTTCTATTGCACTAGCCAATGCCATTTGGGCAAAACGATCCATCTTACGTGCCTCCTTGCGATCCAAAAAAGAGGATGGATCAAAGTTCTTTACCTCACACGCAAATTGCGTCTTAAACTTGGAAGCATCAAATTGTGTAATGGGTCCGGCACCACTCTTGCCCTCAAGCATCGCCTGCCACATATCGGGCACAGTATTGCCTATCGGGGTAACTGCACCTAAACCGGTAACTACTACTCTGTGTATTGTCATAAAACTTCTATAAAATACGAGTTTACAGTCCTCCCGTAAACTCGTATATAGATGGAAATGCAGGAGTTTTACTTACGAGCATTCTCAATATAGGCAATCGCGTCACCTACTGTAGAAATCTTCGGAGTATCTTCTTCAGGAATGGTAATTCCGAATTCCTTCTCAAACTCCATAATCAACTCAACGGTATCCAGAGAGTCTGCATTAAGATCCGTTGTAAAACTTGCCTCGTTGGTTACTTGGGATGCTTCAACACCCAGCTTGTCAACGATAATGTCTTTCACTTTAGCTTCAATTTCTGACATAATTGTATTAATTTTAAAAGTTTATATTCTAACCCTTTTGCGCATAATTCGCAAAATCGGCTGCAAAATTACAACAATTTTACGATATACGCAAATTTTTGGGCAAATTATTTCTATTTTTCTTCTAAATGCAAAATACACTTTCCAAAAAAGCGACCTGATTTGGCCATTTGCCGCACCGGAATCTCTTTGCCTTCAGGATTAGGAAGATGGATATCATACAGCTGATGTGTATGTCCGCCCACTATCATATCAATGCCGCTCACACGCGTTGCTAATTGGGAATCTGACGGCGTATCAGCCTCTACTAAAGGATAAGTTCCTAAGTGACTGAGACAAATAATCACTTCGCAGCCCTTGCTCTTCAAGATTTCCACCATCTTAGCCGCTGTATCATATGGATCAAGGTATTGTACGGGAGCAAAATTCTTGGAGTCAATCAGCCCGACCGGCGATACACCAAGACCAAAAATACCGATCTTCACACCTTTGCGACGCAAAATAGTATAAGGTTTAACAATCCCTTCCAAAGGTGTTCCGGTTACATCGTAGTTCGCGCAGACAATCGGAAAATTCGCATCTTTCAGAACTACAGCTAAGGTGTCTAAACCATTATCAAACTCGTGATTACCAAGCGTTACCGCATCATATCCCATGCGGTTCATTGCCGCTATCTCAATACGACCTTTATATATATTAAAATAAGGTGTACCCTGGCAAAAATCGCCGGCATCCAATAGCAATAAGTCCGGATCTATTGCCCGCTCTGCTTTAATAACCCCCATACGACGAGCATAACCTCCCTCATTCATCTGAGTAGGCTCTACCTGAGAGTGCGTGTCATTGGTGTGCAATATAGTCAAGTACTCAGGAGTAGGATGACAACCAATCATACTTAGACTAAGTGCTACACTGATAATTAAAAAGGTAATGTTGTGTTTCATGATATCGGTATAGATTGATTAAAAACGTTTTTTAATCTCTTCGTTGGTTAGAAGGAATAGTATTGTCTTCCCATCCGGTGCTATGCGATAATTAGGTATCTTAAATAGTTGCTGGACTATATCGCGACACTCTAACTCACTTAAATGTCTTCCATACGGAATGGCCATTTCTTCTGCCAAAATCGTAGCTATTCGTTTCTGCCACTGTTCACGCACCGGCGTTCCGACGGTCTTCACTTCCGCTAATATATCCTTGAGAATAGGCAGGGCACTTTTTTCGCCAAATTGCACCGGCACTGCCGTGACACTGTAGGCATTACGGGCATATTGGTCAAACTCAAAACCTACATACTCCAACTCCTTCATTATACTCCTGAATAGGACATCCTCATCGGCACTCAAGTGCAACTCTTCGGGAAAAAGAACTTGCTGCTTAAGACCTTTGCCGTCCACCATCTGGAGCATCAATTTCTGATACAGAATTGCGTAATGCGCCCGATGTTGGTTGATAAAAAACAAACCCTCACTCCCGGGCACCAAAATATATCTGTCGGCATATTGATAGAGCGGCAACGAAGCTATATCTAAGTCAAATAGTTGCACAACCTCCTCTTTTGGCTCTGCTATAGGCTCTATCTCAGGATTAGAAGCCACGGCACCAACGGGTGTAGCAAAAGGAGAAGCCGTGCGCTTAAACGGATTATAACCCGGATTGGCGACAACCTTGGGCATCGGAACTGATTTGGTCGCTTTGGACGAAGGCATCTCCACCTCACCGACTCGGTCAAAATCAATGGACGGAGCTATATTAAATTTACCCAACGCCTCACGGACGGTCGCAACCAGAATTTGAAATATATATTGTTCGTCTTGGAACTTAATTTCTGTTTTAGTCGGATGAATATTGACATCTATCGCTTGTGGATTGATGTCAAAATAAATGAAATATGAGGGAATATAGTCCCCTGGTAACATGCCGGCATAGGCGGCCATGATTGCTTTATGAAAATAAGGGTGACGCATGTAGCGCCCATTCACAAAAAAGTATTGATGAGCAGTCCTCGAAGCTGTCTCTGGCTTGCCCACAAAACCATGAATCGTCACCATCTCTGTATCAACATGCAAATCAACCAATTGACCTGTAAAAGGCTTTGCTGTCGATTTACCGAATATCCCCTCTATCCGCTGTTTATAAGTCTGCTGCGGTAAATCTACAAGCACCTCGTCACCTTGCACAAAAGTGAATTGCACATGAGGATAAACCAGCACTATGCGGTAAAAATCTTGGAGCAAATTACGAAGCTCCGTTTGGTCTGTTTTGAGAAACTTACGCCGAGCCGGTACATTATAGAATAAATCCTTGACCTTGAAATTGGTACCGACCGGACACTGGCAACTCTCTTGCCTGACTACCGTAGAACCGGCAATCTCTAATAGTGTTCCTACCTCATCCTCCGCCCTACGGGTCATCACCTCAACATGCGCTACCGCACAAATAGAAGCCAATGCTTCACCGCGAAAACCCATAGTATGGAGGTCGAATAAGTCTTTAGCCTCAGTTATCTTGCTCGTCGCATGACGCTCAAACGCCATACGTACATCCGTGGCACTCATCCCCACACCATCGTCTATTACTTGAAGTAATGTCCGACCGGCATCAATCACCACCACTTGAATATGACGAGCACCGGCATCTAAACTGTTCTCCACCAACTCCTTCAAGCACGAAGCGGGGCGTTGTATCACCTCGCCTGCCGCTATCTGATTAGCGACACTATCCGGTAATAGATGGATTACATCCATAGTGCAAAAAAGACTAAAAGGGGCTTAATAGCCCAATAAAAAGAATAGTAATAGTGCAAGCAACAACAGAGCAATCCAAAATCCTAAACGGGATTTATTTCGATTCTTTTGCTCCTGCATATTCTTTTCATGTTGCTCTTGCAGAAACCCGCGATGGAGGCGCGCACGCTTCTGCTCGCGCGCCTCCTTTTCCGGGTCGTAGTACATGGGACGATAATCCCATTCACGGGGTTTATTTACTTTGGGAAATAAAACCGACATTACTTAACGAGTGCTTTAAATTCAGCCTCTTCAGCATATTTAGCGAACTCAATGTCCTTCGCAGCTTTAGCTTTCAAAGCAGCATCACGCTCTAAAGCAACCTTCAGGTTGTTATATACTGCATTACGGTCGTTGGTGCGAGCACCTACTATAGCTTGCAGGTAAGCGGTGGTGGCATTCGGGTTCTTTACATTAGCCAGGGTCTGACGAGCTGCTGCATAATCCTCATTGATAATTTGTTGAACAGCAGCGTTGTTGGAGGCTACATTGCCATAAGCTTTCTTAGCTGCTGCATAGTCACCCTTCATCGTGTTGAGAGTTCCTAAAGCTGCGCTCATATTGCCATGACCACCGGCTGCCTTACCCAACTCTTCCTCTGCCTTTGCCAAATCACCATCTGCCATAGCAGCCAGAGCGGCATTGTAGTGAATGTCAGCGTTGTTAGCATCAATAGCAAGAGCTTTGTTATAGCAACGACGAGCCTCTGCAATATTGCCTTGCTCGAAATAAATCATACCCATGTTGTTGTAAGCACGAGCGTCATCCTTATAGAGCTCAGCAGCTTTCTCATATACAGCCATCTTTTGGTCTGCGGGAACAAGTGTAGCGCAATACAGCAACTCCTCTAAACTCAGTTGAGTAGGATCGTTCTTCCAGAACTCCAAAATCTCATCGTCTGACTTACCAATCAAATCGGTTGTCAAAATCAAACGGCTGCGACGAAGTGCCGGCAGAATCTCGTCTGCGATATTTTTGTAAACATTGCTCAAGTTCTTGATTTGAGCCTCACGCTCTTCAGGATCGCTATACATAGACAACACACGCAACACAAGCTCTTTGTCTTGGATATTGCTGTTCTCCATTGCGGCTTGGAAACCTTCCCAGTCCTCAGCGGTTACGGAAGCCTTAATCTCTGCAGACACTTTGTCTTTCTTCATTTGGTTAGCCAAATACTTTTGAGCATTCTTCTGACGAGCTGAAGCCAAGTTCTCATTCAGGTTCATACCACCATCGGGAGAAGCATAACCGCTTACCTCAATGTTGTTAATCTCCTTACGCTCAGCCTGATTTGCCTCCTTAATAGCGGCTCTCAAACTCTTGTATTCAGCACTGTTTGTCTCGGAAGAACGAAGATTGGATTGTTGAATCAAGAACTTGATATCAGCCTCTTGCATCTCTTGAATAATGCGTTGGAATTTATCTGGAGTTAATACAGCACCGCAGTCCTCAGCATTGGCTAACTTAGCCGTTGCAATCAAACCGTCTGCTACCTTCAAATCAGGAATCTCAATCTCCTTCTCACCAATCTTTGCCTTAAAACGCAGATACAGTTCGCACTCATCCATGGCTGGCTGATAGTCGAAAGAAGCGGTTTGGGTATAGGTACCACCTTCCTTGAAATTAACTACTTTACCGTTTTCTTTTACTTTCTCACCTACATAGGTTACAGGAGCTGCTAATAACTCTTGACCCTCAAACTTGAGAACCGGAGTAACTACCAATGTACCCTTTTTGGCAAATTTCTTAACAGGGAAAGTACCGCGAATTTCGGCATTAACCTTGTTTCCAACTACTGTCAACGGATTAGGATTAACAGTAATCTCTTCGGGTTGCGGCATGTTCTTGCTGCAAGATGCCAACATGGCGACCGCCATGATTGACACAAAGAATAAACTTTTTTTCATAATTTAATAATACATGTATTTAATTGATCCTATAAATCGCTATTATAGCATTCGTCTGCAAAATTACAAAAAAAAATAGAATTATGCAAATTTTCACCCATTTTTTTTTGATTTTCCATAAAAATGTGCTATCTTTGCACCATATTTGCATTTCTATTTATGAAAAAGGTAATTTTTATAGCAGCATTTTCGGTCTTTACCCTGCTCACGGCTTGCACACCCAAACAACCTTCTGTCGCTAAAAAAAGAGCTGAAAAAAGAGCACAGGATAGTATCAATCTACTTATGCAGGAACAGTCTCTACGCTATTCCGACTCCATGATTCTCGTCCTGCAACAGCAAGTCGAACCGCTTATGAAACAATTTCTCTATGAGAAAAATGACCACTATGAGGACCACGGCACATATGTCCATAAATCACTCAAAACCGCCAAAAACACTTCGAGATGCTACCTACAAGCTTATATTACAGATGATTACCACTTGACTGCCAAAGGTTATTACGTTGGCACTTATCCGCTGCATATCAACGCCATCGCGCTCACTGCTGACTCACTCAACCAATCTTTCTCCGGCACAAACCACACATTTCAAGCGGACCTATACCATGAAATCCTTACGCTCGATGAAGCAAATAGTACCGCCTTGCTCCAATTTATATCTGCTTTCGCCGACACCAAACTGAACATTCGGTTTCTCGGTGCTAAATCTACTTACCGCTTCGCACTCGCGGAACAAGACAAACAGGCGCTCATCCAAACACTGCGCCTCGCTACCTTGATGAAAGATCTACACCAACTCGAATTGCAAGCTAAACAATCCTCACTGCAAATCCAAAAATACCAAAAAAGACGCGAAAAAGCAAAAATTAATGAAAAATAAGGATTTGATTTGCATATTCCAAAATAATTTTGTATCTTTGCAGCGCAAACTTGGCTTTTTATGAAAAATTTATATCAACCGGGTAAACTCGTTGCCGAGAAGTTTCTTCGCCTTAAGGCTTTTTATGTCCAAATAGACAACCCCTTCACGTGGGCGAATGGCTGGCAATCACCACTCTTCTTCGATGACCGAAAAATACTGAGTTATACCTATGCTCGAAACTTGCTGAAATTGGAAATCGGACGGCTCGTCGCCGAACATTTCCCCGATGTGGATGTCATTTCAGGAGTCGCCGTAAACTCCATCGCATCTGGACTGCTCGTCGCAGAGCAACTCAATATGCCATATATCTATATCTTCCCCGCACCTAAAACACACGGACTCGAAAACCAAGTAGAGGGAGACCTTAGACCAAGACAAAAAGTAATCCTCATTATCAACCAAATACACGAAGGTAATGACGCCCTTTCAGCAATTGAAGTATTGCGCAATAACGCTTGTATTCCGGAGGCTATTATAACGATTTTTGACCTCCAACTTCCTATTGCTAAACAGAAACTGAAAGAAACTGGAGTTCCCGTCTTCTCCCTCACTACGTTTACCGACGTCATGCAAGTCGCTAAAGATAATAATTTGTTTACCGAAATAGAAATCGATATTCTCGAAAAGTGGCACAAAAACCCTAATAAATGGATTAAATAACAATACTTTATGGCTGAATCGAAATACGAAAGTAAAATATGTGCTATCCAAGCGCCTATAGCACAAGTTTACGCCGTTCTAAGTAATTTCAAAAACTTTGAACGGGTCAAAGAATTTATGCCGAAAGACAAAATTCAAGAAATTGATATTGAAGAAGATATTGTAAGGATTAAAGTGGACGGACTTGGACAGAAAATTGATATCCGTATCATCGACCGAATCCATAACGACACCATCAAGTTCGGACTGGATAATCTACCCGGAATTACCGCTAATTTCTGGATACAACTCAAAGAAGCCGCACCAGCTGATACACGCATCAAACTGACACTCAAAGCCGATATACCCATGATGTTCAAACTCATGCTGGACAAGAAAATACAAGAAGGACTCGACCAAGCTGTCATGATGCTTACTCAATTTCCATATACACAATGGGCTAATATCTAATCTGTTAATTATGACAAAACACTCTAAAAAATACAATAGACGTATCAAAATTCACCGCGAAGGCAGGACAACCATTGCTATTCTACTCGCTTTGCTGTTTATTCTGTGTGCTTTAGGATTTTGGCTCAATAACCCCTGGATTTTCGTCGCTATCATGGTTATTGTCGCTTGCCTGCTATGCTTCAGCATCTATTTTTTCCGCTTTCCGCATCGCGAAATCAATATTGATGAACCTAATTTTCTCGTTGCACCGGCGGATGGAAAAATAGTTGTTATCGAACCAACTGATGACACCGAAATATTCCACGAAAAAAGACTCCAAGTCTCTATCTTCATGTCTCCTCTCAATGTACACGCCCAATGGTATCCCATTGAGGGAACGGTCATCCGCTCCGAACACCAGAAAGGAAAACATCTGCAAGCTTGGCTACCTAAATCATCTACCGAGAATGAACGCTCACTCGTCGTCATCGAAACACCTTCTAAAACACGAATAGCTCTCCGTCAAATAGCCGGTGCTATGGCGCGACGTATCGTCACATATGCGAAAGCCGGAGACATCGCTAAACGCAATAAAACATTGGGCTTTATTAAACTCGGTTCACGCGTCGACCTTTACCTACCGCTCGATACGGAAATGTATGTCGAAGTGGGAGAATCTGTTACCGGTAACGAAACTATTATCGGAAGACTGCCCTAATAACGTAATTAATAACTTCTAAATAACAACTGCCATGACTAAATTTGAAGAACTTTTTGCAGCTTACCCCTGCCCTTTCACAGAAGAACAAGTGAAACTAAACGTAGCGGAAATTCTCGCAGCACATTGTGCTGAAAATAATAATAAGGAGGTCTGGAAGCAATGCTTGCACCAAATTGATTATACCACCCTCAATGGCGAAGATACCTACGCTAAAGTAACCAAAATGGCGGAAAACTGCAATACATTTGAAGAAAAATTCCCCGATTGCAAAGGCTTTAATGTAGCATCAATCTGTGTTTATCCGGCACTCGTTCCTGCTGTTAAACAAGCACTTAAAGCACCTGGAGTAGGCATCACAAGCGTTGTCGGAGGCTTCCCCGCTGCACAGACTTTTGTCGAGATTAAAGTCGCTGAAACTGCTATGGCGGTCGCTCACGGTGCTACTGAAGTTGATATGACACTCTCACAAGGTAAATTCCTTGAAGGACTCTATCAGGAATGTTTCGACGAAATATCCGAAATCAAAGCCGCAGCCAAAGACGCACACTTCAAAGTGATTCTCGAAGTAGGTAATCTCGCTTCTGTCGAAAATATCTGGAAAGCCTCTATCCTCGCTATGGCGGCCGGTGCACAATTCATTAAAACTTCTACCGGTAAAGTCAAAGTCAACGCTACACCCGAAGCTACCTATATCATGTGCTCCGCCATCAAAGCCTGGAAAGAAAAAACCGGACAAAAAGTTTGCTATAAACCTGCAGGAGGCGTTTCTACTACCGACGAAGCCGTACAACATTATACGCTTGTCAAAGAAATTCTCGGACAAGAATGGCTCAATAACGAATCCTTCCGCTTCGGTGCATCGCGACTCGCTAATAACTTGTTATCCAGCATCGTTGGCGCGGAAACTAAGTTCTTCTAAGAAGATTTATGAATAAAGTATTATCTAAAAAATTTCATTCTGAAAATGTAGTGGAGCTCGTTGTTGAAGCTCCACTCATTGCTCAATCGCGCCGGGCTGGACACTTCGTCATTGTCCGCGTGGATAAACAATCCGAGCGAGTCCCGCTCACTATCGCCGATGCCGATATTGAAAAAGGCACTATCACACTCGTTGCACAACGCGTTGGTGTATCCACGGCAAAATTTGCTGCACTCGAACCCGGAGACTATATCCAAGACGTTGTCGGACCGCTCGGCAAAGCCACCGACATTCAACTATTCGGTACCGTCGTTCTCGCCTGCGGTGGCGTTGGTGCAGCGCCTACTTATCCTATCGCACAAGCCCTCAAAGCCAAAGGAAACCGCGTCATAACGGTTCTTGCTGCACGCAATGAATCTTTGCTCTTGATGAAAGAACAATTGGCTTCTACCTCTGACGAAATGATTATCATGACCGATGATGGCTCAGCCGGACAAAAAGGCGTTGTCACTCTCGGCGTTGAACAAGTCATTCAGCGCGAAAAAGTCGATAAGGTTATCACTATCGGACCTGCTATCATGATGAAGTTCGTTGCCCTCACAACGGCTAAATACAATATCCCCACGGACGCTTCTCTCAATACCATTATGGTGGACGGAACCGGTATGTGCGGTGCTTGTCGTATAACCTTGGACGGCGAAACAAAATTTGTCTGCGTGGACGGACCGGAGTTTGATGCACATAAAGTCAACTGGGACGAAATGATGTCACGTATGCGCTCCTATAAACCCGAAGAAGTGGAAGCTTACGAAAACTATCAACGCCCCGCCTTGACGGCTAAAGAACGTGCGGCTATTCCTCGAGTCAAAATGCCTGAACTCGACCCTGTCATTCGCGCCAAATCATTACACGCAGAAGTTAATATCGGACTCACATTTGATCAAGCACTCACGGAAGCTACACGATGCCTTGATTGCAAAAATCCTACTTGCGTCACCGGATGCCCTGTGAACATCAATATCCCTGCCTTTATTCACCAAGTAACACTTGGTCATATAGATAAGGCATTCGATATCATACACGAGTCCTCTTCACTTCCCGCTGTTTGCGGACGCGTTTGCCCGCAGGAAAGACAATGCGAGGCGCAGTGTATCTACAATAAAATGCACAAAGAGCCTATTGCTATCGGTTATCTGGAGCGCTTCGTCGCAGACCACGCCTCCAATAATGCGTCCGATCTGCGTCCTGACTCCATCGGGTGCTCATCGGGTGCTCATCGGGTGCTCATCGGGTGCTCATCGGGTGCTGAACGAAAGATAGAGCATACATCCATAAAGGATAAAGTAGCCATCGTCGGTTCAGGACCTGCCGGATTGACCGCTGCAGGCGATCTCGCTAAATACGGCTATGACGTCACTGTTTTTGAAGCATTACACGAATTGGGAGGTGTCCTCCGCTACGGAATACCCGAATACCGTCTGCCCAATTCCATCCTCGATAAAGAGATTGAAGGTCTACGCCAATTAGGCGTAAATTTCCTCACCGATACCATCATCGGTAAGACTCTTTCAATAGATAATCTCCATGAACAGGGATTTAAGGCCATTTTCGTTGGTTCTGGGGCAGGATTACCTAAGTTCATGGGTATTCCTGGGGAAAACTTAAACGGAGTCCTCTCATCCAACGAATACCTCACGCGCGTCAATCTCATGGACGCTTCAAACCCCGCTACCGACACTCCGCTTTTATTAGGTAAGCGCGTTGCAGTCATCGGAGGAGGTAATACTGCCATGGATGCTGTCAGAACTGCTAAAAGACTCGGTGCGGAAAGAGCCACACTCGTTTATCGTCGCTCGGAAACAGAAATGCCGGCACGATTGGAAGAAGTTCATCATGCCAAAGATGAAGGTATTGAGTTCCTCACCCTCCATAATCCTATCGAATATAAGGCGGATGAAAACGGACGAGTAGCGCAAGCTGTACTTCAGGTGATGCAATTGGGAGAACCGGACGCATCCGGACGACGTAGCCCCGTACCCGTCGAAGGAAAATTAGTTACATTGGATGTCGATTTGGTTATTGTAGCTATTGGTGTTTCACCCAACCCGCTTATCCCACGTGCTGTAGAAGGATTGGAAATATCCAAAAAAGGCACTATCGTCGTTTCAGACCAATTACAATCTGCCATTCCTACTATTTTTGCAGGAGGAGATATTGTACGAGGAGGAGCTACGGTTATCTTAGCGATGTCTGATGGACGTAAAGCCGCTGCCTCCATCCACCAATTCTTAACAAATAAAGTATAAGATTAATCTTTAAATCCTTAATGATATTATCTTCTACTATTTGTTGAAAACTAATATAAGCCGCTTATTTGGAGCGGCTTATATTGTTCTTATTGGTGTTGATAATTATATGCTAACTTTCAAAACTCTGCTTTATCAACACATATTGATATTTATGAACAAGTTTAATAAAGCAATATTGATAATTTTGTTGAAAACTTCTATAACCACCTTTTTTTCTTGAAGATAAGTAATATGACGCTGATGAAAATAATCATCAGTACCAAGGTAAATCCGAATCCCTCTATCCAGTTCATCTTTGGTACATCAAGAAAGTTCATACCAAACATAGATGCTATCAGTGTTGGTGGCAGGAAAATAAGGTTAATAACCGTGAATATCTTAATGATTTTATTCTGCTCAATATTTACCAAACCTAAAAAGGTATCTTGCAGATAATCTAACCTGTCAAAACCAAATCGGGTATAGTCTAATAACGAATTTATATCCTTGATAATCATAGTCAGGCGTGGCTGTAATTCATCTGGAATAAAATCACATTTAAGCAGATTACTGATTACTCGTTGTTTATCAATAATGTTTTGTCGGATATTGGTTACCTTTTCTTGTAAGTCCTTAATCTGAATCAAGATACCCTCATCCATCTCGTCGTTGGCATTGATTTTATTACTCAGCTCAGTAATCAAATCTGTTGTATTCTCAATCAAGTCCGCATCTTTCTCTACGCGTGTCTCCATAATAGCCACCATAACATGATAGCCGGACGGAAAATTACGGGCATTAACAAACATCTTTTTTACCGTCTCGGTAAAAGTACTCAGTTCAACATCCCTTGTTGTTACCAGAATATTGTTTTTGATAATGAAGTTGACAGGCTCAATATCATAATTCTCTTTCATGAAGTTGGAGTTTGCCACAATCGAGTCATCCGTCTGAATGTAACGAGACGACATCTCGATTTCTTCCATCTCTTCATCTTCCTGAATATCGATTTTAAGGAATCCCTCTAAGGTGTCCTCTGTCTTGTCACTTACGTCCAACAAATCTATCCATATTATATCTTTCTTATCGAGCTGCTTTAAGGTAGCAATGCTCTTGGCGACTTTGATTTTATCGGCGTCTTTGTAAAATATCCTTAATTCTGACATACCTGTAACAATTTAGTTAGTTCTTGAAACTCTTCTACACCCAACTGTTCGGGTCGTTTTGTAAATAGCTCCTCTTGGAGAATAGGATTACCTTTACCCGCTAAAACTTGAAGAGAATTTCTCAACTGTTTACGGCGCTGGTTAAAGGCGGTTTTAACGACTGTTTTGAATAACTTTTCATCACAGTCTAATTGTCGTCGTCGGTTGCGTGTCAGACGGATTACGGCAGATTGTACCTTTGGAGGCGGATTAAATAACTGAGCATCTACTGTAAATAAATACTCTATGTCATACCACGCCTGCAGCAGTACACTCAATATGCCGTAAGCCTTCTTCCCCGGCTTGGAGGCAAGACGCTCTGCAACTTCTTTTTGCAGCATTCCGGAACATACCGGTATGCGGTCTTTATACTCCAATACCTTGAAGAATATTTGACTGCTTATGTTGTAAGGATAATTGCCGATGATATTGAACGAACCCTCAGGGTATAGTTCATCCAAGTTCATCTTCAGAAAATCGGCTTCAATGACTTTTAATTCGGGATACCACTCACCGAGATACTCAACACTTTCATGGTCAAGTTCAACAGCGGTAAGATCTATCTTTGGATTTCTCAGTAGATACTGAGTTAGAACACCCATACCCGGACCTATCTCTAAGACACGTCCGCTTTCTATGGTTTCAGCAATGCGTTGGGCGACACCCAAATCCCTCAAAAAGTGCTGACCCAGGCTCTTCTTGGCGCGTACTTGTTGCATTTTCGTGATAATCGTCCATAAAAATTTGCGTAATTAAATTATTTTTTGTACTTTTGCACGGTTTTTGACTACCGTTCCAAAAGTGGCTGCAAAAATATATAAAATTTTTGATATATGCAAAAAATTGTACAAATAATTACAAAAATAATTGATTTTTTCTATTCTCCGTTCAAAAAATGGGTCCCTTCACTCACTTCTGTCGTCACGGAAGAGATTTTTAGATACGGCTTTTGCGGTACTGCCAATATGGTGTTTGACTGGGTACTATACTTTATTCTCTATAACTTTGTTGTAGGACATGAGCTGATTTATATTCCCCTCCCCTCCCTTGCTCAAAATCTAATCGGTCAATCGCTTTGCCTCACACCGCATATTGCCACCTTGTGCATTGTTTTTCCTATTACGTTGCTCACCGGTTTTTGGCTCAATAAATATGTGACTTTCACGCAATCTGACCTCCATGGAGCTAAACAATTATTTCGCTATATCTTAATTGTGGCACTAAATTTGTTGGTGAACTATGTGGGGCTGAAACTTTGTGTCGAAATTTGGGGCTGGTACCCGACACCATCCAAGATGGTTATTACTCTACTGACGGTCATCATCTCCTTCTTCGGACAAAAGTATTTCTCCTTCCGTAAATCAATTAACGACTAAACAACGTACAACTATGTTTTTACTTGCTGCTATTACTGCCGCCACTTTATTTCTTAATGGCGCAGAAATTCATCAAACAGAGGCTCTTTCCCTTGCGAAAGGCATGAATGAAATCCGTGTTGAAGGCCTTTCGCCCTCTCTCAATCCTTCTTCAATCCAACTTTCCCTTACCGGAGGTGCGGTTATTACTTCGTCCCAATTTATAACGGACTATCTCTCTTCTTCAGTTGCCCGACATGACGACTTGGAACAAACATTAGCTAATAAGAAAGCCCTTTTAACCGAACTTACTAATCAAGCTGCAACCAATCTGACCTCACTTTCGCTCTTGGAGTCCGGCGTGCGTGCATCTATGTCCTATGACAGAGTAACCACCGCTACGGTTGACGCTAACCTCAAGTTCTATCAGTCTAAAGCCGCAGACCTTTATGCCCAAAAAATAACCTTGGATAACGCTATTGCTAAAACAAAAGAGGAAATAAAACAATTGGAGGCGCAGATAAAAGAGTCCTCAACGCAAGGCAAAACACGTTCAGGAGTCTTGCTCCTGACTGTTTCTTCCCCTAAGGCGCAGCGCCAACCTTTGGAAATCCGTTATTTCACACCCGAGGCTGCTTGGTCTATGCACTACGATATCAATGTGAAAGCTATCGGAGAACCTATTGAGTTAGTCAAGAAAGCACACGTCTCGCAGACTACGGGACTTGATTGGTCCACAGTGCGTTTGACGCTTTCTACCGCTACACCTATGCGCAATAACCAAGCACCGGAACTGTCAACTTGGTTCATTAATAAGTACGAAAAACCACTTTATTTTGCCACTCGTGCCGCTAAAGTGGCCAATGCCTCTTTCGCTGCTATGGATAATATGGTGTTTGAGGAAGAAGCTGAAATGGCAACAATGGACGATTTTATTACAACCACAAAAAATGAGGTGGCGCTCGAGTATCATATTGATGTCCCCTATGATGTGCAAGGTAATGGAAAGGAACAGATTATTGCCTTGGGTACCGAGACCTTGGCTAATGTGGATTACGCCTATTATGTAGTGCCTAAAGTCAATACCGATGTCTTCCTTATCGCAGATCTTTCCCTTGCACCGGCTAATTCTACCTCCGGCGAAACAACTGCCTCTCCTCTTGCTCTCCTGCCGGGAGAAGCTTCTATCCATTACAATGGTACCTATTTTGGTGAGACTTATTTGAATACCAATGCCCTTCATCTCACGCTCGGCACAGACCCGTCTATTCGTGTTAAACGAGAAAAGGTTCAAGACCTCACTGCCACCAAGGGTTCGACTACATCGCAGGCATTGACTTACAGGACATCAATCACAAATACCAAGACTACACCCGTTAAACTGATTGTCAAGGACCAATACCCCGTCTCGCAGAACAAGGATATTAAAGTCTCTCTCTTGGATAAAACGACTGCCGGTGCTGCCAATGACTCCGAGCGCGGACTCTTGACTTACACACTTTCATTATCTCCTGCCGAAACCCAATCTCTCCTACTTGACTATACTCTTCGTTATCCCAAAGACTGGACAATACGGTAGAAGTTAAAGATAAGCCAATAAAAAACGCACATAATCAGCATATGTGCGTTTTTTTGTATCTGTAGAGCCACTAGAAAATGGCAGTGCTTGGCTCCGAACTGCCGCAGAAAAGGGTAATGCGTGCCGTTCCCGTTCGTGTGCGTGCATTTCGTGCCTTGGTAAAAATTAACAGAGGTATTGTCATGAATGTCGATGTGGTCACCGGCATAATAATTTCCATGAAAATGGACTTGAAAATTTATAATTTTATCCTCAAATTGCCTATTTCGCACCACTCAAAATGCCGCTTTCGGTGTCTTCGTTTTCTATGCGTTGCCAACCCTCGCGGTGCTTCGTTCCAAAATCGAGGTTGACATTGAAATTGAGCATCAGCACCTGGCGGTAGTTCTGCATAACGGCGGTATTGGAAGTCGGGGCAAGGGCAGACAAGTCCTTTGTGACGGTTCTGGAACCATGCGGCGAGAATGGATTAACCATCATAATACCAAAGCCAAAATGCTCCGAATTATAATTGATGCCTATATCGTGCGTCAATTCGCCGAGGGTCAGCGTTTCGCCCCATAAGTTATGCTGCGCAGTAACCACATCGGCAAAGAAACGCCATCCCTTCAGCAGATAGAAAATGCCGCCACGCACACCGTAATTGACATGCTCATGGTGGTAGTTGTTTCCCTGACTGACCATGTATTTGACAAATGGCGTGACATTGAACATCAGTTTGTTATCAAGCAGTTTTACCTGCACACTCGGCGAGACATTCAATTTGTGATAGCCGCGCTGGTTGTCATACATACGGATTGCATAAGGCGACCCGTCTATGATTTCCTCAATGGTTTCTTCCATAATAGGCTTGTGGTCGTAACTGTAGTTTGCCCAAAGGTTGAGATTGACATGCTTGGACTGCCAAGAGAGTTCCATCTCATTCGACACATACATGACAGATCTCAGGTTGGGGTTGCCTCGCCTCATTTGGTACTTGTCAATCTGTTGCGTAATATCCGACAACTGCGACAAAGAGGGTTGATAGCCGGACACATAGCCTTTGTATTTCCAGAACCAACCTTTTCCAAAATCGTAACTCATGGTCAACTGCGGGCGTGCAATCCAAGTGCTTTGTTTCTGTCCGGCTTGGTTAATGAGGGTGTGCATGGCTCCGATACCTACCACGTACGAAAATTTATCTACACGGTGGCGCATTTCGGCAAACGCGTAGGTCTCGGCGGTGGTCATATTGACGGTCGCTTCGGTACTACCTAAGTACGTGTTCTTCACCCATTGTTGGTTATGCCGTGCACCTACGGTGAGCATGATATTTTCCCATTCCTTTTCATAGATAGCTTCGCCGATGAGTGACCACTTGTCACCCCTCACGGACGAAAGTACGTTCGTTGTATCGTTAGAAGCCGAGCCCCGAAGCGGTGTTTGTAGGAATCGGCGGTCGCTGTGGGTGTTGATATACGTGCCGACCACATCAAAATACAAGTGCTGCTTGTGCGGCAGGTTGTGCTGATAGTAGATGTCCAATGACGGCGACTGACTGCTGCTTTTGTCGTGATCGTGTATCTCAAATGAATCCGTCGGCTGATACAAACGGCTGTCGCGGTCAGATGACCCGTAAGGCGTATATGCCATATTATCACGCAAGCGGATGTTCAGCATATTTTTGTCGCCGTTTGTCCAGTTGTAATTCAGTGACACATTAACAGGATAAGTCTTGTAACGCGTCGGTTCGCCTACTTCGTTGTTCTCTATCTTGCCGGTACTAAAATGGTAGGTCTCATTGTTGGTACGCGTCCAATAAATATCGTACGGCGCATAAGTGGCGACTGCTTGTATAGACGATTTGTTGAAATGCACTTTGCCAGCCAGATAGTAATTACCTATTCCTGGCAATGTCAAACCGTTTGTGCCTGCAAGCATAAGACTGCCTCCGGTGTCGCGGTGTTTGACGATGTAATCAACGACAGCCGCCGCACCGTTGTAGCGCACGCCCGGTTGGTCGTGGTACTCAATGCGGATTATATCTTTCGGGTTGATGGCTTTCACATCCGATGTGCTTGCCTCTACACCGTTGA
>DFEE01000011.1:38984-43873 GCA_002368645.1 Bacteroidales bacterium UBA3810
ACGATACGCGGAATTTGCAAGTTCTGTAACAGAGAAACTCCATCTGAGGAAGCCTGCATCTGTTCTTTGGACGGCAAGAGGATTTGCCGATCTACTTTCTGAATAATGGCTTGGCTTTCCACAACCACTTCGCCCAGTTCCGTTGCGCCTTCTTGCATGAGGATGTCGCCGATGTGGGTATCGCCGTTCACGGTAAGAGCCATGCGGATTGTTTCATAACCAATATAGGAGAGTTCAAGCACATAGTTGCCTGTGTCTGCGTCAAGCTCGAATTTGCCGTTGTTGTCGGTGGTCGTTCCGGCTATCTGCATAGTGTCCTGTATTAGCAAGACGGTTGCACCGATAATAGAAAAATTGTCGTTAGCGTCCTTGATACGACCGGATATTTTGGCATTGTTCGCCGTTGCGGTAATGGCAGAACAAAACAATACCGCAAAAAATATAGAGTGTTTCATTGTTTGTCTGGATTTTGTTGGGTAAATGGCATAGAGCAACCGTTCTACATACTATGGTATGAAGAAATTTGGTGAAAAACTGTATAGCCGCAGAACGGTTGCTACAAAGCCTTTATGGAATAGAACAGATTATTTGTCCTTGAGCATCAGTACTACCGAGCAATCTTCCTCACGGGTATTGCAGATGATAAACTCCGTATCGGAAGATAGAAATATCGCATCATCGTTACCGTTGGAGTGCGACTCCATAAGGATTTCATAGCCTTTCTCTTTTGATAACTTTTGAATGTCTTTGGAGAGTTGTTGCTTCTTGTCTCCTTTGGCGGTGATGATAATCATTCGGTTGAAGTTAGCGAACTTCTCAAGGTCAGTGCCTTTGGTATCTATGCTGTCAAAAACGACCTGCCCTGCCGTAGCCAAAGACAAACCGGCACTGAACATGGCTTTGTTGATGCAAACATATTCCACGCCTTCCATTTTGGCGTACTTCTCAAATATCTTATTTTGGGCTTGTGCAGCGATGCCGCAAAGGGCGATAACTGCAACTAAAAGAATTCGTTTCATATCAGTATAATTTATTGGTTTATATACGGTTGTATTTTGCCTAATGTCTCATTGATGTCGTTTACTTGCTCGGTTGCAATCATCGTTGAACGCAAGAACGGAGCCGTTGAACGATTGATGATGTCATTGGCATAGAAAATCGCGTCCGCAGCTTCTTCCGGTGTGCTACATGTATCGCGGAATGGGTCTGTTGCTATTGTCCGCTGCTGATGCACGAACATGCCGCCTATTGCGAAAAGAATAGCCACCGTCGCTGCTATTCGATACCACATCTTCGGAGGTGTTTTTAGACGGTAGATGATTCCTTTGCGCTGTTTGTCTTCAGGGATAAGTGGTTGTTTCTCCGTTTGTCCGAGGTTGTTCACAAAAGCGGTTATTTCTTCGGCGATGTCAGTCGGCATTTCTTGGTCGGAGATCTGCGCAAGCATAAGGAAGAGTTGCTTGTCTTCCTGCAACTCTGCCGGCACATCCTCACGACGAAAATACGCAGCCAGCAGCCGTTCTTCATCCGGCGTCGTTTGCCCCTCGTAGAAACGAGAGAGAAGCGATTTGATTTGTTCTATGGTCATGTTGTATGTCATAGTTTTGCAGTCAGTTCTTTTAATGTTTTTCTTGCTCTTGATAGCAAGGTATAAATGTTTTCGCGACTGAAATGGGTCAGTTCTTGTATCTGTTCGATTTCCAGTCCGTCAATGGTGCGTAACCGAATTATGATTTGTTGGTCGCTTGGCAGTTTGTCAATCAGTTGTATTACTGCGTTGAGGTCACTTGCCGCTTCAATCTGATTTTCGGTGTTGTGGTCTAAAAGCGTCTCAAGGGTTTCGTCATCTGCTTGCGTACTTCGGGACTTGAGACGGTCAAGGCAGTTGTTCCGCACCATCGTTAAAACAAACGGAAGTGGTGGTTTGTCGGGTTCTATCGTGTCCCGTTTGCTCCATAACTCGGAGTACACATCTTGCACGCAGTCCCGCGCCTCGTCGCGGTTACGGAGCAAGTTGTATGCAAGCGCATACATCTTTCCGCTAAACGGCAAATATATTTGCGTAAACTGCTCGTGCGTCATACTCTTTTGAATGGCTTTCTATATGTAATACGATTTTCGTGCCTAAATCTTACAAAGGAAGTGCATTTTTTTTGAAAAAACATGAGCCACAACAAACAATGAAGTGGCTCTGCAAACAAATGTGTTGTGCTACAACGATACTAACAAACTATAATCCGTACCGTCTTCCACAATGCTGTGGCCGGAATGGTCTGTAGCAGCCACAATAGGTACCGTAAAATTGTCATGACGCTCTGCCGGATGATGAAAGAAAGACGCCGTTTGCGTGAAATGAGAGCTAAAAAGCCCTATCAACAGACCCACAGCGGCGGCAGCTGGTGTCGCTATCCAGCCCCAATAACGGGTGCGTTTTTGCGGAATAACAATCGTATCGGGAACAGAGAGATGGCTTTCCGATTGTTTGCGCATACGACGCGCAGAAGCTGTGACTTGGTCTTCAAAAGTATTACTCATAATCTTTCAGTTTTAGTCGTAAATAATTGGTCAGTGTGTTGAGCCGCGATTTGACCGTTCCTTCCGGGATGGCGATTATTGCCGCAATCTCCGGCACGGTCAGTTCTTGCGTGAAGCGCAGTTCAAACAGCATCTGCTGTGCCTCGTTCAACAGGGACAGTTCCTGCTGCAGTGCGCTGTCAAATGCGGCGGCATCCAGTTGCAAAGGCGTATTGTCTTCCGCTGTCGGTTCTTCCGCAGGAAGCGAATCCAAGTAGGCTTGCTCGTGCCGGTTTTGCCGATAGGTGTTCTTGCAAAGGTTGTAAGCGATTGTGAAAATCCATGTGCGGAAGGACTGACCGTCTGAATAGTTCCACCGTGAGGACCACACTTTCAGGAAGGAGTCTTGCATATGGTCCAATGCTTTTTCCTCGTCGCCGCCAAGCCGCCGGAAGAAGAATCCTTGCAGCAACCGTGCATAGCGGCGGTAGAGTTCCTCAAAGGCTTTCTCATCGTCCTTCCGACGGACACGCTCCATGAGTTGCCCGTCGGAAAGAGACTTATAATTAACGAAAAGTGCTATCATTGCTTGTCGCCCAATAGGTTGAAATACTTGTGTTTCTCTTCGTTTGACAGCGATGTCCTCGCAACGGCTGCACTCAGGTATCGTGTCAGGCGGTTGGCGTGCAATGTATCACCTGTCTGCCTGTAACTCTTGACAACCGGCGCCAGCATGACCATATAGTTGAGCTGGATACGTTCGCTGCCTTTCCATTGCTCCTCGTTGACATAAAGCGGCTCTGTCAGATAGTCCATTCGGTATTTTTCTTCCACATTCAGCATCGCAACAGCCATATTGTCGTAACTGTGCGTCGAATAACGGAACACCAAGCCTTCGTTGTATAGTTTCCGGCTCAGACCGTTCTCTTTGGTCAGCGATTCACGCGGAGAGAAATAAGCAGGGCGGCGGCTTTCTTTGATGATATGTTCCACGATATCCTGCAAATACACCTCGTTTCCATTCTCCATGGCAGTGTAATCTTTGGTGACTTCGAACGGCTTGATACCCAGTTTGCGGCATAAGGTATCGCGGTACGTGTCCAACCACAGGAAAGATATAGGAATAATGATTTTATCGGTGTGCAGGTCCAGTGCCTCTTGCAGAATGAGAGGAGCATAGAACGACACATCGCCGTTCTCAAAGTAGAGCGCGTCGGGTTCCATTCCGCGCAGGCAGTTGTCCGCGTAACGGAGCAAATAGGACGGATACGCATTGTTCTTGTAGAGCGACAGCGCAAGCGTGTGCAGCGTGGCTCTGTCCGCATCGGATAGTTCACCTTTCAACACCAGATAGGCAATCAGCATCGTTGTATTCTGCCGTCCTATGTCTGCCGGAATCTGCTGCAATGCTTTTTCCGCCCACCGGGAAGCGTCCGCTCCTTGCATGTCGCGCTCGGTCTGATACATGGCTAAGTTATAGGTGAACGAATTGGGAATGTGCTCTGCCATTTCGTCCAATACCGCCTTTTTGCGGTCGGTCATGCCGTATTGGTCATTGAGCATGTCGGCATAACGCGCAGCACTGAAATACTGTTCCCAAGCGTGCTCGTCGGATGGGTTGGCTTGAGCTTTTTTCTGCCAAAGGGTTTGCTGGTGTTCATACCATGCGGCGTCGTATTCATCTACTACAACACCGCGGATTTCTTGGGGCTCCTGCTCGCCTGTGTGGGTGAATGCCTGAAGGGTTCCGATGCAGCCCAATGATAAAACGACGGCTGCAAGGATGATAATCTTTTTTTGCATAAGTTTGTATTTTTATCGGTTTCTATTCAGTTCTTGAGTGCGCTCTCACTACTGCATACACCGATACTTGTCAATCGTTCATTTTCTCTTGCAAAAAATATACCAATAAAGATACTATTCTTTTTCGAGAAAAGCTAATAAAATTTTGATTATCAAGTGAAATGAATTGATTTGTGTGTTGTTTCCCATGTTGCTATCTGCGTTTGCCCTCTTACTTCAGAATATTTATTTTGTACCACTCAAGATACCATTTTCTTTGTCCTCGTTATTTATACGTTTCCCATTTTCGCGACGTTGTGTGCCGAAATCGAGGTTGCAATGAAAGTTGAGAATGAGCATCTGGCGGAAGTCGCGCATCTCGGCGTGCTGCGTGTTAGGAGCAAGGGCGGAGAGGTCTTTTGTCTCGATGCTGTAGCCCTTGACGGAGAAGGGATTCATCAGCATTGCACGGAAGCCCCATTTGTCGGCATTGTAACCAAGACCGATATGGTGGTAGAACTCGCCGTACTCCAGCGTCTCGCCCCAAAGGTTATTGTAGCGCGTGGTTACTTCGCCGAAGAACTGCCAACCCT
>DFEE01000011.1:43951-53932 GCA_002368645.1 Bacteroidales bacterium UBA3810
AACCCTTGTACATGCCCATGATACTTGCGCGAACGCCCGGATTGAAATGCTTGTGCGTGTAGGAATTGCCAAGGCTCACATAGTAATTGGCGAACGGCGCAACGGTGAAGATCAGGCTGTTATTGAGCACGCGCACTTGCACACTCGGAGCCACTTGCAGACGATGAAAACCACGGTGGTTGGCGTATGTGCGGACGGCGTATGATTGGCCATCAATCAGCTGCTCAAAGGTCTCATCCATAATCGGTTTATGGTCGTATGAGTAATTCGCCCAAAGGTTCAGATTGACGTGTTTGGACTGCCAAGAAAGTTGCATCTCATTGGCAACGAACATGACGGGTCTGAGGTTCGGATTGCCTTGCCGAATCTGGTACTTGTCAATCTGTTGCGCCACGTCCGACATGGCAGAAAGCGAGGGTTGGTAGCCGGAGACATAACCTTTGTATTTCCAGAACACGCCCTTACCAAAGTCATAACTCAGCGTCAGTTGCGGACGGGCAATCCAGTTCGACTGTTTCTGTCCGCCTTGCTCTATATACGTGTGCATGGCTCCGATACCCACAGCATAGGAAAACTGCTTGACGCGTTGCTGTACTTCCGCAAAAGCGTAGGTTTCAGCGGTTGTCATGGAGACCGTGCTTTCGACTTTAGGGCTCTGCCCGGACTTTTGACTTTCGACTAAATATTGGTTTTCCATCCATTGCTGATTGTGACGCACGCCGACCGTCAAGGCGATATTTTCCCAATCCTTTTCATAGATAGCTTCGCCGATGAGCGAGTATTTGTTGCCCTTTACGCGCGAGGTCACATCGGTTGTGTCGGCAACCGTTTCGCCAAGCGGCGTTTGCTCAAAACGGCGGTCGTTGCTACTGTTAATATACGTTCCTACAAGGTCGAAATACAGGTGGTTGTTGTTCGGCAGGTTGTGCTGGTAATAGATGTCCAATGAGGGTGAAATGGATTGGGTGCTCTCGTGGTCGTGAATGGCAAAACTGTCCGTGCCCTGATACAGATACGAATCGCGGTTGGTCTTCGAGTGCGGCATAAATAGCATGTTATCGCGCAAGGCAATCTGGAGCATGTTTTTCTCGCCGTTTGTCCAATTATAGGTCAGTCCGAGATTGACAGGATTACCCTTGAAACGTGTCGGTTCACCCACTTCGCGGTTCTCTATCGTGCCCGTGCTAAAGTTGTATGTCTCGGCGTTCGTGCGCGTCCAATAGATGTCACGCGGCGAGTAGTGCGTCATGAGGCTGAACGACGATTTGCCGAAATTCACCTTACCCGACAGATGGTACTCACCCCAACCGGGCATGGTCACGCCGTTGGAAGCATTGAGCATCAGATTGCCGCCCGTGTCGCGGTGACGGACGATGTAGTTGATGACAGCCGCCGCTCCGTTAAAGCGCACACCCGGCTGGTCGTGGTACTCAATGCGGATGACATCTTTCGGGTTGATTGCCATGACCTCGGAATTGCTTGCTTCGATGCCGTTGATACGCAACTGCACATCTTGATTAGCGAGGGTCTTAACCGTGTTGTCCGCAGGGTTCACCACGATACGTGGAATCTGCAAGTTCTGCAGCAGCGACATACCGTCCGAAGAAGCACTCAACTGCTCTTTGTTCGGCAGAAGAATCTGGCGGTCCACTTTCTGAATCACCGCGTCACCTTCTACCACCACTTCGCCCAGTTCCGTCGAAGCCTCGTTCATCTCAATCGTACCGAGATTAGTGTTACCGCTTACCGTCAAGCTCATGCCAATAGGCTCATAGCCGACATACGAACACTCCAACACAAACTCGCCCGTCTCGGTTTCCAAACTGAACTTTCCGTGCGCGTCCGTAACCGTGCCGGACACTACATTGCGAGTGCTTTCGCCTTTTGACTTTTGACTTTCGACTAATGTCACATTGACACCAATGAGCGTACTCTTGTCCGCTGCGTCCTTGATAACTCCGCTAACCTTGTTGTTAGCTGCCATTGACTCGGCGCAAATCATCGCCGCTGCCAATACGAAAATTCTTGCTTTCATATTATTATATATTATAAGGTGTTACACTATCGTTCGCCGCCGAAGACACCATGCGGAAAGATGTCCCGCAGCATAAGCAGATCATCGTATTTGACCCATTCTGCCTTGCCGTCGTAACTGCAATCAATGATGCTGTCGCAATGTTCGGTCATCAGCAGATGAATGATACGTTGGTCCAGATTGCCGTTTGCCTTGCGGAAAGTGTACTTAACGGCCACATACTTGCACGTTTGTTCTTGCCATTCACGCAAGCACTTGCGCTGGATACCATTGATAAAAACCAGTTTTTCGCCCTCTTGCAGTCCATCAGCCTGTATGTAGCAATGCGCTGCAATACGGATGTTCCATTGTTCACTTCCGGGCATACACCCGCTCATCGAAAGTACTGCTGCGAGTACCAATCCGATAATAAAAATTTTCTTTGTCATAATAGCGTTTTTAACATTTATATTTGTAATTTTTGTCATTCGTTTTCTTTCGAAATCCGATGCAAAGTTACAACAAAAAGTGTATTATATGCAAATTTTCCGATTTATATTTGCCTCTTGTAACTTATTGAAAATAAGCGGATGTGAAAAGAAAAGTTTATATGTAGATGCGGAGGGTTTATATAAATTTGCGTATGTCAGAAATTTTTT
Source organism: Bacteroidales bacterium UBA3810 (assembly GCA_002368645.1). GTDB lineage: Bacteria > Bacteroidota > Bacteroidia > Bacteroidales > Paludibacteraceae > Colicola. The sequence continues at coordinate 46,625 of DFEE01000011.1, forward strand.
GTAATTTTGCACCGTTTTTTGAAAATAACATAGAAAATGAGTATAGCGAAATTTGGATGGTTTAGCATTCTCGGAATGGCTCTTTGCCTCATGGTGAGCTGCAGTGTGCGGAGGGATAGGGAACGGATTGATACTGCGGAAGAGTTATTATATAGCAGCAGGGATACCGCAGAGTTGCTGATAAGACAAGTCGAGCGTCTTGAACGGTTGGACGATGAGCATTTGGCTAAGTATTGGTTCGTTATTTGCGACCTACATGCCAATTCCATGCAATCGCTGTCCGAGGATTCCATGATTTGTTGGGCGTCAGAGTATTATCGCACGCAATGGGAAGAAGAGCACGGAGATGCACGCCATATGATATTGTCCGGTTTGGACGAGGCTATGTATTACTGGTGGAACGGTGACAAAGCAAGGACGCAGGAAGTGCTGCAACGGCAAAAAAACTATGCCGACGAGGTCGCTGAACTGACGGGAGAACATCTATGGCAAGTGATTATATTGCGTGTGTCGGCGGAGATAGCCATGCGCGATTATGATTACGAACATGTGCGCGAATACACGGAGACGCTCATCGGTCTGGATAACGGTAAGGCGATTCATCTGGACGAAGTGGAGCGTGTCTATAACGGCATGGCAATTACGTATTTCTATTTGGGCGAATACGACAAGATGGAGAAGTGCTTTGAGAAAGCGACTGCACAAGCTGCGGACTCAGCGTTTATTGTCAATGTGGTTCGCCGTAATTATGCTGACCTGTTGGGCGAAATCGGACAAACCGACCGCGCAATAAAGATGCTGGAGGATCTGACGGAAGAATACCGCCAAGCGGACAGTTGGTTGCAGGTGGAGAGCCTCTATTCGCTCTCGCGCTTGTGGCTGAACAAAGGTGACAAACAGCGTGCGGAGCGTTATATGCGCGAGGTGGAGGAGTTGTTCGCCAAATACAAAGAGAGCGCGGAGTTTGACCCGGCAGCCGAAGCGGCTTTTCTTGCGCACAGACAAGTGCTGGAATATGCCCAGAAGGGTTCGTACCATTGTTTCCCGTTGGTACAATACAATAACCATTGGTCGGAGGCGGACTACGTGCGTTACCGCGTAGCGGAAGCCAAAGAGCGTTCTATCCGTGACTTGCGTGAACGTAATCTGTACCTGACCATCAGCCGCCAACGGCAGATGATTGTGATAATTATGCTGTTCTTTGTAACTTTGGGCGGAATCCTACTGTCCGTCTATCTATACCGCCGTCGTCAACGGTTGCTTTTGGAGAAGGAAGAGGAGATAGAAACCTTGCGAAACATGTTGGCTTCTGCGGATAAATCGGACGATAAGGAAAGTGTGCGCAAACTGATGTTGCAGCAATTGGGTGTCATCAAAACGATTGCCGGAACACCCACTGCGGCCAACCAACAACTGCTTGCACGCCTCATGGCATTGAATGAGGAAACCGCCAATGCCCTCATCGATTGGTCAAGCATTTACCAAACCATTGATTTGGTTTATGATGGCTTCTATACACGTCTCGTGCAGAAATATGGAGCCGCTGACCAATCCGATCCGGCACACCCGGTCTTGAACGAAAAGGAGCTGCAACTTTGTTGTTTACTCAAAGCGGATTTCTCGACCAAAGAGATCAACATGCTTACCCGTCAAAGTCTCCAAACCATCTACCAGCGCAAGACCCAAGTCCGTCAGAAACTCAATCTCGCCGAAGCCGAAGACATCACAACGGCGATAATATAATTAGAACAACGCTCATAAAGGGCGTTGTTCTTGTATATCTTTTTCACTCGCGCCCTATCAACTACCAGAGCATTACCAGAGCATTACCAGAGCACTACCAGAGCATTACCAGAGCACTTGTATAGTTCCGTTATCTATACCTTCCTGACACCTTATTCTGTCTGCCCCTTGCGGCGGCGGAGCACTACTGCCCCGCCGACAGCCGCAAGCGTGCTATTAGCACTTTCTCTGTTGCAGATGCAAAGATACTACTTGATGGTTGTGGCTCAATCGATGTCGATGCAGTATTTCTCGCAAAGGTACTTCACCGCCACGGGTGGCAGAATCTTGGTCGATGGATATACACCCATTTGCCGCAGTTCCTCTTGGTCGGAGAGTAACCATCGGCGATTTATATTTTTCCATAGGATACATCTGTTATCATTATACACAAAAAAAGGGAGATACTGAATTATCTCCCTGATTGAATGCACCCTATGGCGGTGCCCTAATACACGTACATAGTTATGTTATTTGAGCGTAGTTTTATACTCGAGGCTCACATCGCCACCTTTGGAGGCAGTACCGACGCCGATGTCATCCATCGTCAAAACCGGCGCATCGTCTAAGAGGGCGATAGGCTTGTGTCCGCAGGCTTGCAGATGGCGGAGCATCATAATGCCGCACAGGTGCCCGATATGCAGGCTATCCGCCGTCGGGTCGATTCCCACGTACGCGGTCGTCATCTCTTTCATCAACTGTTCTTCCGTGCCGAGCATGGCGTTTGTCTTATTTTGTATTATTATTGAACCTGTTGCCCCAGTACGTTGATGACTTTCTCATCCTGCAGGATGATGTATAGTTTCCCGTTCACAATGATCTTCCGTGCCGCAGGTGCGTGATCATGGGATACCTTCTCAATATCTTGGGTAGTGAAGGTAGCCTCGCAGGTCATGCCATTTTCTTTGAACTCAGTCCATCCTACATTATCGCGTGCAATAGTAGCGAAACAGTAAACCGTATCGCGTTCGTACGGCATCTGATAGCTGTCTCCGCTGAGGAACGCTTCTACCAGTTCGTACTCGCCGTTGTTCTTGGAGACATAGAGATCCACAGAACCGATGCCGGATGTAGCATCTAAGGCTGTCCACTCAATAACCAGTTGGTTGTTCGCATCGCGGGAGACTGATATTGCCTGGCTCTGCGGGAGGTCAGCATCCAGGGTATTGATGTAGTTATTCGTTTCAATCGGGGCGTTGGCATCAAAGATGATCGTAGCCTTGTTGGCTATCTGCGCTCCGTTACCCAACTCGCTCAGATGGTTGATGGCGAACGAAACGAATCCTTCGCCCGCATGATCCGCATTATTTGGAATGAGGTAGCCTTTATCGGGATCCTCCTCCGGATTGAGATTCATGTCGAGGGTGATAAAGCTCCATGTGGCGATACCGGTCTCTGCATCAAACTCACCGCTGACGCGAACGACCATCTGCTCTTCCTCAAGGACGATGTCCTGTACAAACTCCTTCATGTTATCTCCGTCCACCCGGATGATGGTATCCGCCCATCCGAAGGAAGTGAAGCTGAACGAAGCGAGGTCGTACGTTGAGGCAGAGAGTGTGTCATAGACGAACACCTCGTGCGCCGGTGCGGTAGCCGTGGATTTATTCTCATACGTGATGGTATAACTCATCTCCGGCGCGGGTTTGATATAATGGTTATCTCTATAACCGTCCGGACCAATCATCTCATTGGGGTCGTAACTGCCGACAGCCTTCACTTTCTTTCCTCCTCCGTCACCGCTCGGGCAATCAGCCACCGATCTGATATTCATCGCGGTGTTGAATGCGAAGGAAGCGAGTGTTGTTGCGCGCATACCCCATCCCAGCGGGTTGAAGTCCATAGCACAGCTAAAGGCGGTACCAAGGGTGTTGGTAAAAAGGTTGCCCCACCGGTCTCCGGGTTTGTCCGTGAAACCCTGGTATGCTGTTTTTCCGATACCCCATGCGCAGCCTAAGAAAGGCACCGCACTCATGGTAGCATCCAGCACTCCCCAGCCGAGATAACCAATCATACAATCTGCCGAACCACTGCCGAATCCGGCGCTTCCCCAGCCGCCATATCCGCCGCCACCATCGATGATGTCGTCGATCTCATCCTTAGGCATCTTCCGCAGCGCAGGAGCTCCGGCGGCTGTCTCATCATCCACGATGATCGCTTTGCCGTCTTCACCGATGATATACGGACCCCAAGGATCGGAGATGAGGTAGAATAGATCGACATCCTGTAGCGCCTTTACATAGACAGTCTGTTGCTTATGACTGTTAGCCGGGATGCGCGGGATGAGGAAGGCATAGCACTTCAACAGGCCGTACTCACCGCCATCAATAATACGGTACTCTCCTACGGAATCAATGAGCGCTTGTACTACTTGGGGCGAAGCCTCCGCCATTTCCGGTGTGTACATCGGATTTTCGAAGCCCAAAGTTACATCCGCGTGCGCAGAAACAAAGAGGAAGAGCGGTACGTTATAGGCATCTACATTACCGCGGTTGCCGTACTCGATGCTGAAGTTCTTGCTCTTATTGACGAGCATCTTGCTCCATCCTTCGATGTTTGCCCATACGTCCGGTGCCTGGTACGGCTCCACGGTGAAGCAATCGGGCAGGGTGTCGTTGCCGACAATCATGCTCCATGTGCCTAATTCCGCTTCCGCGAGGTTGAACGCGGCATAGTGCAGTTTCTCGGACGCGGTAGCGTAGTTGTCATTATAGCCTTCACGCTTCACCCACGCGCCGATGATATCCTCTTGTCCCTCGCGATGGAGGCGTACGTTGAGGTTTTCATTCCAGATATATCCGCCGTAAATCTTCAGTTTGACGATATTGTCCTGACCGGCGTGTGCCGGCTCTACCTTACTCAGGCCACCAATCAACACTTCACCCATGACCGGTGCACAGGCATTGGCGCCGCGAGCTACCATAATGGGGTGGCAGAGACCGGACTCGCTGTATTCATGCTGTGCATGACGGGCTGCAGAACCGCAATTGCCGGAACCCATGCTCAGACGCGGGTCGTCGAAGAACCAATAGATTGCTTCGCCTCCCTCGGTGAGATCGGTGAAATGAACTCTCTTGCTCTGCCATTGTTTAACGACTTGCATCTCGGGTTTTGGCAGCAGGAGTCCCTCGTATGGAACGAGGTTACAGTTGAGTTGTGCGAGCGCATCGTTGCCGTGACCGCTGAGGTCCTTGAGTGTTCCGTCAAAGCCGTAATGCACAAGGCAACCCTCGTCCGAAACGGGCAGATTGGAGGATAGCAGGAACACTTCCTCGTCCGTTAGGGCGCGGTTCCAGATCTGTAACTCATCCATCGCCCAGCCTTGGCTTTCATATAGCGAACTACTACCAGATACATTACCGATGACGATGGGGTTGGTGCCGGTCTCCAGTCTGCCGACGATGTTACCGGTAGAGATGAGCATACCGTCCAGGAAGAGTCGGGCGTTGTTCTGCGACACGCGTCCGTCCCAGGTCATGGCGACGTAATGCCACAATCCCGGTTTACGGATCATATAACCCTCATTCTCATTGTACACCCATTTACCCAGACGGACACCTTTTCCGTCCGGAGCCTGGTCCGTGCTGACATAACCCGTAATATTGGGGTAATAGAGGTCCCATTTGCCGGTTTCCGGATTATAGACATCCCGGTACTCCATACCAATACCCCATCCGGGTTCGTACCAGTTGGTCGGTCCTCCAGCTTGGTGGTCTATGGATGTCTGCGGAGTGTTCGGGCGAACGCTGATGAGCGGATAATTGGCTTGCATAGAGTCCACGCGAAGCCAGAACCCGACGGTCAGAGCGGAGTCGAGTACGAGACTCCCTCGCTGCGGGATGACGATGCGGTTCTTGATCTCTGTGCCTTTGAGTTCCACTACGTCATATGCCATATTCGTGCCCGAGGGTGCAGGTTCCGCTGTCTCGTGGCGATAGTAGAGTTGGTTCAGCAACCGCTCACCGGTTACGTCCGCATCTCCGGCGAACTCACGCATGAGCCAGTGGTTGGTGCCGGAAGCATCAATAGCAAGAAGCGGCGCCATCTGCGAGCCTCGGTTGCCGCTGATCTTACTGCGTACATAACTGTCCAGACGGGTGGCATAGGAGAGGGTGTTGAAACCGTCCTTGGTCTGCAAAGCAAGCCATTTGGCACCGATATACCATGCCGTACTGCCGGTAGGATCGTTAGGGTCGATCACCAGGGAATAGGCTCTCGGCGAGTCGTAGTTATCGCCATACTGGGAACCGTAACACATGGTTTTGTTGGTCTTCCAGGTATCACCGTTGTCGTTCGAATAGGCAATCCAGCGGTTGTAATTGCTGCCCACGATGATATAGACGTTATTCCCTTTCGCTACGAGTGTGCCGTGTTGGTTACGGGTGTCGTCGAACTTCCGGATATCGCCCCAGGTCTCGCCGAAATCATCGGAGCGGACGTAAAGCGCACGGTACGGATCGCCTTCTTCCTCGCCCACTTGGCGCACGCCGTGGAAGAGTACATGGATTGTCGAGGAACCGGTGAGCGCCATCATCGGGTGGAAATTATACTCATCTCCGTTCGCGCCGTATAGCTTGTCGAGTTCGCCGTAATGTCGGTTGTTCATCTCAGGTGATAGTTGGCTCGAAGCAATCAGATCGCCGGAGAAAGTACCGGTGGTGACGAACACGCTTTGGTCGTTAATACCTGTGTAACTCCACAGAGCCGCCCACCGGTCTCCTTTGATGTGGAAATCACCCAATTTGTTTACATAACGCGGGAGATCCAGTACCATCTTAGAGAACGAAGCACCGTTGTCGGTAGAGCGGTAGATTTTCAGCACGTCATTGTTATTGCGATACTCTTTGACAGCTACCGCCACGTGGTTTCCCTCCACGCGGATGATCGCAGCATCCACGCTGTGATAACTGACTGATACAGTGTCCAGATACGCGGTTTGGAAAGTAGCTCCGCCATCCGTTGAATGGAGATACGTGAGCATGGCATTGGAGGTGCCGGGGTTCTCGGAACTTGGGTTATCCGGCACGATGATATGTACGTCGTTGCCCTCCACCGCCATCATGTTCGAATAACCGTTCCATCCCTCCGCACGACGGAGGTACAGCGCACGTGCATTCTCCCAGGTGGTACCGCCATCGGTTGAACGGCGGTACCATACTCCGTACCCCGTCGGTTTAGTATGCCAGGCGCTCTTCATCTCCGCCCACACGGTATGAACGGTGTCGCCGCTCACGGCTATCTCCGCTTTCATCGGATCGCCGTAGATAGTGTCGTTCGTGTACCCGGCGGTAAGGTTGACCCATCCGCCATAATTACTAAACAGATCCTGCTGAAGATCGTCCTGCGCGCGTACGCCCGAGAAAACGAATCCCAGCACTACGCAAAAAGTAAGAATCCTTTTCATCAATGAGTGAAAATTTATGGTTGATACTATTTATGGTTCAAAATCCGCTGCAAAAGTACTGCTTTTTTCACCGGTTATATTACATATTCAAGCTATAAGATTAATATCCGGTTACGATGCAG
>DFEE01000013.1 GCA_002368645.1 Bacteroidales bacterium UBA3810
TGATTGAGTTTCTTCACGTTAAGCCAGGCAAGGGCAACACGATTATGCGTGTTAAATTTAAAGATGTTGTGGACGGCCGCGTCCTTGAGCGCCGCTTCAATATTGGTGAGAAATTAGAAGATGTTCGTGTAGAGCGTCGTCCGTATCAATACCTCTATCAAGAGGGTGAGGACTATATCTTCATGAACCAGGAGACCTATGAGCAAATTCCTATCGCTCACGATCTTATTACGGGTGTAGATTACCTGAAAGAGGGAATGATATGCGATGTTGTTTCGGACGCTTCGACGGATACAATCCTATTCGCGGAGTTGCCGACGAAGGTGGAATTAGTGGTTGCCTATACGGAGCCGGGTCTTAAGGGTGATACGGCTACGAATACGTTGAAGCCGGCAAAGTTGGAGACGGGTGCGGAAATCCGTGTACCTCTCTTCATTAACGAGGGTGAAACGATCCGCGTAGATACGCGTGACGGTAGTTACTGCGAGCGCGTTAAGTAATTATTCTTCCCCGACCGATAATGACCGGTTGGGGAATATAAAAAGAAGCGGCTGCCTTCACAGGTGGCCGCTTTTATGTCTATCGGATTAACCCTATTTTCTTTTGACCAATGAAATGATCGAACTTTTAATAATATAAACACCTTTTTTACCGATAGACTTTCTTTCCTAATTGCAAACGCAAAGGTATAACTTTTTTTTGACATGACCAAAAAAAAATGCACTTTTTTCCTCAAAAGTGCAGTTTTTGGTGCATAATGCGTAAAAAATGTATCAAATATTACGATTTGTTATCTGCTATTAAGATTGCGAGAGCCTGTTCTTCCTTCATCGTCATGACCACTTTGCTCTCCGGAGTCTTGTCCCCTTGACCTGTCAAATGCAACACACCGTGTACCAATATCCGGTGTAACTCCAGCTCATAATCCTGCCCGAACTCTTCGGCGTTGCTTCTTACGGTATCTAATGAGATATAGATGTCACCACTCACTTTACCACGGGTGGAGTAGTCAAAAGTAATGACATCGGTGTAATAGTCGTGCTTGAGGAATTGCTTATTGACAGCTAATATCCGTTCGTCCGAGCAGAAGATATAGGTAATATCTCCCAAATCAAATCCGTATCCTGCTACGACTTTGGTCAGCCACCGCATGATGCGTTGCTGATCAAGGTTAGGCATATCAACGCCTTCTGTTAGATAGTGTATCATTCTGCTTGAGGGGTGTATGTGATGTGAACGGGAGAGTTATTTAGCGTCGTTGCCTCAATGGTTATAGAGCCGTCTGCCCCGACGACCACTTGCCCTTCATGTAGCAGCCAGTACCGCTGAACGGACTCACCCACCGTCGAAACCATGTAGTACATTGAACCGTAGATGTTAATATTTACATCATCGCGCGTGCCGGCAATGGCAGTACCGTCCTCAAGGGTTGTTGCCAACACATAGGTTCCGGCTTGAGGTGTAGTTGCGCCTGTTATAAAAAGCACTTGGATAACAGGGGTGCATTTGATGCCGTTGACATTACGTATCAGCGAGGGGTTACGAAATTCTGCTACCAGAATTTTGTTGTTATCCTTTGCTCGCTCAAACTTGCATTGCGTCATGACAATATCTGTAAGCGGTGTTTTTGTTTCGGGATAATCAGCGGCAACCGGTACCCTCGTAACACCTTCAGGGGTAATCTCTTCACCGCCTGTTGTTCCCGCTATGATCGGGGTTTGTACTGCGTTGATGACGGGGCTTAAGGTTACATCCGTCACATACGCTACGGCTACGCAGTGCTCTGCGTTCCATCGTTCCGGAAGGGTGTAGCGAAACTCCTTTTCATACACTTGCTCGTTAACTGCGACAACATCGCCCGTCGGTTCTGTTAGGATAACCCGCACTACGCGTGTATGCGTGAACTCCTGCCAGCCACTCCATGTGCCGTTATAGTCTGCTTGCGGTCCGACGAGACCGTTCTCCTTAATCAATACCGTGAGGTATAAAGACTGCGTTTGAACATCCAATACCGTACCGCGGACACGAAGACTAAGTTCTCGTGTGACACTATTATAGGCTGATTTAACATGTACACTGACTTGACTTGTTTCACTATCGTTCATGATGAGCGAGGGAAAGTCCATCGGGTGAAAAGAAAGACTTGTTTGCCCGTCAATGGTGCGCGGTACGCGGTTGAGCACCATAGCTGGGGCGCCCATTACTTGGTTTAAACTGCGCACCGAATCACTCCCGGCAACGGTGTACTCGTCCGGCATATAACCTTCGTGATGGGAGACCCAGATAAAGTTATTGCCGTGCTTGGCAATACCTTCAACGATGCAACTCATCCCGTAAGGGCAGTAGCCGCAGGCTTCGCCCGTGAAGTGCTCAATCAGGTGCTGACGCGGAAAGGAGGACTGCGTCTTTTCCTTGGCAAACTCAATAGAATCCAGTTCTGCCTCGGTTGGTTCCTTTTCGGCAGGTGTATTGGCATTGCAAGCTGCTAAAACGACGGCTGCAAAGCATAAATAAAGTAATTTCTTCATAATCCTAATAATGTATAACGGTGTTCTTTGGTCTCAATCAATACCTGCCCGTCGCGGACAATCTTACGGGCTTGGGGAACTGCCTCGTAATGCGTCTTCTCTATGCCGGTCGATGTATAGCGATAGACTGCCGTTACTGTAAAAATCTCCTCTCCTGCCGTAAAGGTATAGGTAATAGTGTACTCGCCGGCGGTCATCGGCATGAAATGGGCGTACCAATCGTATTGCTGTTCCGCATTTACCCGAAACTCAAAATGCTGCGCTTCCCCGCCATTGCCGTTCACGCACGAACCGATACATAGTTGGTCGCTCAAACCGCTTGATACGCGGGTCACATCAACCTCAATCAGCGGTACGTCACTCGTGATAAATCCCCGTAACTCCATAGTAGGCTGTTGCGTGATAAAATCAATCGGCGCTTCATCTACATAAACGGTGTCGCCGGAGACAAGTTCCTTTTCGACCTCCGGTGTGCTCAGCGCAAAAAATAGTAGTGCTAATAGAATGTTCATTGTATAGTTGTTTGATATGCGTAAACGATTTCTTTATGCTGCCATAGGGCTGAGACCACACTATAGTGTGTCCTCTTGGAGCGGGGGAGTGTGTAGGTAACCTTTTTTACCTCATACGGCTCAAGCGTTATTGTATCTCCCCAAACGGGGGAAAGGGCTTGCCGGAGCATGTGCCTGTGGTAGTATTGCGTGGAAAGCGAACCGTCTTCTAACCGTTGCGGCCCTTGTACCGAATCTTCCACCAGCCAAGTAATCAGATTGACCGTATCTTGTGCTTGCGATAGCGAGTGGATATGAACGGCTATCTCGTCGTTCAGTTGTTCGTGTGTCGTTCGGAGACGAGGCAAAGCTTGTATCATCGATAAGGTCTTTGCCCACTGCATGTAATCAATAAAGAAGGTCCCGTTTGCTTGGGCTTTCAGATTGATACTCCCTGCCGGGAAGGGTGTTTGCGCGTCACCGCCGCAGTAGCGGTAGTAGGCATCCGCTTCCTCGCAGGTATAGTCATATGGCGCTGCCGCTTTGGTAAAAGGATTGGCGGCGGGGTGCATGGCTACGACGACAACTGCCCCATGCTCCATGCTCTCTTCTATTTGTGTCGCGGTAGCTTCTGCCTGGGGGCAGTTGACACAGTTGATGCCCGTAAACTCCACCAACAGCGCAGGACGGCTATTCCCGCCCGCTACCGGCACTAATCGCTCTTCCGGCGGTATCACTTCGCAACCCGCCAGCACGCACACCAATAATCCTATAATCGTTAATTTACTTTTCATCTTTTCACCATGTATATGTGTACCGGATATTGACACCTTCCTGCGCGGGTACATACCTGCAGACACCGCCTACGCACACATACCCGTCATTCGTCCGCAAATAGGCTGCCGTTAACCGATGTGCCTTATGCGTCCACGAGAAGCCTGCGTTGCAGCAATGGTCGTGTGTCGCTTCCGGAGCATAACCGATATTGTAACTGTACTGCCCGAATATCATCCAGTGCTTGTAGAGCGATAACTCCCATAGCGTAGCAAACCACTGCCCATCGTAATTAGGCGAGTAGAAGTATTGCACTTCGCCGCGTAGTTGAAAATTGCTATTGATTCTCCATTTAGCTTCAAAGACTCCTAACCCGCCGCGCATCATGCCGCCATGACCTTGTATAACATCCAAATTGGCACCTTGATACATCAGCAGTGCGGCGATATACCACTGCTTGGTCAGTTGCTTATTGAACTCCAAGCACACTTCGGTGTAATACTCCCCTTCGCGATGCAAACCTCTTAAGTGAGCTGCAGACACCACAAAGGTTGTTCCGTACTGACCACCAACCTTACTCTTACGCGGTGCCGTGTAGCGTAGCTCACCCTGAAAACCCATTTCTCCCAATATCTGCGTGTTGTAGGGATAGAGGGTCGCCAATTCGTAGGTATGCCGTGAGGTGAATGCCGGTAGGTGGTTGAGATGACCCGCTAAGTCCGTGCGGGAACGTTCCGAACGGAAATACATATTCGAGGTGCGCTTTGCCTGTATGATGAACGAAAAACCCATCCGCGAGTACGAAAGAGACAGTAGTCCTGCATAACCGGGAGCATAACTATAGTGATTGTTGACGCTCGGGTCATTCGATTTATACGCATATTCGGCACGAAGGTCCCAGTTCTGCATCTGAAAACCGAAACGTCCTTCCACGGCGCCCACCCAGCGCGGCTCAACATACTTATACAGCCCCCCGTCTTTGACGGTCACCAACGAGTCGCGCTTCTCGTACTTGCTCACCCATGATGCGCTGAAAGTGATGTGAGCATTGATTTGTTGCAAATAGTCTGACCATTCCGCCACATCGATATTGATATCAGCCCCCACGACCGCATCGCGGCTGTAGTTGAAGCCAAAAGCCCCATCGGCATACTGCGACCAATAGCGCCGTTGCTTGCCGCCTAAGACCGTCACATCAATACCCTTATACGGCCGTGCATGCACTTTCAGCCCACGCAACGCATTATCAATACCCAACGTCCTTTCTTCATATAGACGGAGTATCAAGCCGCTACCGAACTGCTCATAAAAATCGCCTACTGTCACGTCCCCCCATTTGAAATCGAAGCCAACGTGGATATGCCCCGGACCATAGCCCCCAAACCCCGCATCATAACCCAATAGCGGCCAGCGGGTAAACTCTAACCGAAGAGCCGCATCCATGCCTCTATAACCAATGGGATTGGGCTTGTCAAAACTTGTCCTCAAGCCCAATGTGGCATAGCTGTTCGAGAAGTGGTCCATCTTAGCCCATGCGGGAGAGGAGGGTAATTTGGGAGCCGTCGAAAACAGGCTCTCGTGCTCCACTTCACCCGTGAAAATAAGGGCGGATAGCAGTATGCCGATTAGCGCAAGCATTTAATCAGGTTTTCCTCGTCGCCATCAATATAGCCGACATGGTTATATACTATCTGCCCCTCTTTGTTCAGCACATACACATGCGGGATGTTCTGTACATGCATGGCTTGTTTGAGCAGTCCGCCGGTGTCAAGAAGCGTCTTGAACGGCCAGTTATTGCCTTCAATCAAAGGCTTGACTTTCATTAGATTTTGTCCTTCATCAACCGAGACGATAACCACTTCGACTCCCGTCGTTTCTTGCCAATCGGCATATTCCTGACTGATTGCACTTAACTCCCGCATACAGGGTTTGCACCAGGTTGCGAAGAAGGACAAAATGACGGGATGACCTTGTTTGGGCAAAGTACCTACTTGTACTTGCTGCCCATATATATCCGGCAGGGTGATATCCGGCAATTGAGCATAATTGCTAATGCTTATACCCAACAAAAGAAACGATGTAATAATCTTTGTTATTCTATTCATAGTACCCTAAATGACTAATTCGCCTGCAAAAATATAACTATTTTTTGATATACGCAAATAATTCTGCTTTTTGTGAAGAAAAAATAAATATTTTATGATTAACTCCCAAGACATTAAGAACGGCGTGTGTATCCGGATGGACGGCCGTTTGTATTTCGTGATTGAGTTTCTTCACGATAACAAAAACCTATAAAACCCCTTTAGTGTTTGCAGTCCTGCGGACTAGTTATATTCGGCTGTTTGTGTGCCTTAGAATGCAAGCATCCAAGCCCCACAAACATCCAAATATACACCTCTATGAGGTTGCAAACACCAAAGGACATAAACATAAAAAATGCTAAACCTTTGGCTGTTGGTAATTTCATGTTAGCAAGCCTACGGCTGTCGGTAACTGCGTGTTAACACGGCGGAGCCGTAATAAAAGATAAGATATGAATAAGTTAGAAGGAAAGATGGTAGATTACTTCAAGGAGGTAATCATGCCGGAGTTGCTCAATGAGAAGAGCAGCTGTCAAGAATTGGACGTGCATGTCCTTGTTCGTGAGGTCACGAAAATGGTCAGTAACGAGTTAATCAAACGCGGCGAAAAGGGTCTTAAGCATAAAGTAAGTAATATGCTCCATATTGAAGAGCATACCTATTACCGTTACATTCGTCGATAGCCGCTGCCGTGGCGGCCGGCGCGTCGCCGGTGACAGCATGGGCAGTAGCCGTAGCGGCTGTGCAGCGGATAGTCGAATAAAAAAACCTATAAAACCCCTTTACTGTTTGCAGTCCTTCGGACTAGTTATATTCGGCTGTTTGTGTGCCTTAGAATGCAAGCATCCAAGCCCCACAAACATCCAAATATACACCTCTATGAGGTTGCAAACACTAAAGGACATAAACATAAAAAACATTTAACAACCGCTAAAGTCAAAAGGGGAAAATGCTGGTCTCGCGCGCGCACGATAACAAATCTTTTGGTAATTCCTTCCCCAAAAGGGGAATTTATTTCGGAAAGTTTTTCGTAATTTTGCAGCGTCAATTGATTAATAGTCAAAAGTCAAAAGTCGAAAGTCAAAAGCTGCAGTGGCTGCAGTCCCTGTCGGCTGTGCAGCAGGAAGTCAAAATCTATAGGAATTATGAAGAAAGAAAGTGTGTTATGCAGTGCGAATGAAGAGATGCGGTTTATCGAAGTCAGCAAGACAAAGGTGATCGACGGCGTGCCGCGTGAATTTACGTTTGTCTTCCAACCGACGAACAAAGGTCGCGTGTTCTATTATGACGCTTATCGAAAGCGCACGCTTGAGTTGAAGTCTCATTCAGCAAATAGCCCGTTTTATTTAAAATATCGTCCAAATTCGGAAAGTTATTATCAACATATAACAGTAGGTCGTTTAATTAATTCTAAATCTTATCTATTCCATTTCTATGTTCACCGTTTGGTGGCAATGGCTTTTCCGGATGTGTGCGGAGTACTGAAAGAAGGTTATCAGGTGGACCATATCAACGGTGTGCGTGATGACAACCGTGCGGAAAATCTGCGCTGCATTCCAGCCTATGAGAATATGCACAATGCGGAACAACGGAAGAAGCTCGTTGCAGCGCTGAAGGCGGCGTGGCGTGACCCGGTCAAAGGAGCGCATTTGCGTGCCGCACTTGTAAAGTTGCATAAAAGAAACCTAAAGAAATAACCAATAAAATTAATTACGTATTATGGAAACCAGTTCAATGAGTATGGGAGCAAGTATTATGGCTCACCAAGAATTAGTGTTGAAACTGCGTGCGTTACAGCATGCAGAGAGTTATGCGTCCGAGCTATCGGAGTACACCAAGCAGTTGCGTTCTGAAATCATGTCCTTTGTGTCAGAGCAAGTGGATGTGCCGACAGGGAGCGTTATCAAGGAGTTAGGCGGAGAGATACTCTTCTACTACGCCGAGGTGCCGTTTTACCAAGACAACGAGAACCTGAACAAGTACCTCAGTTATGACAAGGAGTGCGGCACGGGCTTGCGCGAACACTACACGGAGTGGGTAGAACTAAGCAAGCGTGTTGCTCAGTTACGGAGGACGATCAATAGCGAAATAGGTATCATTAAGGCAGCCCATCCGGGCATGGAACTGACGAAGGAGTTGCGGATGACGTTGCGGGAATTGCCTGCTGACTATAAAGGTGAGGCACAACTATTTATCGATGAAATTCTCAAACCGGCGTGACGCCGGTGTCGGTCGGCTGTTCAGCAGATAATCAAAAGTCGCAAGTTATGGAGACGTGTGAGAATTGTTTTTTCCGTTTTGAGCTCTATTGTCCGATAGTAGATGGGACGCTGCCGGACTTGGCGGAGAAATGCGACGCATGGCGTGTAGATGCTCCTACTGATTGGAGTTGCGAAAAGGATTGATCGTTCGGTGAGCGTTCGGTGAGCGTTCGGTGAGCCTTTGCTGCCGTGGCGGCAGTCCCGGTCGGCTGTGCAGCGGAAAGTCGAATAAAAAATAACAAAAACCTATAAAACCCCTTTACTGTTTGCAGTCCTTCGGACTATGTATATTCGGCTGTTTGTGTGCCTTAGAATGCAAGCATCCAAGCCCCACAACCATCCAAATATATACCTCTATGAGGTTGCAAACATTAAAGGACATAAACATAAAAAACATTCGCGGAAACAACCGCTATTCTTAGTAGCTCCGTGGCGTATTTAAAGCCCATCGGCTTTGGAGATACAAGTCAAAAATGCAGCGCAAGCTGCCGCTAAATTCCAAAATGAAAGAGAGTGTGTTAATATTAAGTCGTAGTGAGATGCAGAAGTATGGTCTCTCGCATGGTGAAGAGGCTGTACTTTCTGCGCTGCGCTATGTGAGCAAAGACGGCATGTGGGAAGGCAGTTATGCTGCGCTGTCCCGGTTGGCTTGTTTCAGCAGTCGTGAGACTCTCCGGCGTACTGTGTATTGCCTTGTCAATAAGGGTCTTATCCTTATCGAAGAAAACGGTCAAAAGAAGGTTTTTGTAATCGCTCAAAATGAGCCACGAAACGCTCAAAATGAGCCACGAAACGCTCAAAATGAGCCATCAATCGCTCAAAATGAGCAAGAAAGAAAGAAAAAGAACCAAA
>DFEE01000016.1 GCA_002368645.1 Bacteroidales bacterium UBA3810
TATCGCTCCGACGGTCGCACGCTTTCCAATTATAATGACCTCTACGCCGATGTCTTGAAGTGGGTACATGAAGGATGGATTGACTATGTCGTACCGCAACTCTATTGGGAAATTGGCAATAGGGTAGCGCCTTATGACACGCTGGTGACTTGGTGGGCGAGGGAAATTGAACCCTATCCATGCCAATTATATATAGGTATTGCTGCCTATAAGCACGCACAAACAGAAATTGATGCACAGCGGGCACTCAATGCTACGCTCCCTATTGACGGAGAAATACTCTATTCTGCTAAGCCGTTTATTAACAAAAATATACAATTAACCAACTTAAATTCACAACATTATGATTATTGAAAAAGTTCATGGTCGCGAGATTTTGGATTCTCGTGGCAATCCTACAGTTGAGGTTGAAATCACCCTCGAGTCCGGTATCATTGGTCGTGCTTCTGTTCCCTCCGGCGCTTCTACTGGCGAAAATGAGGCACTTGAACTCCGTGATGGCGACAAAGCCCGCTACCTCGGTAAAGGTACCTTGAAAGCCGTTGCTAATGTCAACGAGAAGATTGCACCCGCTATCATCGGTATGTCTGTTCTTGACCAACGCGGTATTGATATGAAGATGTTGGAACTTGATGGCACTGCTACCAAGTCTAACCTCGGTGCTAACGCTATCCTCGGTGTTTCTCTCGCTGCTGCACACGCTGCTGCTAATTATCTTGATATCCCTCTCTATCGCTATATCGGTGGTGCTAACGCTTATGTACTCCCCGTGCCCATGATGAATATCATCAATGGCGGTGCTCACTCTGACGCTCCTATCGCCTTCCAAGAGTTCATGATTCGCCCCGTTGGCGCTTGCTGCGAGCGTGAAGCTATCCGTATGGGTGCTGAGGTATTCCATAACCTCGCTAAACTCTTGAAGAAACGCGGACTCTCTACCGCCGTTGGTGACGAAGGTGGTTTCGCTCCCGCACTGGACGGTATCGAAGATGCACTCGAGTCTATCTGCCAAGCTATCCGTGATGCCGGTTACGAACCCGGGAAGGACGTGAAAATCGCGATGGACTGCGCCGCTTCTGAGTTCGCTACTTGCGAAAATGGTGAATGGTTCTACGACTATCGCCAACTCAAGGATGGTAAGAAGAAAGATCCTAATGGCAAAAAACTCACCGCTGCTGAGCAAATTGATTACCTCGAGCAACTCATCTCCAAATATCCTATCGACTCCATCGAGGACGGCTTGGATGAGAACGACTGGGACAACTGGGTTAAACTCACCGAGCGTATTGGTGACCGCTGCCAACTCGTAGGTGACGACCTCTTTGTGACCAACGTGAAGTTCCTTGAGAAAGGTATCAAGATGGGAGCTGCTAACTCTATCCTTATTAAGGTTAACCAAATCGGTTCTCTCACCGAGACGCTTGACGCTATCGAGATGGCGCACCGTCATGGTTACACAACCGTTACTTCACACCGTTCCGGTGAAACAGAGGATACTACTATCGCTGACATCGCTGTTGCTACCAACTCCGGACAAATCAAGACCGGTTCACTCTCTCGTACCGACCGTATGGCGAAGTACAACCAACTCATCCGCATTGAGGAAGAACTTGGTTGCCGCGCACAATATGGCTACAAGAAACTGAAATAAAAAATGCGGCTACACAGACGCCGGAACCGCAGCCTCTGCGGTTCAAAATAAAAGGAGGGAGCACCGCTCCCTCCTTTTAGTTACCTGAATCTTGACCGACCCATCTACTCCTTATCCTTCTTCCAGTTAAAATCGTGCTTGAACACAAAGCCCACACCTTGTTGTGTATTTGCACTGCGAAGGGAGTACTTGTCAACCGTGTGCGTGTAAGCCTTCACGCGGAACTTACCATTGGGCGTTATCATGTACTCAATATCCAAATCTCCGAACACAGGTCTGTTCGTGATGTCGTTATACCGATAACCGATATTGCCGTTTATCAGTAATCGGTTGACCGGTTGTACTTGGAAATTTGCCTCGTACTCTTGACTATCCGTTGCCCCGTAACCCTCAGAGCGAATAGCTACGCCCACCGAGAATATAGCAGAGTTAGTTATCTTGCCTATCCAGTTGTTGATTTGACTTGTTAGGGTTGAACTTAAGAACGAGTAAGTCGCGTTCAGACTGGACATCCCGTCGGTCGTCGTTGCTAAATATTCAGGCGTGAAGAAACGCCCGAACACAAGTAGGTAAACCATTTGCCGCATCAGCATTTCGTCCGTGTTGATAATTGACTGCACTTGTTGACGAACAAGGCTTTCTGAGTTTGGCAACTCTATCCCGAACCGAATAGTCGGATTGGTTATCGGTCCCGTCAGGTAGATATTGCAATCAACAGGCACCGACGTTCTTGTTGTCGCTAAATTATTGATCTCTGAACCGAAGAGGTCTTTGAGCGAAGCAGTCACACGATAGGTCGCTGTGACATTTAATTCCGGATTGGCTGCATCCTTGACCCATACAACGCGACTTCCCTCTGCCATCGTGAACTCCCGACGAACTAAATTGCCTAAGGTGAAACCAAGCTTACCATTGATAAGTTCATAATTACCCATCAGCTTCAAGTCGCCTGTTAATGCATCAAATGTGAGCCTTAAACCGCCGTCACCACGCCCTTTTAGCATATCGCCTGTTTGCTCATTGAGTACCAACTGTATCTCAGCCTCCGGCGTCACATTGAGGTCCAATTGCATATGGAAATGGGACGGGTCACCATTGCGCTCTATACGTTTCTCATTGAGAAAAGACCGGTCTTCCTCCGCCCGTAGCCGAGCCTTCTCTTCATTCATCGGAGCTATGGCATTATGGTTGACAAAGGTGATAAAATCATTATTAGCCGCATTGCTCGCACCACCAAAGGACATCCTGAACTGCGAATTGCCGACCGTCGTTGCGTCGGCCTTCAGGAAGATGTCCGTACCGCGCCCCGTCACTTGGCATCGACCATTGGCATATACCTTGCCTTGCAGCAGTTCACCGGGAGCCATGGGCAAATCAACAACCAACGCACGTTCGGGACGAACATCAATGTCAAAATTGAAGTCTTGGAAATGGTTATGACGTATCTCTGCATCTAAATGAACAGGGTTGCCCTCATCGTCCCATAGATGCATGTCTTTGAAGATGATGCGCGTTGAGTCCATATAAACCGAGTCATTGAAGTGATACGTGCACCCTGTGAACGGGATGGTTAATTGCGCTTCGCGCGGTTTAACAGCTATCAATACATAGGTGTTGCCACCTTCTCCGAATACGTGCACTATACCGTCACCTCGACCGCCGATATTAGAGAGAAAACCATCCGTCCAATGACCGATAAAACCCAAGTTAAAACTATCCGGCTCAATCACCAAATCCCATTTACCGTCACCCGGAACACGTCCGTCCACATGGGCGACATGCCGTCCGGCTTCCACTACATCGGCGTCAATGATGAGATGCTTGGTACTATCCTCTAAATAGACTTTTGCCACAGCGTCACCGATATATGTCTCGTTAAGTTCAGCGGAGTCTAAAGTCACATTCACATTAAACTGAGGCTTGTTCAGTACATGGTGAATCGTTGCTTCTCCGCTTAGCCAGCCGCCTGCCGTCAGAGTTCCTTCAGCTAAAATGAACTTCAACAGCCGATTGACCTGTATCTCATTAAGCTCAATATGGAGTGAGTCATTTTCGCGCGGTGACGCAACACCATCCACATTGAGGAACTGGGACGCTGACCCGAAGCGGAAATCGTTAATCCGTATCACCGTATCAGCGGCAACATAACTGATATTACTATTTGAGATAAAGAAGGTCGAGTCGGCTATATTGACAAAACCCGGCTGTGTCTGTATATCAACGACCGGAAGTCCCTTGTACCGTGAGAAGACACCATTGGCTTGTACATGGCTGAGCTCCATCTTTGCGGAGTCTAAAGCCACCAAGTCCACTGCCACTTCGTTATTGCGGAAGGTGGTCTGCAAGGTGTATTGGCTGTCGTACCAACCGGCTTGTAGTGCCATATGGCCTCGGTCGTCATTATTATGGACAGATAGCGTGATATCTCGGGCATCACCTTGCCTTAGTCTGACATAAGGCACATAAGCCTGTATGCCCAATAGCTTTTGACTCTCGTGCATGTACCCCTTGATAACCGGATAATCAGAGATAAAGAAATTCAGAGCCAATGCCCGCTGCAACTCATGTATCTGTCTGCCGTATAAGTAGAAATCTACATCATTGCGGCTGTCAATGGCATGAACCCGTGCCCGCTCTTCTTCTGTAAATATCTCCGGCAGGTACATCATAGCGCCTTTCTCTAAAGTCGTTAGCAAGGTGCTGTAGTCGTACTGCCCTTTTAGGCAGAACGCAGCATAATCACCGGTCATCTTGAGCATTTTGCGCCCATTCTCATTCGCCATCGTCAGCTCTAACTCCTCCATCTTGACGGAGTCTCTACCGTTACGGAAGAAGAGGTCATTCATCCTCACAAAGCCTATCATGTCATTAAGTCTCTTACCCACGACATGCGCCGATAACTGGCCTCGGATATCGCTGTCGTGATACTTGTCGGAGAGGTTGAGCGGCTGCATATGAAGACGCTCTAAAACCATATTCACATCTACCTCCGGCACCTCTTTGTCGAAATCGAAAAGGCCATTGAGAATAAGTCGTACATTCTCGTCTCGGACATAACCGACGGCATCTAATATATAGTTCTTGAACTGCCCTGCCAAAGTGATATTGCGATAGGTGTAACCTTTATAGGTTATCTCGCTTATTTGGAGACCCGCCTTGCCGTCTTGAACGCCGACACGGTCTATGCGTGCATTGCCCTCTATGGTTAGTTTGACTGTGCCCAAATCGCTATTACCTGTCAGACGCCCTAAATGGAACTTCTTAGTCCCAATCTTGCCGGTAAAGGCTAATGACTTGTCTATTGTGTCAGTCATTAGCCGTCCATCTGTGCTGACGGTACCGAGTGCTGTTCTGAAAGCACCTTGCAACTTCATATCAATCAGTTTGCCGCTCAACAATCCCTTGTAGTGCAAGTTGCCTAAACGGTGAACTATCTCAGGAAGACGGATTGGCTTGTCCTCCATGTCGCTGAAGAAATCTTGAGCAATGCGTGCATTGATAAAAAGGTCTTGCAGATTGGCATGTATCGTTGCTTGGTGCTTATGGTTGAGGTGTGCAGCGGTGATATTGCCTTTCAACACCGAGGTGGAGTTATAGTGTACTTGAAAGTCCATAAGACTCACACTATCACCCTTGCCGCTCAAATCGCCTTGTACCTCAATGGGATAGTCTATCTTACTAAGGACCGGCACAAAAAGTCCGATATCCTTGGGTGATAAACGAGCCTCGTTAATGTGCATATGGAAGACCGTATCGGCCTTGCTGAATCGTAGTCCCGACAGATCAAATTTACTGTCCGGCATGCGGGCATAGAGGGTAGGAAAATAAGCAATACTGTCATTGAGCTGCATGGCGACCCGCATATCTTCTATCAGCATAGTCTTGCCCCCCTTGCTGACCTGCCCCATCAGGCGCTGCAACCGGATATCGGCAGCTTCTTTGCTGAGCACATTGACTGCCACCTCCATTGTCGCTAACTGACCTTGCCACTCGTCATACCGTACTCGAATATTTTCTATATCAATTTGTTGAGCACCAAAAATGAGGTTCGTGGGTGTTTGCTGCGCAGTGTCTTGCTGTGTGGCAAAAGCGCGGAGCAGAAAATCATAGTTCTTCGTGCTATCGGGAAGCGTGTAGGCGTTGAGATAAGCATTGCGTAATCGAACTTGCCTAAACTCAACCTTACCCTTTCGCAAAGCACGAGGTCGTAAGTGGGCGTAAGCCTCTTCAATATATAGCAGCGTGTCGCCTTGTTGATCTTCAAGATAAACAGTATCGAGGGATAACCGCATCGGGAATTTGTAATTAACGGTGCCGATTTTAGCATGAGTACCTAATGCGCGTGACAACTCCTCTGTCACGACCCGCACGGCGGCTGTTTGCACATCGCTGTCTAAAAGCAATGCCATGCCTAAGCCTGCCACAATCAGCAGACTCACCAATACAACAGCCACTATATATATAAACCTCTTCATACGGGATATATAACCCTCTTCATACGGGCGATTTTACGCGTAATATACATTTAGCCTGCAAAAATAACAAAAAGAAAGGACTTATGCAAAAAAACTTTGTTTTTTTTAGTATTTATTCCTTCTTTTGCCTAAATATCTGTTAGTCGAAAGCCGGCGTGACGCCGGTGTCGGTCGTCTGTGCAGCTGCCGTGACGGCAGTCCCGGCGTCTGTGCAGCGGGGAGGGCGGGAGAGCGAAGCCCCTCCCCGACCCTCCCCTGAAGGGGAGGGAGGTGTTTTCCGGGATACCGGGTTACCGGGATACCGGGAGACCGCTGCCGTGGCGGCAGTGTCGGCGACGCTGCGGAGCTAACGATCGTTCGATGAGCGTTCGATGAGCGTTCGATGACCGTTGCTTATTTAGTCGAAAGTCGAAAGCGATTCTCAGCCGGCGCAGTTTATGCACATGGGGAAGGGGGGGCCTTGCCAGAGGGTGTTGAGAAAGGCTTTGCGCTTTTCGCCGTGCCAGATGGCTCGGAAACTTTCTTGCTTGAGATTGCCTAATATATATTGATGACTCTTGTCATAACAGCAGGGTAGTACATCGCCATTGGTGGTTATGACGCAGCCGGTTAAGGCACGGCGGCAGAAGCGGGGAGGCTTGTGTTTGGGGACGTAGAGGCCATTTCCGGCAAGCCGATAGCGGGCGTGCGCTTCGTCGGGCATAAGTACGTTGCCATGCTCGTAATCATAGAATTGTGCCGTTTTGAAGGTCAGTGAGTCTGCACCTAATACGCGGTACTGCCGGCGCAATAGCTCCCACTCATTCTCGTTGGAACGTAAGTACAGGCATTGCAACTCGATATGTGTTTTGCCATGTAGCCGCTCTTTGGCATCGCGTAGTGCTGCCAACCCCGCCTTGACCTTATCGACACTGCCTCCTACGCGATACTGCTCATACGAAGCCTGGCTCAAGCCGTCCATGGACACAATGATACGGCCAAGGCCGGCTTTGATCAGTGCTTCTGCCATCGGGGAAGTGAGCACTTGGGCATTGGTGGAGAGGGTAGTGTGCAGTCCCTTCTCCGTGGCACGCCGGATAAAATGCGGCAAGGCAGGATTGAGTAGAGGCTCCCCTTGAAAATACAGTTGAACAAGCCTCACCGACCAAGGCAGTTGATTCAGGATACGGGTATAAAGCTCCTCGGTCATGAAAGGAGTTTCAGAAGCGTAATCCCCTCTCCCCACAGGGCACTGCGGGCAGTGAAGCGAACACCGTGCAGAGGGTTCTATACTGACAAATAGCGGCAACACTATTGAAGCGGAATCTTATTAACGCGACGCTCATGGCGCCCACCCTCAAAATCCGTAGTGAAGAACGTGTCCACCATTTGTAGCGCGAGGTCTTGAGAGATAAAATTAGCGGGTAGTCCGAGCACATTGGCGTTGTTGTGTTGCCGGGCGAGTTGGGCAATCCGTACATCCCAACATAAAGCAGCACGAATACCCTGATGCTTATTGGCGGTCATGCAGATGCCGTTTCCGGTAGAGCAAATGGTGATGCCGTAATCGTACTCGCCTTGCTCAACGGCAGCAGCCATCGGGTGGGCGAAATCGGGATAGTCGCACGATTCGGTGCTGAAGCACCCGAAGTCGTGCAGGGTTACCCCCTTGGACTCTAAATGTTTAATGACCTCTAATTTGAGGTTATACCCTGCGTGATCTGATGCCAGGGCAATACGCAATTCATTCCAGTTTTTCATATATTTATTATTAGTCGAAAGTCGAATAAAAAAACCTATAAAACCCCTTTACTGTTTGCAGTCCTTCGGACTAGTTATATTCGGCTGGTTATGTGCCTTCGAATGCAAGCATCCAAGCCCCACAACCATCCAAATATATACCTCTATGAGGTTGCAAACACTAAAGGACATAAACATAAAAAACATTTAACAACCGCTAAAGTCAAAAGCAGTTAGTATTATAAGGACATTCTGTTTGGCAACGAATACAATAATTGGTTTGATAGGCGATGCACTGCCGGATATCCCAAGTACTTTGTCCCAAGGCGTGAGCGGGGCAAGCGTCGATACACTTCCGGCAATCTTGGCACCCCGCTGCAGGGACCGCGCTCGTTTGAGCACCGGGCGATACGGGGTTATTGAGAACCAGTTCGCCTATGTGTACGAATGAGCCTAAGGCAGGCGATATAAATTGGTGGTTTCGCCCGATAAAGCCCAATTGTGCTTTCACTGCCCAGCGTCGTTCCAAGACGGGTGCGGAGTCGCAAAAAACATGCTGCACCTCGGCGTAGTCGCACCGTTGACCTAATTGCGCCTTTAATTGATAGAGCATGGACTTGACCTTGCGGTGATAGTCTCTGCCGCTTTTATCGTACCGCAACAAGCAGACCACTACCGTTTGTGCGCCGGGGACGAGTTTGGTGATGTCGTACCTCAACTCGCGATTGCGTGTCAGGTAATCATGCTTGCCGTAGGTCTCTAATTGGAGCCAGTGCTCCATGAAGAGGGAATCCTGCTCTAAGCGCTCGGCTTTAGCAACGCCGCAGTCATCAAACCCGACCGCCAAAGCCTCTTGCCGTATTTGCCGGGCGGTAATCATATTAGTCGGCATCTTAGAGTATCTCGGCGAGGACCTTCATCAGATTGCCGAACATCAGCTGCACGGCAATGCCTAATACAATGACTCCAAAGAACTTACGGCATACGTAGAGTGCATTTTTCCCCATATGGTTCATGAGCCAGTGCGTGCCGACCAAAACCGCCCATAGGATAACCATGCAGACCAGAACGGCCGCTGCGAGATTAATCATGCCGTAGTCACCGGTCATGGAGAGCAAAGCCGTGAAAGCGCCGGGCCCTGCGTACATCGGGAATGCTAACGGGACGATATTCCCGCCGTTCTTGTCCTCAACATCTGCTTTGAAGAAAACCATATCCAAGATCATCTCTAACGCCATTAAGAAGATGATGAACCCTCCGGCGCACGCGAAATACTCAATTCTGATGCCGAAGATTTTCAGCATTAACTGCCCTAAGAACAAAAAACACAGGAGTATAATCGCTGAAACGCCGACGACGAGCATGGGTTTGACCTTTAATCCCTTCTGCTCCATATTAATGGTAACGGGCATATTGCCGATGGGGTCAACAATAGCTATCAAGAAGAAGGTAGCTGAAAGCACTTGCCAGAAATCGAAAGTGCCGAAATAATTGCTAATAGAGCTCCAAATGTCTGCCATAGTATCTATTTTTACGCAAAATTACATTTTTTTTTGCTCATATGCAAATTTTTTTATACTTTTGCAGCAAAAAAATAAATATTTTATGATTAACTCCCAAGACATTAAGAACGGCGTGTGTATCCGGATGGACGGCCGTTTGTATTTCGTGATTGAGTTTCTTCACGTTAAGCC
>DFEE01000017.1:0-53373 GCA_002368645.1 Bacteroidales bacterium UBA3810
TGCTTGCAAATAGCATCGTCTCAAATAAAGAGTACTGCTTTGGCAAAGAATCCTTTGGCGCTGTTTCTCGAATGAGCGTGCGTGTGTTCTCAATATTACCAGACATATTGGAAATCAAATCTGATAACTGTTTTTCCGTTCTAATAGTCTGTATCTTTTTAAGGAATTCATTCCAGTCCGCATAACTATTATCCATGTACCCACCTAATAAGTCCAAGCGTATAATATGATCAGTCATCTCGGCTGCAACTCGATTACTGAGAGGGATTGACAGGATACGTGCTACACCAAATAGCAGACCAAAGATTAGGAGAATGGCAGCTAAAATGACTCCCATTCTTTTTAAAAGAACAAGATGCTTGGGCTTGCTTTTCAAATACTGCTCGGTCAAACGACGCATTGAAAGGTCAAAATACTCTACGGAAGAAGCTGTTAACGCCTGATATAATGGTAGTTCCTCCATACCTTCCGGCATCTCAATCGGCCAGACAAAGCCCGATAGCATAATCGGAATAATATTCTTCTTGTGCTCCATGGCGCACATCACCTCGCGGCGCACCCAATCGCCTTCTTCGTTGCAACGGTCTAATGCATTCGGTGAAAGTACCAGAATAAAGTCCTTGCATTTGCTGATTACATCCAATAACTGCTCATTGAACTTACCGGCATTCATCGTTTCTACGTCGAAGAACACGCGGTATCCCAAGGCTTTTAACCTTGTTACAAACAGATTCGCCGACTCAAACGCATCGCGGCGATATGATATAAAAATGTCGTAGGTAGAGGTCATATTATTGTTTGCGTGCTACGATATACAGGTAAATAGATGGTAATAACATCGCCAGCCCATTTCCAATAACAAAATATTTGCGAGTCCATACACGAATCTGCATATAGTGTATGGAGTACTCTGCATAAGGAATAGCCGGTTCAAACTGGTCAATAACATAGTTCAGATAATACATCCGCACATACCACAGAATGATAAAGACCAGTTGGAAACCAATCACCCAGAATCCAAGTGCTTTCCGGACTCCATGAAACTGTGGGGGCATTTGAATAAGATACGCTATCGCGGCACCGATAGTTATTATACCGATGGCTCCGTATAAACTCATAGACATCCCTCCTGGCCATTGGAAGGTAACAAACAAAAGGTTAGTCGCAGTATATGCCATGCCAACCCACGTTACAATTTGAGCCCAAGAGCGCGGCTCAGTAAGTATCATAAGGAAACACGCAAAGACGAATACAGCTGTAGCACAGAGAGCACAGAACACTAACCATAGTGATTCTGACCAATGTATCCATAGTCTATCGACAGCAAAGCAAATGGCACTTAATCCAAGTAATATTCCCGCTAATGATATGAATTTAAATTCTTTCATAATATTAATCATTCATGTGAATATATGTTTGATAACGTTCTTCTTTGGTCATTTGCCAATCGAAGAACATGTTTTTGCAAGAATCCAATAGAGTCTCCAAAGGAGGAAGATAGATCACCTCTTGTGTATTCTCTCCTGCATTGACTACAAGATACTGGTCATCTTCGGTGAAATGAAGAGTGTGGACTTCATTAGGAATTTTTGTATGGAAAAAAACAGCTCCATTATGCGGATATAGTCCATACAATTCAGACTTAGCATTATTTGCAATAGGATTTAATATCACCATGCGATTTTCTTTAGGACTGACTGCCTGGGGCCAATAAAAACGAGAACCGATGGTATCGTTCTGGTAATAATAACTATGCGAATAAGTTTCAATAAACTTTGGAAGATCATCTCCTAATGAGTCTAATATATTGCGCATCCTCTCGTCTATCTCAAAGGAGGGAATATAAAGGTGGGCAATACCAGAAGTACTATAATTCGCTTTAATATTATCACTTCTATCGCCTTGAATGCAAAAATTTTCCCAGAAATCGAATGTGCGCAATCTTGTCTTTGAACGAGCTCTTGAATGATATCTCCTGATATCATGATACAGATTTCTTTGTTGAACCTTCTCTATGCTTTTTTTAGCCAAAAGGCTATCGCTACTATTACATTCTTTCCCCGAATTAGCATCGTATACACAATAACTATCATCATTAAAATTTATAGCGATCTTGCTTCCATCTTGGGAATATGCAGCGGTATTAATTGTCTTGTCAAAATCATGTAAGCATAACCGAGTGTTCCCATTATCATTGTCATATAATGCTCCTTTTATATAACAATCAAGGATTGTGTTATTGATTTTTATCAAGCATCGGGTATCACTAGGATGTATATCCTCCATGACTAATTTGTTTTCTTTATTTATTGTGAATTTTCTCTCATAAACAATTCTGCCATTATAAACACCAAATTTGCCATGTGGTTCTGTATGTGCAGAGGCTGCTTGATTATAAAATGTCTGAACTATACTCCCCGTGTAACTATCAATCACCACACCAGAGCTAGTGTTACCACCAATGGCGATTAATCTATTAGAAGGACTAATGATCACCTTGTCCAAAATAGTAGCTTTATATTGGACCTTCGCGACACAATATGAATCAGAAATAGCCAAACTATCAACCGCTTGACGCAGAACTTTTTCCATACGAGCCGTGGAAGGAGATGGATCTTTCTCATTTCCCATTGAATTCAGCAATAATCGAATTGCCCCATATGTATCTTTTTCGTCCAGCATGTTTTTGGTTCCTTTTTCTATGAGTGACACTTCCATTTCGGAAAGCTGTTCCTGCTGGCGCGCCAAAGCCTCTTTTTGATCCAAACGTTCTGCAATAATATACATTCCTCCAAAGAGGAGTAATAATAAGCCAAAGAAAGCTCCTAACCCTATGCGTTTTGTTCTCCGCGTTCGTTCCACGTATTGTCTTTGAGTCCGACGACGCATTATAATAGGGCAGAGCACATCATGTGCGAACTCTACACGTTGTACATCGCCATAACTGAAAATTCGCAGTAGATGATTATGCTCCAATATTTCTATTACAGATCGTTTGATATGATTGTTCCTATACAAACTCTCCAAAGAGACATTCTCCCGGTGCCCGTCAGAATTGATAAGAGTATCCTCTAAATAATATATTGTTCTCCTATCTAACGGATTGACTATTTCAGCATAGAAATCCTCCAACAATGCATTACCATAATCGTTGACTAATTGTCTGGTTATTGCAGAAGCATCGTTTTTCTTCTCATACAACCGGTTCAGAAAGAGTGATAGTATTGCAGAATCGACAGGAGTTTCGTCCGTAATATCATTTTCTGTTACTATATGACGAATAATACTATCCGCCACTTCGTTTGTCACTAGTCCTTCACGAGGTTTTGTGATAATCTCCATCGCCTGCCAATAGGTAATCGGCAATAATCCGAACCGATTTTGCTTAAGAGGTGGGATACGCAAAGAATATCGTTCCAAATAGCTCAGATAATCTTCTCTTAGAACAAACACCAAATGGAATGACATCTCTTGTTCATACTGGTCATCTGAAATTTGAATATTCAAGTTGTCAAACAGGCTACCTGATGAATTTTGGGCAACCTGCTCTGATGTCGTTTGCAAATAAGCAGGTTTGATATCATTCAGCAAATCAGCCAACTCCTCAAAGAAATCCTTCACTTGCATATGATTACGCCCCAATGTAAAGATTTCTTCAAATTGATCTATCACGATAAGCGGCGTAATGGTTTCTTCACCACGTTTTAATTGAGAGCAATGAAAAAATTCCCATAACGAAGATGGTTCCGTGTCTTTTCCTGACAGGTCTTTAACCTCACCACCATTAGCTATCACCGCATCAACTATTGAGCGAATGAGTTGCTCTCTATATCCCATTTGTGCTGAATGATCAAAACGGATACTGATGGGCAAACAGCCACGCCGACGTGCTTCGGGGAAGATTCCGGCATGCAGCAAAGAGGATTTTCCGATACCGGAACGACCATAAACAACAGTATGGCGATTATAAAACACCGCCATGGACAAATCTTGTATTTCACGACTCCGTCCATACAGTGTCTGCCCTTCTTTATATGAATCCAAGCCGATCCAAGGATTGGTATTCTCACTACTATATATTTGTTTATTATCCATTTTGGTGCTTGTTTAATGGTTCTTCAGTATTGATTGGACTGTACCAGCAAACGATGTTAGATCCAGAGTGCCGGGGTTATACATAGCAGCATTATGTCTTTGTAACGCCTCCGGTATTTGCGCATTATAGAAATCAAAGCCCTCTTCCACTATAGGGATAATAAATTCCCGTCCGAGACTAATAGCATGAGTGGCAGCAACATCCCACTCTAACCTATATGTATGCGAATCGTTACGTTCAGCAGTAATATTATGGCTCAGAATAGGAATAAAGAGTTTGGTTGTAGTTATCGCCCGTCGTATTTCCCGCATGAAATCACTGCCCGGTAGAAGCGAACGACGATCCATCCACACATTAACTCCGCGTTCTGATAATGCTTTATATAGAGCCTCTGCTACGATATTGTCTCTACGCGAATAACTAATAAACACATCCGTATTCAGGCGGAGGGCATCATTTTGAACAGTAGATATTTCTATTTGAGAGCACAACTCATCTATTACTTTAGTGGCATCCGTTTGAATAAAATTATCCATACGGCGCAGAAAATGCATTAGACTATCTTCTTGCGCCACTCCTGCCAACATGCCTGTTTTCTTGTTGGGTTTCATTGAATGCAGGACAAAACGACATAGCCAATCCGAGTAGTCAGTACCGAGCATAAGCAAATACTTATTCTGCAATAGATTAACAAGATTGCGTGGGCGGTGAGCATCATCCATCCATGATTGGCAGAAAGAAAGCATATCTCCGTCTGTTACAACGAAACTTCCTTCGCGTGGGTTAGACGCTTTGCCAAACATATAAAAGACTGTCGGAGTATCCATCTCAGCCTCTGTATCCAAATCGCAGTGGGTCTTAGGGTCATTATCAAATATACGGACTTTCAATCTCTCTCCCCATACTTGGTGCATTACCTGCTCCACCATCGGAGTAAAACATGTGGTGATGACAAACGGAAATTGCTTCGTTTGCAATAATTTTATCAAGCCGGGATGGGGTTGCAAAACAGAAGATAAGTCTCCTTGGAAAAGTTGTGTCAATTGAGCATAGATATAACGTCTATCATATCCTTTCGGCGATGGATAATCGTATAATAGTTCTGAAAACGAAGACGGGACCTTCTGCAAATGTAGGTATTTAGCCAATTCGGATAGAAGAACTTGTTGTGCATTGGTAGTTTCTCCTATCGGCGTAGCAACCGACTTAATCTGCAAATTCGGTCCTATAACGGGAATCACATTGTGATTCGCTATCGCATTCTTCAACTCATTCCACTGCTGTTGCAAGGCGATATCTGTGGTTGAATTTGATCCAAATTGTTCAAATATATTCGTCATTTCATTTACTAATTATTTTACAATCTTCCATCCTAGTTTCTTGACCAGCTTGATGGTGTTGAAGGCCATAAGGCGGTCGTAGGCTTTTTCGGAATCGGGGAGAGCGGAGTACGGGATGAGGTCGGGGTGGTGCTTGAGGGCATCATTACGAACGGGACCATAGGTCCAGCCTTCGGCTTTGCGCGCCGCAGCCCATACTTCATGCGCATTCTCGGCAATGGCTTCCTGGAGTTCCTGCAAGTCATCGGTGAGGGGAACATCCTCGAGATTCAACGGGTGCGGTTCGTAATCTTTTACGGAACGGAGCACACGCACCAAGTAATTGCGGGACTCATGCCATGCTTTGAGGAAATCCGAAAGAGAGAAATCCATAACTGCGTTCGCTTGTGGTTCAAAGAGCGTGACGGCATCGTCAGGCTGATTAACCGAGAGAACCACTACCATATGATTCGGCGCATCTTCCTCATCCGGCCGGTTCGGGTAGAGTTTGTCGTTATCTACCGCAGCCAACACTTCGTTATCCGCTTTTAAAGCAGCAAGTATGTCTGTTATGACCGCATCATATTGCCGTGTGACCATAAGCCCTTGCGACGCGAGGAGTTGGCCGACAGCATGAAGCGGAGTGCCGTGCTCCGTAACCCAATGTTTCGTTTGCGCTATTTCCAGCAAGGCATGGGCGTCAGCAGGTATATCACGATGCTGCAATACAAAGAGTTCTGCATAGAAAGCACAGAGGTTCTTCTGATCTTCCGCTGCCATTCGGAGCATCGGATAAGCCCATTCCTGCTCTTTGTACGTTTGTACGCAGATATCCAAAGCCTCACGCAGAGAAGGATTGACTTTTATTTCCGCCAACAACTCGCGAACCTCCGCCGGCGTTGCCTTGCCATCCAGATAAACGGCCATTAGATTGTCCCAATATGTATCATTTTTTGCCATAAGCACGAATATCGTTAAGAGCGACCTGCATGAGTTGCACCATGGCGCGTTGCTTGATGTTATAGAGATTGTCTGTTGAGATATGCATTTCTTGTGCTAATTCTTCGGGAGCACACTCATCAATAAAGAGCCTTTGAATAACATGGGCATAGCGTCTATTCGGCATCGCCAAAAGTAGGCGTTGTACATCCAATGCCGATAATTCCGACTGATTTTCAGCGATCTCTATCTCTTCATAAAGAGTGTCATTCGTCTGATTTTCTATCAGTAGAGTCCGTTTTTTGAGGAAGAATCGTGTTGCCGTCACCTTGAGCCATGTGAGCAAAGAACTGCGTCCTTCGAACTGCCGCATCCTGGCAGCATCATTCTCCAGAAGATAGATATAGAGTTCATTGACGAACTCATCATAATCGACCTCGTAATCAAAGATCTGCCGAATGATAGTATAGAACAACGGTCTGCAACGCTCGAAGAAAAACTCCTGCGTCACATCGTTGTCCCGCGCGATGAGGGCTTGTATGATTTCAAAGTCGGTCATGGATTAGGTGATATAATAGGCGGGGTACTTTGAATAATTTGTCCGCAATGAGGACATGGTTTCCCTACAATTGCTTTGCGACGGCAATTAGGACAATAATCATATTCAACATTCTCCATATCGCCCTCCAGTTCTTTTAATCTACGTAATCGTTGTTTTACCTTGTCTAAAGATAATTACTTTTAGTGAAACCTTTTAGATATCCGCTCAATTTCTGAACTTCTTTTTTAGAAAATCGAGCCAAGAGGTTTTTTCAAGGAAGGGGGTGACGAGGATGAGGAAGGTGTCGTACCTGATGGCCTCGTAATCGCGTGAGTATAACTCAGCATGGGAGCAGATGTTGTAATGGACTTTATTCTTCTTGCATTGGGTAAGAAATGTCTTTTCCTTCTCCTTGTCTTTTGCGGCAAGGGCGCTTCTTGTTCTCAGTTCTTCTTCATTAAATGGTCTGTAGCCGAAGATTAGTTTTTCCGTACACCATCTGATGTGTTCACTCTTGGCATAAAGAGTAAAATCTTGTAGCAAGGTCACTCGCCATTTTCGTCCAAGACTGCGCATGCGGCTCTCGTAGCAATCACCACAACAGACATTGGATAATTGGATTATCGTGTTGTCTCCCAGTTTATCCCACGCTTGTTGCAGTTCGCGCTCCACACGGAAACCGGAGATACACCGTTTGATAGCTCCTATATAATCATCAACTCTTTCTTGCTCACGTGTATTTTCGTAATTATTGATATTGACAAACTCATAGATACGATTCACTTTGCGTGCCCGAGTGATGTCCACCATGCGTTCTTCCGCAGTAAGAGGTTTATTTTTATCCACTACTACGTTCATATTTGCCTCTTGAATATCCCTGTAAGAGAAAAGTGAAATGACGGCTTTGTTATCTTTTTTCGCCTCAGAAAGATATTCTTCTACGGGTTGCTGTACGAAACGAAGAGTTATGTCTAAATACGAATCAGGGGAAGTCTCCTTTTGGATCTTCCCCGTAGCATCTATATATTGACAATGCGCATATTGCAAGAGATTGCCAAAAGCGTTCCGCAATTCCTCTTTAGAGGGTTCATCACCTACGATAGCGATAACGGATCTAAACGTATGGGTCTGTTCGTTATGGTTAGGATAATGAGCAATTAGCGCTACCTGTTGTGCAATGGCCAGCATTAGGGAGTCGGTGCCATCTATTATAACATGCACGTAATTGCTGCTTTTACTTCCAATACCTGATGTTCCGTCAAGGCTATCTATCATGGTAGCATTCAATACATAATATCTTGCTCTGTAAAGATTATCATCGTGCAGCAGATCTTCGTAAATACGTTGTGACATAAGCAGAATTATTTAGGGTTAAGGACTTCAATCTGATTTATATCGGAACCGGTTGTCTCTTGGAAGAGTCGGAGTCCAAACAAGGGTAACCGCATGAGAATGAATGCCTCTAATTTGGATTTCTCCTGCTCATAGATAGTTAGGGTCAGTTTCTTCTCCGTGGTGATGAATACGTATACCTGCAAAGGGATACCCTGTGGGGTAGGATCCAGCAGACGTATAATCAGTTTTTCATCTTTTGCAACGATAGGCTGATAATGTCGCAGACGTAGCTCAAGGTATCTGCGAAATACTTCTATGTTTGTAGCAGGTTGCCCATTATCCAATAAGCCTTGTTCCCACGGAATGACTTCCTCTTGTGGCAACAAGGCAATCATCTTTCCCTTTAATGCAGTGATAGCAGTCAGATCCATCTCTTGAATAGAGTTATTGTCAATCGAATAGGTCTGCAGAATCCGTCGTCCTTTTGAACCGGCGGTCACAACGTGCCAGTTCTTCATTGCGCCTTCTTGCAGCATATAGGTAGGAAGAATTGTTTGGGTGTTATCCCAATTATTGATGGTAATGGAAAGAAGATTGATCTCATCTATCTCTCCATCTACGTTTTTACCAGGAATCTCTATCCAATCGCCCGGGGAAATCCTGCCTGTTGTAAACCAGAGATGAGCATAGGTAATCGCGCCACGGAGGTAGTCTTTATATAACCAACCAAGAAAAGTACCAATGGCAGTAATGACGTACTTATTCGCTTCGGTGTAAACAAGGCGTAAAATAAGTATTGTCTCAATAAGTATCAATACAAATAGCAACGATTGCCAGGTCGCCAGATGCATCTTGGATTGTTTACTTTGGTCGTTTCGTTTTCCCGCCAAACGCTTACGCTTTACATGCAAGCAGAAGAATCCGAAAACAATAATTACTGCTCCTACAATAGTAGTAATAATTAATCCTGTTTTGTTGCACATATTAATCTAACTAATTTTACTTTATCCGTTCAACCTCGCAAGTCGTGAACTTGCGTCGTACAGCAGAGCCGATTGTAATATAATAGTATGAACGCAAATTATCACGCCGCATCTATTCGGGTGCAAAGGTACAACAAAATTTTCATATACGCAAATTTGTTGTACTGTTTTTCTTATTTTTTTGCAAAAAAGGCGTAAAGCGGGATTAGTATTTGATTTTTGACAAGGATAATAGGGGGTATTAGTACTGGGGAAGACCCCCCTAAAGGGGGGCTTCCCCGTACGTACTAAAGCCCCGACCTATATCCTGTCACCCAACGAGGGGGAGAGGGATATTATTGCTCGCATTGAGGGCTATTGCTATGAGGACATTAGTTGATTTTTTTCGTTCCCAGGTTGCCAGGGATTCAGGTTGCCAGGGATCCGGATTGCCAGGGATCCAGGTTGCCAGGGATCCGGGTTGCCAGGAATCCGGGTTGCCAGGGATCCAAGTTGCCAGGGATCCGGGTTGCCAGGGATCCGGGTTGCCAGGTTCCCCGGGTGACAGGGTTACTTGGGGGCTATGAGGTGTGAGGAGGATGGGATTCGAAGGAGATTCATAAGGGATCCATAACGGATCTATAAAGGTGGTCGCGGCTTTGATAGGGAGAGCGAGGGTTGCCGCTCTAATTATTATCGTAACAGGATATATATCAATAATATATGCAGATTTATTTGAATTTTAAGCGGACAGCAATGTTAATTCTTGGTGAGCAGCACCACATTCTCGACATGTTGGGTGTGCGGAAACATGTCCACGGGCTGAACGGCTTGAATAGAGTAGGCTTCGGATAGTAATTCCAAATCCCGTGCTTGGGTAGCCGGGTTGCAACTAACATAGACTATGCGCTCCGGTGCTGCGTCCAAAATCGTTTGTACCACATCGGGGTGCATACCTGCCCGAGGCGGGTCTGTGATGATGATATCCGGATGCCCGTGGGTGCTAATGAAATCGGGTGTGAGGATGTCCTTCATATCACCGGCATAGAACTCGGTGTTGGTTATGCCATTAAACGCCGCATTGAGTTTAGCGTCTTCAATCGCTTCAGGAACATACTCAATGCCCACTACTTTCTGTGCCGAGCGGGCAACGAACTGTGCGATGGTTCCGGTGCCGGTATATAGGTCGTAGATGACAGGCTTATGCAGCGAGTCTTTGCTTAACGCGAACTGACGAGCTACACGGTAGAGCTCTAATGCCTGCTCCGTATTGGTTTGATAAAAGGACTTAGGACCTACTTTGAAGTGCAAGTCTTCCATGGTCTCAATGAGATGATCCTGCCCATAATATGTTTTGATATCCAGGTCGCCGATGGTGTCGTTGAATTTGGTGTTGACGACATACATGAGGCTGACAATCTCGGGGAAACGCCGTTTGAGCATTTCTAAGACATCCTCAATCACCCGCTCGCCAAAGACAAGAACGACCATCCATTCGCCCTTATCGTTATTGCGAATCATAAGATTGCGCAGTTCACCCTCGTGGGTATGCTCGTTGTAGAATGTCAGTCTGTGCTCTAAAGCGTAGTCATACAGTGCCTTCCGTATCTCATTTTGCAGCGGATGCATCAAGTGGCAGTGATTGATTTGCAGGACTTTGTCGAAACAATTGGGAATATGAAAACCTAAACCCGGCGTGAAGGGCACACCCGCTTTCATTTGCTCGGTGGTGAGCCATTGGTGGTCGGCAAATGTAAACTCTAATTTATTGCGGTACTCGTAGATATGTTTAGAGCCGAGAATCGGAAGCATTTTGCCCGTTATGTCAAGATGCCCGAGTCGTGTGAGGTTATCCTCCACCTGTTGCTGTTTCCAGCGCAACTGCTCCTCATAGGGCAAGATTTGCCATTTGCAGCCGCCGCATGTGCCATAATGCTCGCAACGGGCTTCGCAGCGTCGGGGGGACGGTTTCACAAGGCGTAGCACACGCGCTTCCATGAAAGAGTGTCTCTTCTTGGTCACTTGCAGGTCCACGATGTCGCCGGGAACGGCATAGGGCACAAAGATTACTTGCTCTTCGTGACGCGCCAATGCTTTTCCTTCCGCCGCAACGGCGGTAATCTCAATGTTCTCTAAGACGGGTAAATTCTTTTTCATCAAATATGATTATAGGAGTATTCTTAATTTCGGATAGATTGACAGCCTTGTGATTGGCGGAATAATAACTGATGTTCTTGCGCTGCAATTGCCTTCCAATCTGCACAGGGAAGTCATGTGTATTGCCCACCTGCGGTTTGCCCGCCTCGTCGCGCCAGCACTCGCCCCAACCGCAACCTCCGGCATCGTCGCTGAACCATTCCTCTGCGCGGTCGTATTGCCACTGTGCACCTAAATAATGATAGGCAACTCCGTCATAAATAGGCATAGAGCCCGGAATAATACCGGCGCAGGCCGTATCGGCATACCATTCAGGACCGCGCACTTCGTCAAAAGCATTAACAATGAGTACGGTAGAGTCTCCGCCTCTGTAGCAACTTAGCGTCTCTGAGGGGTAGGATAGTCCGCCCTTATTGGCGGCAATAACGCGATATTGGTATCGGGTGTGCGTGCCGATGGGGAAGGTGATATGGGTAGTGCCATAGGCTTTGGCACGCTCGTGCCACGCGCCATCTTCTTCCTGTTCCTCAATGATATAATAATCGGGCATGGCCGTCGGCTCCAGCGAGTCTGTTCGCTCCTCCCACTTGAGGGTCAATTCCTGCCCGGCTAACTCCATTCCGAATGCTTTTACGGGCAGGGGCTGCACGACGAGTGAATCGCCTTCCAAAAAACGGCCTACGCCCTTGTAGATAGCGCGCGCCATCAGGAACTGAAACCGCGGGTCCAACCCATA
The DNA here is from genome assembly GCA_002368645.1 of Bacteroidales bacterium UBA3810. GTDB lineage: Bacteria > Bacteroidota > Bacteroidia > Bacteroidales > Paludibacteraceae > Colicola. Next base: position 12,086 of record DFEE01000017.1, read on the forward strand.
GTGCATATCCGACATCTGGATATGTGAGAGCATCTCAACAAGCACAGTCGGCACTTTAGGTCCGCGTGCTTCGTAATAGTCCCCATTGAGGAGTTGCCGCCTCGGCCATTCGGGGCAGATTGAACGGCGTATGTCACTCACAATCTGCGACTGCACGATATTGGCGAATGAGCGGTTCAAAAACCGTGACCGACCGTCCGCAAAAGTCAAAGAGCCATCTATGTCTTTCTCGTTGTAAATCACTAAAGTACCTATCATGGCAGAATCGTATTCGCGGATGGTATATCCGTCGGTATGCAACGCCAAGCAAGCATCAATGTGCACCGAATCACGGTTGAGCCAGTTGACCCATTTAGTGCGGCAATGGATATCTTCCTTATAATGATCGCGAAGTGTGTCACCCTCTGCCGTGATAACGGGATTAGGGTCGTAGATAACGGAGTCGGGCGCACCGGTATATTGCAGCCAATAGCGCGCCGCTTCCATCCATCTCGGGTAACCTGACGGACCAATCGCCATGGCGGCGGAGTCGCCTATTTGTCCTCGCGGTTGATAGACTTCGGCACCTGCATTGGTGAGCATTTGTGCAACATGACGCGCGAAGACAACCGAGAAAATATCTTCCACTGTTGTCCAAAGCGTGGCGCGTTGAAAACGCCACTGTTGCTCTTTCGTGTTAAAGTAGATTCCGTGGCTTGCCCAAAGAGCGATATGATGCCCCGCTAAGTTGGCGGTATCTCCTTTGGGAAGTTTGGGCGAGACAATAAGTTCGCTCACTTCGTGCCCGTCGGTATAGATGGTGACGCGTCCGTAGTCATGCCCTAAGACCCATCGACTGATGCTAAGGCGTAACTGATAGACAGACGCTTCCGTCCAGGCAACGGCAGAGAGGGTCTTGTTCGCGCGGATGAAAATATCATTGCCGTTCACTGACATGCGATAGATGAACACCGGCGGCACACAGGATGGAAACCCCGTCAAGGTGTTGATAGAGTCTGCCAATTGATGACGCTCGGTCACCAACTCTGCTGCGGCACTGCACGACAAGCCGAAAAGAAGAACTATAGTAACCCAAAAATTGCGCATATACCGAAAATTCGTGCAAAAATACTATATTTTTTTGTAATTAGCAAAAAAAGTTGTATTTTTGCGCATAAAATGAAATTTCTGCTCCATGACATAGCACCTGACACGCGCTTAAAACCCGCCGAACAACATAGTCTCGCCCTCCAGCTACTTCATCAACTGACGGGGAAGGGTGAGCCTTTTCTCCATAATGAGTACGGCAAACCCTATTGGCAAGAAGGTCCCTATTTCAATTACAGCCATTGCAGCACCGGTATTATCGTTGCGGTATCAGACCGTCCGATAGGTGTGGACATTGAGTCATATCGCCACTATGATGAAGCCCTGATGAAACGCGTGATGAATGAAGAAGAGTGCCGGCAGATACTGCAAGATCCTGAACCTCCTAAGCGTTTTATCTATTTCTGGACACGCAAAGAAGCGTACCTCAAATATAGAGGGGTAGGGATAACAGAAGACCTTAGGGATTGCCTAAGGTCTGCCGATAATGTTGTGTTAGAGACAAAGATTTGTCCCCGTTATTGCTATTCTATTTGCGTTCCAATTTGACGATAATCACCGTAAGGGGTTTGAGCTTGAATTCGTCCTTGCTGAGGTCAATTTCATCGCCGGTAAAGAGGTCTTTGCCGACCGGATTATAGTGCTCTAACAACTCATCAAAATGGCGGGGATGAATAGTCCGCTCCTCTTCGGAGGCATTGGCGCAAACGAAGACCGCTTCTTCGTCCGTATAGCGGAAGAAACTATAGGTGTTATCCCGTGCGAAGAAATGCATGGTGCGTCCCTTGTGGAGAACGGGCATTTTTTTGCGGAAATTAAAGAGTTTGGACTGCCAGTCAAACATTGCTTGCTGCTCTTTGGTGACTTGGTCACCTAAAGGTAACGGCGCACGCAAGAGCGAATGGTTAGAGGCCTGGGAAGCGTCCTTGACAGCCATGCCATACTCATCTCCATAGAAAATCTGAGGTATGCCGCGCATTGTCGCCATTAAAGCCGTTGCTATCTTGATGCGCTCGGGGTTGTTGTCCTTTACGGCATTGGCAATACGACTCATGTCGTGGTTGCCGACGAACATCAAGAGATTATTGACATCCGCGTAGAGGTAATCCAGAGTGAGGGCATCATAAATCTTCGTGAGTCCTCCTCCCCAATAATTGCCATCATTCTCAAGGGCTTGTCTGATAGCCTCTTGTGTCGGAAAATCCATCACCGAGGGGAGGTAGCTATTATAGCCGTCTGGGTTTTTAGCACCTTGTTGCCAGTATGCCACATGGGGGGCAGGACGAGTCCAGCATTCGCCGACGATATTGAGGTAAGGGTACTCATTCAGGATATTTTTGCACCAACGAGAAGAGGCGTCTTTGCCGATATACGGGTATGTGTCCACGCGCAATCCGTCTAAGTCGGCATATTCAATCCACCAGATGGCCCATTGACTGAAATATTGGAGCAAGTCGGGATTGTCCAGATTCATGTCCGGCATGGGATGATCGAACCAGCCGCGATTGGACAACTCCCGGTCGTATATAGAGGCATTGATGTCGTAGTTGGCACTAAAGACATTGGTTGTATTGGTGAAGGTGGGGAATTGGTTAATCCAGTCGTGGTAGGGCAGGTCTTTCATCCACCAGTGGGCTGAGCCACAGTGGTTGGGTACCATATCCATGAGGACTTTCAGACCTTTCTCGTGTGCGATGCGAACCATATTCTTATAGGCTTCATTGCTTCCGAAACGCGGGTCAATATGGTAGTAATCCGAGCAAGCGTATCCATGATAGGACCAGGCAGCCTCATTGTCCTCCAAAAGCGGTGTCGGCCAAATGGCAGTAGCACCTAATTCGACAATGTGGTCAAATGCATTGATGATACCTTGTATATCGCCTCCGTACCGTCCATTGACATTACTTTTATCGGCTTTTTCTGCCATGGCCGGAACGCTGTTATTGCTCTCATCTCCATCCACAAAACGGTCGGACATGATGAGGTAAATAATGTCCGAGGCATCAAAGGACCTGCGGTTACGCGAATTGGCCTTGCGCTCCTCAATGAGGTAATCTACAGAGGCTTTCTTGCGCCCTTTCTGTAAGGTAATACGGTATAACCCCGGTTTGCGTACATCCAAATTGATAAACAAATAGTTAGGGCTCTCAGCATTATGCTGACCTGTGACAACCAGTCCGTCTTCGGCACCTTTCGGGCCTTTGATACTCACTACGGCGTCTGCCAAATCTTGACCTTGTACCATAAGGGTCAACGGGGTGGACATGCCTGTCCACCAACTGAGAGGCTCTGCACGCTCAATCAGCGGCGCAGCGTACAAACTGAGACCCCAAACAAAAGCAAATAAAAGGGAAAATGTTTTTTTCATGATTAGAATTATTTGATTGAGAGCGACTGACGGGAGTCGAACCCGCATCCTCAGCTTGGGAAGCTGATGCACTACCGCTGTGCTACAATCGCATGCCACAAGAGGGTTCCTCTAATCGTGGCGCAAAAGTACTACTTTTTTTTGAGATGTACAAATTTATTTAACTTTTTACTGCAAAATGTGTATTTTTTGCACTTAATTACTCCAGTTGAAGTTTAAAGAGTTCCCTTATCTTACTTAACTCCGGATTTTTCTGTTCCATGAGTTGCAGCTTTTCTTCCGCCGTAAAGGCCATTTGCGATCGGTTATACTCTTGGACTTCAATATTGAGGGTAATAGAATCATTATTGAGTTGCCTTTTGAGATAGGTTAAAATAGTCCCCATCTGTTTGAGCAGTTCTTTTTTCTGCAATGAATTGGCAACCTTTAAAGTCAGTTGATAGTAGTTGTCGTCAGGATTAATAGCCATAGTCGGCAGATGTTCCTGCAACATGGCTTTCATTCGTGCTTCCTCCTTGAATAACGGGAGTAGACCAGCCCACGCACGAAGGAGCTGGTCGGAGCTAAAAGACGCGTTATGCGGTCCAGCCGGTACCTGCGGCATTTGCGGCATAGTGGGTACCGTTGGTACTTTAGGAGCCGCTTGTACCGGATTGATATGCGGTATTTGCGGTATCTTCTCTGCCGGTATAGCTTGTTGTTGCGGCGCAGGTGCTGCAGAGACGGCATTACTCAATGGTGACGCAGCGTTGCTGCTTGTCGGTGCTTTTCCTGTGGATCGGGGGGCCAAGTCACCATTATTTTGTTCGGACTGCTTAGATGCCGGGACTTCCGCTACGGCAGCGGAGGAAGCGGCTAATTTGATGAGGGCAATCTCAACCGTCAGGCGTTTATTTTTGGCTGTCCGATAGGCGATATCGCAATCGTTCATAAGCGCGAGGGCGTCAAAGAGCCATTTGGCGCTGACGGATTGTGCCTGTTGTTGGTAGCGTTGTTTGACAGCCTCTGCGGTACTCAATAGAACCAAAGTGGAAGCATCTTTCGCCATCAGGACATCGCGCATATGCTGCATAAGACCGGCTATAAAATAGGAGGCATCAAAACCCTTCATCAGTACATCATTGAAGCGCAGCATTACCCCCCGTACATCCCCTTTATAAGCCATATCGACGATATCGAAATAGTACTGAGAGTCTAAGACATTTAGCGCATCTAAGGTTTTCTCGTAAGTGATATGTCCCTCGGAGAACGCCGCTAATTGGTCGAAAATGGAGAGGGCATCTCTTAAGCCTCCATCGGCTTTCTGTGCCACTACATTGAGTGCTTCGTCCGTAGCCTCTATCCCCTCTCGGGAGGCGATATAATGGAGATGACGAATGATGTCGTCTGTACTGATGCGGTTAAAATCATAGACCTGGCAGCGACTCAATATTGTAGGCAGAATCTTCTGCTTCTCCGTTGTGGCGAGGATGAAGATAACATAGGAAGGGGGCTCCTCCAATGTCTTCAATAATGCATTGAAAGCGGCGGCCGAAAGCATGTGCACCTCATCTATGATATAAACCGAATAGCGCCCTGTTTGAGGCGGAATACGGGTCTCATTAATCAGATTGCGGATGTCCTCAACGCTGTTATTGGACGCCGCATCCAGCTCGTGGATGTTGAAACTCCGCCCGTCATTAAAGGCTTGGCAGGACTCGCATTCATTGCATGGCTCAGCGGAGGCGGAGCGGGTGCAGTTAATGGCCTTCGCGAATATACGCGCACAAGTCGTCTTACCGACACCGCGTGGTCCGCAGAAGAGGTAGGCATGCGCCAAACGATTCTGCTTAATAGCATTACGTAAGGTCTCCGTGAGTGCCTCCTGACCCACTACATCGTGGAAAGTCGTCGGGCGGTACTTGCGGGCAGAAACAATGTAATTTTCCATATTTTCACATTTTGCGGCGCAAAGTTAATAAATAATTTGCAGGTGTGCAAAAAAAAATGTATTTTTGCAGCGAATTTAGTAGAAAGTCAAAAGTCAGGGCTTAGCCCTAAAGTCAAAAGTAGTACAAAAAGTCAATAACTTATGTCCCATCATATATTACTGAGTCGTCTCTATGGTTCAGCACGAGTTCGCGCGCTTATGGATTTGCCGAACGGGTGTTACCTTATCATATTAGAGAGCGATGATGAAGCTAAATATTGGTATCGCGACCTTACCTGTTTAGGGGCTCACGCATTGTTTTTTCCGGCATCACAGCATAAATCCCGCACAGACGAAGCAATGGCCATTCAGCGTACAGGCGTGCTGACGGCAATGGCAGCGGCCCCTGCGATGAAGCGGAGCACGGCTCTTGGCTGCACAGATGCCGAGGCAGGCACCACGCCGGTGTTTATTGTGACTTATCCTGCGGCATTGGCAGAACCCGTACCGACCAAGAGTACATTGGCCGGTCGAACCATTCGTTTTAAGACGGGGGAGCGTTTTGCGGTATCCGAGATAGCGGATATATTGACGGAGATGGGCTTTGAGCGTGTTGACTTTGTGTATGAACCGGGGCAGTATGCAATACGAGGCGGGATAGTGGATATTTTTTCATATTCCAACGACGAACCCTACCGTTTAGACTTCTTCGGTGATGAGATTGACTCCATCCGCACTATAGATATAGAGACCCAACTGTCTGACTCCAAGGTCGCCGAATGTACTATTATTGCTGCAGTGGCAGCCGCCGGGACCGAAACCACCGGGGGCACTTTGACGGAATATTTGCCCGATAACATTACCTATGTTGCGACGGATTTTTCGATACTTGATAAAGAGTATGAGGTGCGAACGACTGTCGAAATTCGCGACAAAAGCACCTTCGCAGATGCTGATGAAATAAAATATGATACGCTGCCTCAGCCGGTTTTCCATAAGAACTTTGATTTATTGGAGCAAGACTTGAAAGCAAAGTTGGAGGAGGGCTATCAGATTCATATTTTGGCGGAGCAGAAAAAACAGCTGGACCGTCTGCACTCTATTCTCAATATAGATTTTATTGGGGAGAGTTATACCTTGCATGAGGGTTGGGTGGATCGTGCCCGCAAAGAGGTGTGGTACACCGACCATCAGCTCTTTGAACGTTACCACCGTGTCTCGCTCCGCAGTGAGCGTGCCCGCAGGGGTAAAGTTATCTTGACCTTAAAAGAGATTAACCAACTCCGCTTGGACGATTATGTTGTTCATCAAGACCATGGTATTGGCCGTTTCGGCGGACTGGTGACGACTATGGTGAACGGCAAGGAGCAGGAGATGATTCGGCTGGATTTCAGGGACGGCGACACACTCTATGTCTCAATTCATAACCTCAACCGGCTGTCTAAATACAAAGGCAAAGAGGGCACCGCCCCGACCATCTCTAAATTAGGTTCGGGTGCTTGGGAGAGACTGAAGGAAAGGACGAAGGATAAGGTTAAGGATATCGCGCGCGATTTGATTAGGTTGTACGCCAAACGCAAACAGCAGCCGGGTTTCGCTTATTCACCTGACGGTTATATGCAGCATGCGTTAGAGGCTTCTTTCTTATACGAAGATACCCCTGACCAGGCCAAAGCGACAGCGGATATCAAACGCGATTTAGAGTCGCCAAGACCGATGGACAGGCTTGTCTGCGGCGATGTGGGTTTTGGCAAAACGGAGGTGGCTATGCGTGCGGCGTTTAAGGTCGCTTTAGATGGTAAACAAGTGGCAGTGCTCGTGCCCACAACGGTTTTGGCGTTGCAACATTATAAGACTTTTACCGAGCGGTTTAAGGATTTTCCGATAACGATAGATTACCTCTCCCGAGCTAAAACGTCCGCCGAGACCAAGGAAACCTTAGAGCGACTGAAAGAGGGCAAAATAGATATCCTTATCGGCACCCATAAACTGGTCAGTAAGAATGTGCACTGGCACGATATAGGTTTGCTCATCATTGATGAGGAACAGAAGTTCGGCGTCTCGGTGAAGGAGAAAATCAAGTCTTATCGCGCCAATATAGATGTGCTGACGCTCACCGCAACGCCTATTCCCCGTACACTGCAATTCTCGTTGCTCGGCGCTCGCGACCTGTCGGTCATCAACACGCCGCCGCCTAATAGGTATCCTATAGAGACCGAGATTGTGGATGTCAACGATGCCGATAAGGTCGTTAAGGAAGCCATTGAGTTAGAGATGGAGCGTAACGGACAGGTCTTTTTGGTCAATAATCGCATTGATATGTTGCCGCGCATGGAGAACTGGGTGCACAGGTTATGCCCTGAAGCGCGTGTGGTAACGGCGCACGGACAGATGCCGCCGGACGAGATGGCGGAGAAATTGGAGGCTTTTATCAACTACGATTACGATGTGCTGATATCGACCACCATTGTTGAGTCCGGCGTGGATATACCCAATGTCAACACTATTATTATTTATAGCGCCCAACATTACGGTTTAGCAGACTTGCACCAATTGCGGGGACGTGTTGGGCGCTCCAATAGAAAGGCGTATTGCTATCTATTGACCCCGGAGCGGGAACTGTTGACCCCTGAGGCACGGCGGCGTCTGGATGCTATCGGCACATTCTCGGACTTGGGTAGTGGATTTAATCTGGCTATGCAGGACTTGGATATACGCGGAGCAGGTAATATGTTAGGGGCTGAGCAAAGCGGCTTTATTGCCGAATTAGGATATGAAACCTACCAACGTGTATTGAATGAGGCAGTCGCAGAAGTGAAAGAGGAGATGACGGATGACCTCATTGATACTCCGTCAGACTCTGTTCAGGAGGAGCTTGCCGCTAAAATGGATACTGCTGTTGAGACAGATTTACCGCTTTCTTTGCCGGCTGATTATGTGGAGAATGTGTCGGAACGAATTAGCTTGTATCGCGAGTTAGACAGCCTGCGTGATGAGCGTGAACTCACTACCTTCAAAGCACGCTTAGTGGACCGCTTTGGCACATTGCCTGAAGAGGCGGAGGAACTATTGAAAGTCGTGCCGCTACGATGGTTGTGTGCCGATATGGGGATTGAGAAAATCTTCCTTAGGGGCGAGCATATGACCCTTTTCTACCCCAAAGCTAAAGCGCCGAGCAGCAGCTCTGCCAATATGCTGGACTATGTCATGCGTCGCCCTAAACGCTGCCAAATTATACCCAAAGAAACAGAAACATTAGTTGTCATAGACCAAGTCCGCACCGTGGACGGGGCGCTGACTTTATTGCATAAAATAAATGACCATGATTTTTAGTATTCTCTTATCAATAGCCCTTTATGTCGGGCGGGTAGTGGATGAGCAACATCGGCCGCTACCATATGCCACCGTCTATTCGGAACTTGATCCGCAGCAGGGAACCGCTACGGATAGGGATGGTCTGTTCTCGTTCTATTCGTCGTCATTACCCCCTGAGTCCAACATCATAGTTTCCTATGTTGGATTTGAAAAACAAATGTTACCGCTCACGGCATTGATGGGGCAGGATACATTGGTTATTGTGTTGAGCGAACAGCCTATTGCCTTGGAAGAAGCTGTGATAGCTGCGCCGGAGGGTAAGAAACCCAATCGCCGGAAGGCTTTAGAGATGCTTATCAGCAGGGTCTATGATAAGATGCAGAGGGACTTTGATACGCCTATTACCCGCTATAAAATAGTTTCCGATGTGCGTATGGATAGTGAAAAGGAGCCATGGGGCGTCGAGCAGATGATTGCCTCCGCTATCGTCATCCCGGACACAACAGAGGGTGGCAGCGACTCGCTGCAGTTCAAGGGCGAGTACTGCAAACGGTATTTTAACCCGCTTATCCGCTCCCGCGCAGACACGATTCTATCAAGTGACCTGCCTGAGCGTGTTGGCAAAGGAAAGGGCGACCTTAGACAAGCCGCCAATGCCGTTGATTCCGGGCTCTTGGTGCACAAAGGACTGTTCTATATCGGTGATGCCGTACGTGCATTCGAGAAACATAAAGATACCAGAAAAGGATGGGCTGTTTCCAATGAATCCGAAGAGGAACTGGTGCTGACTTATACGGAGAAAATGAACTTCTTAGGTATTTTTGTCTATTCAATCCGCCAGCATTTCATTGTGGACTCGTACAGCTACGCTTTGCTGCGGTATTCCGTGCAGGCGGATGTGAAACTCAGCATACCATTTGGATATAAACTGAAAGGCGATGAACTCGCTCTGCTCAATCTACTCAATATGGATGAAGAGGAGATTGTTAAATTCCGTTTACGAAAAGTCAATATGGCGGTGCAGTTTAACCAATTGTATCGTGAGCGGGATGCCAAGCGCTATCAGAGCGAGAAGAATCTTGTTATGTCAGCGCTCATAACGGGTGCTAAGAAAGCGGAAATCCCCATCGCCGTCTCGGCTACACAGCGTGTGACGGGGATGGAGATTAACGGGGTTCAGCCCTTTAAGGCTTCGGAATTATCGCCGCGTGTTGCGCGACAATTAGTTCCGATTGAGTGATTACATCATGCCGCCCATACCTGCGCCTGCGGGCATTTGGGGAGCGGGATGCTCTTCTTTCTTCTCGGTGATGACGCACTCAGTGGTGAGGAACATACCGGCGATAGAAGCGGCGTTCTCAAGAGCTACGCGGGTAACCTTAGCGGGGTCAACAACACCGGCTTCTTTCAGGTTCTCGAATTTATCCAGACGGGCATTGTAACCGTAGTCACCTTTGCCGGAACGAACCTTATCGACAATCACTGCACCTTCTTTGCCGGCATTAGCGGCGATTTGGCGAAGCGGCTCTTCAATCGCGCGACGGATAATCTCAATACCGGTTTGCTCATCCTCATTATCGCCCTTCAAGCCGACTAAGGCTTCTTGAGCACGGATATAGGTAATACCGCCGCCGGGAACAATACCTTCTTCAATAGCTGCACGAGTAGCACTCAAGGCATCATCTACACGGTCTTTCTTTTCCTTCATCTCAACCTCTGAAGCCGCACCGACATTGAGTTGTGCTACGCCGCCGGCAAGCTTAGCCAGACGCTCTTGCAGTTTCTCTTTGTCATAAGTGGACTTGGTAGCGGCAATCTGTGCCTTAATCTGATTGACACGCGCTTCAATAGCCTCCTTGCTACCATTGCCGTTAACGATAGTGGTGTTGTCCTTGCTGATGGTGATGGACTCTGCGGAGCCGAGCATCTCAAGGGTAGCATTTTCGAGCTTAACACCTGTCTCTTCGCTGATAACGGTACCGCCGGTCAGAATGGCAATATCTTGCAACATCTCTTTTCTTCTGTCGCCAAAGCCCGGAGCTTTAACAGCGCAAATCTTCAGTTGGGCACGCAAACGGTTAACTACCAATGTGGTCAACGCTTCGCTATCTACATCTTCGGCGATAATCAAGAACGGACGACCCGTCTGTACGGCCGGCTCAAGAATAGGCAGTAACTCTTTCAAGTTGCTGATTTTCTTGTCATAAATCAAGATATAGGGCTTGTCCATCTCGCACTCCATGGTCTCAGTGTTGGTGACAAAATACGGGCTGATATAGCCTCTGTCGAACTGCATACCTTGTACTACATCAATGGTAGTGTCCATGCCCTTGGCTTCGCCGATGGTGATAACACCGTCTTTGCTGACCTTACGCATGGCGTCGGTGATGAGTTTACCAATCTCGGAGTCGTTGTTGGCAGAAACGGTTGCTACTTGCTCAATCTTGTTGAAATCGTTGCCCACTTCCTCTGCTTGCTCTTTGATGGAGGCTACCACTTTAGCAACGGCTTTGTCCATACCGCGTTTCAAATCCAACGGATTAGCACCTGCGGTTACATTCTTAAGACCAACGGACACGATGGCTTGTGTGAGCACGGTAGCCGTTGTTGTGCCGTCACCGGCTTGGTCACCGGTCTTCGAAGCAACCTCTTTAACGAGTTGAGCACCTAAGTTCTCGCGAGCATCGGGCAGTTCAATCTCTTTCGCTACCGTTACACCGTCTTTGGTGATTTGGGGAGCACCGTATTTCTTGTCAATAACGACATTACGACCTTTCGGACCGAGGGTAACCTTAACGGCATCTGCCAATTGGTCAACACCACGTTTGAGGGCTTCGCGCGCCTCCACATTATACATCAATTCTTTTGCCATAATCTAATCTCCTTATTTAATTACTGCTAACACATCTGACTGACGCATGATGAGTAATTTCTCGCCTTCAATCTCAATCTCAGTGCCTGCATATTTACCATACAAAACTTGATCACCCTCTTTGAGGATCATCTCTTCATCTTTGGTGCCGTTGCCGACTGCCAATACTTTACCCTCTAAGGGTTTTTCTTTAGCGCTGTCCGGAATAATAATGCCGGAAGCTGTCTTCGTCTCAGCCGCCATCGGGCGAACTAATACGCGATCTGCTAATGGTTGTACTTTCATATTATTTAGTTTTTTTTTATTGTATTTTAAATTTAGAGTTCTGCAAGAACTCCTAACCCTCAACTATCAACTTCCGTGCCATTTGCCAATGAACTCAATATATATGCCATATTGGCAGTCCCTACTGACAAAATGGTATATAATACTTGCGCCGTATCTGCATCGGGTGCTCATCGGGTGCTGATCGGGTGCTGATCGGGTGCTGACCGAGTTCTCACCGAATCCGACAGCCGACATCGCTGACTAAACCTTGAGACATACGTTCTCCTGCCGACTCTTCGCCGGAAAATCACCCCGAAAGTCAAGACATCTATCTGGAGACGATGCACAAAATTCCCTAATTTTCCAATATATGCTCAATTTTGTCAAAATTTGATTTATTATTTGCATATCTCAAAAAAAATATGTATCTTTGCGCGCCAAATCAAAATATTATGAAAAAGAAAGAGCTTACATCCACCTTTACCATTTATCAAATGGATGAGCTGGATCAAGAACAAAGAGAACTTGTTGAGGTTGCGAAGGCGCAGGTGCATAAATCCTACAGCCCATATTCGCATTTTCAAGTCGGTGCGGCAGCTAAGTTGGCGAATGGCGTAATCATTAAGGGCTCTAACCAAGAAAATGCTGCTTACCCTTCCGGTTTGTGTGCCGAGCGTACTGCCTTGTTTGCTGCTGGGGCAACCTATCCGGAGGAAAAGGTAACAATGCTCGCTATCGCTTGTTTCACCAATGGGCATTATACCGCAGAGCCGGGCTCACCTTGCGGCTCATGCCGACAAGTGATGGTGGAGACAGAGCACCGTTATCCCGGCAATATGCAAGTACTGCTTTATGGCGAGACATGTGTATATGTCTTTGATAGCGCGAAGGACCTCCTGCCTCTCAGCTTCCTTACAGAAGACCTGCAAGGATAACAATTGATGCTGAAAAAAATAGATAAATATCTGCTCAAGGACTTTTTGGGTCTCTTCTTGGTGACCCTTTTCATGTGTATCTTCGTGCTGCTGATGCAGTTCGTATGGTTTCATGTGAAAGACCTGGTCGGGAAAGGGGTAGAGTTGAAAGTCCTTGCGGAGTTCTTTATCTATGCCGTGGCATCGGTTGTGCAATTGGCATTGCCTTTAGCCGTTCTCTTGGCTTCGATTATCTGTTTCGGTAACTTAGGAGAGAGGAGCGAACTGACGGCGATGAAAGCAGCCGGCATTTCATTGTTCCGAATCATGAGGCCTTTATACATAACGGCGATTGCAATTTCTATAGGTGCTTTGCTTTTTAGCAACTATGTGCTGCCGGCATCGCAAGTGAAACTTTGGGCGCTGATTTTCTCCTTAAGGCAGAAAAACCCGGAACTCGATATTCCCGTCGGTCAGTTCTGTGATGACATCCCGGGCTATAATATCTATGTCAAGGATAAAAATGTCCGCTCGGGTATGATGTACGGCATGATGATATATGATTTCTCGAAGGGCTTCAAGGATGCCACCGTGATCGTGGCGGACTCCGGACGCATCTATTTTACAGAGGATAAGCAGTACTTGCTGCTCAAACTCTACTCGGGCGAGTCTTTCGAAAATATTCAACAGAAACAACAACGAGCGACCCGTACAACCAAGTCCATACCCTATCGGCGTGAAACTTTCGTGGAGCAGCAATTGCTCATCGATTTCAATACTGATATGGCACGATTTGATGACGATGTGCTTAAGAACCAACATATTGCGAAAGATATACACGACCTTGTCCTCTCGATAGACTCTACCAGACTGATATTAGAGGACCAGAAAATGAAACAAGCCGCGGTGATGACGACTGCCCACTATTTTGGTCGTGAGCGCACGCCTGAGCGCAAAGCAATTCCGTTAGCTGACGGCGAGAAACCGGAACAATACGACTTAGAAGCGCTCTATCGGTCGCTGCCTTTGTCTCAGCAACTGAGAGCACTGACAACAGCGGTCTCCAAGGCGCGTTCCCAAAAAGACCTCGTGGAATACAATCTCATTGTGCAAGACGAACAACAACGCTATATCCGTAAACACGAGATTGAACTGCACCGTAAGTTTACATTGTCTTTGGCATGTCTTGTGTTCTTCTTTATAGGGGCACCCTTGGGAGCAATCACCAAGAAAGGTGGACTGGGCTTCCCTGTTGTCCTCGCGGTCATTATGTTTGTTATATACTACATCATTGATAATGCCGGTTGGCATAATGCACGCTCTGGCATTTGGCCGACATGGCTCGGAATGTGGATTTCTACCTTCGCGATGTTGCCTGTAGGGGTTTTCCTTACATATAAAGCGACAACGGACTCGCAACTCTTTAGCCCCGAGGTTTGGGAGCGTTTATGGGAACATATGAAGAGACGAACCCGAAGAATAATAAAGCATACAGTTAGATTTAAGGATAAATGGATTCAATCGAAAAAGCATTACAAGCCTTTTCCCGAGGCGACTTTGTAATCGTCGTGGACGACGAGGATAGAGAGAATGAGGGAGATTTTATTACAGCGGCAGAACTGATTACGCCAGAGAAAGTCAATTTTATGTTACAGCACGGTCGTGGTGTGCTATGTGTGCCTATCACGGAGCAGCGCTGTGCTGAATTAGACCTGATGCATCAGGTATCTACCAATACCTCCATGTTGGGAACTCCATTTACTGTGACGGTCGATAAGTTAGAAGGCTGTTCCACAGGTGTTTCTGCCCATGATAGAGCTGCTACCATACGCGCCCTTGCGGACCCGGACTCCAAACCGGAAACCTTTGGCAGGCCCGGACATATTAACCCGTTGTACGCCAAACCCGCGGGGGTCTTGCAGCGCGCAGGACATACCGAGGCGGCGATTGATTTATGCCGTTTGGCGGGATTGAGACCGGCAGCGGCGTTGATAGAAATAATGAACGAAGACGGCACGATGGCGCGTCTGCCCCAGTTGGAAGAGGTGGCAAAAACCTATAACCTCTGTCTTATCTCCATCCAAGATCTGATTAAGTACCGCTTATCTCTTGGCAGCACAGCTACCGCATCCGCTGCCACTGCGGCACCGGCGCCTTTACTTGAGCGGGGCGAAACGGTTTTCCTGCCGACAGCCTATGGAGAGTTTAAACTCACCCCGTTTAGGGACTTAACCACAGGTCTTGAGCATATCGCGCTCACCAAAGGAGAGTGGAGGGAGGATGAACCCGTTTTATGCCGCGTACACTCTTCCTGTGCAACTGGAGATATCTTCGGCTCTATGCGATGCGAATGTGGCGAACAACTACATAAGGCTATGCAGATGATTGAAGCGGAAGGAAAAGGGGTTATCGTCTATATGAACCAAGAAGGTAGAGGAATCGGCTTGATGAACAAGATTAGAGCCTATAAACTCCAAGAGCAAGGCGAGGATACCGTTGAAGCCAATATCCACCTCGGCTTTCGACCCGACGAAAGAGACTATGGAGTAGGAGCGCAAATACTCAGCGCCTTGGGCGCTAAAAAACTCCGTTTGATGACCAATAATCCGGTCAAAAGAGTGGGGCTGGAGAGTTATGGCATAGTTATTGTAGAGAATATAGCAATAGAGATTGCTCCGAATCCCTATAACGCATTTTACATGCGGACGAAGAAGGAGAAGATGTATCACAATTTAAAACTCGTGTAAGATGAAAAAACTATTTCTTCTTTTGACAGCCGCCCTCATGATGGGAACTATGACTGTCCGCGCTGACGAGACGGTGACCGTCTCAGCTACCAATAGCGACATCTCGCAGGGGTTGGACCTGCGCGTCGTGGCTAAACTCTTTGCTGAAGCTAAGAACTTGGAACAATTTGAGACCATGCTCAACAATCCGGATTCTGCGTTCAATAACTTAGACCTCAACGGCGATGGCATTGTGGACTATCTTCGTGTGGTAGAAACCGGAGAAGGCAACTCGCGACTCATTGTCTTACAGGCTATTTTGGCTAAGGATATCTACCAAGATGTAGCTTCCATTGTGGTTAAAAAAGATGAGCAGACCTCGCAGGTCTCGGTGGAGATTGTCGGTGATGAATATATCTATGGTACTAAATATGTAATCGTACCGACTTATTACTATAGACCTTATTTATATGATTGGTTCTGGGGACCCCATTATGTGTATTGGCACAGCCCCTACTACTGGGATTTCTATCCCCATTGGTGGTACTCGTGGCATCCCTATGCCTATGATTGGTATTGGCATCGCTGCCATCATTACTGCAGTTACAGACCGATTTGCTCATATCGTCACACCCATGAGGTATCGCGCTATGCACATGATGCAATGTATGCCCGCACGGCTGAGCGTCAGATGGGAGCTTCGCAGTTTGCAGCGCAACGCGCTACTCGCGCTCAATCGCCTACCGCAGCCGCAACTCGTCCCGCCCTTGAGCGTTCTCAAAATGCCGTAGTAGCTGCCCGCTCGGTACAACCTGCCGCCGCTTCACGCACAGCGACTACAGCCACAGCGGCTGCACAGAGAGGCGGAACTGCAACCATGGCAGCTGCACAGCACGCCGGGTCTGCCGCCACGGCAGCTCGCGCAACGCAACCTCTTGCCACGAATGCTAAAATGTCAGAGGCGGCGCGTAAACCTTTGGTACAGGAGAGCAAGATGAGTACCAGAACATTCGGTAGCTCCAATATAGCATCCGCACAAAAACACGGGGCTGCCGCCATGACAGCTGCACAGCATACTGGGTCTGCCGCCACGGCAGCAGGTACGCGCTCTTCGGTGTCCGCTAACTCACGTGGAGCAAGCACAGCAGTATCCGGAAGTACACGCATGGCGTCGTCTAAAGCTGCGGCAACAGCGACTACAACCACCACGACGGCTAAGAGTCGAACAAATTCCTCTTTTACCGCACCTGCGCGCAATACCTATACGACCGGAACTACTACAACCCGTAACTCATACAACAGTGGTGCTTCTCGCGCATCCTATTCGGGGAGTACAAGCACACGGAGTAGTTACAATGCAGGCTCTTCCCATAGCAATTACTCGGGAGGTAGTCGCAGTAGTTTCTCTTCCGGTAGCGGATTCTCAGGTGGAGGTAGTTTCTCAGGTGGAGGCGGTTTCTCCGGCGGAAGTGGAGGTGGACGCTCAAGCGTTTCAGCAGGTTCGCGCCGATAAACTGATTAATATAGAAGAAGCTTGTTGCACTTGGCAACAGGCTTTTTTATTTGTTTATGACAAAAAATGCAGATAAATTTGTACATATCAAAAAAATGTTGTGAAAATATTCGACATGAAGGTCATTGGTACCGAATGGCAAGCACCACAGGACGTAACCGATTTAGAGATGATTGACGCTACGGCACATCCTGTTAAAATGATTCGTAACGGACAAATCCTCATCCTTCATAACGGCAAAGTATTCGATATGCGAGGAATAGAGAGATAGTAGTCTCAAGTAAAGACTAATTAAACTTTTTGTAGAATAAGTAAGAAGCCCCCTCTAATGTCCATGAAGGAATGGCGTTGGAGGGGGTAAATTGTTTGCGGAATAGATTGGTCGAAGCAATATTGGCGCATTGTACATACGTGTAGAGTAAACGCATGTTCAGGTGTCGTTTGGCATAATCAATCAGCAATGTCAAGGCTTGCTCGCCATATCTTTGGCGGCGGAAGGAAGGAGCGATGTAAACTCCCACAGCAGCACGGCGGTTACGAACGTCAAAGTCGTATAAATCGATGCAGCCGATGGCATTTTCGCCTTTCATGATGACTAAACGCAGTTGACCATCCTTATAGATATCACCGGTCGATGAAAGAATATAATCCCTGAGGTCTTTTTGGGACAACGGATTATGCACAGCCCCATCCGGCCATGCAGCGTCGTCATTTTCCCATAGATAAAGCAGGGGTAAGTCTAAGGGCTCTATTTTCCGAAGAGCAATTTCCATAGTCCTTTTTTAGCGGGCTTTCTATTTTCATGGGTTTCTTGAGAGGTATAATAGGTTTGCTCGCCGAAGGGTCGAAAGGGATTGCCGGACATCACCATTTGGTAGATAACACCCCAGTCGGGTAGTCCGCCGAGATTCCGGTCGTCAATAAAAAGATCAACTGTTAATTTGCGAGCACCTAAACCGTCTTGAGGCTCATCGGGAAAATTGCTGTTAACCGCATAGAAATCCAATCCCCTCTCGTGGCAGTAATCTATTGCCTCTTGAAGCAACTGCCCCTCACGGCAGGACCATAAAATCAACTGATGACCACCTTCACTCTGTAGGCGGCGAAGCGTGTCTATCGCAAAGGGAATAGGCTTGCCTATCGCCGGATAGGCATGGGTTACTATAGTGCCGTCAAAATCTACTGCGATTGTCATTAATAATCCTCCCCGCTGAGTTCCAATGCCTTTTTGCCTTCTGTCGGCTTCGTGAAATACCAGGCTATCGCGGTTATTGCCGTCAGCCATATCATCGATTTATAGCATCCCATAAGAATATAAGCGCATGAGGCAAGAACCAAACAGAGCCCGACGATAACTATCCGTAAACGGGAGATTTTGATATATGCCTGCTCCTGCTCAGCTTTATCCTCTATTGCCGATAAGCGTTTCTTGCAAACATATTTGGGATACCATAACGCAAATGGAATACCTATCAGTACCGCGAAAAGCACACAATACTGTATGGTCATGGCAATGTCTTCAAGGGGATTGAGCGGAATAAAAATCTGTTTGGTAATCAGGAAATAACCGCAGCTGAGAATAGCTACAGCAAGGACCATAAAGGTGTAGTAAAGGATAGTCAACTGTTTCATAATAATAGATTAGACAGTATCCATAAAGGATTTTTGAACCTTATTGAATACGATAATACCGAAGAAAAGCATCACAACCATGAACCCGAAACTATATCCTAACATCCACCATTCGGGTGGGGTAGTGGCGCCTAAGAAACCATACTTAAAGAACTCCACTATTCCGGTTAATGGATTTAACTGCATCGCCAATTTGATGTAAGGATTACTAATCGTTGATAACGGATAGATAACCGGTGTCGCGTACATCCATAGGCTGACAAAGAAACTTAGTAATATATTAAGGTCACGATACTTCGTAGTCATGGACGAAAATAGCAGTCCGAAACCTAATGCTAAACCAGCCAACAACACAATCTCAAACGGCACAAGCAGTATCGTCCAATTGGGTTCAACGGTAAATGTACCGGGCCATATGAGGTAGTAGGCATACACGATCAAGAATAGCATAAATTGTATGCCGAATCGTACCAGATTGGAAATAATATCAGAAAGGGGACTCACCAGTCTCGGAAAATACACTTTACCGAAAATACCGGCGTTGGACAAAAAAGTACCACTGGATTTGCCCAAGCAATCCGAAAAGTATTGCCAGCAGCATATGCCGCCTAAATAGAACAAGGCCTGAGGCCTGTTATCCGTACCTATACCGGCTATCCCGCCAAAGACCACCATGTACATAATAACCGTCATCGCCGGTTGTATGAAAAACCAGAGAGGACCTAAAATGGTTTGCTTATACTGGGTGATGATATTACGTTTCACAAACAGGAACATTAAGTCCCTGTAACGCCAGATCTCTTTGAAATCTATTGATAGAAGCTTATCTTTAGGCTTAATGGTCGTTACGGCTAAAGCCTCTTTTACTTGAGTCATGGTCGGGAAGACAGGATTCGAACCTGCGACCCCCTGCTCCCAAAGCAGGTATTCCACCGGACTGAACTACTTCCCGTATTGCTCTTTTAACCTTAGAGCGTGCAAAAGTACAAAAAAAAAATGATACTACCAAATTTTTTTTGCTTTTTTAATGTATTTCGCAGATTTTGCATGGACTGCTCTCGTTGAATTATGCCTTCTAACGAATTGAACATTGTTAATCGATACTAAGTCGGTAGAAGAACAAAAATCGCTTAAAACGGCTAAAAATGATAAAAAATCGCAAATTTATTTGCATATCTCAGCTGAAAATTGTATTTTTGTGCCGTGATTTGAATCACGACAGGGTTGCTAAATTTTTTATATACGTTATATACAATGACTGAAGACAGAATTATTCCGGTGAAGATTGACGAGGAAATGAAATCCTCGTATATCGATTACTCGATGAGTGTGATTGTCGCTCGTGCCTTGCCCGATGTGCGAGACGGACTTAAACCCGTACAGAGACGTGTTCTGTTCGGTATGAATGAATTGGGCAATACAAGCGATAAACCCACTAAGAAATCCGCACGTATCGTCGGTGAGGTTATGGGTAAATACCATCCGCATGGTGATAGCTCTATCTATGGTACTTTGGTGCGCATGGCACAGCCCTGGAACATGCGCTATCTCTTGGTAGACGGACAGGGTAACTTCGGTGATATAGACGGCGATGGGGCTGCGGCGATGCGTTATACTGAAGCACGCCTAAGTAAACTTGCAGAAGAGATGCTCTCGGATATCGATAAAGATACCGTGGACATGCAGCTAAACTTCGATGACACATTACGCGAACCTGTTGTGCTGCCCTGCCGATTCCCTAATCTGCTTGTTAATGGCGCTACAGGTATTGCCGTAGGTATGGCGACCAATATGCCAACCCACAATATCGGGGAGGTTATGGACGGTTGCGTTGCATATGTTAAACGGCAGATTGCCATCGATGAGGCGAAAGCGCAAGGCGTTGAGATACCTGAGGCTATTTCGGTGGAAGAACTGATGCAATATATTACGGCACCTGACTTTCCGACCGGTGGTACAATCTATGGCTATCAAGGCGTACGCGACGCTTTCGAGACCGGACGCGGACGCGTAGTGATTCGTTCTAATGCCGAAATCGAAGCAGAGGATAACGGTCGTGAACATATTGTCATTACGGAACTGCCTTTCGGCGTTGTCAAAGCAGACCTCGTTAAGAATATCGCCGACTTGGTGAGCGACAAGAAGATTGAAGGTATCTCCGAGATTAGTGACCAGTCTAAACGCGATATCCGTATTGTGATTGAGATTAAACGTGATGCCAATGCCCAAGTCGTCCTTAATAAACTCTATAAGTTTACTGCCCTGCAGTCCAGCTTTAGTGTCAACAACATTGCATTGGTAAAAGGCCGTCCGATGCTTTTGAATCTCAAGGACTTGATTACTAACTTCATTGAACACCGCATGGAGGTTGTTACCCGCAGAACACGCTTTGAACTTAAGAAAGCGCAAGATAGAGCCCATATCTTGGAGGGTTTGATTATTGCGGTGGACAATATCGATGAGGTCGTTAAGATTATCCGTGCGAGCAGAACACCGGCAGATGCACAGGCTAATTTGGAAGCACGCTTCGGTATCGATAATCTGCAATCCAAGGCTATCGTGGACATGAGGCTCAGCCAACTTACTGGACTGCGTATAGATGAATTGAAGCAGGAGTACGAAGATTTGGAGAAACTGATTGCTCACCTGGAGGATATTCTTGCTAACGAAATCTTGCGATATAATATTATTGTTGACGAGTGCGAGGAAATTAAAGCCAAATACGGAGATGAGCGCCGAACCAAAGTCGTTAAGATGGCGACCGAGTTCAATCCCGAAGATATGTACGCCGATGACGATATGGTGATTACCATCAGCCACCTCGGTTATATCAAACGCACCAACCTTTCTGAATTTGAGCAGCAAGGCCGTGGAGGCATAGGCCGTCGGGCTTCTTCTAGCCGAGATGAGGACTTTATAGAGTATGTACACACGGCATCCATGCACTCCACTATGCTCTTCTTTACCGAAAAAGGAAGACTCTATTGGCAGAAAGTCTATGAACTGCCCGAAGGAAACAGACAGTCTAAAGGTCGTGCAATCCAAAATATCATCAACCTTGATAAAGATGATAAGGTTTGTGCCTTTATTAACGTGAAAGGACTTGAGGATAGGGAATTTGTGGAGAACCACTACCTCATTTTTGCTACCAAGAACGGCTTAATGAAGAAGACAACCTTGGAAGCCTATTCCCGTCCGCGTGCTAATGGTATTAATGCCGTTGGCCTGCGCGAAGGTGATGCTCTCATCGGCGTAACACTCACCGATGGAGAGAGCCAAATGCTCATCGCTTCCTATAATGGTAAGTTAGTGCGCTTCCCCGAAAATACAGTTAGACCGATGGGACGTACCGCTACCGGCGTACGTGCTATTAATCTGGATGAGGACGGCAAGGACCGCGCAATTGGCATGGTTTGTGTTGAACCTAATTCGGACAAGACTATTCTCGTTGTTTCCGAGAATGGCTTCGGTAAACGCACACGACTTGATGATGAGGACGGAGAATCCGTATATCGTATTACCAATCGTGGCGCAAAAGGTGTTAAGACCATGAACTTGACGGATAAAACAGGACAACTCGTAGGCTTACATGCAGTCACTGATGATGAGGACCTTATGCTCATTACCAAGAGCGGTACCGCTATCCGTATGAGAATGGATACCATTCGCGTTATGGGACGCACTACACAAGGCGTTAAACTTATTGAACTCCAGAAACGCAACGATACTCTCATGTACGGATGCACTGTTCCAAGAGAAGAGGAGAGCACCGAAACAAACGAGAATGCTGAGGTTCAGGAAAGTGCTGATAACACCAATAATGTCACTACAGAATAAACACATAATAAACAATAAAATCATGAAAAAATCTTTCATTTTAGCAGCCCTCGTGCTCATTAGCATTGGCTGCGTAGCACAAAAAGCAAATGTGAAGAAAGCTAAATCAATAGCCCTCAACACAGAGTCCGCTGACTATGAACAAGCCCGCCAACTGATTGGAGAGGCTATTAAGAACGAGGAAACCAAAGACTTGGCTGAGACATATTTCGTCGCAGGTCTTATTGGTTATCAACAAAATAATGCCCTCAATATGCAAGCCGTTCTCAATGGCGGACTTGACCAAGAGAAAGCCGGATTGGCAATCTCGGAGTCTTATGACTATTGGCTTAAAGCCGATGAACTGGCGATGATTCCGACATTGGATAAGAAAGGTCGTGAAGTCGTTGACTTCAAGACCCGTAACGCAATCAATAAGAAAATGCTGGAGTATTGGAAAGGTCAAAACTTCATCAGCTATGGTATTTGGCTGAACGATCGTAAAGACTATTTTGGTGCTTATCAAGCGTTCAAGAAACATCTTGACATGCCTAATCTGCCCATGATGCAGGATCCCAAACTCCAAGCGCAATTGCCTAAGGACACTACCTATTACCAATACATGTATTATGCTGGACTGTTCGCTGTTCAAGCTGAATTGCATAACGAAGCTATCGCTATCTTCGAGCAGATGAAGAATGGTGAGGTGGAAGCCATTGCTTGCAACCAGTTTCTCTATCAAGAGTATGTGACCCTGAAGGATACCGCTAATTTTGTACGCGTACTGACCGACGCTATTAACATGTTCCCGCAAGAACCCTGGTTCCTTCAGAACCTTATCAACTATTACTTGTTCTCTAACCAACAAGAGCAAGCAATTAACTACCTGAACGAGGCAATCGAGCGCGAACCTAATGTAGCGCAATATCACTATATTAAGGGCAACCTTGATGAGAATAGAGGACATTACGAGGAAGCTCTCGCTGATTTCGACCGAGCACTGGCTATTGACCCTTCTATGGCTGATGCTATGGCTGGTAAAGGTCGTGTATATTACAACCAAGGCGTTAAACTCAATGAGGCGGCTAGTCTTATTAACGACCCGAAAGAGTATAAGGCTGCTCTTAATGAGATGAATGAGACTTTCAAACTTTCATTGCCCTTCTTTGAGGAAGCACACAAAATGGCACCCGAAGACCGTGAGAATATGATTGTACTCAAAGGACTCTATTACCGCTTCGGTATGGAAGATAAATACAACCAAATCAACGACGAACTTAATAAATAATGGGGCGAATACTCGCTATTGATTATGGTCGTAAACGCACTGGATTAGCCGTCACCGACACGCTTCGGATTACGGCTAATCCCTTGCTTACCGTTCCTACCAATGAGTTATTGATATGGCTCGCGGACTATTTCAGAAGGGAACCCGTGGATGAAGTCGTTATTGGACATCCTACTCAACTTAATGGGCAAGACTCGGAGTCTATGACTTATATTAGACCATTTATTAATAATTTTAAAAAGGCTTTTCCCAACATCAAACTGACGGAGTTTGATGAACGTTTTACATCCACAATAGCTCATCGGGCGATGATTGTCGGCGGTATGCCTAAAATGAAACGACAAGACAAATCGGTCGTGGATAAATTGGCTGCTTGTATTATACTCGAAGACTACTTATCTACTATTTACTAACGATTTCTATTAATGATTTTACCTATATATCTATACGGCAAAGCCGAACTGCGTAAGCCTACTGAACCTGTGTCTGAAGGAGAACTCAACCTCTCAGAGCTTACCGACAATATGTTTGAAACGCTGACAGTCGCAGAAGGCTGCGGCTTAGCGGCTCCGCAAATCGGACTCTCTAAACGCATCTTTGTCGTGGACGGCTCCGAGTTAGGGGACGATTATCCAGAATGTAAAGACTTCAAGCAGGTATTTATTAATCCTGAGATTATAGAGGAGTCGGACGAGAAAGCAACATATTCGGAGGGTTGTCTTTCCTTGCCCGGTATTAGCGAAAATGTTGTACGACCCAAAACGATTACAATCCGCTATCAAGATACAGATTTTAATTGGCACGAGGACACCTATACGGACTTCAAAGCAAGAATTGTCCAACACGAGTATGACCATCTCGAAGGACATGTTTTTACCGATAGAATTTCGCCTATTCGCAAGCAGTTTGTCAAGTCTAAATTGGCTGCTATTGCCAAGGGCAAAACAGTTTCACGCTATAAATATAAAAAATAACCATGTTCGACATTGACGGAGTCTTGGTTACGCTGGATATTATTGAAAAATACTTCTGTTGCGACTTGGAGGCCTGCAAAGGTGCTTGTTGTGTCGAAGGCGATGCCGGAGCGCCGGTTACTGATGAAGAAGTAGTGCGGATTGAAGCCGTTAGCCCGATTAGACCGGTTGCCTATAAAGATCCTTCCGGCGAACTTGTCACATCGATTATAGACGGAAAGGACTGCGTCTTTGCTACCCATAAAAACGGTTGTACAATTTGCTCACTTTATGGCGGTCCGGAGCCCATTAGCTGCAGACTCTATCCCATAAGAGAGGTGAGGGTGGGGAAGCGTGTTGGTCTTGAATACCATCGTTGGGACATCTGCCATCCTGCACAAGTAAAAGGTAGAAAAAATAAAATCAGATTATACCAATTCTTAAAGGAACCTCTTATCGCTCGGTTCGGACAAACTTGGTACGATGAACTTTGTCTCACAGCGGACGAGTGGTTCAAACAATCGAAATGAAAGCAGACATAATTACTATCGGGGACGAACTGCTTATCGGACAGGTCGTTGATACCAATTCGGCGTGGATGGCTGAGAAATTGAATCAAGCCGGTATCGAATTATACGAGATTCTCTCGGTGCATGATGAGCCTGACCATATTAAGAATGCTTTGACCTATGCTTTATCTCATGCCGATGTCGTCCTCACGACGGGGGGATTAGGACCTACTAAAGACGATATTACCAAAAATGTACTTTGTGATTATTTTCACACTTTTTTAGTCCCGGATGAGCAGGTCAAAAAGCATATCTACGAACTCTATAAAGACCGACCGCAGGTGCTCAACCGCTTGACTGATACCCAGTGGCTTGTCCCCAAGGACGCTATTATACTGCCTAACGCTGTTGGGACGGCACCGATTATGTTGTGGCTGCAAGATGGCAAACTTATTTATAACTTACCGGGAGTCCCCCGGGAAATGAAAGTCGCCATGGAGCAGCAGGTCGTACCCGATATCCTAAAACGTTTCCCTACAGGAGAGGAGAATATCATCCATAAGACGCTCACTGTCTCCGGTATTCCCGAGTCGGCGTTGGCGATTATTTTAGAAGAGTGGGAAAATACATTGCCTGCGCTCGGATTGCATTTGGCTTATCTTCCCGTACCCGAAGAAAGACGTATCCGTTTGAGACTTTCTGCGTATGGAACTTGCTCTAATGAGCAATTTGACGAGCAATTTGAAAAATTGCATAAAATAATTTGCACATCTCAAATAAATATTGTACCTTTGCGGTCGGAATAATTTTTAATAACATTTTATATGACTAAAGCCGCTAAAGCATGGACATGGGTCCTTACATTACTCATTATCGGTTTATCCGCATTTATCTATTTTAGATTCTTCTTTGTATATGCCCGGGGTATTAATGAGGGTGATATCAATTACTTCCAAGAAGAAGGATTTATCTTTAAGACCTGGGAAGGAAAAATGATCCAGACCGGATATAATTCCAAGAATAGTAACGCTACTATTCAGTCGAATGAGTTTAAATTCTCGGTTGAGGATGAGCGTATCGCGGAGCTAATCAATTCCGCTGCTTCCAATAAAATGAAGCTTCATTGGAAACGATATTTTGGCACCTTACCGTGGCGAGGTAACTCCATCTTTGTTGTGGACTCCATCCTTTCTGTTTCCCCTAAAAATGAAACCATACCGGTGGATGATGTCATCACCTTGCCGCAATAATACCTTACGATTATGTTAACCCAAAGAGAGGATAACCTCATCTACATGTTTGAGCGTACGTTCCGTGAGAATTTCGCTCTTGAAGCCGTAACAGACTATGGCACTACTAATACGCTTACCTTTGGACAACTGGCAGAGGAGATTTGGAAATACCATTATCTATTCAAGCAGGCTGGAGTCAAAAAAGGCGATAAAGTAGCCCTCATGGGGCGGAATAATGTGCATTGGGTAACTGTCTATCTGGCTACCATGACCTATGGAGCTATCTTGGTTCCTATCATGCAAGACTTTACGGCTGATGACGCTTTGCATATTCTCAATCACTCCGATTCTGAATTGCTCTTTATCACCGATGCTATTTGGGAGGGAATTGAGTTGGAACAGCTCGATGCCATGCGCGTTGTCTATTCTTTGTCCGACTTGCATATCATTGCTAAACGCTCCGATGCCAAAAGTGCCGACTATGAGGCGGCATCTAAAGCCTTCGCAAAGGCGTTTCCGAATGGAATGACACCTGACGATGTGCATTTCGCTCCAAGAGACAATAAAGAGGTACTCTCAATCAATTATACTTCCGGTACGACCGGATTTTCTAAAGGAGTCATCACGCCTTGTAATGCAATGGCGGGTAATATCAAACTTGCTTTCCAATCCAAACTCGTTTACCCGGGATGCCGACATGTCGCATTCTTGCCCCTTGCACATGCCTATGGGTGCGCCTTTGACTTCATGAGCTGTCTCGCAGCGGGAGGACATTGTTATCTGCTTGGCAGAACACCGGCACCCAAAATCTTGCTTAAAGCCTTTGAGGAAGTTAAACCGACTACAATACTCTCTGTCCCTCTCGTCCTTGAGAAAATATACAAGAAGATAATCGTTCCCCAGATTACCAAAGCGCCTGTCTCTTGGGTACTTAAAGTGCCTTTCCTTGACGAGGTGATTTATAAGAAAATCAGGGAAACACTCATCAATGCCTTTGGAGCTTCTTTCCGAGAAGTGATTATCGGGGGAGCACCTCTGAATGCTGAAGTCGAGAACTTCTTACATAAAATTAAGTTCCCCTTGACGGTTGGATATGGTATGACCGAATGTGCGCCACTGATCTCCTATACACCCTATGATCACTTCAAACCTTTCTCTTGCGGAAGACCCCTTGACGGATTGATGGAGGCGCGTATTACCAATCCTGATGCAGAGGGAGTTGGAGAAATTGAGGTAAGGGGCGAAAACTGCATGTACGGATATTATAATAATCCCGAAGCTACTGAACAGATTATGACCAAGGATGGGTGGCTCAAAACCGGTGACTTAGGTATTATCGATAGGGATGGATTTATCTTTATCAAAGGTCGCTCTAAAACCATGTTATTAGGACCCAATGGTCAAAACATTTATCCGGAGGAGATTGAGGAAAAACTCAACAATATGCCCTATATCTCCGAGTCTTTAGTTATTCAACGCGAAGGTACTAAATTGGTTGCACTGGTCTATCCGGATATGGAAGCCGCGGACAAGGAAGGACTTAACGAACAGACCTTGCAAGAGGCAATGGAGCAGAATAGGAAAGATCTTAATGCCCGTATTGCTGCCTATGAACAAATCTCTGCTATCATCATCCATAACACAGAGTTTGAGAAAACACCTAAGAAGTCTATTAAACGCTTCTTATATCTATGAACCTGACCGTTGACAGGGGAAATACATTGACCAAGGTCGCACTCTTTGACGACCTTGGTCATATCGTTGAAACATTGGTCGTTAAAGACCTTAATGCCCTGACAGGTTTACCATTTGGGGTAAATGATGCAGAAAATGACAATATCCGTTGTATCATATCATCGGTTGTTCCGTTGCAATCTGCTGACCTTGATGCCCTGACAGATTTTCGATATACCATTTTTGACCATACTACACCTATCCCTCTTGTCAATGGCTATGAGACGCCCGAAACACTCGGCTTGGATAGGCTTGCGGCAGCTATTGGAGCAACGGCTATTAAACTCGATACCAATCTTTTGATTATCGATGCCGGATCTGCCATTACCTATGATTTTGTTTCGGCGGATGGTGTCTTTCGTGGCGGCAATATAGCTCCCGGACTGGCGATGAGACTCCATGTCCTTCACGATAGAACGGCGCAATTACCACTTGTTGAGATTAGTGACGAACTGCCTTCTCCACCTCTTGGGCGTAATACCGTTGATGCTATTAGAGTTGGAGTCTTGCAAGGTATCATCTTTGAAATAGAAGGATATATTAATGTGCTTAAACCGGACTGTGTCTTTCTTACCGGTGGAGATGCACCACGTCTCTTAACGTTTATTGAGCGGCATAGTCCGTGTGTAATCTGTCACGAACCTAACTTAGTCCATATAGGCCTTAATCAAGTGCTCAATTTCTCATGGTCGTGATACTCTCCTTACCTGATGCTCAACACTACCTATCTCTTCCTCAACCGCCATGCACTACCCAAGAACCTCCGCAAGAAACTCAACTATAAGTATTGACTATGGCTATCCTAACTACCGAATTGCTGCGCGCATCCCATAGTTGAGACGGAGCACCCCTGCCTGCCTATCCAGCCGGCAAGCCCGAACTGATTGTCAGGCGTCATCCGCTATCACTGGAAAAGAAAACGGCTGCCTACCGCCGGATGTTTGAAGCCACAAAACTGCTATGACCCTCTATACCGCAGCATATGACTCGCCATTAGGACCTATCGTCATCGAGAGCGACGGAGAAGCACTAACCGGTCTGCGGTTCGGGGAAGAAAAAACGCAAGCAACATCTTCTCTTCCTATCTTTGATGAAGTGCGACGATGGCTGGACGATTATTTTGCAGGCAAGCAGACGGAGAATGCTGTTATGGGCGGAAAGACTGACGGTCGGATTATAGTCCAACCGAAAGGTACAGCATTTCAGCAGCGCGTCTGGCAGGCTCTTCTGACCATTCCGTATGGCAAGACGGTCAGTTACGGAGAGATAGCCCGGATGGTCGGTTGCAAATCTGCACAAGCGGTCGGACAAGCCGTCGGAACCAACCCCGTAGCATTGCTCATCCCTTGCCACCGCGTCATCGCCGCGCACGGCAAATTAGGCGGCTATGCATACGGACAAGAAATAAAAGAACGACTGTTAAATATAGAGCACCATGATTACTATTCAACACAACGAGACCGAAAAGAACGGCATTTTTGAGGCGTGGATGAGAACTACCGAAGAAGGCGCATGCACGGAACCGGTACAGGTCGGCGAAATGACCTACTCCCGCCCAACGCCTGAACGGATGATTATTGACCATACGCGGGTTTTTGAGGGCTTTGAGGGCAAAGGGATTGCACGGCAATTAGTGATGGCAGCGGTGGACTTGGCACACGCCAACAACCGCAAGATTATCCCTGTCTGCTCCTATGCGCAGAAAGTGCTGACCCGCACCGACGAATACCAAGACATCTTGGCGTAAATGGGCAAATATCACTGGTTCCGGCTCGTCTGTTTTTGTAGTGTGGTTAACAAAGAAAAGCGCCCTTGAGGCGCTCCCCGCAACTTTCTATTTCTGTCCATCTATTCCTCTATGTTTTTATGCGGACAGGGCATGGTTAAGCTTCTTGTTCTCCGCCACTTCGTTCTGTCGATTAGTTCTCCGACTGTTCGTAGTAATAGGAATAGTCTATTCCTTTCATGAATAGTTCGCGGTCGTTGATTTGGTCGGTCAGCGCATTGCGGAGCAGTTCGCGGATGGCACTGTCATCCACGGGGCTTTTGCGCATTGCAGCCAAGTAGTCGTTCTTGTCTATTTTGCTCCAGTCAACACATTTTTTGAGTGAGCGTTTGAAAATGAGGTCCAGCCAGATACGCGTACTGCGTCCATTGCCTTCCATAAAGGGATGTGCTACGTTCATCTCCACATACTTGCTGACAATCTCATCAAATGTTGTCTCGGGCATGGACTCTATGGTCGGCAAGATGGTAGAGAAATGTAGTGCGTTGGCAAACGTGAATCCACCTTTGCTGATATTCTTGGTGCGTATCTGTCCCGCAAAATCATACAGACCACCGAAGATATAAGCATGTATCTGTTGTAAACATTTGATTGAACCGGGTTCCAAAGTGTTGAGAATACCACTCTCAAACAAATCGTAGGCTTTCTTTCGGCTTTGCCCGTCTATGGTATTATCAGCATATGAGAACCAATCGAAGAATGCCCCGGCTTTTGTATTCGGATAGTGCTTTGCAAGCAATTGTACCCCTTCATAATCTAACACATCCGCTTTGCGCAGTTTGCCGTCCGGAGCCTCGAATTTGAAGTCGTGAGTGCCGCTCACGAGTTGAATTCCAGATGCACTAAGTTTTTTCTTTAGCCACCGCCAATAGTTACCGGCTTTGACATAATCCGGTTCGTCATTGATAGCGCGCACGATATCCGTAGCCGAGAAGTACCATTTGTTTTCTTCATCACTCCAAACAGCACGTATGCGGCGATCGTTATAAAACCGTGTAGATTTTTTTGTACTCATATCTTAGATAATCTGTTATCCGTTGTGTTTTGTGTTAATTGATTTGTGTTTATATATCCCCCTCCATATATAAGTCAAAAAAGACCTAAAATCTATCACCTCAAAAGCAACTTTTTTTATTTTTTTGCAGAATTACGCGGACAGGGCATTATTTTTCTATTATTGGTTCTGCTTTGAGGCGGAAGGCGTTTTCGTCCACTTGCATTTGGTATAGTTTGGTATCCGAATTGAGTTTCTTCAGCACATAGTTGATGATTTTCTCTTTTTCCTTCGGGTCAATCTTTACGCCAAAATAGATGCAATCGTAACAATCACCCTTCAAAGGCAAATAATGATGTATTTCTTTCCAATCCCAGACTTTATGCTTATTTTTCTTTGCTACTTCTGCTTGACTTGGTGTAAATGCAGCATACATAGCTGATGGCTTTGGCATAACCAAACGCACTTCTTGTTCATACGCCCAATCTTTTGCCTTTGTACACCATTGATAACCCCATTGGGCTTCTTTGGAATAATATGCGTTTGGTCGTTCTATTATATCTTGGTATTGCACATCAAAAACTAAAGGTTTTAGATACATAGTTCCGAACATAGGAGGAACACATGCCATTACTTTATCTATATTCAGACCAATACATACGCCCTTATGATTATAGCAATAATGGCTCCACATCAATAATGAATCATTGACTTTTGACAAACTACATAGCCAGGTGTCATTACGCAGGTTGAGAGCTTTATTTTCTTTTACTTCTTGTTCCCATTGTTTATGAATTTCATCTTTGGCTATAATATCCGGCACATTGGAGTAGTCTATCAATTTAGGATGACAGTCGAACGGATCATTCAGCTGTGATGCATTAGTAAATTGGAGATTCTTATTTCCAATCATACATTTAGCTCCGTTAATATCCAGATATTTATAAAGGATTTGAGACATATACTACTCTTGACTTGTAATCTCTTTGTCTTCTATGGGATTTATAGAGTACTCATTTTTAAGTAGTTTAATAAACACATCATTTCTGTCTTTCGCCAACTGATGTATATCTTCAAAAGAATATAACTCAATTCTAATATTCATTTTAATTGATATATTATTTCCTACAGGATGAAATGCATCATCAAAA
This sequence comes from Bacteroidales bacterium UBA3810, assembly GCA_002368645.1. Lineage (GTDB taxonomy): Bacteria > Bacteroidota > Bacteroidia > Bacteroidales > Paludibacteraceae > Colicola. The sequence goes on from DFEE01000017.1 coordinate 44,151, forward strand.
TAATACGAATCATTTAAAAATGGTATTTTATGCGAGTAGCCGGGAGCACTATCTGATGTTAATTCTTTTTGTATATCGTGTTTATTGGCTATTATAATACCAGTGTACAAAACATCATTGGTGTTGACATTCCAATTTATGTGTTTGCGAGGGTCGTTATAAAAAGATTTTGCGTACCTTTTTACTTGAGCTATCATTCCCTCTTCTTTACTTCCTGCATTATGTGCTTTGGTAGTTGATTTTAATTCTACGATTAGAATTTCTTTTGTTTTTTCGGGATCATCAGCCCAGATGTATATATCAGACAATGCCTGCCCTTGTGTTGTACTTAAAGCATTGAAGTTATTTGAAAACACCGTATATTTATCATCTAAAATCCATAAATTATGCAGATGGTTGATATTTTTTGAGCCTTCCAATTTAACTCCTCTTTTCAAAAATAGATTATGTATTTCTTCTTCATATTCAGGTTTTATATTTCCATCTTCATCATATTGATGAATCATTTGGAATAAACGCTTTAATACTATTTCACGATGTTTTACATATACTTGTAAACTGGAATTCAACAGTTTCTGTCCATCTTCTGTGTCTGCATAAGGTTCTTCGCCCATTTTTACTTCTTTCCCACTTTCAAGCCAGAAGCGTTTTTCTATTCGCCCTTTCTCTTCCAATGCACTTTTTACCAAATCACTTTCAGATACGATTTCTTTTCTCTCTGCGATTGATTCATTTTGTACAAAAATATCCAACGAAGGATATTTCTTCTGAAAACTTGACAGATTGCGTTTTGTTGCTGCTTGATTTTGTTTTATTGTTGAATCAAAATATTTATCCAGTTCCTCATTTAATTTATTGTTAATCTTCGTAATATCATCAGATGAGATTTCTATCTTTTCTCCTTTAGAATCAACATTTTCATCAAAATATTCTGAGGTTAAATATAGAGCATACCCTTCCTTGCTATCTATTAAATATACGATTTTTCCATTAATTAAGTCGGCTTTTAAATTTCGGGCAAAACAAACAACGATATTTTCGCCCGCCAATCTTCCTTCTTTGGGTATTAACCATAGTTTAAACGACCACTCTTTATCTTGTAAAGATACCTTGAAAGGCAGAGTCATTTTTTCTGTATCAATATCGCTTTTCTTGATTGTAGTTGGAGTGCCGTTATAATTAATTTTAATGACGAGTTGCTCATCCGCAGTAATAAATGGGAAAAATGTTTCTATTATCCAAGCTTTCAACTTGTCAATGTCCGAGTATTTATTAAAGAATGTTTTAGCTCTTCCAAATGTTTGCTGTTTGTCAATCTTAATAGTTAGTTTTGTATAGGTATCACCGTATGAAATATTCTCTTCACCGAATGCATCAATACTAAATAAATCCATTTCTGTAGCAGGGGGATATGTAAATGAGCGCTTTACTAATTGATTGGATGATTTCTTGTATACTGATTCATATAATGCGCTATCTGCATAATATATCAATGCCAAACGTCCTTGTCCTAATGGATGGAATTTGTTTTGCTCTTTTTCCGGATTTCTTAAGTCTAGTTCATTAAAGTACTTAGCATTCAAGGGTGTAAACCCTTCTCCATTATCGGTTAACACTATTTCACATTGATCCTCATTGGTAACAATATCAAGAGTTATCTCCGGCTGAGTAAAGTTACTCTCATTTTTCTTTCTGATTATCAGGGCATGGAGCGAATTAGATATTACTTCACGCAGTAGAAGCCAAAATTTTTCTCTACTGTTTTTGTATTCTTTTTCAGCACGATTTATCGAATCGGAATTCTGTTTCATATCTGGTATTTTTAAAGTTATTATTTCCTGAGGTTATTATAGGTGACACGGAAGATGCTTTCGTTGATGAATTGCTGCATTTCGGGGTTCTTGAAGTACTGCTCGACGAACTCGGTTTTCTCAGTCAGCATAGAAGCAATCGCCGCACGGATAATATCATTAAACTGGATTTGTGCCGTTTGAATGTCATTGTTACGCACAACATCCCTGTACTCTTCGTTTTCTTCAATCCGCTTGGGCAACTCGCTCAACTGGCGACGCACTTCGTCCTCGTTTTGCCACTCAATATTTCCGAAGCGCATATTAAACTCCTCGATAATCACGGACAGCATATCTTTGTCCGGGTTGCCGGGATGTCTGCCTTTGCCGGTGGGTACCGGTGCTATTTCTGTATCTTTATCTTCCAAGACAATATGCTGTTCCACTTGGCGGATTGTACGGTATTTGTCGAAATCCACCATCTCAATGACATTTTCGTCTTCGTCCACACGTTCCAGTTTCGGCAGTTTGGTGACCAGAAGTACAAAGAACATATAATAGCTCTCCCACTCGGTAGATACATTCGGTAGAATAGATGCCACAAACGGATAGAGGCGCACATAATTTTTTATTGCCGATTTACATTCCACTTGTTCTTCCGGGCTCAGCTCGTTTTTGAAGTTATCCACGCAACGGTCGATAATACTGTCTATCTTCGGTCGGTCGTCCTCTACCAGTTTGGTTTCTACTACGGTATGGACATCTTCCGCTGTATAGAAATTGAAGTTCTCTATAGTACCTAACAGGTCGTTTAGTTTATTCGGGTCTGTCTCTCCGCTGAGAATGGTAGTTTTATAGTACTCTTGGAATGCTCGTTGTATATCTTCGGGTTTGTTGGCAAAATCCAACACAAAGGTATCCATCTTGTCCGGGTGGCAGCGGTTCAGTCGCGAAAGGGTCTGCACTGCTTTCAGACCTGACAACTGTTTGTCCACATACATGGTGTGCATCAGCGGTTGGTCGTAGCCGGTCTGGAATTTGTCGGCACATACCAGAATACGGTACGGATCTTTCTCTATGCGTCCTTCTATCTCTGCGGACGGGAAGCCGTTGAGTTCCGACTCTGTTATTTTTCGTCCGTCTATCTCTTTGTCGGAGAAAGCGACGATGGCTTTGAACGGGATACGGCGGCGGTCAAACTCCTTGTTGATAGCATCGAAGAATTTAATCGCCCTGTCAATGCTGCTGGTCACCACCATTGCGCGTGCTTTGCCTGCAATCTTGGTAAATACTTTCGTGCTGAAATGCTCTACAATGATTTCCGCTTTCGCCTGTATGGTTTGCGGGTCGCGCTCCACCATAGCACGCAGTTTGGCCTGCGTCTTTTTCTTCTCCATGTACGGATCTTCCGCCGTAGCTTTCAGAATATGGTAGTAAGACGAATAAGGCGTATAGTTGCGCAACACATCCAAAATGAAACCTTCCTCTATGGCTTGTTTCATCGTATAAGTATGGAACGGACGATGCTCTATTACGCCGTTCGCGCCTTTGTATGGAGTTCCAAACAGTTCTTCCGTTTTGTTTTTCGGCGTAGCGGTAAAGGCATAATAATTGGCATTCTTCGCCAAACCGCGACTCTTGACTATACGTGCCAAGGCTTCATCGGCGGTCTCTTCATCTTGCACTCGGGCGTTACCGGAAATGGCTTGTGCCATATTGGAAGAAAGTGTGCCCGACTGGGACGAATGGGCTTCATCTATGATTACGGCAAACCGTTTGTTCTGTAACCGGTTACCAATCTCGTCCAGAATGAACGAGAACTTAAAAATGGTTGTGATAACTATTTTCTTCCCGCTGTCCAGTAACTCGCTCAGTTTGCCGGAATCTTCCGCCCAACCGACTATATTATCCATTTTCTTGAAACCGCGCACGTTATTACGCATCTGCTTGTCCAGATTGATGCGGTCGGTTACAATAACGACGGAGTTATATACCGGCTCATCATCCTTGCGGAGATTGACTAACTGGAAAGCCAGCCATGCAATCGAATTGGACTTGCCCGAACCGGCAGAGTGCTGAATCAAGAAACGGCTTCCTATCGGTTTCGCGTATGAAGCTGCTTTGAGACTACGCACGGCATCCAACTGGTGGTAACGGGGCCATATACATTTCTCCTTTTCTTTCTTGGTCTTGGGGTCTATCTCGTGGATGACTTGTGCAAAGTTCTCGATGATGTCCGACAGACTTTCTTGCGTCAGTATATCGTGCCAAAGGTAGTCGGTTGCCGTTCCATTGGGATTAACAGGATTGCCTGCACCTCCGTTCACGCCCTTGTTGAATGGTAAGAACCACGACTTGCTGCCTTTCAGCTCGGTACACATCATTATATCCGTATCGTCCACAGCCAAATGTACTGCGCAACGCTTGGGCTTCAAAAGCAACTCTTTCGGGTCGCGGTCAGTCTGATATTGACGGATAGCATTTTCAACTGTCTGTTTGGTGTAATGGTTCTTCAGTTCCATGGTGATAATGGGCAGACCATTGATAAACAGCACTATATCTATTGCATTCTCGTTTTTCTGTGAATAGCGCACTTGGCGGATTACGCCGAAGATGTTTTCGCTATACAATTTCTTAGCGGTTTCGTTACCTTCTGTAGGAAGCGGGTAGTAAAGGTCAAACAGATGGGTATTGTAACGGAAACCTTTTCGCAGCACATGAATAATGCCGTATTTGGTTATCTCGTCACGCAACCGCGTAAAGAACTTCGCACGGTCGGAATCCTGATAGAAGCATCCGCTCTCTTGCACTTTCTTTTCTTGCGTCACACGCAGAAAGGTCTCTACCCATTGCGGGCAAAGAGCATACTCCCGACTATAGAACTGTTCGGAGAACGCTTCTGTTTGATAACCATTCACGCGGCATAAATAATCCACGATGATGTCTTCCAATCCGTTTTCTTTTGTGTTCGTTGCCATAGTATTTTATTGTACATTGATTGCGCCGGTTACGGCATCTGCAATCAGGCTTTGTTTATATTCTTTGAGGTAAGCGATTTCCGCTTCTATATTGCTGATTAGCGAGTTTATTTCACTACACTTGCTGTCTATATATTCCACTATTGCGCGTTGCTCGGCGAGAGGGGGAATAGCAACATAAATGCCGCCAAGTTCAAATGCAGAAATATGAACCACTTTCAATTTCGCCTTACCAAGACTTTTTTGGGTTTGTACATAATTGCTATTTAGCAAATGATTCAAAAATTTAGCGTCTTCATTATGTTTCATAATAATGATATCACCACCTGCTAAACACAATTCCTCACCCATATAAACAATATTTTTGCCAATTTCTTCTATTAACTCTCCTGTTCCAGCAAATAAAATATCACCTTTTTGAATGTATCGTGGCGATTTTTGTATTTCAAGTTTTGTTCTTGAGAAGGATTGTGTAACTGAATTGTTGTACTTGCTGTATATTTCGCCATACCTTATGCATTGAATATCTCCATCGTCAAAAACTTCTTCTTTGGTAATACCACTTCCTTTGGCGAATGAAGTCGCAACATTCTTTAATCTTCTAACTTCCCAATGTTCGGGTATTTGTCCAAGCCAAGGGATGCCACTGTCTTTCATTGGTACATTGGGGTTTAAGCCGCGTGTAACAGCAGCGGAAATCTCCGATTGTTTGAGTTCGGCAAGTGTCTGGAGTTCTTTCTCCCTTTCAGCGATATACCGGTCAATTTTACTCGTCTTATCATCAATAAATGCAACAATCTTTTCTTGATCGGCGAGAGGGGGAACGGGAAGCATGATATTCTTCATCTCGCTATACCTTGTTGTCCAAAGATCTGCGACAATACCTCGCCCCCAACGGTAAAACTCTTCAATGAAACAGTGACTACGCAGCAAATAATGAATATAGGGACGAATGAGTTTTCCCCTTGATTCCAAAACAGTATTGATCAACGATACCGAACCATCAAGAGGAGAAACGCCACCAGCTCCTTTTCTATCTGAACGTGAGTTCACAACAAAGTCACCGGCACAAACTTTCTTGCGGTTATCTCCATTATCCGTTTTAACAGCAGTATCTAACTGCGGCGTTACACCCTGTTTGGAAACAGATAATGGTTGAAATTCTTTGTCTGAGCATTTCTCTCTGCGTTCTGCAAATAACTGTGCAATCTTATCTGTTCCCCAATGTTCGGGTATTTGTCCAAGCCATGGGATGCCACTATCTTTATATTTAGAGTATGCTATCATTGCTTTTTCGGAGTGTTGGGAGTAATCGGAGTACTCTGAATAATCGGAGTGGTCGGGACATTTTGAGTACTCTGAGTAATCGGTGTGGTCGGAATATTCTGAGTGCTCTGAGTTATCGGAGTAATCGGAGTTTTCTGAATATTCTGAGGATTCGGAACAGTCATAAGATCCCGGGCATTGCGGTATCGTGTGCGGGCTTGGAACATGCGTTCTTTGATTCCTCCCTCGGTAACAAAACGCTCTTGCATAGTTATCAGCAATTTATGCAACATGTAAATTGCCTGATGAATCAGCGTGATACAGAGATTGGCAATCTCTTCGTCAGTCATAAGGTGTATCTTCTCCGCATAGTCCTTTCTTATCTGCTCGCTTTGGGCATAACGGCGCATCGCTTCATAGCGTGGATGTGTCTTCCCCCATTGTTCGCAGTGACGCACACGGAGATAATCTTCGTAATCATCTAACAGTTCTTCCAAACTGGCTTTGGCTACATTCGTAAGTTTTATCTCTGTTTCACTGGAAGTGGCAGCAGCCTGATTTCCCTCGGCTATATTCTGCTTTCCGCTACGCGCAGCTTGTACCATCTGGTCAATCGTGCGGTCGCCCTTTTGCAAATAGTGTTGTGTGAAATAGAAAGTAATATCATAAATCATCTCTGTGACCTGATAGACACGCAGATTCCTATAATGCCCATGCTGAGGAAGAAAAGTATGGGGAGGGGTTGGAGTAGTCGGAGTAGTCGGAATACTCGGAGTAATCGGATTATTCTGATTTACCTGATTCATGATAGTATTTCGTCTAATTTTCCTTTGAGGTCCTTTTCAATATTGCGCAGGTCTTCGCGGATAGCGGAAACCTCACGCAGCTGGGCAGGCTTGTAGAAATACTTGGTAAACGACAACTCATAGCCGATAAGCGTACTTTTCTCGTCAATCCATGCATCCGGAGTGTAAGGCAGTATCTCTTTTTCATAAAAGCCTTTGATACCGCCCGGATAATGGAACGGGATCTGCTCGGTGTCCGTCAGTTTCTTGTCGGGGAGAGGATTACCCTTCTTGTCTTTGACCACCTCGCCGTTCTCGTCCCGCTGCGGTCGGAAGACTTTCACGCTCCAATAACCGAACTCGTCATTATCGAAAATCTTGCTTTGGGCATTCTCCTCAAAATCCATGTATAGTTTGAGAATCTGCTTGCGGTCATCTTCTGCCGTCTCACAGTTCTTATGTCCCAAGTTCTTACGCAGAGGCGTTTTAATGGCAGTGGCGTCAATGAGCTGCACCTTTCCTTTGCGGCGTTTCTCTTTGCGGTTGCTTACAATCCAGACGAACGTGCCAATACCGGTGTTGTAGAAGTCATTTTCCGGCATGGCGATGATGGCTTCCAATAGGTCGTTCTCAATGATATACCGCCGTAGATTGCTTGCTCCGCTGCCGGCATCGCCTGTGAAGAGCGACGAGCCGTTGTGCACCTCAACAATGCGCGTACCTAATTCCGTATCTTTCATACGGCTGAGGTTATTGGCGAGGAACAGCATCTGGCAATCGCCTATATCGGGCAGGAAATTGAAGTTAGGGTCATCCGCATACGGACGGCAGAAGCGCGAATCGACAAACTCCTTCTTCTTTTTCTCATCAATGCCCAATGCCTGCAAGTCGGTTTTCCACGGCGTGCCGAAAGGCGGATTGGAGATACAGAAATCGTAGGTCTCGTTAGCATGACCGTCAGCGGATATAGTGGAACCGAAGGCAATATACTCATGCTCTTGGCCGTCCAACTGGTAGCGGAAGGATTTGATATTTCCGGAAATCATCAAGTCGGCTTTGCAGGTGGCGTATGTCTCTGCGCTGCTCTCCTGACCAAAGATAAACGTGGAGATACGTTTGCCGCTCTCAGAAGCAATCTTTTGTATTTCCTCTTGTGCGATAGTGAGCATTCCGCCCGTACCGCACGCTGCGTCATAGATGGTATATCGGCCGTTTCGCAGTTTGTCGGCGATAGGCATTACCGCCAACTGCGCCAACAGATGCACATAGTCGCGCGGCGTGAAATGCTCTCCGGCATCCGTGACATTGTTTTCCTCGTTGAACTTACGCAGCAGTTCTTCAAACACCGTCCCCATAGTGTGGTTATCCAGCGCAGGCAGTAACTCGTTGCCGTCTTTGTCCGTCACGGGTTTGGAAGAGAGGTTGATATGGTCATCCGTGAACTTATCCACGATGGCGCCGAGACAATTTACTTCTGTCAGATTGTCCACCCATTGACGCAAATGGAACTTCTCAATAATATCCTGAACATCCTGACTATATCCGTTGAAATAGTCAATCATGTTCATTTTGAGCCTATTCGGGTCGGTCTCGCCACACAGCGAACGGAGCGTGAAACGACTGGTGTTGTAGAACGGATAGCCTGTTTCCTTGGTCATGAAGATATCCAGATTGGTCAAACCCAAACGCTCACAAGTTTCCTTCTGCTCCAGCACTTTCTTCTTGGTAGGTTCAAGCAGCACATCTATACGGCGCAAGACCATGAAGGGCAAAATCACCTTGCGGTAATCGCCCTTGTTCACCTTATTGACCAACACGTCGTTGGCAATATTCCAAATAAAAGAAAACAGTTGATTATATTGCTGTGTATTCATAATCTAAATATGTTTTATGCATGGGCATTGTTATTTTTCTTTTTCTGTCTTTGCGATTTTGTGTCTCAGTCATCTCTCGGTTGTGTCCCGCTCATCGCTCGGTGGATATCACAAAATGAGACCATGACAATTTTGACAACAGTGTTGACACAATTTGTTTGCCATATTCTTAGTTTTTTCCGTCTGCACACAAACCGCGCGCAAAGGTACGACTTTTTTTTTGATTATGCAAAAAAAATATGTTTTTTGTTCAAAAGTGTGTCATTGACAAAAGGTAGAAATTAGATTCATAAAGGATCCATTACGGATCTATAAAGGTGGTCCCGGAGTAGTAAGGGGCGGAAACGAGAAAATGAAAGCTGATAAAAGCATACGGCGAAGCAGATCGTTAGAAGCTTGCTTTGAGAAAAGAAAGCTGATAAAAGAAAAAAGAACCAAAAAGAAAATAAGAAACGCTAATGCAAGAGGGTGCGCCAAATCGTTTTGACACACCCTCATTGTCCTTTGAGCCACTGGCCGGACTCGAACCG
>DFEE01000017.1:53456-87707 GCA_002368645.1 Bacteroidales bacterium UBA3810
CTCTACCAACTGAGCCACAGTGGCAGGACTCTTTTAGAAAAAGCGTGCAAAAGTAGTACTTTTTTTTGAATTGTGCAAATTTTTTTGAAATATTTTGCATATTCGGTACAATTTTTGTACTTTTGCAAATGAAATGCGCAAAATAATTACTATACTTATCGTTTTTGGCACCTTAGTGCCGTTCCGTTTAATGGCGAATAGTCGGATAGTGGGTGAGAATATCCGGACTCTTCGTAGTCGTTATATGTCAAATGTGTCGAAAGATCATACGGCTCAAGTATTGTCGCGACCCTACCTCGTACTACGAGATGGCGTTGCGGATAATACGGATGAAGAGAATATGATTGAGTTTAGTTTCGATGAACTTAGTCATGAGTTGCACCTATATAGTTATACCATTCATCAATTGAATGCAGATGGCAGTCGTAGCGATATGCTGTCGAGTGAGTACCTGAGAGGTTTCAGCCGCTGTGATATAACGGACTATACTTATTCCACGAATACCCAACAAGATTATACGCATTATAGTTTTCATATACCCAATGAGGATATGACTATTACGGCTTCGGGGCGTTACGAAGTAGTGGTATATGAAGACGGGGATGAGAATAATATAGTTTTGGTAACAGAGTTTTATGTTGTATCTCCTGAAGTCCAAGTTCGTGCCAAAGTATCGCCGAATACTTCAATAGAGTTATCCGGCCGTTATCAGCAGTTGGATATATCGGTGACGGATGTCCAAGGGCAGAGTAGGAATATGAGTGATGAGTATTTCATCGTAGTAACGCAAAATGGCCGCGAGGATAATCAGGTTTATCGACCTCAACCATCCATTGTGTCGTCCAATAAACTCAGTTGGCAAAACAATAAAGCTCTTATTTTTGAGGGAGGAAATGAGTATCGCCATTTTGACACATACTCAACCTATATTGCAGGCTATAATGTGAACCGGATTACGTATTCGGAGGGTGAATATCATGCTATATTAGAGCCGGATGGCCTACGGAAAGGAAACTATATGCACGAGTATGACAATGATGGTCAGTTTGTGGTGAACGCCGAGCGAGTATTATACGATTCGGATACCGAAGGGGAGTACATGTGGGTACATTGGGTATTGAATGTAGATAAACCTTTCTTAAATCCGGTATATATAGTAGGTGACCTTTTCGGGAATAATTTGGATGCCGGTACAAGGATGCTCTATAACGCTGACGAGAAGTGCTATTACTTCTCTGCATTTCTGAAGCAAGGTGGATATAATTATATATACGCCTTACCGACGAGCGGCAGGCGTATATCTTTAGAGGAAACCGAAGGTTCTTATTGGCAGACTCAGAATGAGTACCGCATTTATGTATATCGTCGCCCCTTCGGCTCACGTTCCGATGAGTTAGTGGGACTATATGTCATCATCTGAGTAGTAATTATAGCTATTTTTGTCGGCTTTGTGGAAGAGCTTGGAGTAGTACTTAGAATACCGATATCGTAAGCCGGTTTTCTTTTTCCCATATCCATATCCGTAACCATATGAGCGTCCATAGCCATATTTGCCATATCCATAACCATATCCGTAACCATAACCATATCCATATCCGGATGAGCCCTCGGTCGGTGTGTCAGAGAGGATAAGACGGATTTTCTCAGGATTCTCAGAGACTTCCTCCACTTGCTCTAAGGTTTGTTTGCAGAAAGACTTGTTGGTCTGCATGCAGCGGATGACAAAGAGTCCGATATCCGCCATTTCGAGCAAGGGATAGGCATCCGGCACTAAGCCGATAGGCGATGTATCTACGATAATAAAGTCATATCGTTTACGCATTTCATTCATGAATTCTGTAAGTTTGTCGGAGTGGATTAATTCGCCCGGATTAGGCGGAATCGTTCCGGCTCTTACGATATCAAAATCAAATGGTGTTTCTGTGGCAAAAATGTCTTCCATTTTGCAGTCACCAATCAGGTAGTTTGTTAAGCCCATTCCGGACTCAATACCGAGTTTAGTATGGATATTGGGTTTACGAATATCCATATCAATGAGTAGCGTTTTGCTGCCACCGGAGGCATAAAGTGCTGCCATGTTGGTGGATACAAAAGTTTTACCATCGCCAGACTCAGTGGACGTTACGGCAATAAGCATATTGCTTTTACGCTTAGCGACAAACTCTATACGGGTTCGGATTGCTCGTAGAAGTTCGGCATAGGATGAGCGGGGGTGCGTCTTGACCAAAGTCGGGTTCTGCGACTTGGCGTGGCGTAAAATACCAATGAGTTTAAAGCGTTTAGAGAGTTTCTCTACATCCTTAGGGGTACGGACCTTATTGTTGAGAAGCTCTGATATAACGACAAGCACCAATGGGATGAGCAAGCCAAGCAATATGCAGGTCATAAAAGTGGACTTACGGTCATCGGAGTTGACGGTATAAATGGTACGAGCCTTATCCAGAATGGTGTTATCGGGGGTGTTAGAGGCTTTTTGGATTTCAGCTTCTGCCCGTTTCTGCAAGAAGAACGTGTAATAGTTATCGTCAATGCGGTAATTACGCTCAATAGCTACCATTTGGAGTTCTTTAGAAGGAAGCTTTTGGATTTCACGTTCTACTTCTTGATAACGTCTTTGTAAATCTTGTTTCTCTATTTCGAGGGATGCTCTCATCGAAGAGACTACCTCAGCAATAGTTTGTTTAACATTATCAATATCCTTGGTGAATTTCGCATAATAAACATTTTTCTCGGTAAGTTCACCACGCTGAACACGCAGGTCATTAAGTTGGTGTACCAATGTCAAGAGCATAGGTTCCTCAATGCCGAGGGATGAAGGGGCAATCACGGCACCGGACTCCATATTAGTTTGGATGTAGTTGGTGATGTAATCGAAATAGGTCTCTCTCAGACGGAGCGTCATAGCTTGCTGGTCATACTCGCTAAGGCGTGACATAAGTTGTCCTGCGTATGAGGAGACGTCGGTAAATTTATTTACCTGCCTGAACTCAGTCATAGCGCCTTCACTGACTGCCAGCGAGGACTGGAGTGATTCAAGCTGTTGGTTGATAAATTTGATAGAATTCTCGGCGACCTCGTTTTTTTGTTCAAGGTTCTGCTGTAGGAAGACCTCACAGAGTTTATCGAGAAATTCGCAGTCGCGGGTAGGGGTCTCGGATTGGAGCGAGATTGCAAGAATAGTAGAACCCTGAGAAACGAAGTGGGTTTGCAATGCTCCCATAAACTCGTTAGCAAGACCATCCTTTGAACGGAATTTCAGGTAAATACGTCCTGATGTCATCATTCGCTCAGCAGACGCCGGCATAATAGTTATGTCAAAGTACTGGTTAACCAGTCGCTCACCATAATTAGCATGAACCGAAAATGGATTATCTTCGTCAGTGGTGCCAATCAGCATAGAACCATCGGGCTGGAAATCCACCTCGAAGGTCATTCCTTTAGCGATATTGCTAAAGTCGTGTAACTCCACTAAAATGGGCGTATCGTGGTACAGGTTACGGGTTTTAAACCGTCCCATATTGTAGTACTCGACTTGTAGGAACGGAATGGAATCAACGACGCGCCGCATCAAGTCATATGATTTGAGGATAAATAGTTGGTTCTCCGTGTTCTTATATCCGGCATCAACGCCAAATCCCTGCATCAGTGCAGTACCTTGTCCATAGCCAAAGCCGTTTTCCTTGATGATGACAGTTGCTTGGCTGTAGTAAGTAGGCATCCACTTTCGGTTCTTGAGGATAGCAGCCCCAAAGGCAATGATAAGGGCAATGAGAAATAGATACCAGTAATTCAAGATTCGTACCACCCACTCCATGATGTTGAAGTCCATACCCTCGTCGTCATCATCTTGCTGCATAGGCGGTTGGGGGGTGTACTGTGTGTTAGCGTACTGTGCGTTTTCTCGCGCAGCGTAAGGTCCGTAATACGGATTAGTATGAATATTATCTGCCATCTTTATTGATTAGAATTAGTCGTTTTAACTCTGTCCGCAATAGTGATTGCATAATTGACAACCGAAACTAACAGCGATACCGATGAGGTGATGAGTCCGAGCACGCCGGCATAGGACTCTACGCGCACGAAACTTGATTTGGTACGTGCTACATAAATGACATCATTCGGTTGAATATAGTAGTATTTGGAGTCTATAATGGTGTTGGTGCGGATATCAAACTCCAGCACTTCCGGTTCTGCGTCACCATTAGGACGGATGATGCGGACATGCCGCCTGTCACCGCTGTTCATTAAGTCGCCGGTCATGGCGAGTGCCTCAAAGATATTGAGTTTCTCCTTATATATATAATATTCTCCGGAGTGAATATCACCAATAACGGTAAAGGTCTTATTATAAAGTGCAACCTTAACAGAGGCGTCGGGAATAAGTTCCCTAAAGCGCGCCTCGATAGTATCTTGGGCTTCCTCAACGGTCAGACCCTCAACATGAATCGGTTTCATGTAGGGTAGGTCAATGGTACCGTCTTTATAGACTATGTATGAGTTGGCGTATTGAGAGGAACCATAATTGCTACCATTGCCTTGATTGAGGATTTTACCCAAGTTGGCATCTTGGGTAATGAGGCGATAGACCAACTCGTCATTGACATGGATACGGTATGGCTGTATGGTCGAATCCTTCTCATAGACAGGGAGTTGCTTATTGTCTTTAGGGTCTTGGAGTAATCCAATGACTTTATGTCCGTAGCATCCGGACAGCATCACACTCGTCAGCACGAGCATGAGGATATGAGCGATATTCTTATTTCGTGACATAACGGCGGATAGTTTCTTCTAATGTGTAAATAAATACTCCAAACGAAATGGTTGTCGCGACAACGGAGACTGCGGTAGCGGCATTGCTGATACCGAATGTCTTGCCGGGCATTTCTCTGACGTAGAGAATATCGTTGGGTTGGATATAATAGAACTCGGAGTTAATAATATCCTCGGAGCGTAGGTCAAACTCCCGAATAGTTGTCTTTCCATCTATATCTCTGATAATCTTGACTCTTGACCGGTCGGAGAAGTTCTGCAGATTCCCCATTTCGGCGAGTGCCTCAAAGATAGTGAGTTTTTCTTTACGAATAGGGAAGCGTCCTGACCTAACGCCAATGAGGGAGAATGTGCGTTGAACGACATTGACTTCAACGGAGATGGTGGAGTAGCCCGGAATTTCCTTGAGAAGGGTCCCTAATTGGCGTTCCATCTCTCGTTTGCACTCCCTGGTAGTCAGACCGGATACATTGATTTTGCCCAGTGTCGGGAAGTTGATATTACCCTCTTTGTCCACCAAATAGGAATAAAGGTCGGCTGTAGATTGTCCATTGACATTGCCGGCCTGTTGCAGGTAGTTATTGCGGCTCGAACCGGCATTGTACATGCTCATGATTTTTTCGTCAAGAGAATAGACATAGATGTACAGTCTGTCGCCCGGACGCAAGATATATTCCTCAAAGTCCAGTGTGTCGGCATAGTGTGGAATAGTCTTGCCGTCGGCTTTCTGCATGTAATTGACTTTCTTGCTGGTAACGCAAGAAGTCATTGCTCCAAAAGCAATCATGAGCAGCAGAAGAGGCAGTAATTTTCGGATATTGCACATAGTAGATAATATTAGCGTTTTTCGTCCCAGCCAAATGGGTGTTTAGCGAGCGGAAGTTTAGCGAGGGGGTGATAATCACCGACAAGTCCGATGGGTGTAGAACGGCGGATTTCGGAGACAATCTCAATGCATGGCCGTGCTTCAGAGATTCGGAAGCCTTTGCCGCTGAGGATTTGTCGGTAGGACTCGGTATGCAGTTCGGTGAAGCCTTGTGAGAACTCAAACTCTTCTCCGTCAATGGATAAGGTTCGGTACGTCTTTTTCTCACCTTGAACGGCATTGGGTGGGAGACATTCGGAGTTGATGGATAGGAAGTAGCGCACACGCGCCTGCTTAAGTTCCAGATAGCCTGCTACACGGTCAAAGGACATCACATGTACGATATTCTTCTGAACCGGTCCGAACACCCATTGAAGCATGTCGTAGAAATGCACACCGATGTTAGTCGCTATACCGCCGGACTTATGGACATCGCCTTTCCAAGACGCATAATACCATTTGCCGCGCGAGGTGATATAGGTCAAATCAACATCATAGATTTTGTCCTTCGGTCCTGCTTCTACTTTCTGCTTAAGGGCGGCTATTTTGTCATGCAAACGGAGTTGCAGAATGGTGTAGGCCTGATGCCCCGTTTCGGCTTCCAAGTCCACCAAGTTGTCGATGTTGTATGGGTTGAGTGTTAAAGGCTTTTCGCAAATGACATTGGTGCCTAATCGCAAGCCATAGCGTATAAACGCATCGTGTGTGTAGTTCGGCGTACAGATGGAGAGCCAATGTAGCGGGTTAGCTGTGCGCATTTGTTTGGAACAAAACCGGTCAAACTGCTCATTTTCTGTAAAGAATGAGCAATCCGGGAAGGACGAATCCAAACGACCTACGGAGTCGAACTTGTCATAGGCTACCATAAGGTTATTGCCGGTATCGGCGATGGCTTTTATATGTCTCGGAGCAATATATCCGGCTGCTCCGATGAGGGCAAAGTTGTACATATCTATTTATTTAGCGAAATGTTTCTTAAAATCTTCCCAGTTGTAATAGACGCCATTAGGCCCGTCAACGGGCTTGAGGTCTAATAGTTGCCGCTCCGTTTCATTATAGAGTACCTTGAAGAGAATAGCGGGGTCATTCTTTTTGCGGTAGAAGATGAATTGGATATTCGATGCCATGGGGACATTGGTCCAACCATACCAACGATGTTCAATATCTTCCGGTGCGAGTTTTTCTCCAACACCGCTGACATTCAGCGCGGCAGAGAGTGCCAATAGGTGCACATCATGCCCAAAGCGCAAATCGGCTTCCGTCTCGTTCTGCTTGATTGCCATGTCGGCTTTAGCGATTATATCCTTAATGAGCAATTGAACGGTCGGTTGACGACGCTCGTAAAAGCCCGGGATGCGGATAAACGGTATGGATAGGTCATATGTCAAACGCATCATCTGGCGGTATAAAGATTCATCCGAGAGGTAATCAAACGGGTTCATCGCTATATCAAAGTCCTCCGCTACATTGAAGGTATAGTAGATGGCTTTTTCCTGCCGCTCACTTAGTTCGATAGGCTCTTTAAAGAGTTTCTTAGATGTCTCTTTAGGATTAGCCGGAAACTGCTCCATCATTTTAGTGATACATTCGTGCATGTCTTTGTCGTCCACTTCTCCGGCACATGCGATGTATTTCTGCAATGTTTCGCCGCAGTCAAAATTGAATGTTGTAGCGGGTTGAAGTGCCGTAAGGGCATTGGTAAACGCGCACATGGATATGATGGAGCGCTGAATGGTCGAGGAGATGGCATTGATAGTAAGGTCGCGCTGGAAGACCGGCGTAAAGCGTCGGTACATCCTCTGCGCGAGTAGGGCATGCTCTCTTTCCCCTTTGTCTGTCAATCGTCCGTCCATGCCGTCATAGGCTTTTAGGATAGCCTGTGCATAGGTAAGCAGGGACTCACCGGCGGGGGTGAGATTCTCCTTTTGCTGCTGTTCTTGCAATAAGTCAATAACCATACGATAGTCTTTATCTCCCCAATTAGAGCGGGAACCATGACGACCATAATGGCTAATATAAAAAGGTGTATAGCCCTTTGGTGCCGGGGTGTCATGCAGTTGTGAGGGTAGGTTAAATTCGTAACCGTGCATGCAGACTCCAGCGCGAGTCGGGTCGGTGATAATCGTTTTCCATAATGCGTCGTCAAAGGCATATAGTCCCAAAGTGACGATAAGGAGCAAGTGAGTAATAATCAGTTTTCTCATGATGCTAATTGATTGATAAGTTGTCCGCAAGCTGCGAGTATATCTTCGCCTCGTGAGCGGCGAATAGTAGTAGTTATTCCGTGTCGGGTAAGGTAGTCCCTAAATGCTATCATCCGTATTTCATCTGAAGGCTTGAAGAGGTTACCGTTTATCGCATCCACTCCTTGGTGGAAACGGATTAGGTTGACCCTGCAAGTGAGTCCCGATAGCAGTTTGACCAGTGCTTTGGCGTGCCGGATATCGTCATTAACTCCTCCCCAGCAGATATACTCGAAACTCAGCCTTCGCTGGCTTTGTGTCCCGAAATAGGTTTTTAGCATCGCTACGGTTTGCTCAATAGGGTATGCCTTTTCAGTCGGCATAATGTCCTGTCGTTCCGATGCGAATGGGCTATGCAATGATATTGCCAAGTGGCATTCGCACGAGTCCAAAAAGTGCTTTATCTGAGGTGTTATACCAACAGAGGAGACCGTGATGCGCTTGGGCGAAAAACCTAGTCCATACGGAGCTGTGATGATGGTAATCGCTTTGAGCACTTGGTCTAAATTATCCATAGGCTCACCTTCGCCCATGAAGACGAGGTTCGTCAGTGTCTCCGATTGCGGTATGGAGTAAATCTGGTTGAGGATATCCGCGGCAGTCAGATTGCCGTGAAATCCCAATGTTCCGGTCATACAGAATGCGCAACGCATTTTACATCCTGCTTGTGTGCTGACGCAGAGGGTCGCACGGTCCTCCTCCGGCATATAGACGGTCTCTACGGCTTGAGCGACTGATGCGGTGCTCTGCAAGGTTAAAGCACAAGGGAAGAGGTACTTTACCGTGCCGTCCTGCGATACCACTTGCGCGGAAGGGGGAATGCGACCTATTGTATAGTGTTGGCTCAACGTTTCGCGCGCTTTGAGCGAGAGATTGGTCATTGACTCAAAACTTGTCACGCGTTTTTGGTAAAGCCATTGCGCTAACTGCTTACCGACATATTTGGGGAGAGATAGCTGAAGTGCTACCTCTTCTAATTCGACTAAAGTCAACCCAAATACGTTGTTTTTACTCATCCACTTTAATGGCGCGTCTCAGTCCGCCTTCCCAAGTTACATGGACTTTAGACATATCCTTTCCAGCTTTGTCCATACGCTCGGTCAAGTCTTTGATGAACTGATCTTTGGCTTGTCCGGAACGGAATTCGCGGTATTGTTTCTCGTGCATCGCGAACTCGAATAATTCTTCATCGTCTTGGCCTTTGTCCCAGCCGAGTTCAGCCATTTCTTTCTCAAATCGCGGCAGCTCGTTGGGGTAGAGTGCTTGCGGGTCACCGGTATAGAACTCGTAGCCTTTGGACTCGGCAAGTTTAACCAGTTCCGGAGCTAACTCGCCGGGCAGTTTACCGCTCTTACCTAATAACATACCCCACATAGCGGGATCCATTCGGGTAAACGGTGCTTCTCCCATGGAGCGGCTGAAGAGGTTGAAGAGTGCTGCATTCTTGACATATTGGCTGAAGGGCGTAACCAAACAGGGTGTACCCATCATCGGCCATATACGTTGCACTTCGTCAAAGAGCTCTACCAACAGTTCGTCCTCGGTAAGTTCGTGTTCACCTTTTTTGCGCAGATTGGCATTGATGGCGGCATGCATGCCTTTGAGGTCTGCCATAAGCGAACCCATCATTCCTCCCGGCAGACCGCAGCCTACCAATAAAGAGGTCATCAAACTATTCTTGGGGTCAATCCAGTAGCCGAGGAAGTCATCTATAAAGGATTGGGTCAAGGAACGTGCCTGCATATAGGCTTTCATATTGATATCTTTGACTTGGAACCCAGCGTCTTTGAGCATCGCCTGAATGGTGATTACATCGGGGTGAACCTTACCCCAACTGAGCGGCTCCATAGCGACATCTAACACATCGCAGCCCGCTTTGGCGACCTCAAGCATCGATGCTACCGAGAATCCAGGACCTGTATGACCGTGGTATTGGATGATGATATCGGGGTGCTTCGCCTTAATCGCTTCCACGATTTTGCCTAACGAAACGGGTCTGCCGATACCTGCCATATCCTTTAGGCAGAGTTCTTGTGCGCCACCGGCAATCAGTTCTTCCGCTAAATTGACATAATACTCTACGGTATGTACTTTCGAGTAGGTCATACACATCGTAGCCTGCGCGGTCATACCCGCTTCTTTTGCCCAACGGATGGACGGAATGATATTACGCGGGTCATTCAAGCCACAGAAGATACGGGTAATATCTGTCCCCTGAGCGTGCTTAACCTTATACATCAACTGTCTGACATCTGCCGGAACGGGATTCATCCGTAAGGCATTGAGACCACGGTCAAGCATGTGTGTCTTAATCCCCGCCTCGTGAAAAGGCTTGGTAAAGGTGCGTACTGCCAGATTGGGGTTTTCGCCATAGAGTAGGTTGACTTGCTCGGAAGCGCCACCGTTAGTTTCCACGCGGTCAAAACAGCCCATCTCAATTATTACAGGAGCAATTTTAGCGAGTTGGTCACGACGAGGTACATACTTACCGGAAGACTGCCACATATCGCGGTAAACGAGCGAGAATTGGACTTCCGGTTTCTTAATTAGTTTAGCCATAGTATTTGTTGTTAATCATTAATTTCTGCCAAAAAGCGCGCAAAGTTATAAAATTTTTTGGATATTTGCAAAAAAAAATGTACTTTTGCAGCACTTTTATAGAAATCATTATGGAAAGACAAGTACGCGTACGCTTTGCCCCGTCACCGACAGGGGCTTTACACATCGGCGGTGTTAGGACTGCCTTGTATAATTATCTCTTTGCCCGCCAACATAACGGCGTGATGTTGCTTCGAATTGAAGATACCGACTCTACACGATTTGTAGAAGGAGCGGAGCAATATATAATAGAGGCGCTTGATTGGTTGGGCATCGGTATAGATGAGGGTATTTCTTTGGATGCTCCTAATGGCAAAGGTCCTCATGGCCCATACCGTCAGAGTGAGCGTCGTGAAATATATCATCAATATGTCAAGCAACTGATTGATAGTGGTCATGCTTATTATGCCTTTGATACGCCTGCCCAATTGGAGGCTAAACGTGCCGAGATTCCTAATTTCCAATATGACGCACGCACGCGTTTAGAAATGGTCAACTCACTGACGCTCTCCGCCGAGGAGGTGCAGCGACGCATCGCTGCCGACGAACAATATGTCGTTCGCTTTAAGGTGGAGCCTAACGAGGATGTCATCGTCCACGACTTGATTCGCGGCGATGTCGTGATCAATTCTAATATTCTGGACGATAAAGTGCTCTATAAATCTGCCGATGACCTGCCTACCTATCACCTTGCCAATATCGTTGATGACCATTTGATGGAAATCAGCCATGTTATCCGAGGTGAAGAATGGTTGCCTTCCGCCCCTTTGCATGTGTTGCTCTATCGGGCATTCGGTTGGCAGGACAGTATGCCGGAGTTCGCGCATCTGCCGTTGTTACTCAAACCCGATGGCAATGGCAAACTCTCAAAACGCGACGGTGACAGACTCGGCTTCCCTGTCTTCCCCTTAGAGTTTCATAATCCTAAAGACGGTTCTGTTAGTTCCGGTTACCGCGAGAGTGGATATTTCCCGGAAGCGGTCATCAATTTCTTGGCACTCTTGGGATGGCATAATAGTTCCGACCAAGAGATTTTCTCCATGGAAGAACTGATTAAACAGTTTTCTTTAGACCGTGTTTCCAAATCCGGAGCCAAGTTTGACTACGAGAAGGGCAAATGGTTCAATCATTATTACCTCCAACTTAAGTCCAATGAAGAACTTGCCGAGATGTTCATGCCGGTTCTAAAAGAACGCCTCGATGAATCGATATATCGAAATATCGATAAATCGATGGTAGCCAAAATCATCGGTCTGGTTAAAGAGCGTGTTAACTTTGTGCCCGAACTATGGGAGCAAGTTAATTTCTTCTTCGTTGCCCCGACGGAGTATGACGAGAAGAGCCTTAAAAAACGTTGGAAGGAAGACTCTCCCCAACATATGCGTGAGTTGCTGCAACTCTTGGAGGACAATACAACCGATGCCAATTGGAATGCCGAGAGTTTAGACCAGCTCGTTTTACCGTGGATAGAGCAAAAGCAGTATGGCTTAGGTATTGTCATGAATGCCTTCCGTATCTGTTTAGTAGGCGCAGCCCGTGGTCCGCATATCTGGGAGATTACCGATGTACTCGGACGAGAAGAAACCCTCTGCCGCGTACGCAGTGCCATCTCCCGTCTAGCGTGATATAAGCAGTAATTATCACGGATGTCACTGATTTCCGAGTGCTTCAAACGAAGTGAAAAGTATCCGGTTATTAAGATTTCGGTAAAGAACAAGCAAGTGAACATAAGCCCACTTGCTTGTACTTTATTTAATTCCCTTCAATCTTCGTTTTATTTGAATCAGAAAATTAACTAACTCATTATAAAGAGTACTTCTTTTTATTTTGCCGGGGATATATCCATCACTCCAACTTGATTCCAAATGATGGATAGCATATGTATTCTTGGATTTGCGCATAACACGCGTAGAAGTTATGGGAGAAAAATAATCGTGTGTATATATGCGCAATCCCCATTTCTCTATATATTGCGCTTCTCTACCGGGAATAAAGCCATTTTCGCTTAATATATTCCCTAAGCGGCGGGTATTGGTGGTGATATCATAAGAGCCATCCTGCTTAATAAAAGTAATTTTTAGCATAGTCAGAGGCGTTGTGAACTTTGCAACGTTAAGAGAGTACATCTATTAAGAGGTCAAAGCAAAAGTGTGTAACACGCTGATGGTAATGTGATGTCATTACATGCTCTTGTAGTGCTCTAGTAATGCTCTAGTAGTGCTATAGTAATGCTCTAGTAGTGCTATAGTAGAAATCAGGGAGTGGAACCGTTAGGAATTGATGTGGTCAAGCGCGTTGAGAATAAGGCGTGGGGAGGGGTAGGCGTCCAAGTCTGAGAAACTGACCTTCAGTCCGAGGCTTTCCGGCAAGGCATCGACACGGCAGAGGTAAAAACGCGCATGCCGGTGCTGGTGGGATAGCGTGTGCGTCAGGGAAAGAAAGGGGAGTGGTGTGTTGTTTTTGGGAGATAGGGATTCTGGGATTCCAGGATTCCAGGAGACCGGGATTCCAGGATTCCGGGTGTCCAGGATGCCGGGTAGCCGAGTTATCGGAGATTATCGGAGATTATTGCGCCTGAAAGACTAATGTATTGGACGCGGTTTAGCGCTATTATCAAAGGTGGGGAGTGAAATGTGAAAAATAAAAAGAGAAGGGGAAAAGTACAATTTTGCGAAAAAAAGTATAAAAAACTTGCAAATGTCAAAAAAAAATTGTATCTTTGCAGCGAAATCTAAAAATACGACAGACGCCTTTTACTACCAATTGGTATAACTCTATGAGTATAAGGCATTACAGACATAAACCTAAAAACATTGTATACTCAACCCCTAATTGGTATCAAAATATTTATAAACCCTTCTAATTTAAGCAATTTATATAAAACTTTTTTGTCCAAACCAATCCCCGAAAGCATTAGAGGGGATAAAAACTTACATAATTATGAAGAAACTATTTCTTTTTGTCACGGTGCTGTCCGTCGCGACAGGCTTATTTGCCCAAAGTAATATGGCGATAGAAGGCGCTTCCGTTAGTCGCTATGAAGCAACCCAACTCAAAAACAATGGAAGCATGTTCATTGTCCCCATTGTCGCCAATCTTAATGTGGCGCAATCTACACCGAAAGACTATCTCCTCTCGGAAAAAATCACTATCCCCGAAATACGCAAAAATGAGAGCGAGGACAAATATTATGAGCGAGTTGAAAAATACATTGACCTCAAACTCAATGAATTGAAAGCGCAAGCTCTCTTTGAGTTCATCGACACGGAACATTGCTCACTTATTGTCTCGCCGATCTATAGTATTAAAACCGTTAGTAGTCAGGGACATGAAATGAACGTTGAAGTGAGGGTAAAAGGTTATCCCGCTACTTATACCAATTTCCGCAGTATGCAAGCCGCTGATTCTACTATTGTTAAACTCAATGGACTTATTGTCGATAAGAAAGACGAACAACTAATCTTGACCAATCGGCAGATTGAAACCAAAGAACGCACGGAAGAAATTAAACGTAACTAATATGAAACGCCGCCTTTTATTTATGCTGTGTTTGTGTGCAATCTCCCTTGTGCAAGCACAGACTTTCAACTATACAGGCTTGGAAATCAAGCAGGAGAAAGTCAAAAAGAAAAATGTCTATGAATGGGAGCAATTCATTATGGCTAACTACTTTGGTAACCCTCATTGGCATGGATTTGGACTCACATATGGTCGTGTCAAATTATTCGGCTTTTATGTCAACGCTTCGTTAGGAACCGGCTTCCACTATGGCTATTCCAAAACAGCAGATAACTCTCAAGGAGTTATTTTTATTCCGAGCCAATACGGTTCTAATGGTTATTTTCCGTACTACACGGGAAAGATCTCCAACAACCAAGCTTCCGTCACTATAGGTGGAATTGTGCGGATGGTCATTCCTTTATACCTCTACGCAGGTATAGGATACGGATATCACACCGTCACGGCGCAAACCCAAAGTGGAGAGTGGATACGAATGGTCAATTATGATATTTACAGATCTTTTGGGCATGGCATGAACTTCGATATCGGATTGCAAACCAACATCAAGGGATTTACACTCTCGCTTGGTTATTTCTTGATTACCAACTTTACACATGGAGTGAGTGAGGCAAGAGCCGGTATTGGTTACACTTTTAAAGTTAAATAACTATGAAACGCATCTTATATCTTTTTTTCTTCGCAACGCTGCTATTATGCGGATGTGAAACCAATGAATTACCCATCTCTAAAATTGTTAAAACAGAGGCGATACTGACTGATACAGCGGTTGTGGTAACCATGAATCTTTATTTTAACCAATTATACGAAAATAGAGCTGATATTAGCGAATATGGCGTTTATTTTTCGACCGAGAAGCAAGTCCCCTCTGAAGCGGATAATGTGATTGTGTTGGAATATGACGCTTACAAATTAGCTTATGACCCTGTCAAGCGTGAATATTACCTACCCACTGCTTTAACCGTTGTTATGAAGAATTTAGCAGACGGCACGACCTATTACGTTAGAGCCTTTGTGCGCAATCCCGTGGATGAAATGAGAGGAGAAGTAGTTTCATTTACCACACCCCAAGCACCACAGTATATCCCGACTTTAGCAGATTTTATAGGTACATACAACATCCATGCCAATTGTGGTAATGGAAAATATGATGATTGGCAAGGCGTTGAGGTAACTTCTTTCTTTGATGACGATACCCAATCCGATTGGATCTATGTAAATGGATTAGTTTACGGAAATCGATATGACAATTATTTCACAGCCATGGGTAAATTTGAGGCGGATAAAGGCTATGCGCATTTATATGGTGACTGGTTTAATAATGAGGGTAAATTCGGACTTAGTGGCAGTGGCAGAGGGGATACGCTTTTTTATGCCGTTTTCACACCGATATATGTTAATGAAGATTTTTCCGAGCAATATTACCTATCCACTGATAATCCAATATATAATGCGGGTGAAATATTGCTAAAAAGAAATGATGACGGCACGTTGTATTTTACACCTTCAGAATCACCTGATGTCAACAATAGGTATGCCAATAGTTTTGTCTTTTTAGGATATTATGCTGATGATGTAACTTATGCTCATACACATTGGGGCGGCTATTTATTGGAAGGTACAACGATGACCAAAACATCCTCTTCCGTCTCTGCGCCTAAACGAGGCACAAAAAAATCCCGGCGTCTGTGTAGCGAGAAGGAGCTATGCGGGCATAGTGACTGAGCCAAGGTACGCTCTGCGAGCTCATAGATGCCAAAATAAACGGCAAATGGCATAAATTATGCAATTTTTTTTGGAAATATACAAAAAAAGTTGTATTTTTGCGGGGTTAACTAAAAAAAATAGAACTATGAACAAATCTTATTCTGAGTTGCGTAACATCGCATGGAATGCCCTTAAAGGTCATTGGGCAGAAGCTATTGTGGCTTTCGTTTTATACGTTGTATTGGTTACCCTTGCAGCCTCGACATTTATTGGCGGTCTATTGGTATTGCCGTTGGAATTAGGTTTTGCCGTGGCAATGATGAAGTTTCTGCGCGGCGATTATCGCTCGGTGGACAATCTCTTTGCGTCTTTCAGTTCCTATGGTCGCAACTTAGGTGCCGTGTTTATGGTTAAGTTATATACCGCTTTATGGACAATGCTCTTTATTATTCCAGGTATTATTAAGGGCTATGCCTACGCTATGACCTATTTCATTATTGAAGATGAACCGGAACTCACTATTGATGAAGCGATAGAGAAGAGTATGGTCATGATGGACGACCATAAGTGGGAGTTATTCGTATTAGACCTTACGTTTATAGGCTGGTACCTCTTGGTAATCTTGTCCGGAGGTATTGCCGCTCTTTGGGTAAGTCCTTATATACATGCGGCGCATGCTGCTTTCTACGAGGAGATAAAAGATTCCGTAGTTGAGGTGGGGCATGAGGACACTGCAGCTCTGTAGGGCCTCGGCGGGTACGGGAAAGACCTATACCCTCACGCATAAGTATGTTGATTTGCTGCTCAAACACGGGCAGTCTTATCGCTCTATCCTTGCCATCACCTTTACTAATAAGGCGACGGCAGAGATGAAAGAGCGTATATTGACCTTGCTGTTGGAGGAGTCACGCTCTAACTCTGTCTATCAAGAGCGCGCTAAAGCCCTCTTTAAGGCGGTATTAGAGGACTTTGACAACCTGCATGTGATGACGATTGACAGTTTCCTGCAGTCGCTCATGCGTGGGCTTGCCCTTAAGTTAGAGAAAGCGGCGGGATATTCCGTCGATTTGGACTTGGAGCACGCATTGGCAACCGCTGTGGACCAAATAATGACCTCGCATATCGATGAGCAAGAAGGCTTGCGTGAGGTTATTATGCAGCATTTATCGTACCAACTGAGTAGTGCTGCCAACTGGGATTTTCGCGCCGGAACCATCAAATTAGCGAAACAACTATTCGTAGAGTCCGTTCAGAAAGCGGAGTCAGAAGGACAAGTGGTCTTTGACCGCGACAAAATAGAAGCCTACATCAGGGAACTTAATGAATTGATTAAGGCTGAACAAGATGATATTGCAACCCAACGCCTGAAAGTGACCGCCGAGCACCTCAATGACATGATTCTGCTCTCCTATGTACGGCACCAAATCAATGCCAACCAGGCTGCCAATAACAGTATTCTTTTGGCGAACACGGCTGCTGTACTCAAGCGTGAACTGCAAACCGGTGATGCGGATTTTATCCTTGAAAAAGCCGGTATTCGGTATAAGCATATTCTTATTGACGAGTTTCAAGACACCAGTGACCTCCAGTGGTACAGTATCGTGGAACTCGTTAAAGAGATATTGGCGGGCGGGGGAACGACGCTAATAGTGGGAGATGTCAAACAGAGTATCTACCGCTGGCGCAACGGAAACTGGCATATCATGGAAGAATTAGGCGATAATGACGATTTGAAGCCCTATCTTGCGCCGCCTTCGCCTGCTACGACGTTAGTTAAGAGCCGCCGTTCATGCCGAGAGGTTGTTCGATTCAACTTAGAGACTTTTCGCCGCATTGCCGCGCAATATCACTTCTATGATGAGGGCTATAACGGAGCAAATTTGGAGGACTATTACCTTGCCGGCGAGCACGAGGGGGGCTATGTCGAGATGCGATATTATCCCCGTTTCATTCGCAAAAACAAAGATTATCCCGAACTGACGACAGCCTTGCAGCAAAAGGCGATGGTGCATGATATGTTCCAAACCATCGAAACACTTTTGGCGCACGAATCAGTCCGGCCACAAGATATTCTTATTTTGCTGCGAAATAATAGAAGCAATGACTTGCTGTCATCGGTCTATGACGAGTTGATGCAGAATGGGGAAGCCTATCCCCATCTGAGGCAACATAAGCCCGTTTCGGGAGATAGTTACAGGCTTGAAAGTTCTACGGCCGTGCAGGTCATTATCGCTGCGCTGCGTTATATAGCAGATAGAGACGAGGCATCCGGCTATCTCATAAAACTCTATGAACCGTCAGCACCGATAGCCGAGTTGGCAACTATAGACCCTGCTATTCCATTAACCATGCTGATAGAGGAAGTTATTAGCATCTGTCTTTGTCCTGAAGGACAATATAAGGGCGAGGATATCGCCTATATCAATGCTTTTAGGGATAAGGCACAAGGCTATGTCACGCGCTATGGCTCAGACCTAAAGCAGTTCTTGCAGTACTGGAGTGATACCTTGCATGATGATGCCATTCCGACTGTCAATGCCGGCGAGATACGAGTTATGACCATTCACTCTTCCAAAGGTTTGGAGGCACCTTTTGTCTTCATTCCTTTCTGCTCTTGGCCGATGGAAGAGGATGGTAAACATCAGGCGATTATTTGGGGGAAACCTTCTGTCCATACACCTAATGCCTTACCGCTTATTCCGCTCACGAACAAGAAGGATTTGCTCACTGCCGGATACGAGGAACTGTATCAAGAAGAACATGCCGAAGAGCGTATTGACAATACCAATCTTCTATATGTTGCCTTTACCCGTGCGGCACAGCATTTGTATATATACTGTGACAAACCTTTAACGGTCTCGGAACTCAAACCTAAGAAAAAGGAAGCCACAGCGGATATCATGGATGTTGCGAGTCTGCTATTAGATGCTTACCAGTGGCGAGAAGAACTCTTAAATACGGTCAGGGATTTTCCCGAGAAAGGAGTGCGCTATTTGATTAAGACGCAAGGCGAACCGACCATCTATCCGCCTAAAACCAAAACGGCTACCGATGAGCCTTTCGCATTTAACAACGCAACGCCCATTTCCGCTTCATTCTATTGCAATACGCGATCCGTTCAATTCCGGCAGTCCAAAGAAGCCATTGATTTCGTCTCTTCCGACAAGTATTCAGCCCGTGATTTTGGCAGCCTCTGTCATGATATACTGTCTCATATTATCCTTGCGGATGACTTATCGCGCGTGATAAGTGCCTACTGGGCGAATGGCGACATCGATTCATTGGAAACCAAAGAGCATATAGAAGCGCAAATGCAAATGATGTTCGCCCATCCGGAGGTTGCTGATTGGTTCAGCGGGCGATATAAGGTTTACATGGAGCGCACTATCCTTGCCGATCAAGAACAGCGCCCCGACCGCGTTATGGTAATGGGTAAGAAAGCCATTGTTCTTGACTATAAGTTCGGCACGCATGAACTCCCTGCCCATCTGCGGCAAGTCAGCAACTATATGCGGCTTATGAAGCAACTGGGTTACGAGGAGGTAGAGGGCTATCTCTATTATGCAGAAAAAGATTACCTTAAGCCCGTTAAATTATCATGAAACTATGAACTCATTTCTCCATATAGTGACTGAGAACCTCATCAAACGAGTAGGACCGGATAACCTGCGTGATTATTGTGTCGTGTTCCCGATGCAGCGTGCGGGTGTATTTATGAAGGCGGAACTAATCACTTGTTTGGCGCAACAGACCAATCAGCCTGTCATGATTCCCGAGTTCATGACGATAGACAGTTTGGTCGCCGAACTCAGTCAACTTCAAGCGGATGATGAATTACTCTCTATCGCCATCCTGCACAAGCGTTTCTGTGAACTGAATAAGGTATCTTTGCCCTTAGATGTTTTCTACGGATGGGGGGCGCAGTTGAGGACGGACTTTAGTAATATCGATATGGCACTGATTGATGCCGACGCCCTATTTGCGAACTCAATGGAAGCACACCAATTAGAGCGTTTAGCGTTAGATAAAGCGGTACTTGACAGACTGTCCTTGCTCTTTGATAATAAAATCGCTTCAACCTCCTCAAACTCCTATAAGGCAGACTATGAGCGTATTTGGGCCTCGCTTCCTCAACTCTACAAGCACCTCAATGCGACCCTGCTGACACGACATCAGGGATATAGCGGTGCGCGGCTTAGGTGGGTGGTAGAACATAGCGAAGAGGTGCTGACTAAACTTTCCGGCAGACACTTCGTATTTGTAGGCTTCAATTATCTTCACAAAGGGGAGTTCGAGCTCATGAAACTCATTCAGGACAATGACCCTGAGACGTTGTTCTATTGGGACTATAATCCCTCCTTTGTTACTAATGACGATGCCTATCGCTTTATTCGTGAGCACATGAAAACCTTCCCCAATGCTGCTCCGGTAACTGGTGGTAATCAGGTGGAAATGAATGTCATTGCTACTTCCGGCGCATCTACCCAAGCGCAGTATGTGCATGATTGGTTATCGGCTCATCCAACGGGACAAACGGGTATTGTCATAGCCGATGAGGCGTTGCTCGAACAAGTCATTTATGCACTGCCGCCGGGCACCACTGCCAATATCACCAAAGGATATCCCTTACGCAATACCAAAGTCTATGCCGACATCAATGCCTATATGGAGGACGAGAGCCATACACTTGCTTCTCTCCTTGAGACGGATATTTTGGCACCCGCTAAGCCGAGTAGGGCCGAGGACCAAGAAGAGCCGGAGATGACCTGGACACAGTTACTCTCGGCGGAGTCTATATACCAAGCGCGCCAAAGGGTAGAGCGTTTGCTCTTCCTTATGAATGAGCAAGAATTAGCAGGCCTATTAACACCTTCTATTATCCGCAATCTGCTGCGTCGGGTATTAGATACGGTGACGCTGCCTTTCCACGGCGACCCCAAGACCTCGATACAGATTATCGGTGTGCTCGAAACGCGTTTGCTTGACTTTGATAATCTCTTGATTCTGAATGTCGAAGAGGGAGTTATCCCTAAGGCCAATAAGGACATTTCGTTTATCCCTTATTACCTTCGGAAATACTACAATATGGAGACCCATGATGAGGCCGCTGCGGCATATGCTTACAATTTCTTCAGGTTACTCCGTCGCCCTAAGAACATCACCTTGATGTTTGCGCAGGCCTCTGCCGGCAGCCAGCAAAAGAATATGTCGCGCTTCCTCATGCAGATACTGACTTCACCTGACTATAAGGTGACCAAGTCGCGCATCGTCGAAAATACCCATGTCCTCGCTAAGGAGGTGATCGTCAATCCCGAAGCGATTATTCATTGGCACCAGAAAGGGAAGATTTCGCCTTCTGCGATAAATACCTACATCGCTTGTCCGCGTCAATTCTACCTGCGGGAGATTGAACATGTACGAGAAAAGCAACCACAGACTGATGTGATGCCCAATAATGTGCTCGGTTCACTCGTCCATGCCACTATTCAGCAGGCTTATATAATGATGCATGCTTCGAAAGTAAAAGTCGCCGAGCTGACTGAACCGAATATGAATGAGCTACTCACGAAAGCGTTGAATTGTGCTTACGCTCAAATCAACAGTGAGCTCAGTGAGGACGAAACACCGTATCGACTTGACGAACATGAGGTAGAGAACCTCGTCGTTCTTACTCATGCGCGCAATGTGTTGAAAAAAGATGCCGCCTATGATGCGTTGGAGATACTCTCTATGGAAAAGTGGCACGAGTACCTGCTCAAAGTCGCGACTTTTTCGGGCGAAAGAATAATTCATGTACAAGGAAAAATAGACAGGGTGGATAGGGTAGTGCTGGATGGTGTTCCGACCCTGCGCGTGCTGGATTATAAGACCGGATCCCCCACCTCCGCTAACAAGGATTATAATCGGCAGACCCAATTGTATTGTTTGATGGGCAATGAGGACGCAATGCCCGTGCTCATGTTTACACGTTCAGGTGAGGTTATAGAGGTAAAGCAAGAACCTGATTTTAAGGAGACTATTGACCGACAAATTGAAACTATCTATAACGACCAAGACTTTAAGCAAGTGGACGAAACGCAATGTAAAGGCAATACCTACTGTACCTTTAGGACTATTTGCCATCGCCCGGATAGGTAGCACCTAACCATGGGTATTTGCTCGCTAAGACCCTCCACTGCTCTTCTGCTTTGGCACGGAAGGATTTATAATCTGCCGTAGCGGGATGAAGTGGTCTATGGTTGAGCGCTTTGCGGGCTGCCAATATCCGCTGCAGTTCCTCTCTATCCTCCTTACTAAAATAGCTTTCCTCCAGTCTCTCCCAAATATAATCAACGGCTTGCTCGGTTGGATGGCACATGTCCGTGTCGTAAAACCGATAATCGCGTAACTCATCCATCATAATCTCATAGGCTGGAAAATACGGTCGTCCTAACGCCTCTACGGCAAGGAGTAATGTAGCTTTGCTCAATTGGTTCTCATGTAACCCGTCTGCCTTATGACGGATTGGAGAAACGGTAAAGAGCACCGTCTTATCCCGTAGCACACCTTCCTTCAATAGCGGAGACCATGTTTCTACAATTTCTTCCACTGCCACTTTTCTTTTACGGAATGTCGTTGCCGGCAGTTTATGGCAGTTGGCCACCACCTGACCGTTTTGCTCATAAACCCATGCCGACCCGAAAGTGATAATCACCACATCTGCTTCTGCTAAGGCTCTACATCCTTGTTGGTACGCGGCATTGATAGCAGCCAAGGTCTCTTCCGTTGTCGGGTAGGAAAAAACGCCGTGGTGCAGCATCGAGTGCCATAATCCGTCATGATAAATGAGGTCTGCTGTCGAAAATGGCTTACCAGCTATGAGTCTATTGATACAAGCCGCTATGCTCATGGGGTTATAGAGCGTACCGAAAGGATTGCTGCTTACCTGTAGTCCCCTTGCTTGCATGCGTGCCACCATTTCGTCCGCGAAACACGAACCTAATAGCAGTATCTTGCTCTTTATGCTCAGGAGCGGTAATTTCCTAATCTCTATGGGGGTCTGCAATATCATGATTGGCAGTTTACTTTTGAGGCGCGCCGTTTAACTTCTTCCAGTTGATGATACCATAGGTTGCATTAATGCACCAGAAAGCGTATTGTGCAGTCATGCACCAGTCACCGGCTCGTGCCCATAGCACCACTTGCAGTACATCAATCGCGAGCCAGATGTACCAATGCTCGCTGAACGCCAAAATCATCAATAATTGCGCAGCAATAGCCGGCACGGTGGAAAAAGCATCTAAATACGGCTGAGCGTCATTAGTGAAGTGCTTCATGAGCGCACCTACGGCAATGGATATGATGATGGTCAATGTTCCCAAAACCAATAGTGCCTTATGGGAAAGGGAACGGGTTTGCACCTCGTTGCTGTTGGTTTGCAAGCGGTGATACCATACCCACAAACCGTAAAACTCTGTGATGAGGTAGAAGATATTAAGCCCGAAATTGGCGTACAAACCATTCATGTAACAGATGATACCCGCTGTGACCGTTTGGATAAAGCCAAAGAGGTAGAACCATATATTGCCATGACTGCATAGCACTACAGCCGATATACCGAAGAGACCGCTCAGTAGCGACAACCATGTTGTTGGCGTTTCGCTGGTAACAACGTACTTCGCTAAAAAGAATGCCACTACTTGAATGGATAAGCCGCTTAGCAGGAATATCCAGAAATAGCTATTCAGTTGGTTTTTGCGTCTTAGTGATTTCATATGGCTTACTATCTAATTGGTCTGTAGCTTGATAATCAAAGGTCTCTTCAAAATCCCAGTTAGCCCTGAGGTTGAGTTTGGCGGGAAAATAATACACGGGTTCGGGAGCGCGTTTTTTACTCCAATCTCCTGTGGTCCAACAGCCATCTCCATTAAGGTCTTCGTAAAGTCTGAGGTAGCACGCTCCGGCAGGCAGGTAGCGGAAAGTAACAGCGCCGTTCACTACCGGTAGTTCGCGTACTACTTGGTCTTTGGTGTTGAGAAGTTGCATGCGCAAGCCTTGACCTGCACCGAGTACATTGATTTTTACTGATGCGTAATCTTCCATTTGCTTGAGCTTAATCGATGCCTTAAAAGCCTGGTTGCTATGCCCATAGATATCGTGCATAGCTCCGGAGTCTATCTCTAATAGGTAACTCTCTCCGGCATTCAACTGCGCAAGAACACGGTACGACATGCCGATAGAGTCGCCTTGGCTGAGGCGAATAGGCACTTCTTTGAAGGTTGTATCTATCTTTTGGGATAAATGTATGGCGCTTGTCTCAAAGGACTTAAGAGGCGCATCTACGCTTAAACGCAGAGTGTCATAGACCTCGAAAGTATTCTTGGCATTGCTCTTGATGACAATAGCCTTATTGCGTTTCTGTTCATTCACTTTAGCCTGTGTCCGGGCATTAAGTCTCGGCGCAGTATAGACTGCGCGAAGTGTATCGGTTTGCCAATAGAGATTATAGGCGGAATCCGTCTTTTGATAAGTCAGGGTAAACCGCAATGTATCTAACATCGCTATGGAGTCGTTGATCCAATACACCAACGTATCTTTGCCCTTAGAGTGTTGCAAGAGCAAATGCTCCGCCCAATTAATACTGTCGTTCAGGGCGTTAATAGTCGGAAAACTATCTTGCGGAGCACCGAATGTTAAAATCAATTGGTGCGGCTCAGGATGGGTCGCCCGTGTGAAGTATTGCGATTTCCTTTTCTCAGTGAAATACCAAAGCAACACATCCGCAGGCTCGTAATAAAAGGCAATAGAACTATCTTCAGCCATCTCGGTCCGTATATATGGCTCAAAGACCTCGTTGTTGTAGGCTAAACCTTCACCGATTTGGTAACGGTAATCTCTGGATTTATCGTTAAGTGCATAGACTCTATAGCGTCCCGGGCGCACATTGCGGATGCCGAAATAGCCCAAAGAATCCGTCTTGGCAATACGCATGAAGGGCTTGGTCTCAAACGCGCTGTCCGCAAGGTCTTCATAGATGCCCACGGTTAACTCTGAGACGGGATTAAGATTCTCGGCATTGATTACTTGACCGAAAATACCCAGGGTGTCTATATGATCTCCCGTCGCAAAAGAATAGGCATACCCATTGAGAGGAATCCGCTCATTATTATCGACAATTGCAGCCCCGAAATCGATGGTATACGTAGTGTTAGCGGCTAAACTGTCCTCAAAACTGATGAGAATTTTCTTCCCTAATGCCCTGATAACCGGCGGATGCAACTGTGGCGGGGACATGACGACATTGGACGGAATATTGGTCAACTGAATATATTCGTCAAAGAATATCTCTGCTTTTTTGCTATTGAAATTCAGTGTTCCGTTCTCGGGCTTTTCCTTCACCACTACAGGAGGCAAAGAGTCTTTTGGACCACCTTGCGGACCAACACCGCGATTGGCACAACCGCTCAAGAGCACTACACCTAACACGGCGACAAAACCGATGAACCGCCTGCACCCCTTTGTCCTATAATTTTCCAAATGCATATCCTTCACTTTTTAACCACTGGATCATAGGCCTCAATGCCGGCACAGTCTGTGCTTTTGCTTTCAATGAATCGTGGCAATTAATGATACTCCCGTTTCGGGTATACCGTTTGACGATATTAAGTATCTTGTCCGCGTAATACTCCTTGTCCCAATCATGGGTCAACACATCCCATAAAACAATGGTATAGCCCTGTTTAAGCAAGGTGTTTTTCTCACGGAGTGTCATCCTACCATACGGAGGCCGGAATAACTTGTGCTCTTGAGTTTGGAGTATTGCGTGCCCGCGCTTGACTTCATCCATATAGGCGCTTAATGACAACTTAAACCCGCTTACATGGTTGTACGTATGGCTGCCAACAGAATGACCTTCCTTAAGAATTTGCTCGTACAACTCCGGATATCGCGCTACATTGGCACCTACCATAAAGAATGACGCAGGAACGGCTTCTTCGCGTAATATATCCAGTATAACCGGTGTAGTATCCGGTTGAGGGCCGTCATCAAATGTGAGATAGACGACCCTCTCTTCCGGATTCATGCGGCATAAAGCGCCGCGATAGATTAAAGGCAATATGTCATTTATTCTTCCCAAGCTAAAGCGGAAGCACCCAGCACAGCTGCATCGGCTTCTTTAAGGTCGGAGAACATTACCTTTACTTTGTCCTTCCAGATTGCCATTACATTATCATTCATGGCTTTCACAACCGGATCAAGAATCCAATGTCCCGACTTGGTCAGGCCACCAAACATAATAATGGCTTCCGGAGCGGAGAAAGCAATAAAGTCTGCCAATTTCTGACCAAGGATAGTGCCAGTGAAATCGAAAATCTCTTTTGCTACTTCATCTCCCTGCTCGGCAGCATCATAGACATCTTTGGATGTGATATGGTCAATGTCTAAATCGCGTAAGAGGGATTTCTTCTTAGTTGTCTGCAAAATCTCTTTAGCGGTGCGAGCAACTCCGGTAGCGGAAGCGTATGCCTCTAAGTGGCCTTTGCCACCGCAGCCGCATATACGAGCAGTCTCGCTGCGCACCGCTACGGTATGACCTAATTCACCGGCGAAACCATCATGACCGTAAACAACTTTACCGTCAACCACAATACCGCTACCGACACCGGTGCCGAGCGTTATCATAATGAAATTCTTCATACCTTTAGCCGCGCCATAGGTCATTTCACCCATCGCAGCTGCGTTGGCGTCATTGGTGATAGAGCAGGGAAGACCGAATTTCTCTGTCATGAGTTTAGAGAATGGAACAATTCCTTTCCATGGCAGGTTGGGAGCATGCTCGATATTACCGGTGTAGAAGTTTCCGTTAGGCGCACCGGCACCGATACCACGGAATAACTCAATGCCGCCTACGGGCTCAATAATCTGGATGGCTGCATTGTAGAGCGCATCTACATACTGCTGAATTTCCTTGTACTCCTGAGTTTTAATGGATGTACGAGCAATCACATGACCGCGTGCATCTACGATACCTAATACGGAATTTGTCCCTCCCATGTCGAGACCTAATACATAAGGCTTTTCCATAACGTGTTTTGATTTATTGATTTATTGGTTAATATAATTTCTTTCTTTTTAAGGAGAATTGTATTCGCCCACAAAATTATAAAAAAAAATCGGGACATGCAAATTTTAGTTTCAAATTTAACTTTTTTGGCATTATTTTGTTCAGAAATCTTTGTATTTGAAATATTTTTCTTCTATAATTTGCGTATATCAAAAAAAAGAAATATTTTTGTACGATTTTTTGTGTGAAAGTTGTAAGATATTTTTTCATTATGAGGAATATAGTATATTGTTTGATTGTGCTATTGCTGGTAGGTTGCTCTATGCATAGCCGCCAAGTGCCCGATAACGAGATGGGTTATCCGCGGGCAGAGTGGAGTAATGCCGGTGTGATATTGATGCACACACCGGGTGCGGAACTATTTAACGGTGTGATTCATCCTTCGGCAGGGCTGTTTGAACACTATTTTGATGTAGAACAGGCTGCGAAGGAACATTGCGAATATATCCGCATGTTGGAAAAGAATGGTATTCGCGTATATACAACAGAAGATATTTTATTAGAGACGGGCATTGATACACTGCGTGCGTTGGCTTCCAACGTATTGCGATATGACATTTCCGCGATTCCCGATGAGGATATTGACGCATCAGAATTATACCGCAAGCAAACGATAGCCGAGATGAGTCGCGGCGATTTAATTCGCTGTATCTTATTCCAGCCGACGGTCAAACTGAGCCGTACGGACAACAATACCGGCTATGAGGCGCAGTATATCCAGAACCCGCTGATGAACCTCTACTTCACACGAGACCAGAGTATTACGACACCACGCGGACATGTCATTTGTAAGATGAACTCCTCGCAGCGTGCACCGGAGACGGATATTATCGAAATGTGCTACAACCACTTGGGGTTGCATCCCGTACTGCGTATAGAAGGTGATGGACGATTAGAAGGCGGTGATTATTTCCCTGCGGGCACTATTTCACTTATTGGCTGCGGCATGCGGACGAACAGAGAAGGCATTCGCCAGGTAATGGAGGCAGATGCTTTCGGACATGATACCGTAGTCATTGTGTACGACCATAAGTTCTGGCAGATGCAGATGCACTTGGATACCTATTTCAATATCATCGATAGTGACCTGTGCACAATGGTACGCAGTCGATTAGAGGCAAAGTCACATGAACCGGAATATGTGACTTGTGATATATATGCCCGTGCAGCCGGAGAGAAGGAATATCGCATCATAAAAGAAAATGTACCTTTCGTTGATTTCCTGCGTGAGCGCGGAATGCACATTATTCCGATAGACCCGGTGGACGAGATGCACTATGCCAATAACTATCTCACCATCGCGCCGCGACATATCATGGCGGTAGCTGGTCAGAGCGAAACACTGCAGCAGCGTTTCCGTGAAGCCGGTGTTAAGGTAGAGTGGGTATCCTTAGAGAACTTGATAGACGGCTACGGCGCGGCGCATTGTATGACGCAAGTCCTGCAACGAGCTGTAGATATTGAGACTTTATGAAACATAAGGTAAGCAGGATTATTCTTGGTTTCGGCGCCGGAGCAGCGGCAGGAATCTCGTATGGGCTAAATCCGTTGTTTGGCAAACCGCTTTTGGACGGCGGCGTACCTGTATTGTCAATGTTGTTCTTCCGCTATGCAATCTCTGTAGTTATTTTAGGTGTATGGATGGTGTTCCGGCATGAGTCATTTCGCGTTAACGGGCGGGAAATGCGGTTGCTGATAGTACTCGGCTGCTTGTTTGCCGCCAGTAGTGTTTTTCTCTTTGAATCGTATCGGTTTATCCCATCCGGTCTGGCTACGACGTTTGTGTATCTTTATCCCGTATTTGTGGCACTTATCATGGTCGGCTTGCATGTCTATCCCCAATGGCAGGTATGGTTAAGTATAGCAGCCACGATTGCGGGAGTGGTCTTGCTCAGTTGGCCCGCTGCTGGAACAAAGATTCACTGGCTCGGTATTGCCTTGGCGGCGATGTCCGCTTTGAGTTATGCCGTTTATCTGGTGATTGTCAACCGTTCGCAGCGTATCAAACATATCTCTGAACACATGCTCACGTTCTATGGTCTGATGGTGGGAGCCATCGCCTTTTTGGCGTACATGCTTATTGACGGAACGCCGGTGATGCAAGGCATAGACACCACCTCTGAGGTACTTAATCTTATCAGTTTAGCAGTCTTTCCGACCATGATTGCCATGCTGACAATAGCCCTTTCTACACGCTTGATTGGACCTACTAAAACATCTGTTTTGGGCGCCTTCGAACCCGTTACTGCTATCTTGGTAGGCACGTTGGTCTTTGGTGAACCGCTGACGATAAATATCTTCGCCGGCATCGTCATCTGCATTGCTGCTGTCCTATTCATGATTCTTAGCGAAAAGAGATGAATGTATTAAATCACCCTTTTGGGGGGCACCTCAGTTTTTTCCTTTGCGAGCTCTTTATTGAATAATGCTGAAAAAAACAAATTAAATTTGCATATATCAAAAAGTAGCAGTATTTTTGTAGCGATGAAAAAAGATATTGTCATAATCGGTTTGGGAGTGATAGCACATTATCATGTCGCAGCCCTTCGTCAATCTGAGCGTTTTCGGCTCTGTGGGTTATGCGATATTCTGCCTCAAAATGCCGAAGATGAACTCTTCCGCGGTGTGCCTTTCTTTACTGATTACACCACCATGCTTTCCAAGCTGCATCCCGATTATGCGCTTATCGCTACACCACCTGCGACACACTATGCTATCGCTAAACAATGTATTGAACAAGGTGTAACCCCTATAGTTGAAAAACCATTGTCCGATACTGCCGAACAAGGTATGCAGTTCTTCTCGAGTGCCCTTCGCGGGCGCTATATCGCCGTATGCCATACGTTATATGGCGAGGAGGTGCTGTGGTTCATCTCCCATTTGCCCATGACTAATGTGACTGCCATCTATACGGAGTTATACGATCCCTATTGCGCGCCCGATGGACAAATTTTTGAGCGTTTCAGACCCCTTGGCGGTTGTTGGCTTGATAGTGCACCAAATGCTTTGGCGCCGCTACTTACACACGTTCTGGAACTGACTCAAATCCATGTCTCGCATCAACGGGATCAATATGGTATGCCTTTTGCCTCACACCTCACGGCTACCGCCGGCGCTGCTACTATTGAGATGCGTATCGCGTGGAATAAAGGCATTAATTATAAACGGACACGCATCGAAGCAGATGGCAAAGAGATTTTGCTTGATCATTCCAAACAAGCAGTCTATGTTGACGGCCGCTTGCTCTTCCAAGCAACAACTGATCGCCTCACGCAACAATATGCGAACTTCTACAGACTCTTCCCTAAACGAGTTCCAACAGAACAATCACTAAAATATATCTATGAAATTATCTATAATAACCTTTGATACATGGAAGAACTACAAGACTTTATCACACACCGCTTTAATCAGCTCTACATCAAAAGCCGACCTACATTTTGGGTTTCGCTATGCTTTGCAGGAGCAATCCTGATTGCGCTCACGCTAATAATCATCATTGGTCTGTTACCGGCATATAAGGAAACCCTCCTTCGGGAACTTGCAATCAATCTGCTTGCTACAGTCGTCGGCATTTTAGCGACTTTCCTCTTTGTCAGGCTTCTTTTCCTTTGGAACCACCAAGACGAGGATAAAAACAAAGTAAGTTATGCTAACTCCGATATGTGGCGTCAATATGGTACCAATTATCGGCAACAGTTCGAGTTGCACAACTCTGTTTTTACCGTCTATTGCGAGCCGCTGCTCAAAAAAGGGGAGTTTAAGACACTCAAAGTGGACGACGACCCCAATAATTATTTCTCGCTCGACACGTTTATTAAGGCTCAGTTTTTTACGCTTATCGAAGCGCACACCATGAGCAAATCAACCAATAGCGTGACCGTTAGACTTATAGATGTTATCCATCAGCCAGGAGCCGATAATGCTTTCCTGCGAACAGCTCGGAGCACCTATCTATCCCATATGCTCACCAACCGTGCATTGGATTACGAACTTAAACCGGGTATCACTATCCGCTCGCTCTTTGAAAATACCAATCACCTTGTGCCATTATCGCGCTCAAGACTTTCTAACCACCTTGGTATCAACGCACTCGTGTTTCTCAAAGATACCGAAAAAAACTCCTTCCTCCTTTTGCCCGAAAGAGGTAATAACGCAACCGTGGCTAAACATAAAGTCACTGCATCTATTGCTACCAGACTGGAGATGGATAAAAAACATTTCCCCAATACCTATATAGACAAACTGACCGCTCCATATA
Source organism: Bacteroidales bacterium UBA3810 (assembly GCA_002368645.1). GTDB lineage: Bacteria > Bacteroidota > Bacteroidia > Bacteroidales > Paludibacteraceae > Colicola. The sequence goes on from DFEE01000017.1 coordinate 84,524, forward strand.
TCGAAGAAGAGTGCATCCGTGTGGCTATTGATAAAGCTATTCGCGTCAACAATCCGCCCATTGACTCTATTCAGTTCCTTGGCTTGTCACGTGATATCTATGAAGGTGGTAAACCAACACTCTTTTATGTGGTCTATCTCAATATGACTCCGGATGAGTATTTCCAAGCAACAAAAGACTACAAGACCGACAATACGCATACCGGTACTGACAATAAACTCCCTAAAAGCATTATCCCGCTTGAAGAAGAAAAGATTGACCAAGTCGAAACAATTCATGTCGTAAAGTGGGCAACTCTCAAACTCGTAGGAGGTCCTAAACAAATAGAGCCGGAGCCTAAATACTATGATATAGCGTATGACAAAGCGCAACTTGAATTTACGGAAGTGTTTGGACTCGAAGGTAAATCTCAAGAACTGCATAAAGGTTTCGAACAAAACTTGATTGCTAACTTCTGGTTTCTGCAAAACTGTTCGTAGCGTTCTCGCCGAGACAACCTATGCCACAAAACATAAGAGAGCCCCTAAGGACTCTCTTTGTTTTGGGTGGAGTGTGGGGCTCGAACCCACGAACCAAATAATCGACAAAACCTCTTTCTAACTACCTGTTTTTACAGCAAGTTAATATTTGTTGTTATGCGGGTTTATGCATCGATTTTACCCGACGCTTACCCGAAATTTCACTCTTGAAATCCGCTGCAAAATTACTAAAAATAATTGACATACGCAAATATTTTTCAATAATTTTTTAATTTTAATCACCGAGTTGGCGTATTTTTAATCACCGAGTTGGCGCTATTTTGTTCGGTCATTTGGCGGAAAGTTATTTGGGAAGATGGCGGAGTTTTGTTTGGAAATTTGGCGACAACTATTCATATTTCATACAAATTCCTACTTTTTGAAGTGAAAAAGTAAAATAATCTTGCATATTTCGCTAAATTGTTATAACTTTGCAGTCGATTTTGAATACATTCCTTATGAAGCGCATTCTATACATATTTTGCTTTGAGAGCATAGTGATTCTGGCATTATCTTCGTGCTGTAATTCTAGTTCGCTTGAAAATGCAAATTGGAACGATTCTGTAATAATTGATGAATTGCGACAAATAAATGCATCTATTTCAAATGATATGCTTGTTTTTCCATTGAAGGCTAATTTCTTTAGTGAGTGGCAGGAACAATCGGAAAAGTATGGTTCATTGCATAAAAATGCAGTTATTGACAGCCTTTATCAAATAGTCTTTTTGCATTATTACTATCCGGATACGAATAAATATACCTATTTCGTCCTTCCGATGAGTGTGGAGATAAATATTTACAATAGAAATTTCAATGATACAACAGGAAGATATAGCTTATCTGATTTAAAATATAAATTAATGTTAGCATCAAAGGGTAATTATATCCCGCATTTAGATACTCATAAACCCGTTCTGTATCTTTTTGATAATAAGTACAAAACGCTTTCCGAATATCTGGGTGGAATATCTTCTGATGTGGGCGATGATATTATATACGATAATGTGCATGATTTGGAGCAACATATTGAAGTCAACTATGGTCATTGGGGAGGATATTGGCATTTTGAATCTATGCCTATCATAGAAGCGCTATGCATATTTAACAATGGTGTATTGGTCTTTTTGCGTGATACATGGAATTCTGGTATAGATGTTTTTATTCCTTATGGAACCAATGAGTTTATTGAAGTTAGTAACTGGATAGAATAAATATTTCAGGACTAGACAACTTACTTCATAACTCTTTCACACAAAAAAACGGCGGAGATACCATCTGGTATTTCCGCTGTTTTCGGGTGGAGTGTGGGGCTCGAACCCACGACACTCGGAACCACAATCCGATGCTCTGCCAACTGAGCTAAGACCACCATTTGCGCTTTTAGGGCGCAAGGGACTCCTGCGAGTTCCCTTTGTAGTGCTACCCGGAGTCGAACCGGGGTTTACGGCGTGAGAGGCCGTTGTCCTGGGCCACTAGACGATAGCACCCTAATGCTTTACGCGAAAGCGACTGCAAAATTACAACAAAAAAATGAAACTACCAAATTTTTCTGCATTTTTTTGCAAAAATCATCAAAAAAGCTGCTTTATGTGTTAAAAACGGCTTTTTGAATCCATAATCCATCGTATAAGCACGTCAAGCTATAAGCAAGCAGAATGCAAGCTTTCAATAGTAGGTGGTTAGTAGGTGATTACTATGTTATTTGTACGTAATTCAGCCGACGGCAAGCCTACCACAGCATAACAAAATAACAGTATCCGCCTCGACAACTTCTTATCTCGCACAATGTGCTCGAACGATTCTTTCATCCGCTCCATGGTCTAGCAATCCCTCAAAGTGGGGAGTCTATAATAAAATCGTTAATGGTGGCAATGAGGCTGGTTTATGGAGAACACTTACTTACCAAGAATGGGAATATCTATTCAAAGGACGCACTAATGCTTCCAGATTATTTGGCTTTGGAAAAGTTTATAGTGTGGAAGGAATCATACTACTTCCAGATGGATGGGTAACGCCCGATGGACTAACGTTTAACCCAAGCACGGAGGAAGGATTAGACCCTACATATTCTCAGATTCTTTTCATATTCAACTACTGCTGAATGGAAAAGTAATGTGCACCAAAATGCAGTTCGCTTAGTCAGGGACATCGAATAAATACCGACTAGTAAAGAACCCCAAATACAAAGAACGCGCGTATGTGTACGCGCGTTCTTTGTATTTATATCCGAAAGGCTCAACGGGTGTCGAGCCGCTCGACTTATCCCCCGAAGTTATCAAAACGAATATCGGCATCGTCCACTCCGAGGGAGTGCAGGAGATCCAATACTGTTTTTGCCATCATAGGAGGACCGCAGAGGTAGTACTCGACATCCTCGGGAGCGTCATGCTGCTTGAGGTAGGTGTCGCCCATGACAGGAGCGATAAATCCGGGCGTGTAGCGTATACCCAGTTGGTCCGCCTTCGGGTCCGGACGGTCCAGCGCCAAGTGGAAATGGAAGTTCGGGAACTCCTTCTCCAAAGCGAGGAAATCGTCGAGGAAGAAGACCTCGTCGATAGCACGTGCGCCGTAGAAATAGTGCATCTCACGGTCACGGCAGTTGCGGGTCTTGAGCATGTGCATGATCTGCGCACGCAGCGGTGCCATACCGGCTCCACCACCAACCC
>DFEE01000017.1:87804-94549 GCA_002368645.1 Bacteroidales bacterium UBA3810
TCTCCTTCTTACTGTCATAAACAGGGCGGAACTCGCCGTAAGGACCGCTCATGCGCACCTTGTCGCCCGGTTTGAGCGAGAAGATATACGTGGAAGCGATACCGCAGGGCACGTCCATGAACTCCGGTCCGTTGGGGCACTGCTCTTTCGGTTTGAAGGGCGGGGTAGCGATACGGACGGTAAGGGTGATGATGTCGCCCTCGTCGGGGTAGTTAGCCATCGAATAAGCACGAACGGTAGCCTGGGTGTTCTTCTGTTTGAGTTTGAAGAGCCCGAACTTCTGCCAAGCCGGCAGGTAGAGGTCGCCGATGAGGGACTTGTCCATGTCGCGGTCGTAGTCGATGTCGTACTCGGGGATGATGATCTGTGCGTACGAACCCGGCTCGAAGTGCATGTGCTCGCCCGGAGGCAGCTGCACCTTGAACTCCTTGATAAAGGTAGCGACGTTCTTGTTGGAGATAACCTCGCATTCCCATTCTTTGACGCCAAGAACGGCTTCATCGACCTTCATGGTGATGTCTTCTTTCACTTTGACTTGGCAACCCAGACGCCAGCCTTCTTTCTGCTGCTTGCGGGAGAAATGAACGGTCTCGGTAGGCAGGATCTCGCCGCCTCCGGAGAGTACCTGGCACTTGCATTGTCCGCAAGAGCCCTTACCGCCGCAGGCAGAAGGTAGGTGAACGCCGGCTTCGCCGAGAGTGGCAAGCAATGTGCCACCCGCAGGAACGGAATATTCTTTATCCCCGTTGATTGTTACTTTTACATTACCTGAAGCTACGAGATAGCGTTTGGCTATCAGTAGAATAATCACTAAGAGCAGGATGACAGCCAAAAAGACTCCAACTGCAATCAAAATAGCATTAAAATCCATAATTCTTGTCCTCCATTCTTAGATATTAAGTCCACTGAAACACATGAATGCCATCGCCATCAAGCCTACGGTAATAAAGGTAATTCCGATTCCCTGAAGAGGTTTGGGAACATCATTATATTCCATTTTCTCACGAATTCCGGCGAGACATACGATAGCGATGAACCAACCCAGACCGGAGCCGATAGCGTAAGCAAAGGCATCACCGATAGTGGCTATTGCTTTGACATTCTCGGGGTCGAGTTGTACGCGTTGCTGCATAAAGAGGGAAGCACCCATAATAGCGCAGTTGACGGCAATCAAGGGCAAGAAGATACCCAAACTGCTATAGAGCGCAGGGCTGAACTTCTCCACTACCATTTCCACTACTTGAACGATAGCTGCGATAACGGCGATGAAGAGGATAAAACTCAGATAACCGAGATTAAGAGGCTCGAGAACATAGACTTGTAGCAGGTAGTTGATGGGCAGCGTGATTGTCTCCACAAAGAGAACAGCCAAACCCAAACCGGCAGACGTCTTCACATCCTTAGATACGGCCAAGAATGAGCACATACCCAGGAAGAACGCAAAAATCATATTGTCCGCAAAAATTGAGCGAACAAATAAACTAAGAGCATGTTCCATTACTTATTCTCCTTTCCGTCAGTAATAGCGCGGTGCGCCCAAATGATACATCCTACTAAAATTAGCGCCATGGCAGGCATGAGCATCATACCGCAGTTCTCATAGAAACCACCGTTGGCAACATACCAACTATCGGGGATAATTTGATAACCAAGCAGTTTGCCGCTACCGAATAACTCGCGCACAAAAGCTACTACTACCAATATCCAAGCATAGCCAAACCCATTGCCCAGACCATCCAGCAGTGAATCAAACGCATTGTTAGTCATTGCGAAGGCCTCTAAACGACCCATCAAAATACAGTTCGTAATGATAAGGCCCAAGTAAACACTCAGTTGCATTGCTACGTCATAGGCAAAGGCTTTCAGCACTTCACTGACGATAGTCACTAAAGCCGCCACTACAACGAGCTGGACAATAATACGGATACGCATCGGAATGGTATTTCTCATCAGTGAAATAACCACATTGGATAGCGCTACAATAATTGTCACGGAAATACCCATCACTAATGCAGGTTTCAGTTGCACTGTCACTGCCAAGGCTGAACAGATACCTAAAATCTGAACCAATACGGGGTTATTCAGACTAAGAGGACCTAAAAACGCCTCTTTTGTTTTCTTAGATAGAGCCATTAATTATTCCTCCATTAAAAAGTGTTTGTACTCATTGAGATTTGTCAACAACATATCATTGACGCCGGTTGAGGTAATGGTTGCGCCTGACCAAGCATCCACTTGTTCCTGACCTTCCTCTGCTTTATTGCCGACCTTGAGTACAGCAACCGAGCGGAGATTGCCTTCTGCGTCCTTAATATGTTTGCCAAAGAAACGAGACCGGAAGTTCTCCGTGACAATTTCGCCACCAAGACCCGGAGTCTCGGACTCATGACCAAAGTTGATACCATAAATGGTGTTCTTGTCATCGTCTAACGCTATATAGCCCCAGATGCCGCCCCAAAGACCTTGACCTTTCAGGCGCAGAACATACTTGGTTTGACCATCAATGGTAGCCACCATGAGGGGCAGACCATCCACTTCGGTCTCTTGAATTAAGTCGTCATAGAGCGCAGCAGGATCTTGACCCTGAAAGTCCACGTTAAGCGCGGTCAGAATCTGTTTCTGCGTGTCAAGCCGGCGGTTAGCATCTTGGCGGGCCTTCAGTCCTTGACTGACTACAGCCATCAGCACACCTACGATGATAACCAAAATGACGGCATATACAATCGTATAAACGTTGCTATTTGTATTCAGTTTCATAATGCAGCCTCCCTTTTCATACGTTTGTTAATATTAGCGCGAACAACGCACCAGTCAATAAGCGGAGCAACGGCATTACCGAAGATGATAGCAAGCATCATGCCTTCGGGGTAACCCGGATTAAGCACACGGATAAGGATAACCATGAAACCGATCACGATACCGTAAAGCCACTTGCCGCATTCTGTACGAGCAGCCGTTACCGGGTCAGTAGCCATAAAGACCGCACCAAAGAGCAAACCGCCGCTAACAAGGTGCATATACCACGGATAGTTAGCCACGGCATTATCCGGACCTACCACATTGAATATCCAAGCTGTCAGCGCCGCTGTACCGATGATAGAGCACATAATCTTCCATGACGCTACTCCGGTAGTAAGCAGCAGTAAAGCGCCTAAGAGGATAGCCCAGCCGCAGGTCTCACCAATGGAACCTGGGATAAGACCATTGAACAACGTCCAGAAATCTGCCGTTTGCAAGGTGCTTTCAGCTGTTGTAGCCAATTGACCAAGAACAGTGGCTCCGCTATAGCCGTCCACAGCACTCATACCGGCATCCCAGCCCCATGTGCCGCCTGTGCGCACAAAAACTTGGTCACCCGTCATATGGGTCGGATAAGCAAAGAAGAGGAAAGCACGGGTAATAAGCGCTACGTTGAAGATATTGTAACCGGTACCACCAAAGACCTCTTTAGCGAATACGACCGCAAAAGCAGTAGCTACGGCTACCATCCAAAGCGGTGTATTGATCGGCACAATTAGAGGAATCAAGAAACCTGTTACCAAGAAACCTTCAGCCACTTCTTCGTGCTTAACTTGAGCCACTACGAACTCTATACCCAAGCCGACGATATAACTAACTAAATAGAACGGCAGTACGGCCAATAGACCGAAACCGAAGGCTTTCCACCAAAGGGCAGCTGTCATAGCACCTGGCACGAGTTGACCGGTGGCAATCAAGTGTTGATATCCGACATTGAACATACCGAACAGCATAGCAGGCACTAAGGCCAGTACAACGATAATCATGGTTCGTTTGCTGTCGGAGCCGTCGTGAATCTGTGCACCAACCTTTTTAGCCGTCGTTTGAGGCGTAAAGAGGAAGGTATCAAAGGCGTCATAGAAACTGCTCAACTTCTGCAGTTTACCGCCTTCTTCGAAGTTCTTACCGAACTTCTTCCAGAGATTATATAGCTTTTCCATTACTCAATCTCCTTTCTCATATAATCCAAAGCTTCACTGACAATCGCTTGCAGCGGCAACTTGGAGGTACATACATATTCACATAGCGCAAAATCTTCAGGAGCTACTTCATAAGCACCGAGTTGTTCCATCTTATCAATATTCTTGGCAATCATAGCCTTGATAAGATACTCCGGGTAGATATCCATCGGGAATACTTTGTCATACTCGCCACTGACAATAATGGCGCGGCGACCACCTTTCAGGCGGGCATCGAAACTGAAGTGCTTCTTGAGGCATTGTATAAACTTGGCGGGATCGGTATTGCCGAAATGGAATGCGTCGAAACGCGGCAGCAGCCAACCCATGAACTCATGATTTTCAGTTCCTTCATCTATAACGGTGAATTGGTTGTCATAGACAGAAATGATGTCATCTAAACTTACTTGGTGTCCGCTCAAAGCGTTACCGGCGATGTAGCGGCAAGGAAGTTCATCATGCACATTTTGACCTAAAACAGCACTTACCGGCATACCCATCAATACATTGTAGTATTGCTTGCCGTAGGCGAGCGGACCGGTTAGAGCCACTTTCTTTTGGTAATCCACAATACCTTTGCTAAAGAGCTTACCAATCAGCAATAAGTCGTGGAAATTAACAGTCCAAACCGTTTGACCTTTGGCTATCGGAGCAATGTGATTGATTTGCACGCCCACATTACCTGCCGGATGAGGACCTACAACCTCATATAGATTGCAGTTCTTCAGGTGTTGGTAAGGACTCCCTGGACGAATGCCTACATAGACGGGAGCTACTTGAGCTAACGCATCGATACCGGATTGTAGCACAGCGTCTTGACCTGCCAAAACATACTCATAATCCGGTGCTAAAGGCGCGGAATCAAAAGTAGAAATAAAAATAGCCTTCGGTTCCTTATTCGGCAACGCGATACAATCGTAGGGACGTTGTTTAATAAGTGCCCAAAGACCTGAACGCAAGAGTACATCGCGAACATTGCCTTTTACATCAATGTGCTCGTACTCAATCACGGCATCTGCTGCAATGTCTATCGAGAGAATATGTCTCTTCTCGCCGCGGACGATTTCCTTGACGACGCCGGAGACTGGACTCGTAAACAACATTGCTTCAAATGCCTTGTTGTGGAAGAGGGGACTACCCGCTTTCACCTTGTCGCCGACCTTGACATCCAACTTAGGCGTCACGCCGGCAAACTGGTCTGGAACAACCTTGAAGACTTCTGGACGGCGCACGCTACCAAGCGACTTCTCCGCCTTGCCTTCCATCGGAATGTCCAAACCACGTTTCACGAGGATTTGTTGCATAGTCTTTAATTATTTTAGTTTAATAGAATTGTAAACTACATTAAACGCGCAAAATTACTGAAAAATTTTCAAATATACAAATAAATTTATTTTTTTTTGGAGATATACTGATTTTTTTGTACTTTTGTACGAAATTTAATAAATAGTATTAGCAATGAAGAAACGGAACTTGGTTTGGATTATTATCGGTTGTGTCATCGCCGGCGTGTTGGCACTCGTTTTATGCTTGGACGGCATAGTCTCTCGTTTGGCACATAAGGAACTCGCTAAGCAATTGGCACAAATGGAATCACCATACGCCATTTCTTTTGATGCAGTCTTTGTGCGCTTGCTCAGTGGTGATGCGGATATCACGGGCATTACCGTGCAAGACTCAACCTTGCGGGTCGCGGTGGATAGAGTAGGAGTGCGCAATGTTAGTTATACCCAATTGATTAAGAACCACCGTGTCGCTATCGGTCGAACCTTGGTGCGTGGCGTGGAACTGCACTTTAAAGACCCTGCATCCCCCATGGTGGCGGATGTCTATAATGTCTCGGCAGATGTGTATGACCTCTGCTACAATTTTGACGATTCACTCTTTATCTATAATGACTCCGTTTATTCCCTATCTCTGGATTCTGCTTTCTTCATTTCTCCCGACAACCTCCATCGCGTGCAGGCTACGTATGTCCGTACCGCCAATGCCGGACCCGTGGAACTCGGACCCGTTCATTACCAAAATAATATAACCAAAGAGGAGATGATTGAACTCATGAAAGAGCCCATTGACTGGCTTTCCATCGACCTGAAATCCCTCAAAACATCGCCGCTTAATATCTTTAAAAATATCGAAAATTCGAACGGACTGCGATTGGATACCATTCACGCGGATGTTCAGCGTTTCTATGTATATCGTAATACCAAATATCCTCCTAAGCACCCCTATCTTATGCCGCAGGAGCCGATATTGGCATCTCCTTTCCCCTTCGAAATTAACTATGTGGACGCGCGCCTTAATAAAATGGATGTAGAGGTTGCTACTGAGTATATCAACGGCGGACACCTCTATGTGGGACCTATTGTTGCTTCCGTCTGGAATATCAGTAACCGCAAGAACGCTGCCATGACCTGCTTAGTGCATGGCACTATGGGACAGGAAGGTATTTTTAATGCGCACTATAGAATGGTTAATGATGAGGACTGCCAGTTCGAAATTGACTTTGCGGCGTCTAATTTGGAACTCAAGAATGTTGATTCCTTTACGAAACCAATCTGCGCCATCACGGCGGAGGGGCGTATTGACTCCCTTGTGACTCGATATAAGGGCAATCGGAACGAGGCTTCCGGCGACTTCGTTATGCTCTATAACAATATGCATATTTTAGTCGATAAAAACGAGGATGTCCCTATTCATTTTATTACCAAAAATGCCGGTCTGATTCAGTCCGTAGCCAATACCTTGTTGCCTAAATCCAATCCTCC
>DFEE01000019.1:0-410 GCA_002368645.1 Bacteroidales bacterium UBA3810
CCAACATGGAGGCGCAGAACGTCTCGCGCATCGTTCCAACATCTCTTCACGGTCGGCTTCAGCGGCGGCGAAAGTTTTACGGCATGCATTGAATTGCGTTTGATTGCATGGTATCAGCCTATTTGCTTGCAAAGATACAACAATAAATCCGAATATGCAAATATTTTTACCTTTTGCAATAAAAATGATTATTGTCATACTATCAGCGGACATCCGCGGTCGGGGTGCCTGCGGATTGCTGTAATATAAAAATTGATGCTGAATCAGCACCGTATCTATACTATATCTATAACAGTGGTCCCGTTGTGGTCCCGTTGCAGTTAGGACAGGAAAAGGGTATTTTTGGTTTGGCTTAGGTTGAGGTGGGTAGGTAGGTAAGTAGGTAAGTAGGTAGGTAGGTAGGTAGGTAG
>DFEE01000019.1:532-1368 GCA_002368645.1 Bacteroidales bacterium UBA3810
GTAGGTAGGTAGGTAGGTAGGTAGGCTGGCTTTTTTTGGGGGGTGGGGGTTAGACGATGTGTCTAATCTCTGCTTTGAGTTCTTCCATGACGCGTTGGTGGGGTGTGGTGCCATTCTGGGAATACGCCTTCATGAGTGTCGTTGCGTAATCCGTACCAGAAGCGTCCTCGGGCAAGTGTTCGGCGATGGTGTGAATGAATGCCGCCATTTCGTCCCGCGCAAAGATGATGTGATCCCACAGTTCTTCGGAGGTATAAATCTGCTGACTCATATTGTGCTCAAACTCTGCACGGAGCATGGTCAGTAATAGTGTTTCCAACTCTTTAGGTTTGAGCAGTGCAGGGTTGGAGTCAGCCGTCAGGCGCATAATCATAGACTCCGGTGTAGTGCGCTCCAGCATGAGTGCGAGCCGCTCATAGGCGCGTAACCGCACGGTGGTAATCTCCTTACGGGTAGTTTTCTTAACTTCCCATTCGCGTTCCTCACGGAGTCGTTGCAACTCCATGTATTTGAGGGCGATAAACACGCCTCCTACCGCCATGAGCGGCAGGAGGACGAGTAGCAGTATTATTCCCCCATTCAGTTCCATATTAGCGAATCATGTCAGCCCCGAAATAGGGTTGGAGTGCAGCGGGAATATGGATGCCTTCCTCGGATTGGTTATTCTCCAACAGCGCGGCTACAATACGCGGCAGTGCCAAAGCCGAACCATTGAGTGTGTGAGCGAGATAGACTTTTCTATCTTCCTCAGCGCGGTAGCGGCAGTGGAGCCTATTAGCTTGGTAGGTATCGAAATTCGATGTTGAAGATACCTCAAGCCAGCGGTGTTGCGCTTC
>DFEE01000019.1:1421-20319 GCA_002368645.1 Bacteroidales bacterium UBA3810
TCTGAGTAAACCTCGAAATCGTAGCAAATAGCCGCAGTGAAGGACATATCGCCTCCGGAGAGTCGCAAGATACGGTAGGGCAGCTCTAACTTCTGCAGGAGTGACTCTACATGGGCTAACATCTCTTTATGCGAAGCATCCGAGTGCGCCGGCGTGTCGATGCGGACAATCTCTATTTTGGAGAACTCATGGAGGCGGTTTAAGCCGCGCACATCCTTACCATATGAACCGGCTTCGCGACGGAAACACTCCGTATAGGCACAGTTCTTAATCGGCAGGTCTTTCTCGTCTATGATTTCATCCCGGTAGAGATTAGTCACGGGCACTTCCGCCGTCGGAATGAGGTAGAGGTCATCCACTTCGCAGTGGTACATCTGCCCCTCTTTATCGGGGAGTTGCCCTGTTCCGTAACCGGAAGCTTGGTTAACTACAGTAGGCGGCATAATCTCGGTATAACCGGCTTTGCCTGCCTCGGCGAGGAAGAAGTTGATGAGCGCGCGTTGCAGGCGTGCTCCTTGTCCGATATAAACGGGGAAACCTGCTCCGCTAATCTTCACACCAAGGTCAAAATCAATGAGGTTGTACTTTTTGGCGAGTTCCCAGTGTGGTAACTTGGCAAACGCGGGTTGGGGATTTTCCTCTTCGGGCCAATCCTTGAGTGCGATAGCCGCACCGTCTTGGCTGAACGCCTTTTCGGCGGGCTGGTCTAATGCCTTCAAGCCTTCGCCAAAAGCCCATCCTCCGACTTTAACGGCTAAGTTATCTTCCGCCGAAGCGCCTTCCGGTACGAGCGCATAGGGAACATTGGGGATAGTGAGCAGTAGGGAGGTCAGACGCTCCTCGGCTGCTGCCATCTCGGCTTCAAAAGTCTTGATGTCCTCTTTGAGTTTAGCGGTCTGCGCTTTAACTTGTTCAGCCTCATCGCGTTGTCCTTTCGCCATCAAGGCACCGATTGATTTACTGAGTTGGTTGAGTTGTGCCGAAGCGGCATCTTTGCGCTGCTGTGCAGCTTTGCGCTCACCATCTATAGCAATAACGCTCTCGATAGTGTCGTGAGCGTTATTGAAATGTTTCTTCTCTAATCCTGCGATAACGCCTTGTTTATCGTCGTAGATTTGTTTGAGTGTTAACATAGGGTCTTTTGTTTAAGCTTCCGCTATGGGTTCAATCGAAACATAGGATTTGTCATTGCGCTTGCGTGTGAAGCGTACAACACCGGTCTTGAGGGCATAGAGTGTATGGTCGCTACCCATGCCGATATTTTGACCCGGGTTATGTACAGTACCGCGTTGACGTACGATGATGTTACCGGCTTTGGCAATTTCTCCACCAAAAATTTTGACGCCTAATCGTTTGCTTTCTGATTCACGGCCGTTCTTAGAACTACCGACACCTTTCTTATGTGCCATAATTGATTCCTTTCTTTTTTAGAGAACGATCTCTTTTACGATTACGTTAGTCAAGTCTTGGCGATGACCATTCAGTTTCTTATACCCTTTGCGACGCTTTTTGTGGAAGACCAAGATCTTCTCAGCACGACATTCGTTGTCAAGCACTTCGCAGATTACTTTAGCACCTTTTACGGTGGGTGCTCCTACCTTAAATTTGCCTTCGTTTTCAACGAACAGGACTTTGTCAAATTCCACTGTGGCTCCTTTTTCAGTCTCCATGCGGTGGATGAACAGCTTCTTACCGGCTTCAACCTTAAATTGCTGTCCTTGCATTTCTACAATTGCGTACATTATACTACAGTTGTTTAATGGTTAGGGCGGTGAGGCGACTACGATTATGTGCGCTGCTGTCAGAGACTCATACGCGGCTACGCAGTACTTATTCTGGCCTATTCCGCAAAAAAGCGTGCAAAAGTACTACATTTTTTTGGAACATGCAAATTTTTTTTCAATTTTTCGACAAAAACTAAGTTTTTTTTGAATGTTTCGGATTTTTTTTGTATTTTTGCAGGCGATATGAACGGAAAATCGAAAATTTTGCTTATTATCGGGTTTTTTGTGCTCGCAGCGGGAGCGGCGATGACTTTTTTCGAAGCAACGAAGGACTTTGCTAACTATGTCCTTATTGCCGGAGCCCTCGTTGTGATTGTTAGGGGATTTAGCCATTAAATGGTTACCGGGTTGCCGGGGCGCCCGAAAAAAAGTAAATGACAAAATCGTAAATACTATGAAGGCTCTTGTTAAACGCTATGCTGCACCGGGTATTTGGTTAGAAGATGTGCCTATGCCCGAGGTGAGGGTCAATGATGTCCTCATCAAAGTGAAGAAAGCTGCCATTTGCGGCACTGATTTGCACATGTATAAGTGGGACGAATGGTCTCAAACGCACTGCGTCCCACCTTACACCATGGGGCATGAGTTTGTCGGTGAGGTGGTGGAGATAGGCGCCGGTGTGACTTCAGTCGCAATCGGTGAGCGTGTCACCGCCGAGGGTCATATCGTCTGCGGACATTGCCGCAACTGCCGTCGCGGGATGGGGCATGTCTGTATCAATTCCAAATCGGTCGGTATCTTTGGTAAGGACGGTGCTTTCGCTGAATATGTGGCTATTCCCGAGTCTAATATTGTACACCTTCGTTCGGAAATACCCGATGATTTTGCCGCCATTATGGACCCGTTCGGTAATGCAACCCATACGGCACTTAGTTTTCCGCTCTTGGGTGAAGATGTGCTCATTACCGGTGCCGGTCTTATCGGTACTATGGCGGCGGGAGTTTGTCGCTTTGCCGGAGCTAAACATATAGTCGTCACCGACCTTAATCCCTTGCGATTGGAGATTGCCAAGAAGATGGGTGCTACTATTACCGTTAATGAAGCCGCCGGCGAAACGATTGACGGCGCGATGCGTGAATTAGGTATTCAGGGCTTTGATGTCGGACTGGAAATGTCCGGTGCGCCCTCCGCCTTCAACGAAATGGTCGCACATATGTACAAAGGGTCTAATATCGCCCAATTGGGCATTCTGCCGCATAACACGCAGGTCAACTGGTCGGATGTTATCTTCAATGCCCTGACTATCAAAGGCGTGACGGGCAGACGGATGTGGGAGACCTGGTATCAGATGGAGCAAATGCTCCTCGGCGGATTGGATCTCAGTCCCGTTATAACACACCATTTCCCCTTTGAGGAGTTCCAAAAAGGCTTTGATGTGATGTGTGCGGGGCAGTGTGGTAAAGTAATTCTCGAAATAGCATGAAAGCAGGCTTTGTCAATATAGTGGGAAACCCTAATGTCGGTAAATCCACCCTTATGAATGCTTTGGTCGGTGAGCGACTGTCCATCATCACGTCCAAGGCGCAGACTACTCGGCATCGTATCATGGGCATTGTTAACGGAGAAGACTTCCAGATTGTGTTCTCTGACACCCCCGGGGTATTGAAGCCCAATTACAAACTGCAGGAGCAGATGCTGGAGTTTTCGCGCTCGGCACTCGTTGATGCAGACCTTCTTCTTTATGTCACAGATGTTCAAGACAATCCCGATAAAAACGCCGATTTCTTGACTAAAGTCCAGCATATGGCTGCAGCCGGCAATAAGGTCATTGTCATCCTCAATAAAATCGACTTGACGACACAAGAGACGCTTGACTCGCTCGTTGCCTACTGGCATAAACTGCTCCCGGAGGCTGCTATTCACCCTATTTCTGCTAAGGAGCGTTTCGGACTTGATGAACTGCTTTCGGCGATTAAGAACGCCCTGCCGGAGGGACATCCCTTCTTCGATACCGACCAACTCACCGATAAACCCGAACGGTTCTTTGTGAACGAGATTATCCGCGAAAAGATTTTGCTCCTCTATGACAAAGAGATTCCGTATAGTGTTGAGGTAGAGGTAGAAGGATTCCATGATGAAGAACCTTCCGAGCAACACCCCAAGGGCTTAATCCGTATCGAGGCAGTGATATATTGCGAGCGTGAGAGCCAGAAGGGAATTATCATCGGCAAAGCCGGTTCGGCGCTCAAACGCGTCGGCTCACTCGCCCGAGCCGATATGGAGACGTTCTTTGATAAACCCGTTTTTTTACAGCTCTTTGTCAAAGTCGACAAGGACTGGCGCTCCAATAGTGCACGACTACGCCATTACGGCTACGACCTACGCTAAATACCTTTTTTAACAACATATTTATAATATTTATGAAGAAACTATTACTCTCTCTTAGCCTTGTGCTACTGAGTGTTTGGGTTAGTGCTACTCCGGCGACTTATTCTGTTTGGGACGGTAGCACCACTGAACCCTCTTTCTCCGCGCAAGTCTATGATGTATCAACGGCAAGCGAGTTGGCATGGCTCGCTGCCAACAACGATGCCATGAACGGTTACCCTAATTGCGTCATTCGACTTCATGCCAATATAGACCTGTCAGGGCGCGCATGGAAACCTTTAGGTACCGCTGCGAAGCCGTTTGCCGGAACATTGGATGGCCAGAACCACCTTATTAAAGGTCTGCGTATCGTACAAGGCAATAGTGCTGTCGGACTCATGGGAATGATAGCCCCTACGGGAGTCGTTAGCCGAGTTGGTATAGCCGGCGGTAAGATTTTGGCGAATGGTAAACGTCAAGTGGGTGCCCTTGCGGGTGTCAATAACGGTACCATTCAGTACAGTTGGTCTATGGCGGAAATAGCCATTGCGGGCACGCAAATCGGTGGCTTGGTCGGTGTTAATAACGGTACGATTAACTACTGCTATAACGCCGGTTTGCTTCTCCAGGCGGTAGATACCATCGGCGGTTTGGCAGGTGTCAATAGCGGTACGATTAGCAATAGCTATAATACGGGTTATGCCCTTAATGGCGGTGCTATAACCGGTCACGATGAGGGCGGACAGTATCAGAACTGCTACTATGACCGACATCTCTATTATCAGCCTGCGGTGATGATTGGTACTACGCCTGTTTTGACAGATATTCAGCCTATTGATGAGACTGCGCAGATGTTCGGTATCTTTAGTGGTGATAACCACTGGGTCACTTCTACCGACCGTTATCCGATGCTGAGCGGTTTTGAGACCACGGACGCAGCTATTGTTTCGGCGAGCCCTGCTTTGATGGGAGGTACAGGGACCGCGGCGGAGCATGCGAATGATTTCCTGACTTCTTTTGAACTATGCGTTTCGGAAGGGGAAACATGGTCTCTTAAAGAGGGAACCGCCGATATGACCATCTCAGGCACTACCTGCACGATTCGCCGCAGCTGCGATGGCGGCCATGTACTTTTGGCTGCCGCAATCGGCGATGAGGAAAAAGTGATGTATTTCCGCCCCCGCCGATTAGAGGACTTCACGCCTGCACGGATGACCCTTATTGAGGACGACTCGAAGTGGTGCAATCCGAGTTATTTTGTTATGCAGGAGATTTTCACGATGTCTCCGGCTCGCGGAGGTTGGGTTTATGCCCCATACCAATACCGATTTGTAGTTGATTCCATTGATTTGGCTACTAATGACACCGTTCGCCTAAAGACTCTCTCGGAAGGTTCGTGGACTCAGTTGGAGACATGGTATGACACCGCGTATTATGAAACGACAGTTGCCGGTGCCTATATCCTGCGGCTTGAGAGCCGCGACGAGGGATGTCACACAGATTGGCAAAGCAACGGGCATTACTATTTCGAAGTTTCCGAGCAGTTTGATGGCGGCGATATAGGAATTAAGGAAGATACGGTTTATGCCGAATCAGTCGCTATCAATGTGTCGAGCGTTGTAGATGCCTCAGGAGGAATCGGTGACATTGGCTACGTATGGTTGAAATATGACTTGCTGACCAATCGTGTTGATACTTTATGGGAGCAGCATTTTAAAGACCTTAGTTATACCCTTTCCGAGGCAGGAAAATATAGGTTTACTCGCGTGGCGTATGATGAAAAGTGTCAAACCGACAATGCTGGGCATCCGTTAGATTGGGGCTATTACTATATTTTACTGCGTGATCCCATTGATGCCGGTGATTTGATACGGCAATCAGAGTTAGAGACCTTATGTATCAATACGGACGGTGATAATGACACCCTTTATGCTACTGCTCCGAGTGGGGGCTCAGGCGTTTATCAATACCGTTGGCTGGTGAATGGTGCGGTACTTTCCGGTGCCACGGAAGCCTATTTGCCCATTGCGGATATCCATATGGTTAACGGACAAACTTATACGATTATCCGCCAAGTGACAGATGACTATCGTTTGAGCACGTGGCAGAATAGCGACTATTCCCAAACGATAACCGTCTCTGCCGGTTTCAGTACCGGTAGTATAGAGACCGGCACGCTGCCGCAGTACTGCGTGATGGGTGGAACGACGCAGTCTATTACCGTTTCCATTGGCTCTACCGCCGATGCCGCCGGCGACGGGACACTGGAGTATGCCTGGTATAGGGCAGAAGAGGATGGCTCCAACCCTGTTGAGATAGCCACTACGGCATCGCTCAACGTGACCTTCCCCGCTACGGATATCGAGACAGGAAAGACGTATCGCTACTACAGAATGGTGCGAGACGCAGCTTGCGGTAGTTCATGGGTCGCTTCTACCGGTGTGATGTATCAGTACTATCGCGCCAATGACCACAAGGACTCGACCCTGACCATCTGTTCGACCTTATTCCCTTATAGGGTCTATTATCCAGACCCGACCGCAGGACCGTATTACCACCTGTTTACCAAAGAGGAATGCGGTATTCCTTATACCTTCTCCAATATATTGGCAGACCCGAATTGTTATCCGACCATGACCATCACGGTTGATAGCCTTGAAGCACCAGAGATTATGGTGGATACTGTCGCTAAACTCTGCCAAGATGCGGGAACGATAACCATTTATTACGAGGTAGTGAGCGGTAGCCCCGATTCCTTCTATATTGAATTATCGCCGAGTTTGACGCGCTATTTCGATAATAAGAACTATGTGGCGGGCACGATGGAGCCGGTCGGTGCGGGCGAAACCGGTAAGATTGTCCTCACCAATGTTAACCGTATCGGTATGGGCACAAACTATATGTTCGTACAAGTCGGAAACCGCCAAGACCACGCGGGCGAAGAGTCCTGCTTCAGCATGATGCACAAGATGAACCTTGAGTTCAACTTAGGCGGATATATTCACTCGAAGTACGACAAGGTGCTCTTTGTAGATAATGAACCGAACACTGCAGAGAGTCTGACCTTTGTCCGCTACCAGTGGTACAAGGATGGTGTACGCCTCGAAGGCGAGACCGGACAGTACTACCATGAGAACGGTGCTACACTGAGGGGAACCTATTATGCCGACCTCACAACTATTGAAAATGGCGTTGAGGTGACCTATCAGTCTTGCGATATCTATTTGCCTGTCGGCTCATCGGGAACACCGACACCACCGCGTGAACAGGCGCAGATGTACCTGCAAGACGCCCAAGTCGTCATTGAATTAAACGGAGTTAAATACGATATTTACGGGAGGATACTGCAATGAAAAAACTATCTCTTGTACTCATCCTCGCGATGACTTATAGCGTTTTGTTCGCACAAACAGATGAGGTGTCCGCTGTGGCTCAGGAGCAAGCCGAGGCTGTAACTATGGCGAATCCGCTGAGCAGTGCCCGCGGATGGAACTTTGAGTTCGCCGGTGGAGTAGGGCTCTCCCAGATTGCCTATCAACCTTGGGGAACCAAATCCGCAGACCCCTATTGCACGAACCAAATAGGCTTCCCCGCCGGAAATGCCAATATCGGTATCGCCTATTTCTTTGTACCCTTTATGGGTATAGGTACCGGCGTACATTTCAGTACGTACACCTCCTATGGCACATTCAACACCCCTTGGGAAGGCGATTTTACCGACCCCTATGGTGACCAATATCACCAAACAATACGGATGCAGAATTTTGCCGAAAAGCAGGAAATGGCGTTCTTGGAAATCCCCGCAGCCCTAAAATTTAGATATATGGGAGCCGGAAAGAAAGTGGGATTTATCGCCACCATCGGCGCTAAGTTTGCTCTGCCACTCTATAACTCTTATTCCTCTAACCGAGTAGGCACACTCGTTAACCAAGTGTATTACCCGACTTACGATTTGGTGATGCATGGCGATGTACCATCCGTATTGGAGAATGGAACGGTGCCGACCTATTCGGGAAGTATTGCGGCGAATAAGATGTCCGATATCAATTACGCCGGCTATGCCGAAGTGGGTGCGCTCTTTTCGGTTCACCGCAGAGTGGATATATCGCTCAGTGCTTTTGTTAACTACTATTTCAATGATGTGACGAAGCCTATGACTCGTCCCGCATCGGGTTTCCGCGACTGCATGCCGACTGGCAAATATGAGCAACTGCCTATCTATGCCAATAACTTCACACCCGTCATTAACTCCGCTGCGGTGCAGTCGCTGCACCCATGGTCAGCGGGTATCAAGTTAGGTATTCAGATCAATGCTAAACGCGAAGGGGAGCGTAAGAAACGCCAGGCCCGCGAGGAACTCGTGGAAACACCTGCTGATACGATTGTTCCCATTGTTGATACCGAAGATTGGTGGGCGAAACATTGCGAAGAGAATAAACAGGAAATCCTCCGTTTGGCGCGCGAGTGCGATATTGACCTCATAGAGCTTGCCGGTTATAAGCCGCAACCCGTTCATGATACCATTATTATTCGTGAACCGGCTACGGACGCTGCGCAGACCATTGATGAACATCTGCAGCAAGCGGTTATCTTCTTCAATATAGACGATACCGTGCCTATCTTGCAACCGGCGGATATATTAGAGCGTGTAGCTGCAGTACTCATTCATCATCCCGAAGTGAAACTTGAAATCAACGGACACGCATGCCGTTTGGGTACACCTGCTTACAATAAGCGCCTGGCATTACGCCGTGCGATAGCGGTTCAGCACCAACTTATCAACCTCGGGGTGGATGAAAAACAACTCGTTGTGCACTCTAAAGGTGCTAATGAACCATTCCGCTATAATGCTAAACACCAACTCGCGCACGATAGGCGCGTCGAACTGATTCCGTTCTATGACCTGCCTGATGAGATTCTCGGACTTGAAGAGCCTAAACCGCAAGTGAGGGTAGAGAATGGTAAAACGATAGAGACCGTTATCTCCGGCTCACGCTTGGCGCAGATTGCACGTCGTCATTATGGCGTACCTGAGTATTGGGTATTCATCTACCAGGCGAACCAAAATGTTATTGCTAACCCGCGTGAGATTGAAGCCGGTATGGAGTTGGTCATCCCTGACTTGAAACAACTCCTTCGAGGTCTGACGGAGGAAGAGGCTATGGACGCTGCGGCGGCGTTAGCCGAAGAATACCTGCGGTAGAATAGGCTGAACATATTAAAAACCGGCTTGTGTATTTCGCAAGCCGGTTTTTTTAGAGCCGTCACAGTTACTGCCGATTTGGCTGCTATGGTAGCCGTTAAAAATTATAGTTTATTACAAATGTAAGTAGGTTGTATTCTCTTTTTGAATTTATCAAAGATAAATTGCCATAATATAGGAAGTCCTATTTCAAGGACTATAGCCATGATATATATGCTAACCCCCGGCGGGAAAAACCATAAATCAGTCACAAATTTCTCTCGTAATGAAAGATCGTTTGAAAAATGGACTACAATCCAACATATCATGAAACGTACTAATAAATGATGTGTCATAATAGACCATGTGGATGTGCCCATTAGTATTTCTAATTTGTTAGGTTTAATAAGATGAGCAATTTGTATACTTAATAACATCCAAAATAGACAACCTAACATACCTAATAGTAGAGGACGAAGCATATCTCCGTCAAATCTCATCCATACCAATACATATGCATGATCTCCCCCTATCATTATGCCAAAGCGAGCTATTAGGATAATTAATAATATCCACCCTATGTTTTTGGCTGTTATCATATGTTCTATATAGATTCTAAAACCGCGGCCAAATTGAATGAAAAAGAGTGCGTATGCGATACGTTGTGGTACTAATAAAATTCTTATATTTGTCGGCAGTGTAGCGCTATAAATAGCCGTAAACGCCATTATGGCGAAGATGAGCAGCAATAACCACTCTGGTATTTTTTTACTGATTAAATGGAATAATCCGTAGGTAAGTAATGCCAAATATAGCATACCGACAAACCATGTGGATAAATTAAGGATATATTGGTGTCCACCTATGAATGGTTCTACGAATAGATTATGAATATTCCAAATAGACTCAGTAGCCGGAAAATAATTTGTTGGATGACGCAGATTAATTAGACTAACAATTCCGGCATATACAACATTCCATGCGATAAGAGGGATAGCAAGAGTATAAGTTTTTCGCCACACGAATGCACCATAATCTTGCCATTCCATATCCTTGAATAAATATCCGCTTACAAAAAGGAATAGAGCCATGTGATAACTATAGATGGGGAAATAATGTTGAAGCCACATTATTCCCGGAATAGGAAACATATGTCCTAATACCACTAAAGTAATTGCGATATTACGTAAAATATCAATTGACCGATTGCGCTCTGTTATAGGTGGCATATACATATCACTTATCGGTTGCAAAGATACTATATTATATTGGTAAAAGCAAAAAAAAAGTGTGTTTTTAACCAAATTTTACACTTTGTTAACTCTAAATAGTCTAATGACCGATTGAGGAATAATAGGAAATCTGTTTCCCGATTATGGTAACGTCCATAATATGCTCCCTGACACTCTAAGAAATATAAAACCACAGGAGTCCAAGAAGCATCTTGAACTCCTGATAATCTCAATACGAGTTAGTGTATTGAGCGTTTAGCGCAGCAGGATGCGCATAATACTCAGCGTGTAACTCTTACCGGCTTCTATCTTGCCGCCGGTTTGTTCTGAGCAGAGGTCGAACGTGCCTTTAGTTTTGCCGACCGTCATAGTCAACAGTAAAGTGGTGAATAATAAAAGTTTCTTTATCGGGTTAATCCTTTAATTCATGTTTATCTTTTTGTTCTTGTGGTGCTTTCTTTTCCGGTTTTTCTTTCTTCTCCTTTTGAGCCTTCTGGGCTTTATCAACCAGTTCCGCTCCTTTGTCGAGAGCTTTGCCTGCGAGATTAGCAGCGTCTTTACCGGTTTCCTTGGCTTGCTCGTAAATGGCCTTCCAGTCATGATTACGTTTGAGACCTACAATAGTGCTGTAAATCATGATACCGGTAGATACAACCGCCAATACGACGAATGCGGCTATAATCAAGGCTATCTTCATCATGGCGATGAACATATCTGCCGGATTGGACTCACGATGCGTACTGGTGCTGCCATTACTATAATAGGTCGTTACAATCGTTTCGGGCAAGAACTTCATCGCTAATGATGCGCCCAAAAGACCGAAGAATGCGCTATAACCAAACTGTTTAATCTTATTGAGCAACTCCGACTCTTCGCGATACTTGGTCAGCATATAACCATAACTATAGTTGGCGAAGATATACAGCGGAATCAATAGGATAAAGACGAGCGCAAAAATCCATGCAATCAAAGACCATGTGGAAGCAGCTCGATAAAAGGCCTTGGCATCCTTGTAGGCATCTTTCTTGGCATCCTTGAGGGACCATTTGCTTATCTCCTTTTGTCTATCCTGTTCGCGTTTGAGTTTTTCTTGAAATGCTTTGACCTTCTCTTTATAATAGCTGCGATTATCTTTTGTGGTGGCGGTATCAAGGTGTGCTTGGTTGGTGGCAAGATCGTTCTGATAGGCCTCAATACGCTCATTGGCATATTGCAACTTGCGTGCCTTATAGTAGATAGGTCTGTCAACCTTAACGCCGTTTTTCAGCGAATCCATAGCGGCTTCAAGCGTGATAGTGTCGGTTTTAGCATCCCATTTGTCAATATATACCATATCGGCTTTGGCTTTCGCCTTTCCTGAGGAGGCTTCGCCGGCTACATAGATAACTGCGAATACCGTGATGAGTGTGCCGAGGATAATTCCCCATGAGAAATTGAAATGTTTCTTGAATGACCAACCCACGATGCCGCGTAGGGCGGTAATCATCTTGTTATACTCTTCGTCAGATGGGTCCACTACGGCCTGTTCCGATTGGTCGAGCAAGGCATCCATACGCTGAGTCTCGTCCAGCGAGGTAGGATAGACATCATCCAACTGCACACCCTCATCATCGATGGTGGTGTCCATGAAGTTAGCGCTAACGGCCATAGCTTCAACCATATACTCGTAAGCTTTGGCATTGGCAGAAGCTTGTTCTTGTTGGATTTGGCGGACATCGTCCATATTAAATTCCACCAAACCGGCGCGCCGCATTTGGTCGTTATTGAGCACGCGGCTTTTCTTTTGTTTTTCTTTCTTTGCCATAGTGATTACGATTTAATAGGTCCAACTTCGGGTTTAGCCCATACCCAATGCCAGGTGATGGCGGCGACGGACTGATGTTGTTGCAGCAACTTGACAAGTGAACGGGCGTCAAAATAGTTGTTTACCGATACGAGATACGGCGTCTCATTCGTAATCTCGATAGCATTACGCAGAGTTGTTTCCAATTCAATTTTCAGCGCTTGTTGCAGGACCTGCCGTTGGTCCTCGGGCACCAAGTCGATGCGTACATAGTAGGTCTTTTTCCATAAGAACCACCATGCAAGTACGGCAAGTAGGATTGTTACCATAATAGATGTTTTTGAGGTTAATATGATTGTTATTTATACGCTGCGGCTAAGGCCGATAGGGCGTCTATGAACTCTTGCGGGTCAGAGGTACGGGTGTTGCTGTAACTGATGACCTCATGGAATTCACTTTGATAACTGAATAGTGAAGGCTGATTTTCCGGCGGAAGAACAATGACAGACCGCTCACCACCGACTTTTTCGATATGAATCTCGTTGCCCTTTTTCTGAACACCGGTTATCTGGCGATAGAAAATGTTTTCGGCATCGCAAGAGGTGATTTGATTGGAGGTCGTGTCCCAGTAGTTATGCAGCAGCGTCAACTTATCCCGCTGCGGAATGGCCACAACATAGTATACACGACTCAAGATATCATGAGGTTCTTCGGAGTAATTGCCATCCTCATCCTCGTCGTCAAAATAGTTGACAAACAGGATTTTGCCGGCCATATCCAACTCGTCGATACGGTTGTCTTGGAGGGCCTTGGTCACAGGGTCTCCGGTGTGAGAGAGCAGGTTACTGTCTTTGGACAGGTAATTGCGACAGAACAGCACATAATCCGCAATGGACGGACGGTCTTGGAAATTGAACATCGCAGCATTGTAATCCATCTGCCGAGCTGTATTCTCTTCGGAAATCTGATGGCGCTCATAACTGACTCTGCCAAAGTTCACCAATATACGTAAAATACCGATAATCAGCGGTAGCAGCACCAAACCTATTGCCACTAAACCTTTCCAAGACTTATCAATACCGGTCAGCAGTATGGGAGTCTCCGTGGGGTCGGTCGAGTCGGCTCCGAACCAATAATTTTTGGTCTCATCGTCGGCAGTTTTGTAGGTGCGGGCATAGATATAATAATCCGCATTGAAAATACTATCTAACCGTGCTTCTTCAGCGCGCTTGGCTTTAATCTCAGCAATCTTTTGCTTCTTCTCGGCTGCAGATAACTTTCGCTTGCCAAAACGCTCATTATACTCTTGCTGCACGGTACGCGTTTCTTTATCAAGCTCTCGCTCCATCATACCAAAATTGGTGCTGACCATGATTATCAGCATGATAAATACGCCTAACGGCATCAGTATAAGATGCTTAAGCAGTTTTCCCCATGGGTAGTGTGGCAGACCGATAATGACCGGTTCGTCCGGTTGGTACATAAAGTCGAAGAACATCTCACGCTCCCCTTCATTCTCCAGACGTTGGATGGAACGACCGGGGTCATCGGGATAAGTCAGCTCTTCGTCATCCTTGTCCCTGCCAATCGGAATCCGACCGACATAGGAGTAGGTCTGTTGCGAATAGCGCCGCTCACGGTCTGCTTTCGATTCGGCTTTCTTGACACCGCTTTGAATCTCATCGAGCCACTTATTAGTTTGTGCATCGGTTATCTGCACATGTTGACGGATTTCTGCCACATCATCGGCCTCGGGCATCATCTTACGTATAGACTCCATAAGCTCAAGGGGTTGTTCACCCTTCACTTGCAGACCTCGACCGACAAATGCGCATTGACGCAGCACCAATAACAAGGTCAGGTACTTGCGCTTGGGCTGGTAATTGGATGCCGTATGCAGCCACTCTTCAATCTTGTTGGCCTTCCCCGGCTCAATATGTGCAGGGTTCTTGCCCTCAAAAAGCGATAATGCGTAATAGTAGTACGTATCGGGCTCTAACGGAGAAAGGTCAACCGCCTCTTTAAAGTTTCGTTGCGCTAACTCATAATTCTTTAAGCCCAAATATACCAATCCCATACCGAACAGCGAATTGGTGTCCTTTGGGTTCTTCTTGGTCGCTTCTTGGAAATACTGGATGTACTCCGCTGCCATGTCTTTAGTGAATTTCAGCGGGTTAACAGCTTCCGGAGTCGCGAGCTTATTGACGGTACCGCATTTAGGGCATTTCAAAACGCCCTCCGGTAGCGGAGCGGTACATGTCTTACAGTGTAGTACTTTTAGTTGTGCCATAACAATCAGTCATTTAAGTTACTTGTTATTATATTACCCAAATTAGTCTAATGACCGATTTTGGTTTAATTTGGCTCTCCTTTTTTCTTCGCTTTGGCGGAGCAGTTCTGCGCGTTTATCGGCTACTTGTTCCTGCCTCTCAGCATGATTGCTGTCCACTTGGGCAATTAAAGAAGCCGGCACTAACCATAGTACCGTCAGCACAATGAGCGCGGCAACATACCATTTGACACTGACCGTAATAACGAGCGAGAGAAGAGCCGATACAACGATGCATACAAGCCCTGCTGACACATAATAGGCGGCGTAGGTGCCCATGATCACCAACAACATAGACGTAACCTCTTTGCTGTCTGTGCGTGCCCATAACAGCCACCCGAAGAAAATCGTTTCAAGAATAACAAGGTAACCCATATTCACCCAATAAAGAGCCGTCACTTCTTCCGGCTTGAGAAGTAGCGCTAATGCGATTGTTACAACATAAACCACACACGGCATAACGATATTCGTGAGGGTATTGATTTTTTTTGAAGCCATAATTATCTAATATTAAGGTTAATAATCAATCTTTTCCTAATGCCTTCCTTACTTCGGCATTACTTTCGGCAGCTCAAAATCAAAGCTGTATTTGGACGTAAACATCGCTTTGTTCGCTGCCAATTTATCATCGCTCTCGCCCATCAAAATGGTATAGAGCCGTACTAAGAACTCAGCGGCATTGGGTTCATCATAGAACTGCTTATTGCGTCCTTCCGGTACATAATTACGCGCCTCATAGATATCGGAACTCCAGCGGTTCAGATCTTTGTAGATGGCATCCCATTTTTCATCGCTAAAATAGTTCTGGGCGTGGACAATAAACGGGTTGAAACCATTGAGCAGGTAGATATTGGCGAACCATGCGGGCATGACATCCAGGCTTTCTTCACCCATTTCGCCTTGTTCGATTTGCTCGCGATAATAGGCGCGCAAGGCCTCTTTACTCTCGGCATAAATATTGGAGATATGCTCCCAAATAGTATTGAGGTTAATCTCGCTATCATTCTCTCGGGCTGCGCCTAAGAGCATCCAACCGTAGCACGCTTCCATCGCGTCCCAACCGGCGCCGAATAAATCATGTCTCGCGATATCAAACACGCGCTCGAAATCATCAAGGCTACTATCCATATCCAATCCCATCGCATCAGACGGTATTCCATTATCTTCGCCGGAGGCATCGCCCTCGCCGTTATCGACATATTCTTCCTCTGCAGGCGGCTCTTTGGCTTCACCCCAAGGAATACGTTGATCTGCCTTGATGGCACCTTCTACGCGAGCTTGACCACCTACCGCCTCGATAGCCGATACGATACGATCGGCTTCATCATCCGCCAAACCGGCAATAAAGAGTATCGGAGCATTGTCCGCCGCGTCTTTCGAGGCTTTTAGACCGAGGGTCGTGTTGTCCCCGATGGCCTTCACTACGGCTAATTTATTATTGCCGCAGTTCACGAGACGAACACCCTTGCTTCCCTTGGGGGCGCGTTGGGGAGCGGCTACGGCACCGCCTTCGCCTTGCTCTGCTTTGTGCTTGGCTAACCAGCCCTTCACTTCACTACCGTCTTGTAATGTAAATTTGTGGAAAAATAGCACATATACTGCGCCTGCAATAAGTAATAGAAATAAAATTGACATAATTATCTGATTTAAAAGGTTTATACTTTCTTAAACTTCTTGGCTCATTCCCTTAACCCATCGTCGGAGGAGTAGGAGGCGTTGGAGGCATAGGGGGAGGAGTCGGGGCAAACAACCCGGCAATCTCCGGAACCGTATTGGCGGCGGCCCACTGAGGCATACCCGCTTTCCAGACCATTGTTTGCGGCGTCAAACTGCCTTGCTGAACCATCTGTTGCAATGCGCCCAAATCGTATGGACCGACTTGCTGACCATTTAGATATACATAAATCTGAACCGCTGCCGGCATCGGCGGTGGGGTAGGTTGGGCATATTGCTGTTGCTGATATACCGGCTGTGCTTGCATGGATTGTTGCGCGATGCCGCCCATCTGTTGACCGAACATACCGCCCATACCGAATCCCATACCGATTCCCATTCCGGCACCCATCATCTGACCCGCACTGCCTTCGTTCTTCGCTGCACCTTCCATAACGTCAAATTGACGCTCCTGTTGGTAGGTGTAACCCTCGCGGGCACGGGCACGAGCACGGGCACGACTCTCAAAGTCCATCTCCGAACCTGCCGTCTGGGCAGCAATGATACGCTTGAATTGCTCATCATCTTCGTCTGGATTAAGACCCTCTACATCAAAATTGGTCAACTCAACACCGTACTGCAACAGGTACTCATTAATCTTACCTTTTACAAAGTCCGATATATCATTCAGGTAGTTGTTCGCCTCCGTGATAGAGATATGTTCTTTGCTGAAATACTGACTGATAAGCGGCTTAACCCGTTGCGCTACAACCGACGTAAACTCATTCGTGAAATCACTCAACAATATCTCATGTTGCGTGCCGGAGTATTGGTTGATAAAAGCAATCGAGTCACATATCCTGAATTCATAGGAACCATAAGCCCCTACCTTTATCGTGACACCTTCGTCACCAAAAGTATAGTCCCGTACCGTCAAACCGACACCCCAGCCGCCTTGATCGCCGGCAAGACGCTGACGAGTCGTGCTTAGGATGAATAAGGTCGTCTTAAAGGCTGTCTTATCACCAAAAGGTATCTGCATGATACGTTGCAGGAATGGCACGTTATTCGTACTGATGGTATGAGGACCCGGCTCAAATACCTCCGAGAACATTCCTTCGGAGCAAAATACCATCTCTTGACCTTCCTGTACCGTTACTTTGGCATTGGTGGACAAATTGTCGTAGGGATGACGCTTCAGCAATACGCCTTTCTCAAGGTTATAAAAGACGTTGTCTATAAAACCAACGCGTTCTTCTCCTTGACCATCGTAGCTCACGCCGTCCTGGCGTTGTTTGTTAAATAGTCCCATAATAATTAAATTAAATGATTAATAATGTTTATATATTGCTATTTTCTCTTCGTTCTTGACTTTGTCAGCTGCGCCACGCGTCAGCGGGGCGTTACACGCTGCCATCGCAGTCTATGTCCATTACGCGGGATGTCATCCCGCCAAATAACCACTAATTGGTTATTACTTTTTTCTTGTTTCGGCCGTTACGCCGCTAAATTGGAAAATTCTTGTTGTAGATTATTGCTCCTTGGATAGCTATATGTAGGGTCGGTTCTCGTTGTTTTTTAAGGAGCAATGGTGTTTCGTGGTGTTTCTTTTTGGGTGTTCCTGTCTGTGTTCTCTTTGTGTTTCGTGGAGTGATTTCTTGGTTATAAACACGCATAAAAAGAGCGTGCGTCTTCTATCTGCGATATCTAATTCTTCAAGGCCTTCGACTGCCCTATTAATCCAAATATACACGGAAAACTCACGCTGATAACGTGAGCGTGCATAAACCGTACTTGGATTAATAGTGATCTTGCGATCGAATTCTTTTTGAAGTGTCGAAGTTCTGAAGAATTAAGCTTTTCGGCTTATTACGCTTTAGCTAATTATGAATGTTGCTGGTCTTTCTCTTATACCTCGTAAGAGGTCGCTGTCGTTAATTTTAATGGTTTTAATGGTTATTATTGTGTTATTTTAGTCAGACATTTTTTAATTTTCGCCTGCAAAGTTAACACTTTATTTTTATATATGCAAATTTTTTTACGTTTTTTCTTCACTTTTGTCTTTTCTTCATCCCGCCCCATCCGATAATCTCTGATAAATCCCGCTCCTCTCTGCTTCCTGCGCCTCCTCTCCGCTTCTTGCATCTCTCCTCCGAATACTTTCCGCTACCTTCTGATAACTTCTAATAATCTCCGCTACCCTCCGATAACTTCTGATTAATACTTGCGCCGTGTCTGCATCGGGTGCTCATCGGGTGCTGATCGGGTGCTGATCGGGTGCTGATCGGGTGCTCATCGAATGCTCATCGAATGCTCATCGAATGCTCACCGAGTCCCCCGTTATACATCGCTGAACAATTGCCGAATCATCGCCTAAATCACTATTTAGCTTTTTTTCAATTACTTGCCGGAGTATCACACTCGCCCGCGCGTACGTACACACGTACACATAATATAATAAATGTTCGCGCAGTAGTTCAATGTTCATTATTTTGTCACATAGAAAGTGCAAAATTGTGAAATATGAAAAAAAATTTTGTCATGTCAAAAATTTGTTGTACTTTTGCACCCGCTTTCGCCCGGAGAGCGGTGGTTCTTGTGAGAGGGCGGGAGCAGTAAAAATATTGC
>DFEE01000027.1:0-15199 GCA_002368645.1 Bacteroidales bacterium UBA3810
CCCAAGATGAAGAACACGTTGAAGATGTTGCTTCCGACGACGTTGCCGATGGCTATGTCGTTATTGTGTTTGAATGCAGCCACGACGGATGTTGCCAGTTCCGGCAAAGAGGTTCCGAGCGCTACGATGGTCAGACCGATGACCGATTCCGCCACGCCGCAATAACGTGCAATCGCCACGGCGCTCTTAACGATCATTTCTCCTCCAACGACCAAGCCGACAAGCCCGGCCAGAATAAGAACCACGCATTTCCAAAGAGGGAAAGGAGTGGATTCGGTTGTTGTCGTGGCATCGGCTTTAGCGGTGTAAAACGTATAGAAAAGGAAAGCAGCGAAAACAACCAGTAACGCTAATCCTTCTACGCGTGACAAGCCTTTGGGCTCCATTGGAGAGGTGATAAACACAAAGACCAACACCAGAACTCCCGCCACGATATTCAACGGGATGTCAAGACGAACCGTGCTTCGCTGAGCCACCAGCGGGCATACAAGCGCAGAGCACCCAAGGATAACAAGTGTGTTAATGATATTTGAACCAAGGATGTTGGTAATGGCAAGATCGGTCGCACCGTCCGCTACGGAGACCATGTTCACCACGAACTCCGGCATGGATGTACCAAACGCCACGATGGTCAGACCAATAACAAGGTCGGTTACACCCAAGCGTTTGGCAAGTTTGGATGCGCCATCTACAAGCCAGTCTGCGCCTTTGACCAAAAGCACTAAACCAACAACCAAGAAAAGTCCTAATAAAATAGGATTCGATAAATATGATGATACCATTTTATTGTTTCAATTTGTGTTGTTAATATTCAGTTATTTCGCTGAAAGTCAACACAAAATGCGCCGGAGGAAGTATACATAGTACGTGCTCCCGGCAGACGAACAAAAAGGACTTGTCTCAAGCCGTTCCTGACCGCGGAAAACAATAAAAACAGGTTGGTAATGATGAATCATTTTGCGCAAGAAAGCCGTTCGGGTTCTGTTCTTACCGAAAGGCGTGCGCTCGGTATTTGCACTGAAATGAGTGGGTACAGAGGTGGTTATGTTTGAACCATTGTTGGCAAGGGTCAAGGGTTCACCTTGTATCCCCACAAGCGTGTGATGGTCGGTTTGTTGCACTGCGCAACCGGACGTTTGAACCGGCTTCGCAGTGGGCTTATCCATCGGCTCAAACAACTGAACGCCGATGCTCACCAAGATCAACAATATGTACCAAAATCGTTTCATCTCAAAAGCGAGCGCAAAATTACTACTTCTTTTGAATTATACAAATATTTTCGCACTAATCTTCCCAAAATCCGCCCAAAGATACAATAATTCGTCTTATCTCGCTCTGCTCGAACGATTACTTCTCTCCTCCCCGAATCTCTGACGCGGAGATGCCGAGGTTTTGGCGGATGTAACGGCTGAGGTGGGCAGTGGAGGAGAAATCGAAACGGTATGCGATGTCGGTTAAAGTCAGAGAACGGTCACGGAGAAGACGGGCAATCTCGACCGAGGTGTAGCGGTTGATCCAATAGGCAGCTCCGGAACCGCTGATGGACTTGCAGGTCTCGGAGAGATATTTGGGTGTGACGCACAGTTGGTCGGCATAGTACGTGATGTCGCGATGTGTGCGGTAATCGCCGCGCTCCAACATCTCAAGAAAGCGGTTCATGAGGTGCGCGTTCTGGTGGGTTAGGTCGTTCGATTCGGCGTATATCTCCGCATGAAAATCAAAGAAATCAATGATCATCGCTTGCACGGCATTGAGCGTCAGGTCGAGATAAAAACGATGCTCTTTTTCCGCGCAACGTGTGCGCACATATTCCATATTCTCTTTGCACCGAGCCTGCTGCAGCGGGTTAAGGTGCATGACAGGGTCGTTGAAGAGCATCATGTGTCCGCGCGTGCCGTAGTTGCTGAGCGGCAGCGCCATCTGGATAAACTCCGGCGTGACATAGACGGTGATGGTCCGGAAATCAGGGCTGGCATCGGCTATCTGCGCACTCTCACTCCGCTGCATGATGATGCAGTCACCTTCTTGAAGAGGGTGCTCTACACCGTTGAAAAACAGCGTCGCCGTCCCTTGCAAACACAGCGCGTGCGTCAGATAGCCCGTATGCACGAGTTGTAACTCCGTCGATAATATGTCCGCAAAATCAATCGGTTGCATAGATTTGAAATGGTTATATTTACATATATTCGGCGCAAAGATACAAAAAAATAAGCAGATTTGCAAATATTTCTACATTTTGCGGAGAAAAATAGTTATTTCAATTCTCTGACAAATACCAACGCTCACGAACGCTCACCCCAGCCCCCTGTTTTCAACACTCATCTATAAAAAATGTGCAAAATATGTACTTTTATTTGCATATGTCGAAAAATAGTAGTACCTTTGTACTTTAAAAGGAGAATTAGGTATCAGTTTATTGAAAATTAATATAGCTATGCCGTAGTTTAGGCGTATAATAATTGAATCTATGAATAATCAAACTATTTACAGACCGTCTTTCCCTAAAACAGGATGGCTGATTGTAATCATTCCTATTATTGTAGTAGCAGTAGTACTATTTTTTTCTACCTGTCAACTCGTTACTGTAGATGGGGATGAGGAAGGAGTATTCACTAAACAACCATGGTTCTTTGGCCATGGAGGTGTAGATGCAGAGCCCTTAACTCAAGGCTCGGCATGGAAAGTGTTCACGACTAAGTTTACGAAGTTTAAAACTGTTCCGATACGGTATGATGAGACATTCGACGATGATGCTTTTTCGGATGACAATACGCCGTTGGATATTACTGCTTATATGACCATTATGGTTAAAAAGGGGCAAACTCCGGAGTTACTGCAGAACTTTGGTGAAGACTGGTTAGACAATAACTTAAGGGTTAAGTTCCGTACTCTCGTGAGAGGCGAGGTTTGCAAATACTCAATGTATGATTTGGTCTCCAATAGAGATTGCCTCATTCAAATCAATGACTCTGTCTATAACACAATGAATGCTTATATTCAGAAGATTGCGATTCCTGTTACTTTGGTGTCCATCGATGTCAATAGAGTTCGGCCTAATGAAGGCGTGCTGCAAGAGATGAACAATACTGCGGTTCAGATTCAAGCTCGTCAGACACAGATTCGTGCACGTGAGATGGAAGAGGTTCGAGCTAAAACAGAGGCGCAACGTGCTATTGCTGACAAGGCGTATCGCAATGAGATGGGCATGACTACGGAGCAATTCCTTCAGTTGCGTTGGATAGAGGTGGCGGAAAAGAATGGCTCTTCTATCGATGTGCTCTTGGGAGGCAATGCTTCTCCGCTATGGAATGTTAAGAGATAGACTCGTTTGGAAAATGAGGTTGCTATAGAAATGAGCATGAGTTATCCGATAGAAAAGGAGACGCTTAGAGAATTAATGGCGTTGGCTCGACGGCATGGGGTGGAGGGGCTTGTTTATAACGAATTGCTCAAGACTCCGGAATACCTTCCTGCCGGTGCTATAACAGAGATGCGGCAAGTGTCCATGGCGACCATGATGAGTTATGAGCAGAAGAAAGCCATCATGCGTAAAGTCTGTGCTGCATTAGACCACTCCGTGGTGCTAAAAGGATTCGGGCTCGCCGAACTCTATGAGCAGCCCTATTTGAGGAGCTGGGGTGACCTTGATATCTATGTCGGACCCGCCGATTATCACGAAGCCGCCAAGCGGCTGCGTGAGGCTTTTCCCGAAGCCATTCACCATGACGAGGAGTGGGAGGAGTTGAAACACTACTGTTTTGTCATGCCGGACGGCAATGTCATTGAGATGCACCGTCGCACAATGGCGCTGCTCGGCAAAAAAGAACAAGCGTACTTCTATCCCTTAGAAGAAGAAGCAATGCGTCATCCCCAATATATAGATGTAGAAGGAATGCCGATTGCTATACCGGAAGCACGATTCAATATGCTATACGTGTTTATGCATGGTTGGGAACATTGGTATGAGGAGACCGGAGGATTGAAACAGTTATTGGATATAGCGCTCTTATGCCGTGCTTCACAGCATGTTCCCGGAATAGAGGACTACCTCAAGGAGGCTTTGACACAACTCAAGTTAATGGAACCTTGGCAGATTGTGGGCTGTTGTCTGCACCATGTGCTGCAATTGCCGAAAGAAGAGTGGTGGTTTTATAAAGAAAACAAGCGTTGGAAATACTTCTTGGATGATGCTTTGGAACTACCTAAACCCCAGCCGACAGGAAAACCTAATCGGTACGAGAAACGTGAGCAGGCAAAAAAGATGAATGTTGTCCTTCGAAAAATGGTAACGCTATGGGAACGTGTCGCCAAAACAGCACCACGTATCAAGGTCTGTCCTCGCTATGCGCTGAGACAATTATGGTACCAGATATTGAAGGGGATTGACCGCACTATCCACCATAAGGCGATGTTAGATTATTGATGAAGTACCTCAAGTTATATTTGCCCGGAACCAAGAAAGAGTTGGAGTTGCGCGGTTGGGAATATGTCGATGTGATTCTTTTTAGCGGTGACGCGTACATCGACCATCCTCAGTCTGGTGCTGCTGTGATAGGGCGCGTGTTGGAGGCAGCGGGCTTCAGAGTCGCATTAGTTCCTCAACCGGATTGGCGGGGCGACCACCGCGATTTCACGAAATTAGGCAGACCGAGGCTATTCTTTGCTGTCACGAGTGGCGCGATGGACTCGATGGTAAACCACTACACCGCCGCCAAACGGCTACGCTCGGACGATGCCTTTACTGCCGATGGCATAGCGGGCAGACGTCCTGACCGTTGTACCGAGGTCTATACACGAATAATCAAACAGCATTATCCCGATGTTCCTGTCGTGATTGGGGGCATAGAAGCCTCCATGCGACGATTGACCCATTACGATTACTGGGAAGATGCGTTACGCCCATCTATCTTGGTGAGCAGTGGTGCTGACTTGCTCATCTACGGCATGGGGGAAAAGGCAATCCGACAGATAGCAGATCAGATAAATACCACCGGTCAAGTACCTCACGATGTGCCCCAGACAGCTTATGTTTCCCACGCACCTGTTATCGAACAGGAAGGAGATGTACGATTATATGGTTTTGAGGAGGCGAAGCGCGATAAACGCAAGCATGCCGAGAACTTCCGCATCATTGAGACAGAGTCCAATAGGGTGCAATCCGTGGTGCGCCTTATCCAAGATCGAGTAATCGTTAATCCCCCATACGCCCCTTTGACAACCGAGGAGTTGGATGCCATTTACGATTTGCCTTTCCAATATATGCCACATCCCAAGTACGACGGACACAGAATACCGGCATATGAAATGATACGCTTCAGCGTGTGTATGCATAGGGGATGTTTCGGAGGGTGTTCATTCTGTACCATTTCTGCGCATCAGGGTAAACAGATAGTATCTCGCTCAAAAGACTCCATACTGCGTCAGATACACAAAATCAGTGAACTGCCTGACTACAAGGGATATATATCCGATTTGGGCGGACCGTCTGCCAATATGTATCGGATGGAAGGTAAGGATAAACGCATCTGTGCCCGTTGCACAAAAGCCAGTTGTCTTCAACCTGTCATTTGCCCGAATCTCAAAGTGGATTTTGCCCCCATCTTAGACATCTACCGGACGGTGGATCATCTGCCGTATGTCAAAAAAGCTTTTGTCGGGTCAGGTATTCGCTACGACTTAATGAGCGAAGACTATGCCCGCCAAGTTATTACGCGACACGTATCAGGACGCCTAAAGGTCGCGCCGGAACATACAGAGGATAGGGTAGTGAAACTGATGCGCAAACCAACATGGAAGACCTATATGGCCTTTACGGAACTCTTCAACCGTATCAATCGCGAAGCCGGACTTAACCAGCAGCTGATACCGTACTTTATTTCATCGCACCCGGGATGTACCAATGAGGACATGCGCGCTTTAGCAGCTTGGACGCAGAAAATGCATTATCGCCCTGAACAAGTGCAGGACTTTACCCCTACGCCCATGACTTTATCTACAACCATGTTCTATACCGGCTACAACCCGTACACGATGGAGAAAGTCTTTGTCGCAAAAAGCGCCGAGGAAAAGAAAAAGCAAAACAGTTACTTCTTTTGGTGGAAAAAGCATTAGTCTAACATCTGTCCGAAGTTATTACTGAGTTGTACCATGCGGTCATACTCCTCCGGACTAAGGTCTATGAAGTAGTAGTTGCGAGGATCAACCGGTTTGCCGTTAATATGAACCTCGTAGTGTAAGTGAGGGCCGACGGATTGTCCTGTATTGCCGACCAAGGCAATGACATCTCCGCGTTTAACTTTCTGACCCTTACGCACTAACCCTTTGTAGAGGTGACCATATAGTGTCTGGTAACCAAATCCGTGGTCTAAGATAACGGTATTTCCGTACCCTTGCTTCCAACCCACATATTCCACTTTGGCGTTGCCGGTTGCATACACTTCCGTGCCGGTCGGCGCCGAAAAGTCCATACCATAGTGGAATTTCTTGGTATGATAAATAGGGTGTATCCGATATCCCCATCCGGATGCTACGCGCTTTAGGTCTCGGTTGAGCACAGGCTGAATAGCAGGGATATTTTCCATCCTTAACTCCTGCGACTTAGTCAAGGCTGTCAACTCGTCATACGATTTGGCTTGTATATAAAGTTCTTTTTCCAATTGGTCCACCTTGAAACTTAACTCGGATGCTAACTGGGAGTTCGTCATTCGAGCCATTTGGTCGTAGTAGGTAATCTTATGTCTTGCGCCTTGGCGGACGGATGTCGGGATTGGTTCCGCTCCAAAAAGCACACGGTAGAGGTTATTGTCGCGTTGCTCTAAGTCTTGAGCGACTACTTGCATCTGATCTACGCGGGTGTTCAAAACCTCTAATTGCGCCTCCAAGTTCTTGTTATATTGTATTAACTGTCGCTCTCGAGGTGAGGGGAATATGTAGAAGAATACGAAAAAGAATACAATACCCAATGCAACACCGCCTAATATATACCAGCCGCTCCTGCGCAGCCAGTACGTAAAACCACGCTCTACACTTTCTAAAGCAAGAGTCTCCGGATTTATATGATACTGTTTTTTAGCCATAACGATTATTCTCCTGAAGTAGATATCCGCCTTAATTCTTCTTCGTCCAGCACTTTAATTTTCCGTCCATCAACAATGATAATATGTTCTTTCATGAATGCCGAGAGGGTGCGAATGGCGTTGGCGGCATTCATGTTGGACATATTCGCTAACTCTTCGCGGCTTAAATAAATACGAATCGTAATGCCGTCAGGCTCATAACCATGTTTGTCAACTAAACTGATAAGCGTCTCCGCCAGACGGGAGCGGACATGTTTTTGAGAGAGGTTAATGGACTTAATGGCATAGTAGGATACCGAGTTAGCAAGATTTTGAAGGCAGATATGACAGATGTTGATATTGGTTCTTAAAAGGTCAATGAAGAATTTCTTATCTATCGCCAGCACCATAAGATTGTCTAATGCCATTGCATTTACCGCACAATGTTCATTAGCTATAATCGCGCGGTGACCTGTTAAGTCAAAGGGCGTCAGGATAGTAAGAATTTGTTGTTGCCCGACACCTTTTTTAAAGAGTTTCATCTTACCCTCAAGAATAACAAACACATGGCTCACCTCATCCCCTTCACGGTAGATAACTTCGTTAGGGGCATAGATAAATATACTGGCATGATGGGGTAGAGTACGCTGTTCAGACGCAGTCAATGCCTGCCATAGGGGATTGTCCACGGCACGCGTTAAATTGACCGGCTGATGTAGCTGTTTCATTGTCCTAAGAGCGTTTTAACAAATTTTTCTGCCTCAAAAGGCACTAAATCTTCCATTTTCTCGCCGATACCGATATACCTGACGGGAATTTGGAACTCGTCGGATATCCCGAGCACAACGCCGCCTTTCGCCGTTCCATCCAATTTGGTAATGGCAAGGGAGGTTACTTGTGTCGCTTTAGTAAACTGCAAAGCTTGTTCAAAAGCATTTTGACCCGTTGAGCCGTCTAATACCAATAGTATATCATGTGGCGCACCCGGTACGACTTTCTGCATGACGGACTTAATCTTGGTCAACTCATTCATCAGATTGACCTTGTTGTGCAGCCTGCCGGCGGTGTCAATAATGACTACATCGGCGTCATGGGCGACTGCGGATGAGAGCGTATCATACGCCACTGCGGCAGGATCAGAACCCTGCTCTTGCTTAATAACCGGTACACCTACACGTTCACCCCAAATACAGAGTTGTTCTACTGCGGCAGCGCGGAATGTATCTGCAGCTCCTAAATAAACCTTCTTTCCGGCTTGCTTATAACGATAAGCCAATTTACCTATCGTTGTCGTCTTGCCGACGCCGTTAACGCCCACTACCATAATGACATAGGGCTTATGTTCCTCTGTGGGCATTTCGGGCTTGGCGAGCATGAGACTTATCTCATCTACCAACAACGCATTGAGTTGGGCAGTCGTTACATACTTGTCCCGACGAACACGTTCCTCTACACGCTGAATAATCTTCAGAGTTGTCTTGACTCCAACATCGGAGGTAATCAACGCTTCCTCTAAATTATCGAGGACTTCTTCATCCACCGTTGATTTACCCACAACGGCGCGACTAATCTTACTTAGTAAGGATTCTTTGGTCTTTGTTAATCCATCAAAAAGGCCCATAGTCAACTATTTTTTGCATGAATTGCCACATGCGGTTATTTTCAAAGTGAGTTCGTTTGCCGATGGCTTGCATAAAATGCCAGAGGGCATTGTCTTTCTCTTGGCACTTGCGCATCAGCGGGTAGTAAACAAATGTCGTTAAGCAGCCCAACAGCATAACAATAGTGAATTGCAACTCCAACGAAGCCCCTAATCGGTAACTAATCCACCATAGGAAGGTCACTGCGAGATTACTCATCAGTATCGTCAGTGAAGTCCCTACATGGCTGAATCCCATGTCGATAAAGAGGTGGTGAAGGTGTGTCTTGTCGGGGTGGAATGGGGAGGTTTTGTGGATTATTCTTGTACACATTACCCGTAATGTGTCAAATACCGGAATACACAAAACAGCCAAACATAATGCCACAACCGAGACGCCTGTTGCAGCCAATGCCGTCCCTGAGAATGAGTTTAAACGCAGGAGAGAGAATACATCCAGCACCATGATACACCCTATCAGCAGCGAGCCGCCGTCGCCGATATACATTTTACTTTTCTTACCAAAGACATTGTGTAGAAAGAACGGCAGTAGTGAGGCTGCGCAGATAATGCTAAAAAGCCCCCAGACTTGCTCATGAACGCTGAAGAAAATAATGGCGAAAAAAGTATTGGCCAATATCCCGTAGCCTGAGCTGTAGCCGTCAACGCCGTCTATCAAGTTGATGGCATTGATAATACCGACACCTGCTACCATAGATAAGGGAATAGATATATAATTGTTAAGCGTTCCGATTCCGAATAAGCCATAAAACTCCTTGATAGCCAATCCGGTATAGATGCAGAGGAACCCGATAAGCACAAATTCCAGACAGAACCTAAGCACCGCCGAGAGATTGCGAATATCATCAATAACGCCAATGGTGACTAATGCTGCCATTACGATAAGTGAGGTGCGTAAATTGGGTAACCCATATGCGATAACTGCCGCCATTAGGGGCACAAATATACCGGCAGCAACCACTACGCCTCCTAAAACCGGCACGGGCGCTTTTTGCAGTTTGCGATTATCGGGAACATCATATACACCATGACGCTTAGCTACACGGTAGAAAAGCGGGTAAATGCCGGCAGAAATGATGAATGCCGAAAGGGTTAATATAATAATGACAGTCGTTGTGATAGGCGAGGATGGTATATTAATAGTGATAGACAATGGCTATTTTGCGGTTCGCTTGACGATTGGTCTCATCCGTGTTGGGCACTGACGGCTCGTCCATGCCTTCGGAATTGGTGAAGATGATATTAGCGGGAATACCATTGCTGACGAGGGTGGCCTTAACGGCTTCAGCACGCTCTAAACCCACCATAAAATTGGTAAAATCAGTACCCAAATCGCAGGTATAACCGGTTATCTTAATGTATTTAGGCATACTGCGCTTAAGCTCTTTTGCTTCATTGGCGAGAAGTTTCTTGGATGCAGCGGAAAGGGTAGTGCTGTTCTTGTCAAAGTTAAGCTCTAAGTCAGCTACAATCTGGTTCCGTGGACGCGGTTGCTCTACTTGAACAATGACTGTATCCTCAATCGTCGTCAGAACAGTGTCGTTGAAGATTTTGACGATGGTGTCTTGTACAATGGTACGGACGGTGTCATTGACAATCACATGTTCTTCAATATAGCGAATCTGCGGTTTGTTAGCCTCTTCTTCCATGAGGGCTACCTGCTCACGATACTTCGCATAACGTTTGCCTTTAGCAATCTTCTGTTTCGGCAAATATAAACCGAGACCTAATTTCAAACCCACTGTGAGGGGGTGAATTTGATTGATAAGACCAGTCGCTACGATACCGGGATAATTTTCTGTAAGGGAGGTAACTGCTTGATTCAGTTTATGCATATCGGTAACGCCGTAGGTGACAAAGATATTAGCGTCAACCCAACATAAGTGACCGGCTTTAAAAGCCACGCCCACTTCACCCAGTAGGGCTACGTTATTGTTAAAGATATGCTGAGGATTGTTAATAAACTCCTTTGGTACAGCGGTTTCTGTTCCGTCACTAACTGCAGTGATAGAACCATAGCGCCACTGACTTGATTTCAAATCCAGACCGAACTGCACACCGACAGCAGCTCTGAATTGTGCCTTATGCCACATAGGAGTCACCATCAAGAACTTAACAGGGAACTCCAATGCGTGCGCTGTTTGATGCTCATAAGTATTGTTGTAATACTCCAATGTTTGACTTCCTGTGAAGCCGAAACTCGTCTTATACATCAGCCATTGCGCGCCAACAGATAAGCCCAAGTTCTGATGCAGAAGCAACCTGTAATCCAAACCGAGACCAACTCCAAAATCTCCTTGAGAAGACTTATTGTCAGCATTTGAGTACATCAAATGGGTGTATGTCGGCATTACGTATAGCGATAATTGATGCGGGCGATAATAGTACTGCGGTAAATCTGCAATCTCCTGAGCGTGTAAACCTAAACAACTAACTGCGAGGACAGACAATAGCAATAACGTTTTTTTCATACCAAAATATCTTTTAGAATACAATATTCACTAATCAGCGCGCAAAGATAGTAAATATTTTTGAATAATGCAAATATTTTTTCCTTTTGCAATGAAATTCGTTAATCGGGATTAGGAATTAATTATGGCCAACGCACTCTCTAACGGGCGTGCGCCGGTGCTTGTTCTAATTGCCGATAATTAAGATTGGTGCGTTGTTCAGGGATTGTTAGCCTCGCTAAATTGTAGCCGTCAATCTTTTGTTCTATGTTCGTGCTTGTCCTCATAGTGGGGACTATTCGGGCACTTCACTCGGAGTGCGTTTCGTCGCACTCCTTCACTCTCAAGCCACTCTCGCGACACTACTATACCACCTCACCGGCAGGAGGGAAAGGCAAATATTCACCTGTTGGCGGTTCGGGCGCCAGTAACATCCTATGTTTATTTCCGAAACATGAACACCAGTCTCCAAAAGCAAAAAAAGTATAGCCACGTTGGGCAAGGTCATTGGCTTTCTTGAACCACTCCACATATTCGGGATCTTTCCCTTTCCCCCATTCTGCAATATGCGGATAGTGCTCAATAAACTGCAAAGCTATCTCATGCGGCGTTAAGCCATCGCAATCACCCCAACTGAAGTTTCCTCCGGATGTATTGGCGGCGGTATGTTCCGGTCCGCGATAGATAGCACCGCAGTTCTTCAAAGTGTATTTCTTTACAGTAGTAGCACACCGCCAATTCATTCCATTCGGAGAAACACACGGGCATACACGGATAAGTTCATAGCCCATCTCGTGTAATTCCCGTATAACGAGAAAATACCTGCGTATTCGCTCCATGTATTCCATGTCTTACTTATTTCCCTTAGCTCTATTATGCGTCTGGCAGAGCATTTGGCAGTTGGAAATGTCCGTTGCGCCGCCTTTAGACCAAGCGGTCACATGGTCGGCATCCATTTCCGTCAGTTTCCATATACGCGCATGGTTGGCGTCATGACCGATGGCACACAATGGACAGTTGGAAACCTCATGCCTCTTGGCTTCTTCCGTCTGGCGGGCATAAACGCTTTTCTTGGTCGGCTCATCGAAGCAACGCACTTCCAACAGTTTGGTGTCTTGGCAACCGCCGAGGATATATTCATAGATGCCTTTTTTGTTCTTCACGTAGTAGTCTTCGTATAGTTCGCGCTGTTTGGCTGCCACTTCCGAAGGGTCGTAAGGCGTCTTGTGGTATTTCTCATAGAGTTCACCCC
The DNA here is from genome assembly GCA_002368645.1 of Bacteroidales bacterium UBA3810. Taxonomy (GTDB): domain Bacteria; phylum Bacteroidota; class Bacteroidia; order Bacteroidales; family Paludibacteraceae; genus Colicola. The sequence continues at coordinate 12,418 of DFEE01000027.1, forward strand.
ACGGCAGACCGCACATCTCTTTTTCTATGTTGGTAAACACACCGCTTGCCCAGTCGATGACGCTGTTAAAATAGGTCTCCATTTCGCGGATGTTATCATCGTTGCGGTGGAGCGACATATATTTGCTGACCTCGCCACGGCTGACCCATTCCAATGCGGTGTGCAGATACGCTTGGCGTTTGACGTTTCCACGCAGGAAAGCTGCCCATTTATTGATATTGGCGTTTTGCGAATTAGAGAACACCTCTTTGGCTTTTGTTACAAACGGTCCGCAATAGACGGCATTCAATATCTCCTGTTCCTCCAGAGGAAGTCCCACGATATTTATGGTTTTGAACCACTCTTTGATTTCGCTTTCCGTTCCTTCGCATTCATAAACCAGCAGTTCGGTTTGGAGAATCTTCTTTTTGAAGTCATCCGCCATGTAGTCAAAATACTGCTCCATACCGTCAATACGGATGGCAAACTTGCGCGTAAGGAAACGACCTAAAGAGGTAATACGTTGCTGTCCGTCCAATACCTCCAAATGCTTATCGTCCACACGGTTAAAGTACAGCAAACCAATCGGATATCCTTTGAGTACGGATTCAATGACTGCTATCTCGCGTGCGCCGTTTTGCTCTGCGTACAGATAATTTCGTTGATACTCCGGCTGAATGGTCAGTTTGCCGGAAAGTCCAAACAGACCTTTGCCTTCTGCCGCGTTGTAAGTAAACCCTTTGCAGATTTCCTCAACGGTATATATTTTCCGTTCTGCTTTCATAGTATTTATTGTTTTTTGCGGATTAGTATGCGTGCGTATGTTTGTATATAATAATTATTCCCTACTTGATAATAAGTACTATAATTAGAGGTGTCTTTAATTAGGATAGCGGGACCATCGTTGAGTTTTGATACCTTTGATTCTTTGCCGTTTTTGTCTATTTGCTTTTGTTCGGGATAAATCTTACATGCCCCACCAAACCATGTTTTTGTTATTCCGATTATCTCAAATTGCTCGGGACAATACTTATCTAGAAATGAAATCGGCACTCCCATTTCTCCATCATAATCAGAAGGAATTGCATCTGTAAAAGGCACTTCAATCGCATTATAGTTGTCATAATGCTGATATTCTGTCAGGTCTTTTAGTTTTTTATTGAATTTTAAGTTCTCTGCCATCGTCATCAATTGAAGCGGTTGGTGACGCCTGCCATGCTCAATATTCGTAAACCAGATACTTGCAGACCGTGCAAAAATATGCCCATCTATAATTTTGTATGCGCTACCTTGATTTTGAGTGATTAAGTCTTTCTCCATTTCCTTAGGAACAGTAAAAAGAATATCCAAACTTGTTGATGTATAGCCTATCCAAAGTTTATTTTCTTTAATCAGAGGAAATATCTCTTTATAGGTGATAGAATTTTTGTTACCGATTACTGCAAATTTTTTCTTTCCTTCCATAACCCAAGCCATAAACTCCCGAAAGAGCGAGAACGGCGGGTTGGTGATAATTATATCTGCCTCGTCTCGGAGAGCGGTTACTTCGGCAGAACGGAAGTCGCCGTCGCCTTCGAGGTAACTCCATTGCAGATCGTCAATGTCAATCCGACCGCTGTTGTTGGTATCGTGTGTAAGTGTAAAGATTTTACCCTTAATGCGGCTTTTCTCTACGTTGTACAACGGATTCTCTGTTTCAAAGAGTGTCGGTTGCCAATCGGTTTGGTACTTTTTGCTTTCTATGGCATATGAAGTAGAAATGAGTTTCTTTAGACCGAAGAACTCAAAGTTCTGTGCAAAGAACTTGGTAAAATTGCTCCATTCGGGATCATCGCAAGGCAACAAGATTGTCTTGCCCCGAAAGACATCGGGGTTGTATTCAATGTATGCGTTTACTTCTTTCTGAATGTCCACATACTGGGTGTAGAACTCATCGTTTTTAGCATTCTTCGCTGCTCCTAAATTCGCGTTTTTTGCCATGGATAAAAGCATTTCGACTTTAGCTTTCATCTTGTAAGCAACAAAAAAGCGGGACTATTTGTTGTTGCCTATATAGTACCGAGGTTACGACCAAGTGACCTTACACATCTATAAGCACAAATAGTCCACGCCGTAGCGTGAACCTTTGCTTGCTTACTCTCCTGTGTTGAAAAATTGGTCGTATTTCGGTACAGAGAATAAGAGCTAAAGCTCTGTTATTATTTTAATATGTTATTGCGCAACGCTTTGCGCTTGTCTTATGTCCTTCTGTTTAACGTCAAAGAGTGACGATATTTTTTTTATTTTGCCATCAGTTGGCGTTGTACGCTAAGGGTATTTTATGCTGTCGCTGCAGTCATCATCTCATATAAGTATGCAGGGCTTTATACCGTTGCGAGATGGCGTCTTTGGAGAGCAGTTTAGACGCTTTCTGAAGCTATACTCCATATTCTCTAAAACTGAATGTTACCATAACTGCTCTAATTCATTGTCATTTAAGAATGTTTCTCTATATTTTTGCAACTTTAGGCTGCAAAGATACACATTATTTTGCAGATATGCAAATAATTTTGCCTTTTTATGTTATTTTGTAATCTATTTTTCGTTACCAGGATACCGGGTAACCAGGTGCCCTATAGTAATGGTGATTTTCGTTACCAGGAGACCGGGTAACCAGGTGCCCTATAGTAATGGTGATTGTCGTTACCAGGATACCGGGTAACCAGGTAGCCTATAGTCATGGTGATGGACGAAGCCAGCATGATGAGTGCTTGGAGAGTAGGGGATCTATGCTGAATAGTGCGGTTATTGTGCGGTTATTGTC
>DFEE01000027.1:15280-68371 GCA_002368645.1 Bacteroidales bacterium UBA3810
CGGTTATTGTCCGGTTATTGTGCGGTGTTGATAGGGTGCTGAAGGGGAGCATGAGGTCTTGTTTATTAGTAGTAACGCGGCAGAAACAATTTATTTTGCTCCTATCATAAGGCACTGTGAGCTTGACATAGTTTTCGGTAAAACCAGACATATACGCTATAGCAGCATTGCCGCTGTGACCGGCGACTCGCCGGCTCTCCCAGAGAACAATATGTTCTTTGTTTAGCTGAGCCTCGTAAAAGGCTTTGAGCTTAAGCTCAGATATTTCATGTAGTATTTTAGAACGTCTGTTGCGTTCTTGTTGCGGAACGACTTCCAAATCATCCATGGTGAGCATGCGGGTATTGGCTCTCTCGGAGTAGGTGAAGACATGCAATTGGGACACATCAAGCCCCTCAACAAATAACCTGTAGTCTTCAAAATAGGGTAGTGTTTCTCCCCTCACGCCGACCATGCAGTCCACTCCGATGAAAGCGTCAGGGAGCTTCGCTCTAATGCGCTCTACCCGGCTTTTGAAGAACTCTCGAGTATAGTGCCGATGCATGATGCGGAGGACCTCATTGGAGCCGCTCTGGAGGGGAATATGGAAATGCGGAGCAATGTGACGGCTATCAGCCACCAAATCAATGATTTCGTCAGTCAATAAATCAGGCTCAACGGAGCCTATGCGGATGCGGTACTCACCATCGAGGTTATCTAAAGCCTCAAGCAGCGCCTGAAAATGCTCACCCGTACTGCGACCAAAGTCGCCTATATTAACGCCGGTTAGCACAATCTCTTTAGCTCCGGAACGAAGCGCTTCTTGTGCCTGCCGAACAACATCTGCAATAAGCGGATTACGCGACCGCCCACGTGCGAGAGGGATGGTACAATAGGTGCAGAAATTATTGCAACCGTCTTGAACTTTGAGGAAACAGCGCGTCCTATCATCATAGGAAACCGCCGGCGTAAAGACCGTGTCGTCCTTAGGCTGCACTTCATCTACTTCTTGCATGCGGAGAATCTCATCCGGTTTGAGTCTGGCATAGCAGCCCGTCACAATCAGTCGTGCGTGCGGATTTTCGCGTCGCAAACGGTGGATGGCTTGCCGATCCTTGTGGTCCGCTGTATCGGTAACTGAACAGGTGTTGACAATAACGAGGTCCGCCTCTTCGCCGGGTAAGGCGCGGACATGGCCTTGAGAAAGCAAAACTTTGCCGAGAGACGAACTCTCGGCAAAATTTAATTTACAACCTAATGTGGCTATCTTAAATTTCAAAATATCGATTATATTATTATGATAATAAAGTCAATAATATACCGGCCGCAACGGCACTACCAATGACGCCAGCGACATTGGGTCCCATAGCGTGCATCAAAAGGAAGTTGGAGGGGTCGGCTTTTTGTCCTTCCATTTGGCTTACGCGTGCTGCCATGGGCACTGCACTGACACCGGCTGAACCGATAAGCGGGTTAATCTTATTCTCGGGTTTAGCAAAGAGGTTCATGAACTTAGCGAGTAAGACTCCACCTGCACTTCCCAGCCCGAAAGCGATAATACCCATCGCAAGAATCATCAAGGTCTTGACATTGAGGAATGTAGCACCTGTAGCGGTAGCACCGACACTGAGACCTAAGAAGATTACAACGATATTCATGAGTTCATTCTGCGCCGTTTTGCTCAAACGATCGACGACACCGCACTCTTTCATCAGATTACCCAACATCAGGCAGCCAATCAGCGGAGCAGCATCCGGCAAGAAGAGTGAAACGACTGTCGTGATGATAATGGGGAAGACAATCTTCTCTGTTTTGCTGACGGTACGGAGTTGTTTCATCTTAATCTTACGCTCCTTTTCGGTCGTCAAAGCCCGCATGATAGGAGGTTGGATAACGGGAACGAGTGCCATGTAACTATAAGCCGCGATAGCAATCGGACCCAACAAATGGGGCGCTAATTTGCTGGTGAGGAAGATACTCGTAGGACCATCCGCACCCCCGATGATACCGATAGAACCGGCTTCAGCGGGCGAAAAGCCTAAGGCATTGGCGCAAAGGAATGTCACAAAGATACCAATCTGCGCGGCTGCACCTAAGATGAAGCTCTTGGGGTTAGCAATCAGAGGACCGAAATCCGTCATAGCACCAACTCCGATGAAGATAAGGCACGGATAGACACCGGCTTTAACGCCGATGTACAGCACATCTAAGAGCCCTGCGTTTTTAAGGATTGCGCCGTAACTATGGTAAGCCGGATTGGCAGTTCCGTCCTCTAACATCGGCTGCAAGAAACTTGCCCATAACTCCTCGTGGAACATCCCGGAGGCAGGCAGGTTCGTCAACAGCATACCAAACGCTATCGGCAGTAGCAGTAGCGGCTCATATTGTTTCTTAATCGCCAGAAACAACAGGAAGAATGAGACGAGAATCATGACACCTTGCTGCCATGTCATCTGCATAAATCCCATGTTCCGGAAAAATTCTAAAAATCCTTCCATTTGATTAGATTTTTATTATCCAAGCACAACGAGTACATCGTCCTGCATAACGGTTTGACCGGCAGCTACGCAAATTTGCTTAACGGTACCGTCAGTCTCGGCAGCAACGATATTTTCCATCTTCATGGACTCAAGCGTCAGCAGGGTGTCACCTTTCTTAACGGCTTGACCTTCCGTTACAACAACCTTAATGATGGAACCCGGCAGCGGACTAACCACTTTGGTGCCGGCAACGGGAACAGCAGCTTTGGGTGCAGGAGCTGGAGCGGCAGGAGCAGCGGGTGCAGGAGCAGGTGCAGCAGCGGGAGCCGCTTTAGGAGCTGCGGGCTTAGGAGCTACTACGGCCTTCTTTTCGGTTTCTACTTGGTAAGTCTTGCCATTTACGGTTACTTCGGCGAGACCATTTTCTATCTCATTGACGGAGGTCTGATATTCAACGCCGTTGATTTTGAATTTAAATTCTTTCATTGTTGTTATTTGTAAAGATTGTTAATACCAAATGATTTAGCGTTCCACTGTGTGGGACGATGTTTGATTGTCAGTGTCGGGAAGACCATGTCGTGTGCATTGTTGTAGTACAAATGCAGCGCCATTGCCACCGCTGCCATGTCCTCTTCACTATCGTTGAGGAAAAGCGCAGTAGCAATTGCGGGAATATCTGCCGGCAGTGCCTGCGTGTCGGTGACGGCTTTGCCGTGTTGGTTACTTCCTGTTAGTGACTGCGTGTCGGCCGGCGCAGCTGCAGGAGTTTTAGTATTGATTTTCTGCATAATCCAGCCTAAGCCTTTCATTATATATATGAACAAGAACAGGATTATGAGGACCATGCCGAAGCCCAGTCCAGTGATAAGCCATGTGCCTGTCGTTACGGATAAGAGTACCATATTACAACGGGATATTAGAGTGTTTCTTAAGCGGATTGGTCAAGCGTTTGGTCTGCAGTCTCTCAAAGGCGTTAATGATGCGTGCACGCGTGTTGCAGGGCTCAATAACATCATCGATGTAACCGCGGTTAGCTGCTTGGTAAGGAGAAGCAAAGAGGTCTTTGTACTCTGCTTCTTTTTCCGCAATAAATTTCTTGCGCTCTTCGGGATCCTCGATAGCTTTCAGCGCTTTAGCGTACAATACGCCAACGGCTCCGGAAGCACCCATAACGGCAATCTCCGCATTGGGCCAAGCATAGCATGCGTCGCCTCGCAGTTGTTTGCAGGACATAACGATATGTGAGCCGCCGTAGGATTTGCGAATGGTGATAGTAACTTTCGGCACAGTGGCTTCGCCGTAAGCGAACATCAGTTTAGCACCATGATCAATGATGCCGGCATACTCTTGACCAGTACCGCAAAGGAAACCGGGGACGTCTACTAATGTCAAGATTTGGATATTAAACGCATCGCAGAAGCGTACAAAGCGTGCTGCTTTACGGCTCGCATCACAGTCCAATACACCGGCTAACCAGGAAGGCTGATTGGCGATGATACCGGTTGAGCGGCCGTTGAAGCGTGCAAAGCCGCAAATGACATTCTTAGCGTAGTCCTTGTGAACCTCAAAGAAATCGCCGTCGTCCACAATGAGGTTGATGATATCCTTCATGTTGTAAGGCTTATTGGGGTCTGAAGGCACGATGTCGTTGAGGGCTTCTTCTACACGCATGGGGTCGTCGGTGCACTCAACAAGAGGGGCTTCCTCCATATTGTTTTGCGGAATAAAGCTAACGAGTTTGCGCACCATCGCCAGTGCCTCATCTTCTGTAGGAGCGACGAAATGGGTAACACCGGATTTGGAGGCATGCACTTTAGCGCCACCTAATTGTTCAACCGTTACATCTTCGCCCGTAACCGACTTAACAACCTTCGGGCCGGTGATGAACATATAACTGTTCTGCTCGGTCATCATGATGAAGTCCGTCAGCGCGGGGCTATAAACGGCACCACCGGCGCAGGGACCAAAGATAACGCTAATCTGTGGCACAACGCCGGACGCCAAGATATTACGTTCAAAGATTTCTGCGTAACCTGCCAACGCGCAAGCACCTTCTTGAATACGAGCACCGCCCGAGTCATTCAGACCGATAATAGGTGCTCCCATCTTCATGGCTTCGTCCATGACATGGCAAATCTTCTGCGCCATCGTCTCGCTCAAAGACCCTCCGATAACGGTAGCGTCTTGCGCAAAGACATAGACTAATCTGCCGTCAATGGTACCACTACCGACTGCCACACCGTCTCCGAGGAAAACTTTCTTCTCCATACCGAAGTCGTGACAGCGGTGGGTCAAGAACATATCGTATTCTTCAAAAGAGCCTTCGTCAAGCAGCATATTGATGCGCTCGCGGCAGGTGTACGCGCCTTTAGCATGGTGTTTCTCGGTCGCAGCCTCGCCGCCACCAGCCATTGCTTTCACGCGGTTATCTACCAGTTTTTGCAATTTTTCTGTATCCATATATAAGAATTGTAAATTCGATTTTTGATTATTTGGTTACCGGGCGGCCAGGAGGCCAGGAGCCCTTTAGGGCGGGTGGTGAGTGGCAACCCGGGCTTTTCGCTTTTGACTAAATTACTTCGGTTGTTCGCAAAGTTCGGTCAATACGCCACAAGTGCTCTTCGGGTGAAGGAAAGCAATCATCAAATTATCAGCACCTTTGCGCGGAGCTTTGTCGATAAGTTGAATACCTTTAGCCTCGCATTCTGCCAGCGCTTCGGCTACATTCTCCACGTTGAAAGCAACATGGTGCAGTCCGCCGCGACCGTTGTTTTTCTCAATGAATTTAGCGATAGTGCTTTCGGGGCAGGTAGGCTCCAGCAACTCAATCTTGGTTTCACCGACCTTAAAGAAGGCGGTAATTACTTTCTGGTCTTCTACAACTTCTTTCTTGTAGCAAGGTTCGCCACTTAAAAACTCAAAAAACGGTGCGGCTGCATCAATGGATGTCACCGCAATTCCCAAATGTTCAATGTGAGAGGGTTTCATAATGTTATTATTTATTTAAGATTAGTTATGCTTTCGACTTTTAGCCCAAAATCACGCAAAATTACATTTTTTTTTTGATATTTCCAAATTTATTTATATTTTTGCAACAAAAATGACGATGAATAGCAAATTTTTGTCCATATCAATCATCTTTGTTTTGTTCATTCTTGCCGCCGGTTCGACGGCTTATTCCACTTTTTTAGCTTCTCGTTTAGCCCAAGTGGAGCAATCGCGTGCGGAAATATGGGCAGAGGCGACAAGACAGTTGATTCAAGCCGATGAAGACACAGATATTGCCTTTATCACCACTATTATAGAGGGTAATACCACTATTCCTGTCTATATGTTGGCGGCAGACAGCACGGTGCTTTTGACGCGTAATGTGACCCGACCTGTTGCCGATCCATGGACGCTTCACGGACCTATTGAGGTCGTTATCAGCAATTCCGTCAGCCAATATATCTATTATGATGACTCATTGCTGCTCAAGCGATTACGGTATTTCCCTTATATTTGGTCATTCGTTATTTGTCTCTTCGTGGCGTTGGCGGTTACCATTTTGTTTATCGTCCAACGCAATGAGCAAAATCGCGTTTGGGCAGGACTCAGTAAAGAGACGGCGCACCAATTAGGCACGCCTCTTTCCTCTCTCAATGGTTGGTACGAGTTGTTGAAAAATAAATATCCCGACGATGAAATGATTCCCCAAATGGGCAAAGATATTGCCCGTCTTGTCGTTGTGGCGGACCGGTTCGGCAAGATTGGCTCCAAACCGACCCTGCGTCCCGAATCCGTTGAGCCGATTGTACAGGATGTCGTCGGTTACATGCGTGCTCGCGTGAGCAAAAAGGTCAACATTCTCTTTGAGGAAAAGAATGATACGCCGGCATATGCGCTCATCAATAAGGTTACCCTTTCCTGGGTGCTGGAGAACCTCATCCGCAATGCCGTTGATGCCGAAGCGACGTTAATTATCATTAGCCTCGACGCGCAGGCATACGAATATCTCGATATTATTGTCCGCGACAATGGAAAAGGTATGACGCGCTCCCAACAGCGTAAAGCCTTTCAAGCCGGTTATACAACCAAACAGAGAGGGTGGGGGCTAGGACTTAGTTTGGCGAAGCGTATCGTTGAAAATGATCATCGGGGCAAACTCTTCCTCCAAAGTACCGAGCTCGGCAAAGGGACGACCTTCGTCATTCGTCTCAAACAGACCGTAAATCGTTGACCCGGAGCCGCTCATGGACGCATATAACGCACCGGCGTCTAAGAGTTTCTTCTTTATCTCGCCTAATATCGGGTGCTGCTTGAAGATAGGACCCTCAAAGTCGTTGCTCAAACTCGAAAAACCTTGCAGCCGTGCCATCTTACTCATTCCTGATAACCACATACCGGCAATACGAGCAATCGTACCAAACCCCCTTCCTGCGCTGTCCAAAACCTCATAAGCCTCTTTCGTGCTTATCGACACTTCGGGTTTGATCATTAGCAAATACATCCCGCTTAAATTCATCTGAACCGGACGAAGCTCTGAACCGATACCTTTCCCGAAACTCGGACTATTATAGATGAAGAACGGGCAGTCTGCACCCAACGACTTAACGATGTCCGCTAACGCTTCTTGTCCGAGACCCAATTCGAAGAGCTGATTGAGCGCCATTGCCATAAAAGCGCCATCCGCACTACCGCCGCCTAAGCCTGCGCCGAAAGGAATGTTTTTCTTGAGCCGGACGCTCACCGCTTTGACCTTATCCGGAAATTGCTCCTTCATGAGGTGATAGGCACGAACAACCAAATTCTTCTCTTTGGCGCAATCTGCCAAGATACCTTCTTCATGAAGGCTGATCGTGCCGCGACTCACGCGATGGACTTCCAACTCGTCGTGGAGCTGGTAAACGGGGTAATAGATGGTCTGTAACTCATGATAACCATCCTCTCGTTTAGGACCGACATGTAGTCCTAAATTGATTTTGGCATTAGGATATAGGAGCATGGCGATTATAGATTTTCAGTTTGAACTTATCCGGTGTATTCTGTTCTATTGATAATTGAGCGTCCTAAGGTTAGCTCGTCTGTAAACTCTAAGTCATTACCTATCGCTACACCGCGCGCTAATTGGCTTATTTTCAGCTTATCCGCGTTGTCGCCTACGCTCATCAGGCGCCTATATAGGTAAAAGGTCGTCGTATCGCCTTCCATAGTGGTAGGCAGGGCGAGTATCACTTCCCGTATATCCTCTTCCGCAATACGGTTAACCAACGAATCTGCCTCTATGTCTTTTGGGCCGATGCCGTCTAAGGGACTGATGATACCGCCTAAGACATGGTACAAGCCGTTATATTGGCCGGTTTGCTCAATCGACATAACATCGCGGATGTTCTCCACTACGCATATAAGCTGTCTGTCACGCCGAGCGGAGGAGCATATGGGGCAAAGGTCCCGGTCGCTGATATTATGGCATTGCTTGCAGTAGTGAATCTCTTTCTTTAGCTTGATGAACGAGCCTGCAAAAGCCTCAACCGACTGCTCGTCCCGACGTAATAGGGATAACACAAGGCGTAACGCGGTTTTGCGTCCCACCCCGGGCAATGATGCCATCTGATCTACGGCATTGCTCAGTAATATGGATGGATATTCGTCTGTCATTCCTTATTTCGCCTGCAAAGATAAGCATTTTTTTTAATATCTGCAAATAAAAGTTATTTTTTTTGATATTTTAGCATTTATTACGATTAGGTAGGCTTCTATCGTTTGGTGAGTGTTCGATGAGCGTTTGGTGATCGTTTGGTGAGCGTTGGCTATATTGACACCGAATTTGCCGTTGCTGCACCTGAGATATATGTGAAAAATTATAAAAAATGACAAAATATTTGCATAAGTTAAAATCTTTTTGTAATTTTGCAAGCAAAATTGAAAGGAGAACGAATTATACCTGAAGTTAGTCGTTTTTACGGGATTATAATTAAGATGTTCTTTGAGTTTCAAGAGCTTGAACCCGCATATTACATGCTCTCTATGAAGAAAATATGGGGGTGTGACATCAACTCTTTTGAGATGACAGAGGGCGACCTTCCTAACCGTGCATAGAAAATGGTAAAAGAAGGGCTTGCGGAGCATGGCTTGTTGGAGAATGCGCAGTTAGACACAAGCCGTACAGGAGAATGAAACTATAGTTATCCCTTGCTCATCCCTGCCTCATTCTCACACTTCTCCACCGACAGAAGACCGACCGATGACCAAGAGAAGAACAAGATAAAAAATTCTCCATAAGTCGGACACAAATAACATAAAAGGAAAACTCAAACGCAATAAGCCCAAAAAGGTCAGTTTAATGCGGAACGTTTGCAAAATCCATTAAAAACGCCCTGTAATGTATATTTCTCACATCAAAAACGAATCAGGTCGGTGGTTCATACAAACCAACGAAGAACATCAGGCAAATGTGGCGGCATTAGCTTCAACGTTTGCAAGTTCTTTCGGCATGGGCGAATGGGGAAAGGTCATGGGACTTCTTCATGATAAAGGAAAAGAGACTACCGCTTTTCAGCAATACATACGGAAAGAAAGCGGTTACGAATCAGATACAAGGATAACAAGTAATACGCATCACGCATACATTGGCGCATTAACCGCCCAGAAACTATTTCCGCAGCCATCTGCACTTCTTGCTAATCCGATAGCAGGACATCATAGAGGCTTGTATGACAGCGGCGATTTGAAGGAACTGCTAAAATGCGATATCCCGCAGGAAGTAAAAACGGAGCCGATAAACACGACTCTCAATCTGCCACAAATACAGTTACAGCGGTATCATTTCCATCATCTGGTACGTTTTCTGTTCAGTTGTCTTGTAGATGCAGACAGGTTAGACACTGAGGTATTTATGACTCCCGAACAGAGCCGTTTGCGTGGAAATCATACAAGTATGGCGGAACTGAAGCAGATGCTTGAGCAATATCTTTCGCTGCTTAACCAATCAGCCCCCGATACGTATGTAAACAAGGTGCGCCGATATGTGCAAGAGCAATGTGTGGCGGAAAGTCAAGGGAAAACAGGATATTATAGTCTGACCGTTCCGACTGGTGGCGGCAAAACACTTGCATCTGTATTATGGGCTTTGAATCATGCAGTCAGAAACAACCTGCAACGGGTGATAATAGCCATCCCTTACACAAGCATTATTACCCAGACAGCGGCCACGTTGAAACATATTTTCGGAGAGGATAATGTACTGGAGCACCATAGTGAAGTGGATTATGGCGATTCCGAAACGGTTTCTCCGCTGCAACTTGCTACCGAGAACTGGGATTATCCTATAATCGTCACCACTAATGTCCAGTTCTTTGAATCGCTGTTCAGTAACAGCCCTTCTCAATGCCGCAAACTGCATAATATAGCCCGCAGTGTGGTTATTTTCGACGAGGTACAGACACTGCCGTTGGGATTTTACCAACCTATTATTGAAGGTATCAAAACACTTAAAGAAGTGTTTGGCACATCGTTTCTATTTACTACTGCTAGTCAGCCCGTGTTAGAAGGTACCGATAGAGGTTTTGATGGCTTGAATCATATCCATTCTATTATTTCTAACGAACGCCAACTGCACAAAGAGTTGAAACGAGTAGAAATAAAAGAAATGCGAGAGAGTTGCACGTATGATGATATAGCAGAGAGATTGGCTCGCCACAACCGCGTATTGTGTATTGTAAATACCCGCAAGGACGCAAAAGAAATATACGAAAGGCTGCCACAAGAGGGCATAACGTTGCACCTTTCCCGTATGATGTGCTCGGCGCATATCAAGCATACCATCCAACAAGTAAAAGAAGCACTTACTTCTGATATGGAAATGCCGATACGTGTTGTTTCTACGCAACTGATAGAAGCAGGTGTGGATATCGATTTTCCGATTGTATACCGTCAGGAGGCAGGATTGGATTCTATCTTACAGGCAGCTGGTCGTTGCAACCGTGAAGGCAAAATAAAGGTAGGCAGGACTTTTGTTTTCAGTTTGTCAAAAGAACATTATCTGCCGGTAGGTTATATCTCGCAAACCAATAATGCCCGCAAGAATATGGGCGCAATAGAAGACTGGTTCGCCCCGGATACTGTTAGCCGCTATTTTGAGCAACTCTATTCCCGCGTGGATTCGTTTGACGAGAAACAAATATGCGCTCTCTGTAACGAACCGCGAAGTGTCCAATTTGAAACAGCAGCAGGTGAATTTCATCTGATAGAGGACAATTCTATTCCGGTATATATCAGATACGGCGAGGGGCAAACTTTGATAGAAGAATTGCTTCGTACGTGCAGCATGGTTTCATACCAACTGATGAAGCAGTTATCTCCTTATTGTGTAAATGTACGCCAAAAAGATTTTAAGACATTACAGGAGGCAGGTGTTATATTGTCGGTGGCAGATAATATTCACGTACTGCAAGATCCTTCATTATATGACCATCAAACAGGTCTGACTTGCCACAACAAGTTTTTGGAAGAAACAATTATCATTTGAATATATGGAATACTACGACAAAGAGTTTTGTCTGGAGGTATGGGGCGATATTGCCTGCTTTACTCGTCCGGAGCTGAAGGTGGAGCGTGTTAGTTATGATGTGATTACTCCATCGGCTGCCCGTGCCATCTTTGAAGCCATCTTCTGGAAACCTGCTATCCGTTGGCAGGTGACGAAGATAGAAGTGCTCAATCCTATCCGCTGGGTATCAGTCAGACGCAATGAAGTAGGAGCTGTGGCATCTAAAACGATGGATAGTATCTATATTGAGGACAAACGGCAGCAAAAGAATTCGCTGATGCTACGTGATGTTAGGTACAGAATCTATGCCAAATTGGTGTTCATTCCTGTGCGGGACAGAAGAAACGATGATACCGCATCCGGCCATACCGACGAGAATCCGGGCAAATACAATGCTATGTTCGAGAGGCGTGCCGCCAAAGGGCAGTGCTTCAATCAACCCTATCTCGGCACAAGGGAATGTGCTGCTTCATTCCGGCTTATCGATCCTGCCAACGATACACTCATACCACCTCTGGCGGAAAGCCGGGATTTAGGAATCATGCTCTATGATATGGATTTTCAGACTAATCCGCAAAAGCCTGAGGCAATGTTTTACAGGGCAAAGATGAAAAACGGCGTAATCATTGTTCCACCACTTAACAGCGAGGAGATATTGAAATGATACTGCGGGCATTATATGACTACTACAACCGATGCGTGGACAAATTGCCACTCTACGGAATGGCAAACAAGCAGATAGGTTTTATTATTGTCATTGATAAAGAAGGACATTTCCTTCGTTTTGAAGACCGGCGCATAGACGGCGATACCGCTCAGACTTTTCTGGTGGCTCAACCGGTAGGACGCTCATCAGGTGTATGCGCCAACTACCTGTATGACAACAGTGAATATACTCTCGGCTATTCGGACAAAAGGAATCCAGAGCAAAGCAAGAAATACTTTGATGCTTTCAAGCAAGTAATAGACACTGTTTATGAACTACATTCCGACAATCCGGATTTATGCGCTCTGCACAGATTTTATATGCAGGAACAAAGTGCTATCTTGGAACAGGTAAAGTCAGACCCGTTATGGGAAGATATTACGAAAAAACTTAACAAGAAATACTCTTTCTTCTCCTTTTTGATAGAGGGCGATACACACATTGTTGCAGAGAAAGCGGAACTGATAAACCTTCGCCCGAAAGAAGACAATTTGCAGGAAAACCATATATGCTTGATAACCGGCGATAAGGCACCTTCGGTTATATTGACCACTGCAACAATGATTCCCGGCAGTCAGGCAACGGCAAAATTGGTAGCTTTCCAAAAGGATTCAGGTTATGACTCTTACGGCAAAGAGCAAGGCGCAAACGCTCCTATAAGTGAACAAGCGGAATTCGCCTATACAACCGCCCTGAATCATATGCTGGCAAAGAATTCCAGAAATAAATTCCTTATTGGCAACCGCACCTATCTGTTTTGGGCATCAAGCAACAACGAGGCGGCACTAAAAGCGGAAGAAAGTATATTCAGTTTGTTTGGAGTACAAGACAATACCGATGACCCAAATCGGAATATAGAACAGGTGAGAAAGGTGTTTAATGCCATCTATTCGGGGCTGTTGTACACCGATATGGATGATAGATTTTATATTCTTGGACTGGCTCCGAACGCAGCAAGAATTGCCGTTGTATATTGGGCAGAAATACCCTTGAAGGAGTTTGCAGGAAAGATAAACAAGCACTTTGAAGATATGACGATTACAGATACACGGAAAGAGAAACGCCCGTATTTTGGTCTGCGGAATATATTAAGTGCCGTGGCTGTGGATGGCAAATCGGACAGCGTAAGTCCTAATTTACCGGAAGCATTAACCAAAAGTATCTTTGAGGGAACACCTTATCCTTACACGCTTTACAATGCTTGTCTTAATCGGATAAGGGCAAAGAGCGCACAGGACGAAATAAGTATTACGCGTGCAGCGATACTGAAAGCCTATCTGAACCGAATAAATAACAATCAAAATATCAGCACTATGTTAGACAAAACCAACACCAACGAGGGCTACCTTTGCGGTCGCCTGTTTGCGGTCCTTGTTAAGATACAAGAGGATGCAAACAACATTTCTTCCGTTAGGGAGCGGTACATGAATTCGGCAAGCACGACACCGGCTGCCGTTTTTGCAACTATTATGAACCTTTCCTCGCATCATGCGGAGAAACTTAACCCCGGACGCATGGTGTATTTTGAACAACTGCAACAGGAGATTATAGACAAACTGCCTGCTGACGGCTTCCCCGCTCATCTCGACTTGCAAGACCAAGGACGTTTCTTCGTGGGGTACTACCATCAGCGTCAAGATCTCTTTACGAAAAAGAGTGAAAACGAAACAACAAATGAATAATAACGCAAAAACATCACGAATATGAAAACTTTGGAAAACAGAATTGATTTCATCTATCTTTTTGATGTACAGGACGGCAACCCAAACGGCGATCCAGATGCCGGCAATCTACCCCGCGTGGATGCCGAGACGGGTATGGGACTTGTAACCGATGTTTGTCTCAAACGTAAGGTACGCAACTATGTGCAAGTGGCAAAACAGTGTGCCTCCGGGTATGATATCTTTGTCAAGGAAAAGGCAGTGCTTAACACACTGATAGACCTATCGTATGAAGACGACAGAGTAAAAGCAGCCGACAAGAACAAACAGAGTACTGCCGCAAGAGATGTGATGTGCGAGAAATACTATGACGTCCGCACTTTCGGTGCGGTTATGTCAACCGGCAAGAATGCAGGACAAGTACGCGGACCTATCCAGTTTACTTTTGCTCGCTCCATTGACCCTATCGCACCGCTTGAGCACTCTATTACCCGTATGGCGGTGGCAACAGAGAAAGAGGCGGAAAAGCAAAGCGGCGATAACCGCACAATGGGACGCAAATCAACAGTCCCTTACGGGCTTTATCTGTGCCACGGTTTTATTTCCGCCAATCTTGCCAAACAGACCGGCTTTTCCACAGATGATTTGGATTTGTTCTTCGAGGCACTGAAAAACATGTTCGATATTGATCGTTCCGCAGCAAGAGGACTGATGAGCGCACAGAAACTGATAGTCTTCCGTCACGAATCAGAACTTGGCAATGCTCCTGCCAACAAACTATTCGACCTCGTTAAGGTGGAGCGTAAAGAGGAAGTAGAAGTCGCACGCCGTTTCGAAGACTACCAACTGACAATCAATCGCCAAGACCTTCCCGAAGGAGTAACTATAGAAGAACTGCTGTAATAGTTGAAAGCAACCATAACGTCACACCCCGCGTGGGGTGTGTGGATTGAAACATTTGGATGATTGCCGATGCAAAGGTGTACGGTTGTCACACCCCGCGTGGGGTGTGTGGATTGAAACCGCGTCATGGCGACTTGGTTCGGATTCTACATCGTCACACCCCGCGTGGGTGTATGGATTGAAACAATGAAGAGGATGTATTTGGTGAAGCCGATAATCGTCACACCCTGCGTGGGTGTGTGGATTGAAACGGCAGGGTGATAGACCCGAGAGCCGAGCAGTAAGGTCACACCCCGCGTGGGGTGTGTGGATTGAAACGGTGGCGTTGGTCTCTGATTGATTTCCATATTCTGTCACACCCCGCGTGGGGTGTGTGGATTGAAACAGACCTAAGTACCCTCTCCGCGTTCGTATCGCTAAGTCACACCCCGCGTGGGGTGTGTGGATTGAAACTAATATCAAGGTGCTCCGATTTTAGAAAAATCGGTGTCACACCCCGCGTGGGGTGTGTGGATTGAAACGGGAATGACTGCTATTATAACACATTCGGAAATGAGTTATATCTGTACTTACGCAGATATACACATAAATCATTGTTTTTGCAACAAATATACAAAAACAATTGCAAATGAGGTGATAGATGTCTCATCCACAAGAGAGAGAGCACTACGTCGTGTGTATCTCTTTTTTACTATACATAGAGGGGCATAGATATCGAAAAGTAATAGTAGCGCGAGAGTGGCTGATTGACCGCTAATCTTAATAATCGTCACTTTTCGCGCTTACCTGCCGCACACGAGAGGCTGACGGGACGCTGTCGAGACGATAGACCGACAGGATACCGACGAGATACCGTGCTGAAATCTTAATAATCGGCAATAATTATGCGCATATAAAAAAAGTGTGTACTATAACTCGCCTCTGCAGCGTGTAAATGAACGTAATATTTGAAATTTTTGTCAAAAGTACAAAAATATTTGCACATGTCAAAATCTTTTTGTAATTTTGTGCGCTAAATGCGGATTATGGCTCGAAATAAAATTGTATATAGCCTTCTATTATTGCTCTTGAGCATGGTTACTTATGCCCAAGTGGGGACCAACAGCCCCTTTAGTCGTTACGGCTATGGTATACTGAACGACAATAGCCCCGTAATATATAAAGGTATGGGCGGTGTCGGTATCGGTATGCGTTCTAATCGTGCCATCAACCCCTTGCAGCCCGCCAGCTATACGAGCATTGACTCAATGACCTTCATGTTTGATGCTGCCGCACGAGTAGGCTGGAGCCGTTACCGCGATGCGAGTGGTGTGAAGAATAAAGGCGAAGGTAACCTTGATTACATTTCATTACAACTCCCGATTTGGAAACGCCATTTCGGACTGAGCTTGGGCTTGCTGCCCTTTAGTAGCGTCGGCTACGACCTTACTTTTGCGGACGAGAGCATCGGACAGTCTGCGTATAAATACACCAAACGTTACTCCGGTGAAGGCGGTATCAGCCAGTTCTATATCGGTCTGGCAGGCAATATCGCTAACTGGGTGAGCCTCGGCTTTAATTTCCATTACCTCTTTGGTGATATCGGGAACGGACGACAACTCACTTTCCAAGATAGCAAGATAAGCGGTATGACGCGCGGCTCGTTGATGCAAGTCAGGGCGTGGAAATTTCGTTTCGGCGCACAAGTCTTTCACGAATTTGAGAAACACGCTTTCACGGTAGGTGCCATCTATGAGTACCAAAAACCGATGAACAATACCTATATCGAACTGAGTGAGACCTTTTTAGATACTATATCTGTTGTACGGGACGGCATGGTATTACCGCAAGTATGGGGTATCGGTTTGAGCTATGTTTGGGACAAACGATTGACAATTGGCATAGATTTTGAAGTGCAAGAGTGGGAGAAGGCGCGATTTATGCCGGGAACACCCTATGAGATTCAGTTCAATCAGATGAACCGCTATGCCTTAGGACTGGAATACCGGCATAATATGATGGGGCAGAATTACGCAGAGAGGATGAGTTGGCGCGCCGGTGTAAGTTACAAGCGTAGTTACATCCAATCACTCCCGATGCAGGAATGGAAGGCGTCAATCGGTATAGGTCTGCCGCTTAGAACAGTCGGAACGCAGTTCAATATCTCGGTAGAGTATATCCATCGCGGAGCCATAAACAGCCTGCGCGAAAATGGACTGCAAATAACTTTCGATGCCGCTATACGAGAGATGTGGTTCTTTAAGAGGAAAATCTGATAAACAATAATTGATATGAAAACAAGAACGTTGATTGCTTTAGCACTTTGTGCAGCAGTACCTGCTTTGGCAGCAGCTAAAAAGCCTAAAAAAGTAGAAACTCCTGAGGCTCCCGCAATTGAGTTGGAGGAAAGTACCGAAGAGGAGGAAACTCCCGTCATCACCCAAGAGTGTATGGCAGATTTCAGTATTGCGCATACCAATATCAAGATTAAGAACTTTGTCGACGCTAAAGACCCTTGGTACCGCTGCTTCAATACCTGCCCGAACTACCACCGCTCTATCTACTCCGATGGTGCTAAGTTATATGCTTGGATGTTTGAGCAAGCCGCCGGTGACGAAGCCAAGAAGGCTGAACTCCGCCGCGAGATTATCCGTATGTACAACCAAGCGCTTAAGTGGATTGTCAATGACCCTAAATATACCCGTGCAGACATTTTAGCGGATAAGGGTATTGCCTATTACAACTATTTTGAGCAAGATAGCATTAAATTGCCCGCATACGGGTGGTTAAAAGAGAGTTTGGACCTGAGCGGCAAAAAGGCCGGTATCGCAGCTTTGAGCACCTTCTTTGAGGTGAGCTACGATGTCTATAAATCCAACCCTGCTGAGTATCAAGACCAGTTCATGAACGACTACTCCCGCGTAACCACCTTATTAGGCGAATTGGCGGCTGATAAAGAGAACAAGAACTCCTCTTACGCTGCTGCCGCAAAGACGCGCGTGGATCAACTCTTCACCGTTTCCGGTGCTGCTTCTTGCGAGAAACTGGATGCGTTGTACGCCAACTATGTAGCACTGAATAAGTCTGATTTGGCCAAACTCAACACCCTGCTGAGCCTCTACCGTATTGCTAACTGCACGGAGAGTGATGTTTATTTCGCTGCCGCAGAGGCTGTTCACCAATTGAGCCCCAGTGAGGAATCTGCTGCCGGCTGCGCCGCAATGTCTATGAAAAAAGGTGACTGGGAAGGTGCTGTAAACTATTACCTCCAAGCTGTTACCCTTGATCAATCCAGCGACAACAACTCCGCGGACCGCGCTAAATACCTCTTCCGTATAGCCTACGTTTATTTCGATAAACTGCATAACTACCCGCAGTGCCGCGCATACTGCCGTCGTAGTCTGGGCGAAGACCCCGCACAAGGCGGTTGCTATATCCTGATTGGTTCCGCTTACGCTTCCTCACAGCCTTACAGCTCTTCTGAGATGCCTGCTGCCAAGGCGGCTATCATGAACAAAACCGTTTATTGGGCTGCTGTGGACCAGTTCGTTAAAGCTAAACAAGCAGACCCCTCTGTAGAAGCTGATGCCAATAAGATGATTGCGCAGTACAGCAAGTATTTCCCGACTAAAGAAGAGATTTTCGACCTGCCTAATGAATTGGGTGGTGAGACCTTTACCGTCGGTGGTTGGATCGGGGAAACAACCAAAGTTCGCGCCGCGAAATAATTGGTGCATCGGTTGCACCTATTGGATGATCTGAGCACTTGAAGATTCAGTTGAGAGTCCATATAAGTATGATAGTTGTCATCGCCATTAGTTTGGCGATGACGGCTTGTCATAAGACGGTCTTACGAACAGGCGCAATAACAGACAGAAGTGCTATGCCCGCTCTTGATGCAGAGCAAGTAACGACGCTTATCTCTGACTCCGGGGTTGTGCGCTACCGCGTCAAGGCGGAGCGATGGCAAGTCTTTGACAAAGCTAATCCGCCATATTGGGAGTTTGATAACGGGATTTATTTAGAGCGTTTTGACGAAGAGCAAAACATTGACGCATGGCTCCAAGCGGATTATGCGTATTACGATGAGCAAGCGCAGATATGGCATCTCATCGGCAATGTACACGCCAAGAACCTTGAGGGAGAAGAGTTCGACACACCTGAAATCTATTGGGACCAAAAGACCGAAAAAGTCTATAGCGATACTACCATTGTCATCACCCGCGAAACCTCTATTATCAGGGGTGTGGGCTTTGATTCCAACCAATCATTGACTAAATATACTATCCGGAAACCGACCGGAGTAATTCCTATAAGAGATGAATAAATTACTGATTTCCCATGTTGCCCTCATCACAGGTGCTGCCCGTGGCATAGGCAAGCAGATTGCCTTGCAGTACGCTATAGAGGGTTGCGACATTGCTTTTACTGACCTTGTTATAGACGAAACTGCGCTCAAGACAAAGGCGGAGATAGAAGCATTAGGCGTGCGTTGTTGCGCCTATCAAGCTGATGCTGCGTCCTTCAGCGAGACAGAGCGTGTCGTCCAAGAGGTGCTTGCCGCCTTCGGGCAGATAGATATATTGGTCAATAATGCCGGCATCACCAAGGACGGTTTGATTGTGCGCATGAGCGAGGCACAATGGGATAGCGTCATCAATGTCAACCTCAAGTCCGCTTTCAACTTCATACACGCCGTCGCACCCGTCATGATGCGGCAGCGACGCGGCTCCATCATCTCTTTGGCATCGGTGGTAGGACTGACCGGCAATGCGGGACAAGCGAATTATAGCGCCTCTAAAGCAGGTATTATTGCCCTCACGAAAACAACGGCTAAAGAGTTGGGCGCACGCGGCATTCGCGCGAATGCTATTGCCCCCGGATTTATCATGACCGACATGACGGCTAAATTGCCGAAGGATAAACTGGACGAGTTTGTCAGCATGGTGCCTCTGAAGAGAGGCGGTACACCCGACGAGGTCGCTAAAGTTGCGCTATTCCTCGCCTCGGAGATGAGTTCTTATGTCAGCGGACAAGTTATTCAAGTAAATGGAGGAATGAACGGATGAAATATTACTTTCAACGAAAAGTAGCCTATCAACATGTGGATATGAGCCGCAAACTAAGGCTCTACACCCTTGAGAATTATCTTTTGGAGATTGCCGGCGAAGTGGCAGACCAAATGGGCTTTGGCATTAAGCAACTCTATCCCCGTAACCTGACATGGATATTGACGCACCTCAATCTGGAGATAGACTATCTGCCAACGCACGAGGAGCAGTTGGAGTTCGAGACTTGGATTGAGACTAATGCCCATATGCTCTCTGTCCGCGATTTTAAGATATACCGCATCATAGAAGGGGGTGAGAAGGAGCTGATCGGGCGTGCCAAATCCGTTTGGGCAGTCTTAGACCTTACCAGTCGCGCTATTGTCAATGTCTTTGACGATGCAATGTTTGAGGGCGCTATTGACGGGGAAGTGTTGGATATGGAGCGCGCCCCTAAACTACTGCCTATGGACCGTCTTAAGGCGACTATGCCTGACGCTGTCTATGGTGAAGCGGAGCAGCAGGTTCGCTATTCCGATATGGATTATAACGGACACTGCAATAGCTGCAAGTATCTCGAGATGATGATTAATGCCGCTATCCCTGCACTACAAGTGCCCTTGAGGTTAGACATCAATTACCAAAAAGAAATAGGTCTTGGTGCCCATGTGCGCGTGCTCTATGCCGTAACTGAGCACGAAACGCAGTACCGGATTGTCGATGAAGAGGGGCATACTTCTGCCGCTGCACGCATCGCAACAAAGGGATAAAAAGAAAGAGCCGCTTCGCAGCGGCTCATTTTCCCAAGGTATTAGTCAATTTAAAGGTACAAAAAAGATTGTGATGTTTTGATTTCAAGTGCAAAATTATAAAATATATTTCACATGTGCAAATCTGCACACCATGTTTTTTAACATATTTTCTCTATAACGCATTGAGAGCTACATTATTGGGAGATAATTCCACTACCTCAAGATTTTCCATTTTGTCGCCATTTATGCACAATTTCAACAACGTCTGCACTTTTTGCCACCCCTGTTTACCTGCAGCACCAGGGTTTATGGTGAGCATTTTCCAGACGGGATCGTACTGAACTTTGAGGATATGGGAGTGCCCCGAGACAAAGAGTTGAGGTGTCTCTCGTTTGAACATCGGTAGCAACCACGGGTTATAGTGCCCGGGGTAACCGCCGATATGTGTCATGAGGACGTTAACTTCTTCCACCTTAAAGCGATAAAACTCCGTAAGACTGTATCTGATATCCCCGCTGTCGATATTACCATAGACAGCACGAGTGGGCTTGAACTGACGCAACTTATTGAGCACTTCCATAGTGCCGATGTCTCCGGCATGCCATATCTCATCACAGTCCTTGAAATGCTCAAACACACGCTTATCCAAATAGCCGTGCGTGTCCGATAATATGCCTATATGCGTCATGGCTTACGGTCCAATACAAAGATAGTTACTATGACACCGATGACGGCGATAGACAGGAAATATAGCATATCCCGAAGGTCTATCACCCCGCGGCTGAGCGATGTGTAAAAGTCCTGCATACTGACCCAGTAGAGCACAAAGGAACTTAAAGCCCCTAAGATGTATGCCACTATTTGGTTAAGCGTAAAGGATGACATCAAAAGACCGATGCCCAAGAACGCACTGCTCAACAGAATAAGCCCTATGAACGACCCGCAGAACTGCGCCGTATCTATATTGCCGATGGGCTCTGCAATATAACTGACAATAAAGTAGTGAATGATATTGGGCAATAAGCCTATCAGCATCAGCGTCCATGCGGCTAAGTACTTGTCCGTGACGATGCGCCAAAGAGGGTAGGGTTTAGTCCGCAATAGTTCCCACATGCCACTTTGCTTATCTTCCGCAAAGAGCCGCATCGTCAGGGCAGGGCATAGCAGTATCATTAGCCATGGAGACAACTCAAACAGACCATCTACCTGACTATAACCTGACTCGACGATATTATATTGTCCGGGAATAACCCATAAGAACAGGCTGATGCCGATAAGATACAGCCCGATAACAATATACGCTACCGGCGTCGTGAAATAATATGCTAATTCTCTCTTATACACCTTAGTGCTTGACTTCAATATTCTTGTTCACCGGTGTTTTGGGGAAGAAGAGCCAGAAGAGAATTGCTACTACCAATGCGTAAGCGGCAAAGATATACCAGAAATCCTGCCAACCGCCCCATTGATTCATTGCCGCTTGGTGGATACCATCTAAGGTCTCTACATCTACAATGGCTTCCCAATTGATGTGCCCGAACTCGTCACGCACAATGCCTAACGCAGCCCAGTCGAATTGTGGAACAACCTTATTGAACACCGCCTGAGCCGTCAGTGTGCCCACGGTAGCACCTAAGCCGTTGGTCATCATCATGAAGAGACCTTGAGCACTGGAGCGAATGGAGGTATCGGTCTCTTGGTCCACATATAGTGCACCGCTGATATTGAAGAAATCAAACGCGAAGCCATATACGATACAGCTTAAGATGAATAGCCACACACCGCCACCCGGGTTACCCATGCCGAAGAAGCCAAAGCGTAGCACCCATGCAAACATCGCCATCAGCATCACATTCTTGATGCCGAAACGCTTGAGAAAGAACGGGATGGCCAAAATGCACAACGCTTCACAGATTTGTGATATAGAAATCAGAATATTGGAGTGCTGCACTCCAAAGGTATTGGTCCACTCGTGGAAGTACTCAAACGAGCCTAAGAACGGGTTCGCATAGCCATTGGTAATCTGCAAACTGAAACCCAACATGAACGAGAAGATGAAGAACAGTGCCATCTTC
Source organism: Bacteroidales bacterium UBA3810 (assembly GCA_002368645.1). Lineage (GTDB taxonomy): Bacteria > Bacteroidota > Bacteroidia > Bacteroidales > Paludibacteraceae > Colicola. The sequence goes on from DFEE01000027.1 coordinate 37,391, forward strand.
TTTTGCTTAAAGAGACTGAAAGCCCGTAGGCCTAAGGCATCAATAATAGATTCCTTCTCGCTGCTGCCCTTGATCGGGCAAGCAGGCAGGGTCAGCGCGTACATCGCCAACACCAAACTGAGACCGCCGCTTACCACAAACTGCCATGGGGTTGCTTGAAAACCCAATATATCAACACACCACATTGACAGAATGAAACCTACCGTACCGAATACCCTTACCGGCGGAAAATCCTTGACGGTATCCAAGCCCGCTTCAATGAGTGCGTTGAACGCTACGGAGTTGGTCAAGGCTATCGTCGGCATAAAGAATGCCACACTCAAGGTATAGAGTGTGAAGAGCGTTACAAAATCTACGCCCGCACCAGCACCGAGTGCGTACCAGCCTGCTGCAATCATAAAGGCACCTGCCATCAGATGGCAGAGACTATGCACTTTTTGGGCTTCCATCCAGCGGTCCGCCACTATACCCATCAACGCGGGCATAAAGAGGCTCACTACGCCTTGGATAGAGTAAAACCAACCGATATGACCTGCCATACCGTGCGTGGCAAGATAACGCCCCATTGAGGTAAGGTAAGCCCCCCAAACGGCAAACTCGAGGAAGTTGAAGAGAATTAATCTCAGTTTAATGTTTTTCATAATGTTATTGTGTTTGTTATTTGGTTTCTAGTATCCTAGTTCTCCTGGTTCCCTGGTGTCCCGGTCTCCTGGTATTCCGGTGTCTTAGAACTCCGATGTGAAGTGGAACGTGATATGCTTATAGTCATTCTGAGCCATATTGAGCACATAGGCGCTGTCTGCCATAAAGACATCGCGACCTTCCTTGTCGAATGCCATATATTGTGCCTTGCGCTGCTTAAAGAGCTTGAGTTCCACTTCATCGTCAGACTCTATCCAGCATGCTTTGTACATGGACATATTCTCCCACCGGCACTTGGCGTTATACTCGTGCTCTAAGCGGTACTGGATAACCTCAAACTGCAGTTGCCCTACAGTGCCGATTATCTTCCGACCATTGAGTTGACTCACGAAGAGCTGCGCCACACCTTCGTCCATCAGCTGTCGAACACCTTTGTCTAACTGCTTTTGCTTCATCGGATCAGCGTTCTCGATGTACTTGAACATCTCCGGCGAGAAGGATGGCAATCCTTTGAAGTGCAGTTGCTCGCCGGCGGTGAGCGTATCGCCTATCTTGAAGTTACCGGTATCGGGCAAACCGACTATATCACCGGCAAAAGCCTCATCAACAGTCTCTTTCTTCTGCGCCATGAAACAGGTCGGTGCGCTGAAACGCATCTGCCTGCCTTCGCGGACATGGGTGTAATAGGTGTTACGCTCAAAACGTCCAGACACAATTTTGAAGAAGGCAATGCACGAGCGGTGATTGGGGTCCATATTGGCGTGTATCTTAAAGCAGAAACCCGTGAACGCTGCCTCGTAAGGGTCAACCTTACGCTCTATGGCCTCAACGGGACGGGGACTGGGAGCATTCTCCACAAAGAAGTCCAACAACTCTTGTACACCGATTGTTTTATAAGCAGAACCGAAGAATACCGGTGCCAAGTCCCCGCGTAGATACGCCTCTTTGTCAAAGAGCGGATAAACGCCGTCAATCAGTTCCATCGCTTCTTGGTTCTTGGCGCTCATCTTGACGGGGCGGTCACTGAGCTTAAAGACCGACTCAAAGTCTAATCCCTGTCCGTTGGCCCATGTCACGGGCGTCACGTTGATTCCCAATTCCTGCTCCACATCGTCCATCAAGTCGAATGGGTCTTTGCCCTCGCGGTCCATCTTGTTCATGAAAATCATCGCCGGTGTCTTGCGCATACGGCAGACCTCCATCAGTTTGCGTGTCTGGGCTTCCACACCTTTGGCACTGTCGATGACGATGATTACGCTATCTACGGCAGTCAGCGTCCTAAAAGTGTCTTCCGCAAAGTCTTGGTGCCCCGGCGTGTCAAGGATATTGATGTGGTATCGGTTGTAGTCAAATCCCATTACTGAGGTTGCCACCGAGATACCCCTTTGTTTCTCTATCTCCATCCAGTCCGAGGTCGCCGTCTTGCGTATCTTATTGGATTTTACGGCACCAGCAACGTGAATGGCACCGCCGTAGAGCAGCAGTTTTTCGGTCAGCGTCGTTTTACCGGCATCAGGGTGCGAGACAATCGCAAAGGTCCTGCGCCGCTGTATTTCATCAACGTAATTTGGCATTGAACTTCGTCTCAAAGGTTGCTTGTAATCGACTCATGATGGACTCTATCTGCTTATCTTTCAGCGTGTCTTCCTCGTTCTGTAGGATAAAGGAGAGGGCATAGCTCTTTTTGCCGGGCAGTAGGTTCTTGCCTTCATAGACATCAAAGAGATATACATCCTTTAGGTACTTATGCTCGGTTTCAAATGCTGCTTTACGGAGGTCGGCGAACTGCACATTATTGTCCACCAATAGCGCAAAGTCGCGCTTTACTGCCGGGAACTTAGGAAGGTCTTTGATGATAGGCTTATACTGTTTACGCTGCTTCATCAGTGTTTTCCAATAGAGGTCGGCATAATAAACGGGAGCGTCAATGTCGAACTGCTTGAGTAGTTTAGGATTGACGATCGCCATATAACCGAGGCTTACGCCGTTGGCGGTTTTCAAGACAAGACCATCTGTGAAGCAGTCGGCTATTCCGCAGCAGCGTTCGCCGTCAGGGTCTATCGCCGGCTCAAGAATAAGCTTATCGACGGCAATCCCCAATCGTTTCAGCACCATATTGACATATGCGTGCAGGCGGTAGAAGGAAGTCCTTGTTGTTGCTTGTACCCAGGACTCAGGGGCTTTATTGCCGGTCAACCATAGACCCAAGTGCATCTCCTCACCATATGCTGCTGTGGCGGCCGGCGCGTCGCCGGTGACAGCATGGGCAGTAGCCGAAGCGTCTGTGCAGCCTTGTTTCGCGGCGTTGCTGACACTGTCGTCATGCCAGTAGCAGTTGCCGAACTCGTAAAAACTCAGGTCATCGTTTTTCCTGTTGACATTGCGCTGAATGGATTCAAGACCGCCAAAGAGCAGGGTCTGACGCATCACCGAGAGGTCTTGGCTTAAGGGGTTCATTATTCTGACACAAGTCTCTGACCATGAGCCATTTTGATAATACGCGGCTTTGGTGAGGCTGTTGTTCATAATCTCGTTAAAACCCTGTGCGGTCAGCTGTTCGCTCACTTTGCGCTGTTCTGCGACGGGGTTGGGCTTCGGGTTGAAGGAGAGGTTGGTGTTCACCTTGTCGGGGAACTCTACGTTGTTGTAGCCGTAGATCCGCAGGATGTCTTCGACCACATCGCACTCTTTGCGCACATCCACGCGGTAGCGCGGTACGCGCAACTCCCAGCAGTCACCATGCTTGGCGACTATCTCTATCTCTAATGCTTTCAGGATCGTCTCAATCGTCTCCTCGCCGATAGCCTTACCGATCAGGCTGTTCACCCTCTGAATATCAATCGTCACATCCCACGCCTCTGCCGTGGCGGTAGCAGCACGCCAGTCTGCCACCTCCATACTTATTTCGCCACCTGCAACCTCTTGTATCAATAGAGCGCAGCGTTGCAGGTTATAGAGTGTCTGATTAGGGTCACAGCCGCGCTCATAGCGGAAGGAGGCGTCTGTGTTCAGACCGTGCCTGCGCGCAGTCTTACGAATCACTACCGGGTCGAAATAGGCACTCTCCAAGAACACGTTCTTCGTCTCTTCCGTTACACCGCTATTGAGACCACCGAACACACCCGCAAGGCATAGCGGACGGGTCTCGTCGCAAATCATCAAATCGCGGTGATCCAAACTACGCTCTACGCCGTCTAAGGTCACGAACTTCTGCCCTTCATCCGCACGCTTAACGATGATATGGTGACCGCTTATCTTGTCCGCATCAAAACTGTGCAGGGCTTGACCCATCTCGAATAGTACAAAGTTAGTCACATCAACGACGTTGTTGATGGACCTGACACCTATGGCGTTCAAGGCTTTGCGTAGCCACTCCGGAGATTCTTTCACCGTCACACCCTGTATGCTCACACCTGTATAACGCGGACAAGCTTCCGAATCCTCTACCGTCACTTCTATCGGCAAATTATGGTTCTGCACCTTGAACGCATCAACCGAAGGTTTATGTAATTCGTAATTCGTAATTCGTAATTCTGCACTGTGTGCAGCATAGTACGCGTGCAGGTCACGCGCTACACCGTAATGGGAGGCGGCGTCATTGCGGTTTGGCGTGATATCCATCTCAATCACCCAATCATCTTCAACGTGAAAATACTCTTTTGCCGGCAATCCTACGGGTGTATCGGCCGGTAAAACCATGATGCCTGCATGGTCAGTGCCCACACCTATCTCATCCTCCGCGCATATCATGCCGAAAGACTCTTCGCCGCGGATCTTGCCTTTCTTAATAACGAAGGACTCTTCTCCTTGGTAAAGCACGGTGCCAATCGGGGCGACAATCACTTTCTGCCCAGCTGCCACATTCGGCGCACCGCACACAATCTGTATCGGCTCTTCACCGGCAGCTATACGCGTTTGGGTGATGTGCAAGTGGTCCGAGTTCGGGTGAGGAATGCACTCTACCACTTCACCCACCACCAAACCTTCCAGACCACCGCGGATCGTTTGGATCTTTTCTACTGTACCTACCTCAAGACCTATTGAGGTCATAATCTTAGCTACTGTTTCGGCGTCATCTTTCAGGTCGATATACCTCCGTAGCCAATTGTAAGAAACATTCATATCTTTTATTAATCTTTATTAATCGTAAATGCGTGCAAAGATACAACATTTTTTTTATGTATGCAAATTTATGTGCAGAATTTATGCAAATGGGCAATTTTTTTTGCATATATCAGAAAAAAGCATTATTTTTGCGACCCTAATTGGAAGAAAACAATGCAATACGTTGCGACAATAGGATTTTTTGACGGTGTACACCGTGGTCATAAATACCTCTTAGACAGATTGAAGGCGGAGGCAACCAGCCGCGGTATGCGCTCCGCGGCTGTGACCTTTGATGTGCATCCTGAAACGGTGCTCCATCACCGTGAGAAACGCTTACTGAGCACGCTTGATGAACGACTTTCACTATTGAAAAGTACAGGGGTCGATGAGATAATGGTCTATCCCTTTGAAGATATACAGGACCTGACTGCGGACGCGTTCATGGAGGTTCTGCACGCACGAGGCGTACAAGTGCTGCTCATGGGCTATGACCACCGCTTCGGTCGCCGCCGGCGCGTCGCCGGTGACAGCAACGCCACGGAGCTCGGCTGCACAGACGCCGGGACTGCCGCCACGGCAGCGGCAGTAGAGATTGTCAAGGTGCAGGAATTAGCCGGTGAGCACGTATCTTCCTCCGCTATACGGAAAGCTTTGGTGATGGGCGAGATAGAGAAAGCCAATGAGATGTTAGGATACTCTTACAGCCTGACCGGCGAGGTCGTACACGGCAACGGGATAGGGCAGTCTATCGGTTTTCCGACCGCTAATATAGCCCTGCCCGCCAATAAACTGCTACCCGCCGAAGGCGTCTATGCCGCTGCCGTGGCGACAGTCCCGGCGTCTGTGCAGCCTATAGACGAGTTCCGCAGCGTCGCCGACACCGGTGTTACACCAGCGGTGGTGAATATCGGCAAGAATCCGACGGTGGGAGGAAAGGCGATGACCGTTGAGGTGCATATAGTCGGTTATAGCGGCAATCTATATGGGCAGACACTGACAATAAAACTGCTCCATCGCTTGCGCGGGGAGCAGAAATTCAATTCTTTAGAGGAATTACGCACGCAGATTCAACAAGACATTCTACGGATAGATAATAACTGATGAGTAGGGATTCCTTTCTCCGTTATCGCTTCCAACTTGACTCTCCCCGAACAATGGATAAGCACTTCTTTGTTCATTAAGAGCCCCACATGAGCTGGCGTAACGCCAGTGTTGGCGACGCTACGAAGCTCGTCTGCACAGACGCCGGAACTGCCGCCACTGCTCGGCTGCACAGACGCCGGGACTGCCGCCACGGCAGCGTGGCAGTGCCCGAAGAAGACCAAATCTCCGCTTTGGGCTTCTTTGAGGGACGGAACTAATTCACCTTGTTTGGCTTGCTCTGAGGCATTGCGCAATAAACGGCGGCCAAAGAGCTTCATGATGATCTGCGTAAACCCCGAACAATCCATTCCCATGGCATTACGACCTCCCCATAGATAGGGCGTATTGAGCATGAAGCGACAAACACGTTGAAGATTAGCCTCATTGAGCTCCAATGGCGCGGTGATAACCATTGTTGGATCTATCTTGAACGACACACCTAAGAGGGAGAAATGACCGTCCTTATAGGCGGGTAGGGAAGTGCCGATACTCAAGGGAATAGTGTGACCGTTATTCTCACTCACTGCATACACGATAGGAAACGCCGCAGTGGCTGCGGTCCCGGAAACGCCACGGAGTTCGTCTTCCGTGACAGCAGAGATCATCTTACGGTCAGCCCAACCGACTTGACCGTCATAATCATTGCGGATATGCACCCAGCGATCGGTGTATTCGAGAATCTCTACCGTCTCGCCGAAGAGCAATTGCGTCGTCTGCTCCGACTGCTCGCGAGGAAGAGCCCTGACCGGAACAACGGAATGAAGTATAATAGCCTTATTTAACATAGGTGATTTGCTTTCTAATCCGGGAATTGCATAAGATATGCTTTGATGAAGGCGTCTAAATCGCCGTCCATCACGGCATTGACATTGGAGGTCTGGTAATTGGTGCGATGGTCTTTTACCCGCCGGTCGTCAAATACATAGGACCGTATCTGGCTGCCCCATTCAATCTTCTTCTTTCCCGCTTCCACTTGGGCTTGGGCTTGACGACGTTTCTCCATCTCTATCTCATAGAGTTGGGAACGCAAATGCCGTAGGGCATTCTCTCTGTTCTTAGGCTGGTCGCGCGTTTCGGTATTCTCGATAACAATCTCATCGGGCTGACCGGTCAGTTGGTTGATAAACTTATAGTGCAACCGTACTCCAGACTCGACCTTATTAACGTTCTGTCCGCCGGCACCGGATGAACGGAACGTGTCCCAACTGATACCGGCAGGGTCGATATTGATTTCAATTGAGTCATCGACAAGGGGGACTACAAAGACAGAGGCGAATGAGGTCATCCGCTTGCCCTGTGCATTGTAGGGACTGACACGCACAAGGCGATGAATACCGTTCTCGGACTTCAAATAGCCATAAGCCATATCGCCCTCTATATTAAAAGTGACGGTCTTGATACCCGCCTCATCGCCTTCCTGGTAGTTGGCGATAGTGACTTTGTAATCATGTTTCTCGCAATACCGTTGGTACATGCGCATCAGCATGGACGCCCAGTCTTGCGCTTCGGTTCCGCCGGCACCTGCCACTATCTTCAAGACCGCAGGCATAGCGTCTTCCTCGTGCGAAAGCATGTTCTGCATCTCTAAAGATTCTATTCGCTCTAACGCGTGATTGTAGGCAGTGTCCACCTCCTCCTCGCTCACCAACTCTTCCTTGTAGTAATCAAAGGCTAACTGCAACTCCTCCATCGCACTCGCCACCGCTTCATAACCGCTTATCCACCGCTTGAGACCATTGACCTTACGCATCTGCGCTTCCGCCGCTTTGGCATCCTGCCAAAAATCCGGGTCTTGGGTCCTCATCTCTTCTTCTTTCAACTGCTCACGCTTCTCCTCTATATGGAGGTACACAAATAAGTGCTCTTTGCGTTGCTGCAACTCCTTCAATTGTTCAAGTGTAATCATAAATGCTGAATTTGCCGCAAAAGTAGCAAAAAATTTGGATATCTCCAAAAAAAAGTGTATTTTTGCCTCGATTTTTAATGTATTACTTATGTCACAAGCATTGCAGACGCTCATTTTGCTCTTTCTGTCGAACATCATGATGACCTTGGCGTGGTATGGTCACCTCAAGCTTGCAGAGTTCAGTTGGTTCCGTTCATGGCCATTGATTGCCGTTATTATCTTCAGTTGGGGAATCGCTTTCTTCGAATATTGCCTCCAAGTACCGGCTAACCGCATCGGCTTTGAAGGCAACGGCGGTCCTTTCTCCCTCATGCAACTAAAGGTCATTCAAGAGGTCATCACACTTGTGGTCTTTATCCTCTTCTCCATGATTGCCTTTCATATGCACCTCAGATGGAACCATCTTGTGGCTGCCGTGCTGATGGTGCTTGCCGTGTATTTTGTGTTTATGAAATAAACTCCCTGCCTCTATGCAGCGAAAAACCATGATTATATGACCGTATCTTCTTCGAACAAAAAGACCAAAGATTTATGCCTCATCTATAGCATTTATCTGTTGGCATTTGCTATTGCTGCTGCCGTGGCGGCAGTCGCTGGGACCGCAGCCACTGCGGTGCTCGTATTTGACGTGGTGGCTACGGTCGTCGTCTTTATCGGCTCTGTAGCGCTCCATAATTCCTCGGTTTATGACCCCTATTGGTCTGTAACGCCGATGGTGATTGCCGCATGGCTATACTGCCGCTATGATTGTTGGGACATCTGGCATATCGTAGTTTTGGTAGCCCTTTTTGCGTGGGGCATACGGTTAACTCTAAATTGGCAGAAAAACACAACCGGTTTGGATTGGGAAGATTGGCGCTACCGCAATTATCGGGATAATAACGGGCCGTTTATGTGGTTTATCCTGAATTTCTTTGGGATACATATGATGCCGACCTTGTTGGTTTTTGCGGGACTTATTCCGCTGATGACCATTGTGACCGTCCCTCTTAATGCGTGGTGCTTAGTCGGTGTCGCTATCATGATGGCGGGGACGCTTCTTGAACATCTCGCCGATACCCATATGCGGGCGTTCTTGCAGGCTACGAAAGACAGCAAGGAACGGACCACTTGCCGAACAGGTATTTGGCGGCTAAGCCGACATCCTAATTATCTGGGCGAAATCACGTTCTGGTGGGGATTGGCAGCTGTTTATTTCTCTGCCTCTCCGGTGGTGGCTGAGCCATTGTTTTGGGTAAAAGGACTCGGAGGAGCCGTGGCGATGTTCCTGCTATTTGAGTGTATCTCGATTCCCTTGATGGAAAAACGCCAGTTGGCGCGTAGAAGCGATTACCGCGACTACCAACGCACAACTTCACGGCTCTTTTTACTCCCACCGAGAAAGTAATTTATATGCCTGAAATAATCCTACATTATATATGGCAACAAGGGATTGCTAAAAACTATCCCCAATTCACTACCGACGGCAGGAAAGTCGAGATTATTGATGCCGGCAAGCATAACCTTGATGCCGGACCGGACTTTAGGGATGCGCGTTTGCGCATCTATACTCCGGATGGGACGCAGTATGTTGAATTGGTCGGCAATGTAGAGATTCATGTCTTGAGCAGTGAATGGTTTACTCATAAGCATCAGTTTGACCCTGCTTATGACAATATCATCATGCATGTTGTCAAGCGGGCTGACAAACAGGTGTTTAACAGCCAAGGCGAGGCGCCGGACCAAATGGAGTTATCAATCCCCGGCAATAGAGACTGGGTCGCGGAGTGGCTTCACACAGCCAAAGGAATGGACGACGCGCTGATGACACACCGATGCGGAGTGCAACTACTCAAGAACCCCGGATTACTGACTGAGAATTGGAAACAAACCATGTTGATAAGGCGGCTAAAGTGTAAAACCGAGTCCATCGAGCGGCTGCTTGCTATTAGTTTAAATGATTGGAGACAGGCGTTCTATATCAGTCTGGCACACTACTTCGGCTTTCATACCAACGGCGTTCCCTTTGAGAAATTAGCGAAGCAGACACCGCTTGCGGTACTTAATAAACACCGTAATGACCTCTTTCAGTTAGAGGCAATCTTGTTAGGGCAAAGCGGCTTAATCGAACCTCCTTACGCCGTTGAGTTGGACGAAATAGAGCGACTGAGGCAGGAATATGGCTTTTTGCAACATAAATTCGGGCTGCAACCTATTGCGGGGTCGCTGTGGAAGAGAGGGCGTATGAGACCGCAAAATGCCCCCGAAACGCGCCTGAGGCAATTCGCTAAACTCATTTATAGTAGTGAGTTCCTATTCTCCCGAATCATTGACACAACCGATACGAATGAGTTGCGTGCGCTCTTCGGCTCTACCGGCATGGGGCGTGACTCAATAGACATTTTACTAATCAATGTTGTCGTCCCTTTTAAATATGCTTATGGGCATAAAGAGCAAGCACTGGATCTTATACGCACCATTCCTGCCGAGAATAACCGCATTATTCGTCAATGGCAGACTCTCGGTCAGAAAGTGTACTCCGCTGCCGATAGTCAGGCATTGATTCACCTATACCAGACGTGTTGTGAGGAGGGGAAATGTATGGATTGTGACGTTTATAGCCCAATTCTGTGAAAAAATAAAGATTTTCTTGCACATATAAAATTATTTTGTTAACTTTGCACGATTTTTGGCACTTAGCCGAGAAGAATTGATTATGGCAAATGAGAAACAAGCGCTCGTAGACGAGCTGAAAGCACTGTTGGAACAGGATGTAACTGCTATTAAAGAGCAAGTAGATGAGTTGAAAACCAAGTTCTATCGCCTCTATCATGAGGAACAATCTGCCCTAAAAGCGAAGGCGGAAGAAGCCGCCGAAGCTGCAGGAGAGGCTATCGAATGGCAACCGGCGATGGACGAATTGGAAGTGCAATTCCAAGAGTTACTCAATATTTACAAACAAAAACGGGCTGAGGTGGCTAAAAAGCAAGCCGAGGAAGAGGAACAGAACCTGCTTAGGAAGCAGAATATCCTTTCTCAGATGAAAGAATTGGCTGAAGCCGAAGATGCCGGTGATGTGATGGGCGATAAGCTTAAGAAGATGCGCGAGTTGCAAACCGAATGGAAGACTATCGGTGCCGTGCCTGCTACCAAAACCCAGCAGATTCGTAAAGAGTATCAACAGTACCAGGAGAAATTCTACGACTTGGTCAAAATCAATATCGAACTAAAGGAACTTGATCTCAAGAAAAACCTTGAGATGAAGAATCTCCTAATTGAGGCCGCTGAGAAACTAGCTAATCAACCCAATATCGTTGAAGCTAACCGTGCCCTTCAGCAATTGCATGAAGAGTGGGCGGAGATTGGTCCTGTAGCTCGTGAATTACGCGAGGAGGTATGGGAGCGTTTCAAAGCTGCGTCTTCTGTTATCAATAAGAAACATCAAGCATATTTCGATGCCCTGCATGAGAAAGAGCAGGAGAATCTGCAGAAGAAGCAAGCCCTTATAGGACGACTCCAAGCTCTCAATTATGAGAATCTCAAGTCTGCTAAGAAATGGGACGATATGACCGCCGAGGTGCAGACCATCCAAGAAGAGTGGCGTAAAATAGGTTTTGCTCCCAAGAAATATAATACGGCGATTTATGAGCAATACCGCGAGTTGTGCAACAACTTCTTTAATGCCAAAACTACCTTCTTTAAGAGCGTCCGTGAAGTGTTCGGAGATAATCTCAAGAAGAAACGCAATCTCTTGGAACAAGCCCTTGAACTGAAAGATAGCGAACAATGGCAGGAAGCAACAGACAAACTCATTGCCCTGCAAAAGGAGTGGAAAGAGACAGGTCCGGTAGCCCGTAAGTATAGCGAGGAGTTGTGGAAACAATTTAGTGAAGCCTGCGATGCGTTCTTTGAGCGCAAACGCGAGGCACAGAAGGAAGCACGCGCCGAGAATCGCAAAGCTCGTGAGAATACCATTATTGCCGGTGGCGATAAAGGAAAACTGATGCGCCTCTATGACTCGCTTGAGAAAGAAATCAAAACCGCTGAAAATAATATCCTCTTCTTCACCGGCAAAAGCAATCATGCCAATAAATTGGTTGAGGATATGCAGCGCAAGATAGAGAAACTCAAACTGCAGAAACAGGAACTTGAAGCGAAACTCAATGAGTAATCTGATTGAATATCGAAACGTCAAGTTGTGTCAGGCAGAGCAAATTGTTCTTCAAGACGTTAATCTGGCTATTGCCCCGGGTGAATTTGTGTACTTACTCGGTAAAGTCGGTACCGGCAAATCGACCTTCTTGAAATCCCTTTACGGTGCGCTTCCGGTGGACAAGAGCTCCGAAAAAGCCATGGTGCTTGACTACGATATGCTCCATATTCGTCGCCGGCGATTACCGTATCTGCGTAGACGTTTAGGGGTCGTCTTTCAGGACTATCAACTGCTGACAGACCGCTCTGTGGAAGAAAATCTCATGTTCGTACTCCGCGCTACGGGCTGGAAGAAAAAAGCGACTATGAAATCGCATATCCAGGATATTCTTGCGCAAGTAGGTATGGAGACAAAGGCGTATAAGATGCCCTATCAACTTTCCGGTGGTGAGCAGCAACGTGTCGTGATTGCGCGGGCGTTGCTCAATACTCCGGATATCATCTTGGCAGATGAGCCTACGGGCAATCTGGATGCCGAGACGGGGAAGGAGATTATGGATCTTCTTTATGGCATCAGCCAAGCCGGCATTACAGTACTGCTCTCTACCCATAATACGCAGTGGCCTGCTTTATACCCCGGTAGAGAACTTCGATTTGAAAATCAAACTATCCTGTGACCCCTGTCTATTTAGTTGGTTATATGGGTGCCGGCAAATCCACTGTCGGTCGTTTGCTTGCCGATAAATTGGGTTGGTACTTTGTGGACCTCGATGAGGCTTTCGCACATATGCATCAACTTACCCCTGCTGATTATATTCGCAAGTATGGTATTGACGCTTTTCGGCGGAAAGAGAAATATGTTCTGGAAGATATCGCGGATATGTCCCCTTATGACAATGTGATTTATGCTACTGGCGGCGGCTACCCGACCTATGAGGATAATATGGATTGTCTCCGCGAGCTCGGGGTTAGTTATTATCTGCGTTGGTCTCCGCGTAATATAGCCAAACGCCTTATGCTTACAAACTTGTCCGATAGACCGGTGCTCCAAGGGCAGACCGAAGAGGAGTTACTCGCTTTTATCCGTCCCCAATTGGAAGCACGTGAACCGTTCTACGCGCGAGCCAATCATGTCTTTGATGTGGAGGAAGTATTGGGAATAGAAGATATATCAGAGACCGATGATGAGCGAATTGCTGAGGTATTGTATAATTTAATCGCTGCAAAATAAGGTACTATTATGAAGACCATTAACGAAATACAAGACGAGATTATTGAAGAGTTTTCCGCCTTTGATGATTGGATGGATCGCTACCAGTTACTGATAGAGTACGGAACAGGGTTAGAGCCGTTTCCCGAAGAGGAGCGTACGGATAATAACCTGATTGACGGTTGTCAGTCTAAGGTCTGGTTCTCCTGTCACCAAACGCCTAATCCGGCTCCGACAGAAGTTGATAGCAGCCCTATCATAACCTATCAGGGTGATAGTGATGCTATCCTGGTGAAGGGTATTGTCGCATTGCTTATCCGCGTATTAAGTGGACATAGTGCAACCGAGATTGTTAATAGCGACCTCTATTTCATCGATGAAATTCAATTACGGGAACATTTGAGTCCGACGCGGACCAACGGCGTTAATGCGATGCTGCGTGATATGCGCTTATTTGCGCTCGCTGTCATCCAGAAGTAAATCGGTGTAATCCGTCCAGGATAGTTTCCCGACACTATCGATATGTGCTTCATGGAGCATTCCTATAGTAGGATAGGGGATATCGCGAAGCGTTATCCCTTCATTATTTATTACGCGCGCATGAGAAGCGCATATCGGCGCGCAGACGGTCTCTACGATTAGAACAGAGTCAATATAGCTGTAACTCTCTATATAGCATGAGTCAGCCATTTGGTAACGCGCATACGGACCGTTCTCTTCCAACACGGTCGGCGAGCCGCCTAAAGATACGATGCTTGCCATCAATTCGGCAATATATTTACAGACTAAAAGCATTCTATATCACCTCATGGATTAGTACGACTGCATAGGCTGCAATGCCCTCTTCACGTCCTACAAAACCTAAGTGTTCTGTAGTCGTTGCTTTGACAGAAACTTGCGAGATACTAACACCCATTACGTCACTGAGCGTTATGCGCATGGAATCGATATAGGGGCTGAGTTTAGGGACTTGTGCCGCTATTGTAATATCGCAATTGGTCAGTTCATAGCCAGCCTCGCGAATCATCTTCATTACACGCCGTAAGAGAAGCTTGGAGTCTATCCCCTCATACTCATTACCTTTTGTGTCAGGAAAATGATAACCGATATCGCGCATAGCGGCAGCACCTAAAATGGCATCACACAATGCGTGGATGGCGACATCGGCATCGGAGTGTCCGTCTAACCCTTGCGAATAGGGTATATGTATGCCACCCAACCACAATTCGCGGTTGGGCGCATACCTGTGTACATCATAACCGAAACCTATTCTCATTTGCGGTTATTAACTAAATCCTTGATTCCGGCGAGGTCGAAACCAAGCGTGAAACGCATCGTCTGGTCAAGCGGGTTTGTAGAAGCCGTAGCCAAGCAGTAGCTTACGTCTAAGCTTACGATAGAGAGGTGGAAACCGGCACCAAAGGTGATATAGTTACGGTTGCCCTTGTAGAAGTTCTCATATCGATAACCCATACGAGCAAAGAATTGGTGGTTGTAGGTATATTCGATACCGGCACCCCAGGATACTTCTTTGAACTCCTCTGCCGCACCACCGGGGGCGTCGTTGAAGGACTGGAAGATACCTTTGATAGAGCTTAACTCAGAGTACTCTTGATCATCCATACGTGCGCAGTTGGGGTCGGTCTTGTAGAGCTCGGGGTCGTAGGTCTTTGCATAGCGTGAGTAACGAGACGGAACCATTAACCTGTTTGCCTCTACAGAGAAAGTCAGGAAGTTATATTGGTCGCAAGGCAATTCATACGCAACACCGATATTCATTGAGGCGGGGATAAAGTTATTGGTCACATCATTGTAACTCATCTTACCACCAAGGTTCTTGAGCGTAAAGCCGAGGCGGAAATGACTCGTACCCATCGGGAGTTCAATCGGCTGGTTGTAGTACAAGCCGATATCGGCAGCCATGGTCCACGCTGCATGATAGTCTTGGGTGTAACCGCTACCGGAATAGTTGATACCATTCGTGAGGTCTGAGTACATGAAGCGAAGTGCTACTGACATAGACACCCACTCGTGTAATTGACGATAGTAGCTGACATCAAGTGCCCACTCATTGGGTTTAGCGGTAGCGACTGATTCGCCGGCAGCATTGGTCAGTGATACATTACCCATCGTGAAATAGGTGAATGAACCGGCGATACCTTGGATGTCGTCCCATTTATAGTAACCTTCCAAGTGTGCTAAATCAATATCGCCTACAATCTTGCGGAGCCAGGGCGTGTAGTTAGCCGTGATACCGCCGTGTGAGCTTAAATAAGCGAATTTAGCAGGGTTCCAATGCTGCGCATTTTGGTCGGCTGAGGTGGCTACACCTATATCACCCATACCGGCAGCGCGAGCGTCAGGGGCGATGGACAAAGAGGGCATCGCTGTAATAAGAGGATTTAATGTTTGATCAAGAGGTTCTCCCGCAGCCCATAACGAACTTGCTACAACAAGGGCTGCAATCGATACAATTAGTTTTTTCATATAAATTTAGTAAATTTGATAATTTAGTCTTGGTAAATACTTTTTTAGAGTTGCTTCATAGGCAATGTAAATGCTTTTAATTTAATGGATTACTATTATTTTTCCTTGTTTAATACTTTCTTCGGTATTGGTGGCTTTGACGCGTAGCTGGTAAACGTACATACCGGGTGTAATCGCCATAGCGCCTAAGTCCCAGATTATCTCGGAGTCATTGGGCTGAGTATGAGACCATACCAAATGACCGGATATATCGTAGATATAGAATGTCAGCTCGCAGATGGATTCCTCTCGGTCGTAATCAAGCCGCATATGGACTGAGCCCGACGCGGAAACAGGATTCGGATAGATGATGGCATTGTAGATAGAGGGTGCTAAGTTTTTCACCACTTCGAAGGATAAGGTTTGACTGGACGAATTATTCACTAAATCCCATGCGCGGAAGAATAATTGGTGTTTGCCTTCTTTCAATTCTGACAAGTGATAAGCGACTTGTCCTCGTGTGTATGTATTATTGGCGGAGGAGAAGTAGTCGTTCATGGAATAAGTCTGCGTCATGTCATTATCAATGACTAATAATAGGTCATGCCCGATTCCGGCTCCGGCTGTATTGATACCGCTCTCGTCGTATAAATCGGCATAGAAATACGGGGCTTCGTAGGTCTTAGCCCCATCGGTGAACGAGGGTGAATTAAGATACAACTTAATCTCCGGACCGATAGTGTCCAAGAGACTGATATCTTTTGTTGAACCGCCTACTATAAATTGTTCATAATGTCCTACGCCTTCTTCCCGGGCTTCCGGGTCATAGGCATAGTAGAGTAGGCGGCCTGCACCATAATTGTACCGAATATCTTTTGGTACACGGAATGGTATCTCAAATCGACCATCTGTTACATCCGTTGTTCCGTTATATAGCACGGATGGATAATCATTATAGGTGATGCGTTTTTTACGCGACTCATTGCTTTCGTCGTTATCCAAGGTCGTTATTCGCTGAAGTTTATCGTAAAGTGTTACCTGAACTTTGCCGTTAAACCAAATAGCGGTGTCGCCCTCCGGTGATTGAATATATCCGCGTATGGTATCTATGAGTAATGCGGAAACGGTATCGGCTACGTACTCGGTCTTTACCTGATACTGCGTCGGGTACGCTAATCGAAGGGCTGGGTCGCCAAAGAGCACATAGGACAATTTGTTAATATCATTGCCTGTTTTATTCTTAGCACATTGCACGGCTTTGCCGATAGTCATGTAGTAATTATTATCCGCCTCATGGGCAAAGAGTGTATCGCATATGTTGGCATTGATAACTTTGTTACCGGAAGCAAAAACCGTTCGAGTAGGGGATATTACGCCGATGGCTCCTCCGTGATTATTGAGCATCGCTTTTTCTGCGATACAGCGTTCATCGCCTTGGTCAAAGTGGCTGGTATTGCAGGTCGCGAGCGCCCAGAAACCTAATTTATTGCCGTTGGTCATGGCTTCCACTTTGGCGGAGTTGATAACAGCTTCACTGGTCATGTTACTCGGACTTCCATGCCCGGAGTAATCGAAGAATAACACGCCGGAGTTCAACATGTTGAGGAGTTTATTTTCCGCCAATGGATAGGTCTCTCCGGATGCAGAGATGGTCTGGTTGTAGGCATCGAGGTATATCTTATTAACCGCAAAATCAGGATTCTTCACCCGCACAAGCTCTGCGCCGGCTTCCGCGACTTCTGTATGTAGATTGCCGTCGCCGTCATCAGCAAGGAATACCATTTTGTTACGCCAATTGCCGAAAGTAGGCTCGTAATAGTAGCGGCGTATCTTTTCTGCTATGATAGATGCCTCTTCTTGGCTGATAACCGGTAAACGACCTACCGCTATATCCATCCGTGCGGTTATATCGGACTCGCCCTCATTATCGTCAAGGAATCCGAAATAGTCATCTGTCGCGTAAGCGGAAGTCTCTATAGTAGAATTTCTGGCTTGGTAGGTGAGGAGCGTATTGTAACCGGAGTAGGGTAATAACTTGCGGTTGTCAAAAGTGCCCTTGCCGATCAGTAGCAAGTATTGGGGCTTATGCCCCTCTCCTGCATTGGCTCGGTCATAAAGCATCTTCATAACCCACCGATAAGCGGTTGCATCCGGCGTACCGGAAGAAAACTCGTTATACACTTGTTGGTCGGTCACAATGGCTGTGGTCAAACCGTCTACATGTTCATGAAGTGTAGTGATGACTTCGGCAGCTTCTATAAACTCTTCCGGCGTAATTACCACATAATCAATGTCACTCAGGGCGTGCAGGTCTTGATTCTTGATACGACCGATGACATCTGGCGTCAAGAAAGTTCCGTCAGGCTGAACGGCGATGTACTCGTGAATCCCGTCGTAATTAGAGCCTATAAACAGCACGGTATCGTCTTTCTGTTTGGTCGCAACGGCGTAAATAGAATCTAAGTGTGTGATGTCCCAGATGAGCGTCGTCTCTGTGGCTTCGCCAAGGTAATAGCACAGTGTATCCTTTGCTGAGCCGCTCACATAGCCTTCCGTCGTGCGGAACGGCATATAAGAGCCGCGCATCGTGAGGGGAGAAATGGCTGTTATTTCGATATAATCGAGATAACCGACCGCATTGGAGAGCGAGGAGGAGTAAGCAAGGGTTATTCGCTGAGTAGCAGAATTGCTCGGCGTAAACTCAGCATTGATGCGACCGGTAGTGCCTTTCGTGTGGTTATCCGTGTATGGAGCAGTGTAGCACGATGCGGACGAACCGTTGCAACTCAGCGTAAAGAGACTTTGTGCTTCCGAGTAACCGGCGACTTCTGCATGGACTAACATTTTCTCGGACGCCAAGGGCGTATGGGTAAACGTGAACGGTATGGTTATCTTAGGGGTTCCGGTATTGAGTTTCTCGCCATAAAAGGATTGACCGCCACCGTTTTTTCCTTCATCGGGGTCAAGCAGGCTGCGCAGCTCTAATTCGTGCACATGGTACTCGTGATAGGCGCGTATAGCTTGTTTATTGTCGCCTATCACGGCTTCGGAGGCTTGTAATACCTTTTGCTCACCGACATTGTCCGTTAAGAAATAATATCCTTGGGTTGAATAGGTGTTGAGGGTGTGCGTAAACGCTGCACCATTGAAACTCCACGCCGTTACGCCCTGTCCGTAAAATAGAATATAATCCTTACCTCGATAAATGGGCACGGACGGCAGGTCATCAATCTTAGGTCTTCGGAAATTCTGACTAAGTACCGCACCACCGTAACCATAGACGCGCACCGAGTCAGGATTAAGACCTGCAGCGCGTAACTCGGCGTAGGTCATTTTATAGACACCGCTCTCCGTAACGGCAATCTTAACCCACTTGCCCGAACTAAGAACGGAGTGAGCCTTATACTGATGAGCCGCATAACCGCTTATGCTCAACACGCACAGTACCAATACTAATATATACTTTATTTTATTCAATTTCTTTCCTTATAATGTCCTTATAACGGTCACCTGGTATCCCGGTCTCCCGGAAAAACACTTTATAATGGTGACCTGCCACTCGGTCGCTTTCGACTTTCGACTTTTGACTTTCGACTATGAGTTGCACAGCCTCCGGCACTCCGACACGCAGTGCCCGAAAAACCGCGCAAAGATATATATTTTTTTTGTAATTTGCAAATAAATCTGCATTTTTTTCCTAAAATGGTGACTTGGTCACCTTGAATCCCGAAAAAACACCATGTAACACCGACTTGGCAACCTGGTATCCTGAAAATCATTATATGGGTTTATCTTTTTTTCATAAATGTAATTATTTCTGCATTATTTTTAAGTTTCCATCTCAGCTTTCGAGCCAACCTTTTTTAGGTTTAGTCACAGAGTAAAGTATCGGAACAACACCGCACAATAACCGCACAATAACCGGACAATAACCGCACAATAACCGGACAATAACCGCACAATTTAGCATCTTTGGCTGAAAGATCTTGCTATCTTATTAACAACCTAACCCGTAACTAAAAGCTTCGCAGCAACTATGGCAGGGCTTTTTTCATGCAAAAACGCAAATAAATTTGCATATATCAAAAAAAGACAGTACCTTTGCAGCCCATTTTGGATATTGATTTCAGAGTAACCGATTATAATTGAACATGGAAAACGTAAAAATTATCGAAATCAAGAAGAGTGTTTTTGAAGATAATGACCGCGAAGCAGATAGACTGCGCGGCGAATTAAAAGAAAAAGGTGTATTTCTTCTGAACCTGATGTCGTCGCCCGGGAGTGGCAAGACTACGACACTTATTCAAACTATCAATCGTCTTAAAGATAAGATCCGTATAGCCGTTATGGAGGCGGATATTGATGGCGATGTAGATGCTATCAAGATTAAGGAAGCTACCGGTGTGGAGTCTATTCAACTGCATACCGGCGGTATGTGTCATCTCGATGCAGAAATGACCAAACAAGGGCTGGAAGGGCTTATCGTCGAAAATCAGCACTCGAAAGCCGAAAACTATGATCTCGTCATCTTAGAGAATGTAGGAAACTTGGTGTGTCCGGCGGAGTTTGATACGGGTGCTGTGAAGAACGCGATGATTTTATCTGTTCCTGAAGGACATGACAAACCGCTCAAGTACCCACTGATGTTCTCGATATGCGACGTGGTGGTAATCAATAAGATGGATGTGCTGCCGTATTTCGATTTTGACATGGAGAAATGCAAGGAATATATCCATATGCGCAATCCGAAAGCCACCGTCATTCCTATTTGCGCCAAGACCGGCGAAGGTGTGGAGGCTTTTGCCGAATGGCTTGCCAACGAGGTCGCCCGATGGAAAGCATAACTCGAAATATCGAAATCCCGATAAACCGTACATCGTAAATCCTTAAATCGTAAATAGCTTTATGCCAGAAATGTCAAAGAAATTTGTCCCCAAGCACAAGGGGGACAAGAACCCGAATCCGAAATTGTTAAAGTTTGTCCGCCATGTGACGGACCGTATTCCCGGTAAAATCAAGATGACCACCGACGCCCCTGAATATTGGGGGCTCGCCTGCATCTTCGAGGACGAGATGGACGCCGTCACAAGAGAAGCGTCACTTGACCTGCTGTTAGACATGCTGCCCGGTAATTTCTTTAAGGTACGCAAGCACCACACGTACGCGCAACTGCACGCGATGAACGCCAAGAAGCACTACACACCGGATGATAAGTCATTCGACGACTTATTGGATAAACTTGCCTATTTCGGTATGCTCGAATATGATTATGGCGACCATTATACCAACGGGCAGGGACCGGACAAAGGCACGACTTTCAACCGCGAGGACCGCATCTATTGGGTGCCGATGTTCGTACCCGGCAGCGCCGAATACACCAACATGAACACCGACCTTATGGACAAGCATCCTGAACTGGCGATGTTCTTCGAGCGCATGACGTTTTTACCGTTAGAGAAGATAACACCGATGGTACCCATGGGCGGAAGCGGTATCGGTATGCACGTCATTCCGGTGGAGAAAGCTATCTCAATGGAGAATCAGTCGGTGGATATCGAACATATCAGTTACTGGCTCAAGAAATACGAAGGACATATCGGCGTGGGTATTTGTTCCTGCCGTTACGGCCGCAAGAAACTGGATGAAGGCTGTGCCGACGACTACCGCGATTGGTGTATAGGGGTGGGCGATATGGCAGACTACCTGCGCGAGACAGGCCGCGGACATGACATTACCTACGACGAAGCAATGGCAATCCTCAAGAAAGCCGAGGACCACGGCTTCGTACACCAAGTAACCAATATCGACGGTGAGGGTAAGATTTTCGCTATCTGTAATTGCAATGTCAAAATTTGTAATGCGCTACGTACTTCGCAGTTGTTCAACACTCCTAATATGTCGCGTAGCGCGTATGTAGCGGAGGTGGACCCGAAGAACTGTGTCGCCTGCGGTCGATGCGTTGAGTACTGCCCCGCCGGTGCGGTCAAACTTGGACAGAAACTCTGCACCAAGCATGGCCCGCAGACCTATCCGAAACAGGAACTGCCGGATGCTACCAAATGGGGACCGGAGAAATGGACGGAGGACTACCGCGACAAGAACCGCATCAACTGCTACCCGTCCGGAACGGCGCCGTGTAAGACCGCATGTCCGGCACATATCGCAGTACAGGGTTACCTCAAGAAAGCCGCCGAAGGCAAATACACCGAGGCGCTGGAACTCATCAAACGAGAGAATCCGTTCCCTGCTGTATGCGGACGTATCTGTAACCGCCGCTGCGAGGACGCTTGTACACGAGGCACCATCGACCGCGCCATTGCTATTGATGCAGTCAAGAAATTTATCGCCGAGAAAGACCTGCACGCCGAGACACGGTTTGTGCCGGAAGTTAATATCTGTTCCAATGTCCAAGAACGTTGGGAAGAGAAGATTGCCATCATTGGCGGCGGCCCTGCCGGACTGAGTTGCGCGTACTATTTAGCCACTATGGGCTACAAACCCACTGTCTTTGAGAAGAACGAACAACCCGGCGGTATGCTGCGTTACGGCATTCCGTCCTACAAACTCGATAAAGCAGTCATAGACGCCGAGATAGACATCATGCGTGAAATAGGGGTGGATATTAAATGTGGCGTCGAAGTAGGCAAGGATATTACGATAAACGCCCTTCGCAGGCAAGGATACAAAGGTTTCTATATCGCAATTGGTTGTCAGGGAGGGCGTCTGCCCGGTATTGAAGGTCAGGACTTAGAAGGCTGCATCACTGCCATCGACTTCCTGCATGAGGCGAATTGCGGAAGCCAAAAGATTAGCGGTAAAGTGGTAGTCGTAGGTGGCGGAAACGTAGCTATCGATGCTGCGAGAGTTGCCAAAAGAAGCGGCGCAAGTGAGGTAACGATGCTGTCTCTTGAGACCGAAGATATCATGCCCGCATCGCTCGAAGAGCGCATGGAGGCGCGAGAGGATGGAGTGGTCATCAAACCGGGATGGGGACCGATGAAAGTAGAAGGGCAAAAATCAAAAGTCGCAAGCATTACGTTCAAGAAATGCACCTCTGTCTTCAATGACGAGCATAAGTTCGCACCGACCTTCGACGAAAACGAGACTATTACGTTGGAAGCAGATATGGTGATTTTCGCTATCGGTCAGACGGTCGTACTGAAAGACCTGCTGAAGGACACCAGGGTGGAGTTCTTCCGTGGTGTTTACCCTGTAGCCGACAAACTGACGTACCAGACTGCCGAACCCGACATCTTCGTCGGCGGCGATGTCTATACGGGACCTAAGTTCGCCATTGACGCTATCGCAGCCGGCAAGGAGGCCGCTGAGAGTCTGCACCGCTACGTACAGCACGGACACATGACCATCGGCCGCAACCGCCGCGATTTCATCGAACTGAACAAAGATGACATCCTCGTCGAGCAGTACGACAACGGCAGCCGTCAGGAACCGAGGGTTATTTCGACAAAGACAAAGTTTGAGGAATACCACGGCACGCTGACCGAGGAACAGGTGAAACGCGAAACAGCGCGCTGCCTCAGTTGCGGTGCGTCGGTAGTGGATGAAAACCGCTGTATTGGTTGCGGTATTTGCACCACAAAATGCGCCTTCGATGCTATTCATCTGCACCGTGAACATCCGGAAGCCAGCGTGATGCGCACCTCCGAGAACAAGTTCGACGGCATATTGCCATACATGCTCAAGAGGGCAGGGAAGATAATCTTTAGCAAGAAGTAAAATCGCACATCAATGCACGAACTCGGAATAGTCTTCTATATCATTCGTGATGTCAAGAAAGCGGCGCAGGAGAATGGCGTAGAGCACGTCTCAACGGTGGTGATGAACATCGGCGAGGTGAGCACGATTATTCCTGAGTATCTGACCGACTGCTGGCGGTGGGCGGCGGATAAGGAGGATATGCTCCGTGGCTGCGAGTTGAAGATTGAATCTATTCCCGCAGTCACCCATTGTGACGGTTGCGGAAAAGACTATCCGACGGTAGCACATGGTAAGATTTGTCCTTTTTGCGGTAGCGACCGGACATGGCTCCTCCGAGGCAACGAAGTGGAGATTAAAGAGATAGTCGTCCCGTTAAATGAACCATACGGCAAATTGTAAATGAATAAATAAACTAAATAATATGGCTTGTTTTATTGTACCATTAACACAGGCGATAGCCACGACGGCGTATCGCAAACAACTCGAGCGAAAGGCGCTTGTCGGTCAAGGCACGCATAACGATTCGTTCGTATCACGTAACTTAAAG
This sequence comes from Bacteroidales bacterium UBA3810, assembly GCA_002368645.1. Taxonomy (GTDB): domain Bacteria; phylum Bacteroidota; class Bacteroidia; order Bacteroidales; family Paludibacteraceae; genus Colicola. The sequence continues at coordinate 61,262 of DFEE01000027.1, forward strand.
ACCCTTGAACTCATGCTCTGGGGCGGGTCAATCATGCTCATCATTGACCATATTATCAATGGCGAGGTGACATGGATGTACCCGTTCTTCACGGCACTGGAGGTAGAAGGTGGTGCAGCGGTTATGCTACGCGAGATGCTTACTGTCGGTTTGCCGATGTCCATTATTGTCACTGCAGTATGGGCTGCTTGGTGCTACTTCAAAGAGCGTAAGACCGTGAAAGTAAATGCTGAGAAGTAACCAACATAATTTTTATATCAATTCATCAAATACAAAATTAAAATCTTATGTTTTTTCAAGTTTATGGTGAGCACGCGCTTATCCAATGGGCGATGCTCTTGGTTGTCCTCGTCGGACTGATTTTATTCAATGAGTTTGCTCGTCGTACTAAACTCGGCGGCATTATCACGTTCTTTGCCATTCCGCTGGCATTGACCATTTATTTCGTAGCTATTGCAGTAGGTGCCCGCATGGGTGCTGAATGGGCACTGGCGAACCAAACTCACATCTACATGAACGGTTGGTTCCACTATGCCAAACTTTATGCTGCACTGACTGGATGTATCGGTTTCATGATGATTAAGTACGAGTGGGGTATTGGTGCCAAGCACTGGTTCAAACCCTTCCCGTTCATCATCGTTGCTATCAACATTCTGATTGCCGTATGCTCAGACTTTGAGTCTGCTATCATGGGTTGGAATAAATGGTGGCTTTCTTCTGAAGGTGTGTGGTTGTATGGCGGTTGGCACAATGTGTTCAATGGTGTTGCCGGTCTGTTTAACATCTTCTGTATGACCGCATGGTGGCATGTTTATCCCAGCAAGGATAAAAAGGATATGATCTGGGCAGATATGACTTGGGTTTATATCCTCGTTTATGACATCTGGAACTTCGCTTATACGTATAACTGCCTGCCGACCCATAGTTGGTATTGCGGTATTGCGCTATTGCTTGCTCCAACGGTAGCTGCTATCTGCTGGAACCGTGGTGGCTGGATTCAGAACCGCGCTAACACCCTTGCTATCTGGTGTATGTTCGCACAGGTATTCCCGCTCTTCCAAGAGACCTTCTTCAATGGTAAACAGTTCTATTCATGGGCAGTTCTGCCGGTTCAGTATGTCAATGGTATTGAGACGGTTAACGCTATCTACGCCGCATCCGGGTTGGGCGACGAAGTAGTAGCTCATACGACAGTAGAAGCAGTAGGCGCCACGGCTGCTAACCCGAATGCAATGCTCGTGATATCCGCACTCGCGCTGATTACTAATGTCGTAGCCTTCGGTTATATCATGTATCAGGCTAAGAAACGCAACATTAACCCGTATAAGGAAGATGTATTCGTAAATCAAAAGTATTATAAAGATTCTATGGCTCGTGCTGTGGTAAATAGCTAAGCATAGATAAAACTCAAAAGAAGTGGCATGTAACTCCTACGTGCCACTTCTTTTATCGTTGTCAATTTTAGCGTACCTGTCTATGGCGGATGGGCTTGAGTTTATAACCGGCAGCACGAAGTTGCGTTATCAATCCGTCATCACCACCGAGGTATTCTGCTTTTAGGGTAATAAACGCCCTGCCTTCATGCAAGTAGGGTTGCAGTCGCTTAACCCATTCACGGTTGCGGTCCGTCCAAATCTTATAATCCGAATATGAAATAGAGGCTTTGTTGTCTGGCGCCTCTATGGCGTAGGCTATTTCGTTGATAAACCCATTTAGATAAAGTGCCTTGAGTTGCCGCGCTTGCCGAACTTCCTGCTCGGGATAACGGATTATCTTCAATAATTCTTGGCACTGCCACTGAAAAGGCTCTCGGTCAAAAAGCATGTACAATGCTTCCCCTGTATCGTCTAATGCGTAAACGGGGATTGCCTTCGTCTGTGCTACATTCTGAAAGAAATTCTCTAAAGAGGCATCGGGCGTACTTCCAAGCCACTGCGTGAATAGGGCATCACGAAAAAGTGCTTGCAGATAGGCAGGTTTCATGCGGGCGAGTTGGGACATCGGCAATCCTATCTGTAAAGAGAGTGCTTCACTTAGTTCTTGATATTCCTCTTCGGTATAGTAATTCGATAACTGTACGGAATCGGGTAGGAGTGCCGCGGTTCTGAGGGCGGCAATTGCTTGATAATCCTGAATGGCAAATTCCGTAATAACTTTATCGCACGTGCTGAAAGCAGCAAAGGTCTTAGGTATAGTATCTAAAAAATCAGGAGCGACGAGGGTGTTTGTAGCGAATAAATAGGACTTCGCACGCGCTCCGTTGCCGCTTATTTGATAGAGCAACTGAGAGGAAAGCGAGCCATAACAACTACAAAATATAACAATAAATAACAATAAGCGCTTCATCGGAATCGGGTTAGGATATTATATGCTTGGTAGATACCGAGTTCACCGGCTTTAGACAAATCGGCAATACCTAAGTCGGTGCTATCCGTATAAATATAGGTAAGACCGCGGTTAAAATACGCTTCTGCTAAATCATGGTCTTGCTCAATGGCGAGGCTGTAGAACTCAATAGCGTCATTATACTGCTTTAGAGCGCATAGGAGGTTGGCTTTATTGTAGTATGCAAATGAGAAATCCGGAGCCATGTCAATAGTCTTATTGTAGTCAAATAGGGCTAAACGATAGTCATTGTTTGTCATTACCCGCCAGTTGGCGCGACAGAAATAGAAGAACGGCGTTGTGTCATCAATGCGGATGGCTTGTGTAGCATCTTCAATAGCAGAAGAATAGTCTTGTACAAGCGCGAACTCCATGGCGCGAGCGAAATAGAGCGGAGCGGTGGGGGCTTTCTCGATATATTGGCTTAACTCCGCAATACGCAGAAAATGTTGATTAATAATCTCCGGTGTCAGCGTCACATTTTGTGTCACAAAGTAGATGGGGGCAGGCAATAGATGACGCGTGTTGTATTGATCAACAGATGCGTGATAATAATTGGTCCGTCTGACTGTATTGGAGTTGGTGTAGTAGGAGAGGGTGATGTCCGGCTCATTGATAAGTCGTACATTATTATGTTGTACAGCCCCTCGTGTCTCAGAGGCATATTTGGTGTTTTGCTCCTGTGAGTCGTTTTCGGCATTATTTTGAGCAAGGGCGGTACTGAACTCTTTGCGGTTATCGCGTTTAGCGGGGCGCCCTTTGGCAATCATCACATCAGTGCCGATGAGAGAGTCTTTCTTGTTCTCCAATTGAGAGGCATCCCAACGATACCGGAAAGCCTCTTTGCTATGCCCGAGAGCAGTCTCCGCTTGCGCTGCCAAATAGTACGAGGGCAGGAAATAGGGGAAGCGGTCAATGAGTGCCTTGAGGTCCACAAGCGCATCGTTCCACTGTCCTAATTGGAGCAATACAAGTGCCCGTTGGTATCGCATCTCGGTGAGAGTGGGGTTGAGTTCAATAGCCTGATTGTAGTCATCTAAGGCCCTGTTATAGTCTCCGACTTCGGCACGAAGCATAGCACGGTTATAGTAAGTCTGCGGGTCTTTGGGAGCTATAGCAACGGCGCGGTCGTAGTCATTAAGGGCACCATGGTAATTATGCTTATGGTAGTAGATAATACCTCTGTTGGTGTAATCTCCTGCCCAACGAGAGCCTAAATTGATGGCGGTGCTGATTTCCTGAAAAGCTTCCTCCTCTTTGTTTGTCAGCAAATAGGTCATCCCTAATGCCGAGAAATTGGCGGGATTTTGGGAGTCATAGACTGTCGCGTTTTTAAAAGCCTCAATGGCGGCAAGCGTATCTTGTTTCTCTAAGGAAATAACACCCCTCTCAAAGTAAAGAGAGGCATTCTTTGGCTCGCGTGCAAGCAGGTAGTTGATATCTTTGAGCGCATCATCCAAGCGATTCAAGCGGGCCAGCACATCGGCTCGTAGAAGTAAATAGGTCTTGTTCTCTGGCGAGAGCTGAAGGGCTTTTGTGAAATCCTGCTGCGCTTCGTCCCACTGCTCTAATGCGCGATAGGCATAACCGCGGGTATAGTAGAACTGCGGCTGGAAGGGATTGAGCTCTATAGCCTGATTGCAGTCCTCTATAGCACCGGCATAGTCGCTAAGTTGAAGTTTGGCGATAGCACGCAACTGATAGGGCTCAGGCAGGTAGGGCTTGAGCTTAATGACCTGATTGAAATACTGAATAGATAGTACGTAGTCCTCAAAATACAAAGCGTTACGACCAATAGCGGTCAAACGCTCGGTATTCATCTGAGCGCTACTTACAGCCGGCAGTAGGATCAAACCAAGTAGGAATATCAAATGTCTCACTTTCCTCATAAGGAAGAGTCTCATCGGCATAAACTTTCTGCATATACAATGCAAAGATCGGCAGTGCCATAGAAGCACCTTGTCCATCCGCCATACGGTCGAAGTGTATGGCTCGGTCTTCGCCGCCGACCCAACAACCACTAACTAAATTAGGCGTAAAGCCCACAAACCAACCATCGGAGTTATTCTGACTCGTACCGGTCTTACCACCCATCGGGGCACGCAGATTATATTTGAAACGCGCACGCACGCCTGTGCCATGATCCATGACATTCTGGAGCATATAAATCATCTTATAGGATGTCGTCTCGGCGATAATCTCATGGGTATTAGGTTGGAAAGTGGCAATGACATTGCCGTTATTATCCTCAATCCGCGTCACGAGCAGCGGTTCCGTCCGAATACCTTTGTTGGGGAAGGTCGTGTAGGCGTCCACCATCTCCCTCACAGAAACCTCGCAGGGACCTAAACAGAGGGCGACAACAGGGTCTATTTGCCCCCGAATACCGAAAGAACGCATAAGACGTACCAATTGCTGTGGCGTGAAAAGTGACATGAGGTAAGCGGAGATCCAGTTGCTGGACTTCATTAAGCCCCAAGTGAGCGTTACGGTATCGCCGACCTGCTCGGCGTGCGTGTCACGAGGCGTCCATTCAACGCCGTTGTCGTCAATAAGCGTAACTTCTACATTGTGTACAGGGTCACAGGGCCACATACCCTCATCCATGGCTAAGGTGTAGAGGAAAGGCTTAACGGTAGAACCTACTTGACGACGACCTGTACTGGTCATATCATATTGGAAGTGTGCGAAATCAGGACCTCCTACATAGGCTAAGACATGTCCTGATTGCGGATCCATAGACATAAAACCACAGCGCAGGAAATGTTTCAACCACTTGATAGAGTCCATTGGGCTCATGATGGTGTCAATGATGCCGTTATAGGAGAAAACAGACATCTCTACAGGGGTATCAAAGATGGCGCGAATCTCTTTCTCTGAGAGACCGCTTTTCTTGAGTCCCCTATAGCGGTCGGTCTGTTTCATGGAACGAGTCATGATTGCGTTCACCTCGTCGGTTGTCAGATCTTTTGAGAACGGGGCATAGGACTTGCCTTTCTTCTCGCGATTGAATTTAACCTGCATTTCGCGCATATGTTCACTAACAGCTTCTTCGGCATAGCGCTGCATACGGGAGTCCAGCGTCGTGTATATCTTGAGACCATCCTGGTAAAGGTCGTAGGGAGTACCGTCTGGTTTCTTATTCTTATTGCAGAAACCATAGAGGGGATTATTTTCCCACTCTTCTTTATCTATCTCATACTGCTGTAAATTCCATTCCGGATAATTAGAGCGAACCGGCTCTTTGGCGGTGAGCACTAACCGTAAGTGCTCGCGGAAATAGGGTGCGATGCCCTGTTTATGATCCACAGAAGAGTATTTTACCTCCAAGGGCAGTGCTTTCAACGAGTCCGCAACAGCCTCAGTGATAAAGTCGTATTTCTCCATCTGATTCAATACGGTATTACGCCTTGCTAAAGCCCGTTCGGGGTGACGAATGGGATTATATAGAGAAGGGTTCTTACAGAGCCCGATAAGCATCGCTGCTTCCTCCAAACGGATATCGCTCGGGGTGGTGGAGAAATACACCTGTGTAGCAGAGCGAATACCTACCGCGTTATAAAGAAAATCAAACTGGTTAAGGTACATAGTCATAATCTCTTCCTTTGAATACAGACGTTCAATTTTGGAGGCAATGACCCATTCTACGGGCTTTTGCAATGCACGCTCAAAGATGTTATTGGCTCGCGGAGACCATATCTGCTTGACTAATTGCTGTGTCAAAGTTGAACCACCACCGCTACGTCCGAGAAGGAAAATAGCCCGCGCCAGACCTTTTGCGTCAACCCCAGTATGTTCGTAAAAGCGCACATCTTCCGTCGCCACTAAGGCATTGACAATATACGGACTCAGTTGGGAATACTCTACACCAACACGGTTTTCTTTGCGGTAATAACGACCGATAGAGACCATATCCGATGTGTAAATCTCCGACGCATAACGGTTCTTGGGGTTCTGCAATTCCTCTAACGGCGGCAGATAACCAATCTTGCCATTTGCTATCAATGTAAATATCAATAGCAGGACACCAATTCCTAATAGAAACAATCCCCAAAACCATAGGGCGAACTTTGTTTTAAATCCCATTTTCATACTAACTGTGCTATTATCGAATTTAAAATATGTAATCCTTTTCGGGTAGCTATTATGCATGACCCTTTCTTGTCTATATACCCCTGTCTCATCAAATCTTGTACCACATGGGGCTTTCCTTGTACTAATTCTGCCGAAATTCCTTTGTTTGTTCTCAACCCGAGCATGACGGCTTCTAATCTTTTTTGCTCCTCGGTGAGGTGTTCAACCTCTCCTTCTAAGCCATGTTCATATGCCTCTATATTCGCGATATTCCAACTCCTTGTCTGCCCGTCGTAACTATGTGCGGCGGCACCTAAACCGAGGTATGGTGTATTATTCCAGTAGGCGCTATTATGGTGCGAATAGTGTTCTTGTAAACAGAAATTAGACACTTCGTAGTGTATATAACCTCTTTTAATAAGTGTGTCACAAAGCATATCATAGTAGCTGTTGAGGGTGTCATCGTCCCATTCTGCGATCTCACCATTATCCCTCATACGGGTTAAAGCAGTCCCTTCTTCATACGTGAGACAATAGGCTGATATGTGTTCCGGCGCAAAGCTTAGGAGTGTTGTGATATCGTCCTCCAACATACTTTGGGTTTGTCCCGGAAGGCCGTACATCAAGTCCACGGATAGGTTATCAAAGCCG
>DFEE01000021.1:0-3560 GCA_002368645.1 Bacteroidales bacterium UBA3810
ATAAGTAAATTGACTAATACTTTGTTTCTTCATCTGCGTAAGCAATCTCATAGCTCGCTTTCGCAATTCGTCCTTCAGACTGAACGAGATATTTGCCTTTATTAACTTCAATCGCGAATGAACCGCGAGCAACTTTTACGAGTTTGTTGGCGTCAAGGTCATAAACCCATGTTGCCTGATTCTGACGATTGTTTTTGGCGGCAATCTCAATCTTGTCTACATCTTTAAGAATAACCGTTTTCTCATTTACTACCTCTACATTTGCGGCGTTCTTTGTTACTCCGCAAGAGGTTGCCATCAGCATTAAACCTAACGCAAATAGCGGCTTTACAATCTTTTTCATACTTTTTAGTGGTGCCCCTTTATAGACACCTGAATCAAAACACGCTGCAAAAGTACTGCTTTTTTAGGATATGCACAAATTTTTGCCCGAAAAAATGCAAAAAATCGTAAAAGTGAAATCTCAAATTTGCAAATGACCCTTTTTTGTCAATTTTTTGTAATCTCTATGTGGCAATCTCTGTATTAGACGAGATAATCCATAATAAATAAGGTCCGCCTCGAAGCGAACCTTATTCTTAATATATTACCCTCTACAATAATAGGAGTATCATTATTTGGGCAACCATGACCCTTAAGAACATCGTCAGCGGATAAACCGTCGCGTAAGAAACAGAGGCAAGGTCGTTATCATCCGACACGGATGATGCGTAGGATAGGGCAGGCGGATCGGTTGTCGAACCGGCTATCAGACCCATCAGCGTAAAGTAATCCAATTTACCCCACTTGCGGGCAATGAAGCCGATTATCAGTAGCGGTATCAGCGTAATGATGACACCGTATAATATCCACCAGTAACCGCCGGACTGGATGGCGGGCACGAAACTTTCTCCCGCGCCTAATCCGACAGAGGCTAAGAATAAACAGAGACCAATCTCGCGTATCATCCTATTGGCACTGGTCGTCGCAAAGGTCACTAAATGGTGATATGGACCGTAACGACCAATCAGAATGGCGACTATCAATGTACCGCCTGCCAGTCCTAACTTGAACGGAACGGCCATGCCGGGCAACTTGATTGGCATCAAACCGAAGATTACACCTAATACAATCCCTAAGAAAATAGGTATCAGATTAGGCGCGTCAAGACGCTTCATCTCGTTTCCGAATAAATCGGCTACTTGCTTCACCTCATCCGCTGTACCGACTATAACCATCCTGTCGCCCATCTGCAGAGCAATATCGGAAGTGGCTAAGAGTTGTACGCCGGCACGATAAATACGGGTGATTGTCACGTGATATTTCTCGTTGATATTGAGGTTCTTGAGGTATTTGCCATTCCACTGCGGTTTGGTCACCACAATGCGCCTTGACACTAACTCAGCTGAATTATCCACTTCTATTAATGGGGCTTCAACGGCTTTCCCGATCAGTTGCAAGGTCTCTTCATGCGCCTTATCCGTAAGGATGCGCAGTGTATCGCCATTGTTGAATGTCGATTGGGCAGTCGGCACTTGTTCATGCCCGTTGGCGTGAATTATACGGCTCACAACCATTTTGATATTGCACATATGGTGCAGGGTTTGAATCGTGATGCCGTTCAACTGTGGATTGGTCACTAAAATGTCTCGTAGTACGGTTTCACTTCGGTCTTGATGCATCTGCGTTTGGACACGCTCATTCTCCTCTTGGGGCTTAATCTGAAATATCCAGCGGATAAACAGCATCGAGAAAATAATACCCAACACGCCCAGAGGGTAGGCTACAGCGTAACCTGATGCAATATTGGCATTTACGCTTCCGTAGGTGTCGGAATAAGCTTGCTCTGCTGCACCCAATGACGGTGTGTTCGTTACCGCACCGGACATAACACCCACCATCGTTGATAAATCTTCACCCGTTACCAAGTGGATAATGAAGGTCGTGATGGCGGACAGCAGCACGATTGCAAGCGCAAACATGTTCAGTTTCAAACCGCCCTTGCCAAAGGATGAGAAAAAGGATGGTCCAACCTGTAAACCGATGGAATAGACGAACAAAATTAAACCGAAATCTTTTGCGAAACTCGCTACTGTCGGCTCCAACCGCACCCCGAAGTGCGATACTAAAATGCCGAAAAATAAAATCCATGTGACACCTAAACTGAAATTCTTAATCTTCAGTTTCTCTGCTAAAAACAAACCCACTGCAATTACACAAGTTAGTGCTGCAATAGACTGCGTCACAGAGGGTTCTAAAAACAATGACTGCAAATAATTCATCTCAATAAATCTTTTTTGACTACCCTGTAATGGGGCTTATACCTTTCTTTAAATTGTTCCGAGTGGTGCACTGCATACGGCACCTTATTTAATAGGGGATGTCCTCCCTCATTGGCGGTTCGCGCAAATATACCCGCCAACTCCTCCGCGCTAATCACTGAGTCGCGAACGGCTTGAAGATCAAGCCGTACATAATCCGACTTGGGGTTCTCGAAGAAGTAATAGTCGCTTATTTTGCGTTCTTCCTTCTTCTTGGAGCACAATTGCGCGGTAGCCGGCATATGCTCCAACTCCCATTTTATTCCGTTTAATGCGCGCAAAGAATCAAGACCAATATGCTCGGCGCCTAATTGGTCTTGATACCATAATTTATACCGATCTTGATTGGTAATTGCTTCGCCTTCTGGCGTGCAACTATTCGTCAATGCGCACAAGCTGATAAGTCCGATGACCCAAACCGATTTGCTCTGCATATTCCGTAATATATGTACCGTGCTGTCTATTGATACGTTCGATGAGTGGTTTCTCATCATCACCTTCGCTCGCTTGGTGTGCAAACACCATATCGAGGCAAGCTTGATCTACGGCAACAGGGTCAAGAGAGGCGCAGATACCCATATCTTTGAGCTTCGGTGCTTCAGGGCTACCATCGCAGTCGCAATCCACGGACATATTGTTCATCACGTTGATATAGACGACACCTTTTTTGGTGTACATATAGTCATGTACAGCTTGTGCGGCAGCAGCCATGGACTCAAGAAAATCGTCTTGTCCGGGACCTGCAGCAATAAAACCGGGTGCCCAGCATAGGGTGGGATTAGCGGTTCGACCGGCGGAGTGAATATAAGCTTTACCATTTGTGCTGGCAACGCCGATAGAAGCGTTTTTCAGTACACCGCCGAAACCACCCATGGCATGACCCTTGAAATGTGCCAAGTTAATCATGAAATCGTAGTTCTTTAAGTGCTCACCTACAATATCATACTTGAGGTGGGTTGTGTCCTTTACGGGAATCTCAAATTCCCCGTATTCATCCATTAAATCGACTTTGAAGATGGAATCAAAACCATGGTCGTGTATCGTCTCCCAATGCTTCTTCGGGTCTTGACGCGAGCCGCCATACGCCGTGCAGCACTCTACAATTGTGCCATCTACGGCCTCTACAAGATTGCGAATGAGCGTCGGCTTGAGATAATGCTTATTACCGCCTTCACCCGTCGAGATCTTCACCGCTACGGCACCTTCGGCTTGAACGCCTAATGCCTCATAGATTTTCAGTAAACTCTCAGGACTAATCTC
>DFEE01000021.1:3679-121436 GCA_002368645.1 Bacteroidales bacterium UBA3810
GCAGAGCACGATAGCAGCATCAAGGCTGCTCCAATCAATGTCAATACTCTTTTCATATTCATTTGGCTAATTCTTCTTCAATGGCGGGAGCTATATCCTTAGGCTCGGCAGTCGGCTCAAAACGGCGAACAACTTGACCCTCTTTATTAATAAGAAACTTGGTGAAATTCCAGGCGATGGCACCGGTTTCTTTGTAGTCTTTACCGACCATTTTCTTGGCGACTTTATCCATCGTGAAAGCCTTTAGCCCATGTCCCCAAGTGGTGAACGGGTGATCTTTCTTCAGCCAAGTGAAGATAGGAGCCTCGTTCTCACCATTCACATCCACTTTTGCCATAATAGGGAAGGTCACACCGTAGTTGAGACGGCAATATTCCACGATTTCATCGTTACTTCCGGGGTCTTGTTCGGCAAACTGGTTGCACGGAAAACCGACTATCAACAACCCTTTGTCTTTGTACTCTTGATAAAGTTTCTCCAATCCGTCAAACTGAGGGGTAAAACCGCATTTGGAAGCGGTATTGACTATTAATAATACCTCGCCTTTATGATCGGCAAAAGCGAATTCTTTCCCTTTACTGGTCTCTACCGTAAAGTCATAAATTGATTGTGCATTCATACTCAATGAAAAGAGGGCGACTATTGTCGCTGCTTACATTTTTTTCATAATCGGCTGCAAAAATACACTTTTTTCTTCACATATGCAAATTTTTTATTAAATTTCTCCACTTTTTGCCCGTTTCATCTTTAATTACAACGCTAATCCGACACCTCTACCCCCCCCGATTCCCTGATAACCTTGCACCCTGTCAACTCTGCTGCCCTGCACCCTGGCCACCCGGCACCCCGGCAACAGCCCGCAGGGCGTGGCACCCCGGCACCCCGGCAGCCTGGCATCCCGACAATCTGGTACCCTGGCCACCCGGCACCCTGGCACCCCGATTTCTCGGTACCCCGATACTCCTACACTTGTTGACCATTGTCTCTTTTGTTGGGTGCGCCACGCGTTAGCGCGGCGTCTCGTTCTACGGCTCTGCCCCTTATAATACCCCCCGTACCCCGCTACCTCGCAATCTCGATAAACCCGATAACCCGATAACTCTGCTGCCCAGCACCCTGACCACCTAGCAACTCTACACCCCGGCAACAGCCCGCAGGGCGTGGCACCCCGGCACCCTGGTCACCTGGTCTCCTGGAAAAAAACAACTACTAACTTTCCCCTAACCCCTCCTAACTATATCATAAGTCAGTCGAAAGTCAATCGAAAGTCGAACGTAAGTCAATCGAAAGTAAAACGTAAGTCACACGCATGCCACAGCATCGATCGTGACTAAACCTGAAAAAGGTTGTTTTAGTTTGCCGGATATACCTGAGTATGCCACCAACAATGCCCATATGTTCTATCTTGTTTTGCCGGACTTAGAGAAACGTACAGCACTCCTCAAGTACCTGAAGGACAATGGCGTATTGGCGGTCTTCCATTATTTAAGTTTGCATAGTTCTGCCTATTACGCGGACAAACATGACGGTCGGGTGTTGCCGGAATGTGACCGTTATGCCGACACTCTCGTTCGGTTACCGATGTATTATGATTTGACCCTTGAAGATGTTGACGCTATTTCAGAGACCATTACTCGCTTTTTTACAAGCTAATTGTATTTGAAATTGTTCGATATTTTTCAAGATATAAACCCGTTGGTATAATTTTCTAACGGGTTTTCCTGAATAAATAACTCATAATCTTCATAAAAATGCAGAAAATATTTGCATATATCATTTTTTTTATATATCTTTGCACGCTTTTTATGGCGTCAAGTCAATGGCAGTGGCAATGTCATGAAATTTAACAAGTCATCAAATATAATTAAGATATGAGTTTTTTAGAATTAATAACCAAGTTATTCGGCAATAAGTCGCAGAAAGATATGCGGGCTGTTCAGCCGTATGTGGATAAGATTAAAGCGCAGTATGCGTTGATAGACCAACTCTCTAACGATGAACTTCGTGCGAAAAGTCAGGAGTTGATGGCACGCGTCGCTGCTGCTGTTCAACAACAGAAAGAACGTATTGCTCAGCTCAAGTCCGGTATAGAGGAACTTGAGATAGACCAACGCGAAAAAGTCTATGACGAGGTCGATAAGTTAGAGAAAGAGGTGAAGGAAGCCTATGCTAAAGTGTTGGATGAGGTGCTGCCGGAGACTTTTGCCGTCGTTAAATCCACAGCAAGGCGCTTTGCCGAGAGTGAGACAATCGTGGTTACCGCTTCACAGAGAGATAGGGATATGGCCGCTGATGAACGCTACGATTTTGTGGAAATAGATGGCGACAAAGCCATTTATCATAACCACTGGACGGCCGGTGGTAACGAAGTTACTTGGGATATGGTGCACTATGATGTTCAGCTCATCGGAGGCGTGGTGCTTCATCAAGGTAAGATAGCTGAAATGGCTACCGGTGAAGGTAAGACCTTAGTGGCGACCTTGCCGGTTTTCCTGAACGCCTTAACCCATGAAGGCGTGCATGTTGTGACGGTCAATGACTATTTGGCAAAGCGTGACTCCGAGTGGATGGGACCTCTCTATATGTTCCATGGTCTGACAGTGGATTGTATTGATAAGTATCGTCCAAACAGCGATGAGAGGCGTAAAGCTTATGCCGCCGATATTACTTTTGGTACCAACAACGAATTTGGCTTCGATTACCTGCGCGATAACATGGCGACAAGCCCAATGGACCTTGTGCAGCGTGAACATAATTACGCCATTGTCGATGAGGTGGACTCTGTCTTGATTGATGATGCCCGAACACCGCTTATCATCTCCGGCCCGATTCCTAAAGGCGAGGACCAAATGTACGATGAGTACAAGCATCGGGTTGAGCTGCTCTTCAAAACAGGTGCCGCACAAGCCAATCAATATCTCGTAGAAGCCAAACAGAAAATGGGCTCCGAAGACGAGAAAGTACGTGAAGAAGGCGAATTGGCACTCTTTAGAGCTTATAAGGAAATGCCTAAGAGCAAGGCACTTATCAAGTTCCTATCTGAGCAGGGTATTAAGGTTCGCCTCCAAAAGACTGAGGAACTATTCCTTCAGGAAAACGAAAAGAATATGCATATCGCGACCGACCCGCTCTATTTCGTGATTGACGAAAAGAATAAGTCAGTCGAAATGACCGATAAAGGTAATGAGACCTTGGCGGGACACAGCGAAGATCCGAATTTCTTTGTCTTACCTGATGTTGGCGCCGAGATTGCCGAATTGGAGAATGAGAACTTAACTCCTGAAGAAAAACAGCAGCGTAAGGACGATATCTACTCCAATTTCGCAGTTAAGTCCGAGCGTGTTCATACCGTTCAACAACTGCTGAAAGCCTATACGCTTTTCGAGAAAGATGTCGATTATATCATTGACAATAATGAAGTTAAAATTGTCGATGAACAAACCGGTCGTATCATGGAGGGGCGCCGCTGGAGTGATGGCTTGCACCAAGCCGTGGAGGCTAAAGAAAATGTGAAGGTGGAAGGCGCAACACAGACTTTTGCGACCATCACACTTCAAAACTACTTCCGAATGTACACCAAGTTAGCCGGTATGACAGGTACAGCTGAAACAGAGGCTGGGGAGTTCTGGAATATCTACAAGTTGGATGTAGTCGTCATCCCGACTAATAAGCCGATTGCCCGTGTAGATATGAATGACCGCATCTACAAGACCAAACGCGAGAAATACACTGCCGTTATCAATGAGATTAACGACCTCGTCAATCAAGGTCGTCCGGTCTTGGTAGGTACAACTTCGGTGGAGATATCGGAGTTATTGAGTAAAATGCTAACCATGCGCAAGATTCCGCATAACGTGTTGAATGCTAAGTTGCACCAACACGAGGCAATGGTAGTTGCAGAGGCGGGGCGTCGGGGACAAGTGACCGTCGCCACCAATATGGCAGGTCGTGGTACTGATATCAAGTTGACTCCCGAAGTGAAAGAAGCCGGCGGTTTAGCCATCATTGGTACTGAGCGTCATGAATCTCGTCGTGTCGATAGGCAGTTACGCGGTCGTGCAGGACGACAAGGTGATCCGGGTAGCTCCGTGTTCTATGTCAGCTTAGAGGATGACTTGATGCGTATGTTCGGTAGCGAGCGTATCGCAGCGGTCATGGATCGCATGGGCTTTGAAGAAGGGGAGATGATTGAGAGCAGTATGGTCTCCAGTTCCATTGAGCGTGCACAGAAAAAAGTAGAGGAAAATAACTTCGGTATCCGTAAACGCTTGATAGAGTATGATGACGTGATGAATAACCAGCGTAATGTCATTTATGCGAAGCGCAAACACGCCTTGATGGGAGAACGTATAGGTGTGGATATCACCAATATGATTTATGATACTGCAGAGGCTATCATTGCAGATGCCCGCGATATGATGGATTACGACGCGCTCAGTTATCAAGTGATGCAGACATTTGCTATTGAGGTGCCCTTCTCGGAAGAAGAGTTCCGCAGCTCACGCATGAATGTCTTGTCCGATAGGGTCGCTGAGGCAGCTATCGAGTCCTTCAAACGGCACATGGATAAACTGATGACTATTGCGAACCCAACCGTACAGAAAGTGTATGAAGAAAAGGGGCAGATGTATCAAAATATCCTCATGCCCATCAGCGATGGCAAGCGCGTTTACCAGATTGCCGTTAATCTCAAAGCTGCTGCAGAGACTAATTGTAAGGAAGTTGTCAAAGAGTTTGAGAAACGTATGATCCTCTATGTCATTGATGATGAATGGAAAGAGCATTTGCGCCAATTGGATGATTTGAAGCAGTCTGTCCAAAATGCCAGCTATGAGCAGAAAGACCCGTTATTGATTTATAAGTTAGAGAGTTTCAATATCTTCAAGCAGATGCTTGATAACTTCAATAAACGGACACTTGCTATCCTTATGAGAGGGCAGATATATCAACAACCTCCGCAAAATGTGCAGCAGGCGCAAGCACCGCAACGTACTGACATGAGCCGTTATCGTACCCAGAAAGATAGCGTTCAACGCGCTGCACAAGCTTCCGGTATGGCACAGGCAGCAGGACGTGACACTCGCGAACAACAGCGTCCGGAGCCTATCAGGGTAGAGAAGAAACCTCGTCCCAATGACCCGTGTCCATGCGGAAGCGGTAAGAAATATAAAAACTGTCACGGAGCCGCATAAGTGCTTAAGATCACAGCCAACATTATTTTAGGCATTCTGCTCATCATGGGCGGAGAGGTATTTGCGATGGACTCTATAGCCCATCGCGATACTATCTATCAGCATGCAGACACGTTTAAACTGCAAGAACAACAAACTATATCAGGAGACGGGTGGCTCTTAGATATTTTAGCAGATAAGAGTCAAGGCTATTATGATTCAATACGTGTAGAGCAGCAACGACTGCAAGATTCTATCGAGAGTAGCCAATTGCTTCAACTCTTGGAAGCCCGTAAGGCAGATACTTTGATGCACTCTATCATGGTTCAAATGCCCCAGGTTCAAATAGCAGCCATTTCTGCTCGTGAATTGGATAACTGGAAAGACGATATAGAGGAACTGCGCGCCGAGTTAAGGAGTCGCCAATCCCATTGGTATCGCGAGGGAAATATAATGCTCCAATTTACCCAAAGTTATGCCTCATCCAACTGGTACACAGGCGGTTCTCCTGCATCTCTTACGCTTATCGGCAAGTTCAAAGGACGCATCTCCTATATTCATAATAATATCGCGTGGGAAAACTATTTGGATTGGCGCAATGGTATTGCAACAACCCCGGCTGATTCCCTTAGAATGTACAATATAACCGATGACCTATTCCGCTTGAACTCCAAATTCGGCTATCAGATTATTAAGAAGCTGTATTTTAGTACCAGTGTGGATCTCCAACTCAATCTATGGAATACATGGAAGACTAATGAGAAAATTCTTCAATCTGCTTTCATGACACCGCTGATCTTTAACCTCAACTCCGGTTTGGATTACAAGCCGATAGAGGGACTCAGTATTGTTTTTGGTCCCATTAACTATAGGCTTGTTTTTGCCCTGCAAGATGAGCGGGAAGGCGTTGATGTTACAAACTATGGTATCAAAAGCGGCAAAGATATTCTGCACGAATTTGGCTCTTCTATTCGTGCACACTATAAGCACAAACTTATCCGAGAAATATACCTTGATACCGAATTTTATTTTTACACTAATTATCGGGGAGTGCAGATAGACTGGGAAGTGAATTTTGACTTTAAGATAAACCGCTTCCTATCCGCGCAGGTCATGGTTAGACCGCGATTTGATAATACCAACTGGGATCCCGGTCGCGCCGATAAACCGAAAATCCAATTCAAAGACTTAGTCTCTATTGGGTTCAGCCATAAGTTTTACTAATTCATCCCAGCGGCGAATAGCGTCCTGACCGTATTTCCACATGTTCAAACGGATTTTGGAGACAGGGACTTCTTCGCCTAAATGACCTTTAGAATAAAACTTATCGGCATAACAGATGATTTTTTCCTCCAATGTTATCGGCAAATAATCTTGAACCGGTATGGGCAGGTCTTCTTGTATAACTTGCTCCATCGTAATGCCGGAACCTGTATGTCGCTCTGCTACTAAAGCATGCTTAGGTAATCCCTCTTGACGCAATAACTCTGCCCCTAAATAACCATGCTCAATATATTTATGCGTCCCGAGGCAATGAATATTAGGCGCATGGCAGTAAAAAATGCCTATATCGTGGAGCATGGCTGCCTCTTCTATAAATTGCAGGTCCAGTGACCAGTCCGGATGCAGCGATGCCACATAAAGTGCTCGGTCGCGGACTTGGCGAGAATGGGTGACGAGAACCTCTTTGAGGTCCGGCGAGTCATGATAATATTTGTCAATAAAGCTAATGCAGTCCATTTAGAAACGATTTAGCATCCATTCTTTTCTTACCGGGAATTTGTAACTCCTGCACGCTTACTACTCCGTCTGAGCAGTGCAACTCAATATCCCCCGGCGCTAATGATACTTTATAAATTTTGGTATTCTCAAATACCTGCCCTTTGGCGGTAATGCTTCCCCATGCGCAAGGGTAGGGGGATAACCCACGAACAAAGTTCTGAATTTCCTGCCTGCTCATAGTGGGACGAATAATACAATCTTCTTTGAAAATCTTTGGTGCCGGCTTAAGTTCAATACCTTCCGGCTGAGGAGTTGTCGGCAGCGGAATACCTTTTTGGTCACAATCAATGATAAGGTCGGTAGTCTCAATCACCATAGACTTGGAGAGCTCCATAAGCCTATCGTGTACTGAGCCGACATCTTCCTCCGGACCGATAGCAATACGCTTCTGCAAAATCATATTGCCTGTGTCAATATCCTGGCGGAGCATGAAAGAGGTCAACCCTGTTTCGGTCTCTCCATTTATAACTGCCCAATTAATGGGAGCAGCTCCGCGATATTGCGGTAGCAGTGAACCATGTACATTAAAAGTGCCCAGACGTGGCATAGCCCATACAACCTCCGGCAGCATCCTGAATGCTACTACAATCTGCAAGTCGGCATGGTATGACCTGAGCTCTTCGACAAACTCTTCGGCTTTCAGTTTCTCCGGTTGTAATATCGGCAGATTATGTGCCAACGCATATTCCTTCACCGGCGAGTACTGAAGGTGGTGTCCACGACCAGCCGGTTTGTCCGGCATTGTCACTACCGCTACGACATTAAAACCTCCTTCTATAAGCGCCGATAAGCCTGCTACCGCAAACTCCGGCGTACCCATATACACAATTCGTAAATTACTTCTTTCCATGTCCTTTAAGCACTACTTCAGGGGTTAGTGGGCGCATATACGCGCGTATAATCAGCGCAATGCCCCATATAATAAATGGTATTGACAGTATTTGACCCATATTAAGAAGCATATTGGCTTCAAATGCCTCTTGGTCGTTCTTGATGAACTCTAGTCCAAATCGGGTTGCAAAGATGATAATCAGAAAGATACCAAATAATAACCCCTCACGTCTGCGTGCCTCTGTGTACCAAAATAGACACCACGTAATCACAAAGGCAACTAAACAGTACAACATCTCATAAATCTGAGTGGGGTGGCATGGTACTGTCTGACCGTCTCTCACAAAAATAAATCCCCACGGCATGTCGGTTTGGCAACCGTATATCTCGGAGTTCATTAGATTACCGAGCCTAATTAAGCACCCGCATATACAAACTCCGATAACCAATCGGTCAAATATCCAGTTGAACGAGGTGTGGTATTCCGGACGCTTGGAGAACTGTGTCTTGTTGAGAAAATATCCTGCGACGATAAGCCCTATCGCACCTCCGTGAGAGGATAAACCGCCTTCCCATATCTTGAGTAACAGAAACGGGTTCTCTATATATGGATTGCGGTAGTTTATAGTCCACGCAAAGATTTGAATCGGATCGTTTGTGAGGTGCCATTCGTAGAACCAACAATGCCCTAAACGAGCGCCAACGATAACCCCTATTGCCATCCAGAGAAATATCATCTCCGGCCACTCCTCCGGACAGTTGTCGCGCTTATAAAGACGGACTTGAATGAGGTAGGCGAGGTAGAGACCTAATGCCCATAATAACCCATACCATCTGATGCCGCCATCGCCGATATGAATCAATATCGGGTCAACATCCCATGTGATTGCTAATAAACTATTTATCATATGCCCCAGTTTAGTTTTTGTTTGAGGGATTGGAAGAAACTCGTTCCCTCTAATTGGATAAGTTTAATCGTGTACGGCGATTTCTCAATATGTAATTTTACATCGTGATTGAGTACTTGGCTTCGTCCGTCAATGGAGATAAGGAAAGAACCCGTGCGGGACTTAACCTTTAGATCTATCTTCCAGTCATCTGGTATAACTAACGGACGGATACTTAGTCTATGCGATGCTATAGGCGTTAAAATAGTCGCCCGTGCTTGTGGTACCATCAACGGACCGCCGGTGGACATATTGTATGCAGTAGAGCCTGTTGGTGTCGCCACTAATAAACCATCCGCTTCATACCGATGTATAAAATCTCCGTTCAGCTGTGTATCAATAGAAATCATGGAGGATAATCCATATTTCATAATAGCCACCTCGTTCAGCGCATTGGGGTAGGCAATATGACCGTCTGCCGAGCATGACACGGTGAGCAGAGAACGCTGCTCTATTGTGTACTGACCTTTAATCAGACGATCTATGATGACATCAACCTCATCCGTCTGTACTTCTGCCAAAAAACCGAGGTGCCCCAAGTTGATACCCAAAATGGGAATGTTGGAGTTACCTATCTGCGAGGCGGTTGTTAGAAAGGTACCATCACCGCCTAATGAGATGGCAAACTCAATAAACTCATCCGATTGATCGGCATCCGTTTTCGTCATCTCTGCAATGAACTGCGGGTAGGAACGGAATTTCGTACTCTGCCGCAACTCTTCCGATAGAACAACATGCACGCCGCGTAATTGCAGCAATTCCAATAGGTGCTCCACCTCGGGCTCTGTCTCCGGTTTGAGTAAATTTCCAAATATAGCAATCGTCATTTTAACTGTATATTAATTTGTTATTTTGTTCTCTAATCTAAGTCGTGCATTTTCAATTTGCTTGCGCAATTGAGTTTGAAGACTTTACGGCAATTTGGTCGACAGTGCCGACACAATTTGCTGGCCATACTCGGCACGCTGATTATCAAGTATATAGGTGTTGATGATTTTGCCAATGTGCCAATACATCATAGTCAATGCGCTATTTGCCACGACAGCCACATTTTGCCGTGCTTCGTCTATTATGCGACAAACTTCTGATAATAAAGCATTGTCTATGGTATTAATACTTTTCATAGTAATTATTTCTCTTTGTTACTAATTTATTTTCTTTGGCTGTTTCTTCTCTACGAGCGACATTCGAGACGATAACTGTTCGCGATAACTTAGCGGTCTATCAGCCACTCTCAAGCCACTTCAATTTATCCTTATTTATGTTCAAACATATACCCCTCTCTATATAGTCAAAATAAAGCCCAAATCTATCACATCAAATGTAAGTTTTTTTGTTAATTAGTCCATTTGCGTTGCAAAAGGATAATTGCTATCCACTATATTCACCCACTTCGCTTTCATTAATAGTCTTGTTCTCTATTGTATAGCTCGTTTAGTTGGTTCATTGCATGAATTCGCTTATAAATATATACATAAGGTCCTATGTAAATCAATGAACCTATTATATACCAAAGCCACCATGTGTCGGCACCAAAATCTGATTGCACTCCTCTTCGTCGTAATTCATCACCTATACGATTGCTTATGCGGTGATACCAAATGATATTAGCGATATAACATGTAAATATACCAAACAAAAATACCCATATAAAATTCATTGTATGCTTACCGTCATGTTCGCTAGCAACTATATTGATTTCCTCTGAAATATGACACACTTGCACAAGACTATATATACCAAGTGTGATTATATTTAAGAAGAAATATGCAGCAAAACTGCGTTCTGTTCGTAAGGGTAACGTCATTGTTATTATGATTTAGTTCTGTTCATTAGTTCTCTATATTCTTTATATGTCATCATTCGATTGCAACCTTTTCCATCTGGTGTGTAATTCGTGCAACCTAAAAAAGAATATCTTTCATTAGTGTTATCCGACGGATTTCTCTGCTTTCCCTCTTTAATAATCAAATAACCATCTTTGCATTGATCGCATTTGAGAATAGAGAGTTCCTTACCCTTAATATCATTAGTCAAAAAGTCGCAAATCTCCGGTTCGTTCGAGCAAATCCATAGTTTCAGACCATAAGCTTTTTTATAACGGAGTTGCAGAGGATAACCACAAACCGGACATCGCTTTATAGCTCCTGTGTTTTGTTGCGGTTTGTCTAGTTTTCCACGTAGAGTAATATTCTTATAATCCCTTATCAGTTCTCGTACAAATTCAGACGGACGCTGCTGTGGTGTAACTATATACACGCGATTCTTCGTGCGAGTCAATGCCACATAAAACAGCCTTCTTTCTTCCGCATATTCAATAGAACGGTCAGTTTTAACAACATAGTGCAGAACAGGGTCATCTTGTATCTTTGAGGGAAAGCCAAATGCTGCATCTATCGCGTTAATAATAATCACATTATCGTATCCTAATCCTTTTGCCCGATGAACGGTCATAAATTCCATCTCTATATCTGCAAAAGTTTTAGAAGTTACCGTTCCGTTCTTCTCCCAATATTCAAAATCTGCTGATTTAGTAAGATTGTAACCATCAAAATTATAGCGTCCTAATAACAAGATTGACGATTTCGGGTTTTCAGCAAGAATTTCTTTCATAAGTTTCTCTACTGTTTCTCCTACTAAAAAATACTTTCCTCCTCGTCCCTCATATTGTTTGCGGTCTACATCTTCCGTATAGGTTTGGATGATTACTGGACTAGTAATATGCTTGGGAGAAATGAGTGCTTTCTGAATTTGCTCGGTGTTTTTTTGAATAAATCCTCCAGCAATATCAATAATCTCTTGTGCATTACGATAAGTCTTTGTAATGCTTAACTCCAGTCCATAACCAAAGGTCTCCTTGAAATGAGTGAACAGAGTAATATCCGAGCCTGCATATGCATAAATTGATTGCCAATCGTCACCAACTGCAATAATCTTTGCATCACATATTTTACTCAGCTCTTTGGTTAAATCAAATCGCTGTCGAGAAATATCTTGATACTCATCTACAATAATATATTTGAAATCTGGCACAATGTTTTGAGCTTCTGCTTCCCGAAGAATACGTGCAGAATCGTTAATCATATCCTCAAAATCAATCGCATGACGTTCTTTGAGACATTTTGCATATTCATGATAACATTGCTCGCATATGGTCAGGAATAGTTTGGTACGTTCATTTTTGGATGTTGCGTTCCATGCAAAGAACTTCTCAGTAGTAAATCCTTTAGTCTTAAAGTTCTGAATGAAAGTACATACCAAATTTACAAGACGCGATATATACCTGTTTTCCTCTGTGTTAACAATCTTCTCAAACACATCTTTTGAGGGACGAGGATGAAGTTCAAAGCCATGCTCTATTAACTCTTCTTTTAAGTGTTCTAGCAAGTCACGCCCATCATTATAGGCAGAGAATGTATAAATAAGGTCTGTTCCATGTTTTTTATGTAACTTCACCTTATCATTAACTTCTTTCTTGTATTTCGCAATTTGTTCGGCATTATATCTATTATTGTGCCCGTCTTGAGTAATTCCAAAGTGCTCTAAATACGCAATCTTTTCTCCTTGTGTAATGGTAAAATCTGGAGTATATACTTTATATGATTTAGCAATATTGAATGGATATGGTTTTTCATAAGTATATTCTATACCATTGAGGAATAAGAAGTTGGCTATCAAGACTTCTTGCGATGAGCGTAATGTCTCACGTGCTATCGTTTGGCACTTACCTGTTCGTTCGTTGATAATCTTTTCCGAATACTCGTCTATATTTCCACGAATAGTAGAAAAGTCCGCCTTAGATATATAATTAAAGAAATCGTTCAAATCTTCGCCCTCATAAGGCGCATCAAAATAACTACCAAAGAAAAGAATAAGTTTATCGACCAATTCCGGATTTTCGAGAATATTACCTTTGAGATAATTGTTGATGACATTATACATAAATCCCTGATCAACAACCATCATACGCTCTGCTTCTTGACGACGCAAAATAGCATAACCTGTTTTATGGAACGTAGTTACAGGACATGGAATTCCTAAATCCTTGTTGATTTTATCGCGTAGTTCTCCGACAGCTTTGTTTGTAAAAGAAATTACCAATATCTGGTCTGGAGAAATGCCTTTCTTTTCAACAAGGTAACGCACTTTTGCAGAAACGGTTGTTGTTTTACCTGCTCCAGCACCTGCGATAACCAAAGTATAATCTTCATCTGAAAGAACCACTCTCCTCTGCTCAGCGTCTAATCGTATATTGGGATCAACTTTCTTTAGGATACTATCAAGGTAATTTTTATCCTCTTTAAGATGTCGTTGTATGTATTGTTCGTTATGCTCGTTAATAATAGATGACTCTTCATTTAAGCATACATCTTCAAATTCTGAAAGAAACTTGTCTACATATCTTTTTTCCAAGGCATTTTGCTCACAATAATATTCAAGTGTATTTGCTCGTAAGGCATTTTCAAAGAAGGTGTAAGTTTTAGAATAATTTTCTCGTAAATAAGCATATTCTGAACGCGCGATAAATCTATCAACTTCTAGCAATGACATTAAATCTTTACGAAAAGCCATCAACGCCTTTATTTCTGGCGTCAATGCCTTAAATTCCGCATTGTCAGATTTAAATATGCTTAATATTTTATAGATTAATGACATTTATCGTTAATTTATTCTTCTTTCAAAATATTTTCTTTTTAACCCTTTGTTCTTCCCAATATTCTTGAAATAATATAAGGCATTATAGGCGAGTTTATTCAGTTTTCTTGTTATTTACTCATTTGCGCCATCACGAAGCCACGGAGTGTGGCGGGGTTATCGCTATTCTTATCTTTCTTCAAGTTCATCGAGCCATTCCTGAAGTTTACTCTGTAAAAGTTGTTTGTCGGGCAAGCAAAGAGCATATTGCTGTGCGTAGATATTGGTATCTTGGGGAAGCGTAAGTTCTACTAACGCATCACTTTTGCTCTTACAAAGTAATATTCCAATGGTTGGTTTCTCCCATTCTTGACGGACATAGCGGTCAAAATAATTAACATACATTTGCATTTGTCCTAAATCTTGGTGAGTGAGTTTCTCCACTTTCAAATCGATTAGCACATAGCATTGCAAGAGGCGATTGTAAAAGACCAAATCTACAAAGAAATTATCTTCGTCAAAGGTAAAACGTTTCTGTCGTGCTTCGAACAAAAATCCCTTGCCCATCTCCAACAGGAAATCCTGCATCTTGTCTATAATGGCGGACTCTAACTTGGATTCCGAATAAGATGAGTCCGGTTTTAACCCGAGAAATTCTAATGTAAGAGGGTTTTTGATAATATCAGCTGGTTTCTCGACTGATTGTCCTTCTTGCGCCAGACGCATTACCTCATCTTTGTTTCGACTGAGTGCCAGACGTTCGTAGAGAGATGAAGCCACTTGGCGTTGTAGTTGGCGCTTACTCCATGTTTGTTTGGCCGCTTCTATCTCATAAAAACGACGCTCTTCAGGATTGTCGATTCGCATGAGAATTAAGTAATGCGTCCATGGCAATACAAACTTGTTTTGAATTTCGTCTCCACTGGTGACTAAATCGGATTTTGTCTCCGCCGGTGACGAATTTGATCCTGTAGATAATTTGGTTTGCTTATTTGACGAAATCGCATATACATTATAAAATTTCCTGCATTTGGTCAGCGTCTCCACACTCCAACCTTTTCCAAACCGCTCTGTTAGTTTTTGGCTCAATTCTTTCAATACGCCTTGCCCATAAGCTGCACGATATTGCCCTTCCTGCTCATCCTCAATTATATATCTTCCTATGCCAAAATAGGTAGCAACCATTGCAGTATTAACAGCTTTGGTTACGTATTGACGTGATTGTTCTATCAACGAGGAAACACGTTCAAAAAGAGTATTCGTTCTTTCTATTTGCTGATTAGCATCCATATTGTTATCATTGTTTACTCATTTGTGCTTTTTTTTGGTTTTCATTTTCTCGGTCAATCTCTCGGTTGTGAGTTGGTCATCGCTCGGTCATCGGTCGGTGGGATTAGTTCTTCCGGTTAATCAAATTCACAACTACCTTGACCATTGTGTCTTTTTCTTCTGTACGGCTCTCGGCAATCATGAGGGTTAGCGCGACCAGCGTGTTATCTGCTATACGCTTGGTGCCATCCTCGCGGTATAGAATGCCGTTGTTGTTTAGGAACCCGGAGCGTTCTCCCGATAAACGGGAGAAGCGGCCTCCGCCTAAGAGGGCATGTATTTCATTGTGTTGCCGTCCGAAAAGGAGTGATTCTTGGTCACTAAATACAGCAACATGGCTGCTTTCTCCTCCACAATCTGAACCAACTGCCGCAGATCCGACAACTGCTCACGGCGGAGTTTTTCATTGATGGCGTAGCCCTTGACGAGGTAGTCTTTGAGAATTCTGTTTGCCCATTGACGGAATTGTACACCGCGTTGAGATTTGACACGATAACCGACAGAGATGATTACATCGAGGTTGTATAGCGAAACATCATATTGCCGTTCCCTTGTTTCTGGTACAAATGCAAATTTTGCACTTGTACTTTCACGTTGCAACTCTCCCTCCTTGTAAATATTGTTGATGTGACGAGTAATAACCGTTTTATCTCTTTGAAAGAGTAATGCCATCTGTTCCTGCGTCAGCCACACGGTTTCGTTCTCCATGCGCACATCGAGTTGTACCGTGTTGTCTTCCGCACGATAGATGATTATCTCACCTCTATTTTCTGTGGGTTTCCCGTGCATTCTATGATAGTGTTGGATATTTTCTCTTTATTTTATTCCGTCAACAAGCGATTTTTGATAAATTTGCTGCAAAAATATAAAATTATTTGCAAAATACAAAATTTTTTTATAATTTTGCGGCGAATATGACAAAATTATCCGTTAACATAAATAAGGTGGCTACTATTCGGAATGCCCGTGGAGGCAACATGCCGGATGTAGAGGCTTTTGCCTGCGCTTGTGAGCGATTTGGTGCCGATGGAATTACGGTTCATCCCAGACCCGATGAGAGACATATACGGCGTAGCGATGTCTATCAGATTAAACAACAGATTACTACCGAGTTTAATATTGAAGGAAATCCCGAACCGCCTTTTGTTCAATTAGTGACGGAGGTTGTGCCGACCCAAGTCACTTTGGTGCCCGATGGTCATGAACAGATTACTTCTAATCACGGTTGGAACACCATCCAATATGCGGAATACTTGCGACCATTGGTGAGACAATTCCACGATAAAGGTATTCGAGTGTCGGTTTTTGTGGATCCTGATCCAAAGATGGTAGAAGGGGCGAAACTTATTGGAGCAGATCGTGTTGAACTATATACCGGTCCTTATGCTGCGCTATATGAGTGCGACCCCGAAGGTGCTATCAATATGTATAGGGATGCTGCCGTTAAGTCCAAAGAGTTGGGCTTGGGACTCAATGCCGGGCATGACCTTAATCGAGCCAATTTAGGAGCATTCATCAGTGCTTTTCCCTGGACGGATGAGGTCTCTATCGGGCAGGCTCTCATTAGCGATGCACTTTATTTAGGTATAGAAGAAACTATTAAACAATATAAAAATGCTATTACAAGTAGAAATGATTGACACAGCGCTCGTTGATTCCGCGCTGGTAAATGAGACTGCACAACAGTCTATTAACCTTTGGCATATGGCACAATACGGCGGATGGATAATGATTATCCTTGCTATCTTGTTGGCGTGGGCTATCTATATTTTTATTGAGCGACTCATCACTATTCATGGTGCCAATAAGGAGGATAAATCCTTCATGGATCGCATTCGTGACTATATTCATGACGGTAAGATTGACTCGGCTCTCAATCTCTGCAAACAGACGGATACGCCTTCCGCGCATATGATAGAGAAGGGTATAACCCGTATTGGCAGACCTATGCAAGATGTGCAAGTGGCGATTGAAAATGTCGGCAATCTGGAAGTCAGCATGTTGGAAAAGAACCTCGTTATCATGGCTACCATCGCAGGCGGTGCACCTATGCTCGGTTTCTTAGGAACAGTACTGGGTATGGTGCAGACCTTCTTTAACATGGCGAATAACGCTTCTGGCGTTATTGAAATGACAGCCCTCTCCGAGGGTATGTATCAGGCGATGGTCACCACTATTGGTGGTCTTATTGTCGGTATTATAGCAATGTTTATGTATAACTTCCTGATGGCTCGTATCGACCGCGTTGTTACTAAGTTAGAGAGCCAGACGATGGAATTTATGGACCTCCTTAACGAACCTGCATAAATGGCACTAAAAAGACGAAATAAAGTAGAAGCGTCCTTCTCGATGTCATCGATGACTGACCTCGTTTTTCTGCTCCTGCTGTTCTTTATCATGGCATCTACGATGTCATCACCTAATGATATCAAGATTAACCTGCCGCAAGCACGAGCCAAAACGACCACCAAGCAGGTTGTAGCCAAAGTCTCTATTGATAATTTAGGCGTGTACTATGTGGCTTTGGGCAAACAGAAACCGGTGGAAATTAACGCCGAAGACCTTGAGATGTACCTCGCCGGCGTTCAGGCGCAAGACTCAACGATGTACATCGCATTGCACGCTGACCAAGATATCGCCTACAAGGAAGTTGTGCGTGTATTGGACATCGCCAATGAACATAAAATGAAAGTAGTTATAGCCACCAAACGATAGGTAGCCCTTACGGAAATCATAAACAATGAAACCTACCCGGAAGAAGATACTATCAGCCTTGTTGACGGCGTTTATCATGGCGCTGATTTTCCTGCTCCTCTGGTTTATATACCTCTCGGCGCCTGTCCAAGAGGAGGATGAGGGAATTGAAGTGGCTTTCGGCGCCGTGCAAGAAGCCGGAGGGTATCAGGCTCAGGCCTCTCAAGCAGTACCTCTGCCGGAAGCATCCTCGCCTGCATCTACCGCATCGGCACCGTCCCAAACAGAGATGATTACTCAAGAGGACGAGGAATCTTTAGCTGTAGCCCGTCAGCGGGAGGAAGAAGAACGTAAACAAAAGGAATTAGAGGACGCTCAAAAAGCCGAGCTGGCAAAGAAAGAAGCCGAGGCGCGCGCACTTGCCGAAGCAAAAGCTAAAGCCCAAGCGGAAAAAGAGGCGCGTGAAGCACAAGCCATCGCTAAAGCCGGTGCCTTCGGCTCACTCTTCGGTAATAGCGGCTCAACTGCCGGCTCCGGCGATAGCCAAGGCGCAGGGCAAAAAGGTAATCCTGTTGGCAAAGGCTCTATCGGAGGCAATGTCTGGAGCTTAGACGGACGCGATGTCAAGGCAATGCCGAAACCATCGGATGACTTTAAACAAGAAGGTAAAGTTGTTGTCCAAATCATCGTGGATGCCAACGGCAATGTGGTATCGGCACAAGCCATTGATAAAGGCTCTACTATCTCCGATGACTACACCCGTCAACTCGCAGTTAAAGCTGCCTATAAAGCCAAATTCAGCTTTACTGACAGACCGGATAAACAAATTGGAACCATCACTTATTACTTTAAATACAAGTAACAATGAACTATTTATTTTTAGACAAAGGCTTTGAAGAAATCGAAGCTTTAACGACAACTGATTTGCTACGACGTGCAGGGATTGACCTCACGTTAGTTTCTGTGACCGGTAATGAGATGGTTATTGGTGCCCATGAGATTACTGTCAAAGCAGATGCACTCATGGAGAACACCGACTTTAGTGATGCAGAAATGCTTATCCTCCCCGGTGGTCCTACCCATTTAGACCGGTGTGAGGCGCTCTGTGATTTGCTTAAAAATCATGACAAACAAGGCAAACCAATCGCCGCTATCTGCGCTGCACCTTCTGTCTTAGGCAAGTTAGGCATTCTGGACGGTAAGCAGGCAACCTGTTACCCGGGCTTTGAACAATACCTCGGTGAAGCCTATGTCGGTGGCTTGGTTGTTGAGAGTAAGAATATCATCACCGCTAAAGGTCCGGGCTTGAGCGCAGATTTTGCCTTTTGCATAATTGAACACCTTGTCGGCTCTGAAAAGGCAGATGAAGTCTATGATACGGCACAATATTAAATAGTATAACAAAACATTAAATAGTATAACAAAACGATATGAAGAAATTTTACGTAACAATGGCAGCACTCCTCTTTACCATGGGGATGATTGCCCAAACAGTGGACAAAGCGACCGTAGAAGCCGGTGCTTCTGCGGCGAAAAAAGCCGGTGAGGAACTTAAGAAGGTTGATACCGGCGAAAAGGCGTGGAAATTTGATGGTGTAGTAGGCTTGAATGCTGCTGCTACCGGACTTGTGAATTGGGCTGCCGGTGGTAAGAATAATGTCAACGGCTTAGCGTATGCCAAGTTGCACCTGTTGTATCACAAAAACGCGATTGCCTGGGAAACCAATTTTGATACCGAGTTTGGTCTGACCTATATAGACCAGAAAGAGGATGCATTCCAGAAATCTTCGGACCAAATCAAATTGGCTACCAAGTTCGGTTGGGAGTTCCATACCGATTGGTATCTAACGGTATTGGCGGGTTTCCAGAGCCAATATGCTCTTGGCCGTGACTATGTGACGGGTTATAATCCTGTTATCTCTAAATGGTTGGCGCCTTCATTCACTGATATCTCTGTCGGTATTGACTATAAGCACAGTGTTAATGGAGCAGACTTCTCCCTCTATCTTTCTCCGATAGCCGGCCGTATCTCAACAGCCTATATCAGTGATGCTACCAACGCTGCACTGAACAACGAGTATATCGCCTATTGCAACGACAAAGGCGAAACGCCCGATCCGACATGGGACTATGCGCAGAAATTAAAGGATAAATACGGTGTATCCTATTATGATGCCAATTCGGTTAAGATGTATGACCGCAATGCAAGAGCAGAGTTTGGTTTGAGCATCAAAGGTGCTATCGCTTATAAGTATGAGAACCTGACTCTTGGTACTACCGTAGCAATCTTCTCTCCGTATGCCGGCAAAGGATTTGATTTAAACGGCACTGACCCTTATTTCAAATACTCCAATAAGAACCGTCAGTTCGGTCTATTTGATGTTGATTGGGATGTCTCAATCTCTTACCAGTTCCTCAAGGTTCTTAATGTGACCTTGTCCACCAGTCTCAAGTACTATCCTGGTACACTTATCGCTAACAGTGATGGTATTGAGAGCGAACGCGTGCAATTCAAGTCTGTCTTAGGTTTAGGTATTGGTTATAGTTTCTAATGATGGATAACCTACAGGAACTTGACCATAACGTGACCATCCTCCTGGAGCGATATAGAGCACTTCAGGAGGAGATTAGTGCTCTTAAGTCAAATTCCGAAAAACTGCGCGAAGAGATTATCCGTTCGCATAGCGAGTTGGAGACTCTTCGACGCAACTACAAACATCTTCAAGACGCCATGGGACTCATCGGCGCCGATGAAACGAGGGAAGCCGCTCGACGACACCTCACGCAACTCATCGCTGAGATTGATAATGCCTTGGAGATTTTAAAACAATAATTTACCCATGGATACGCAGCGAATAAATCTTAAAATTGCGGCTTACACAGTCCCCTTAGATGTGCCGAGGGACAAGGAGGAAATTTACCGCAAAGCAGCGGTTATCCTCAACGAGAGGTACAACTTATATCTGCGACAACGGCCTAATGCATCCGTGGAACAATTATGGATGTATGTCGCACTCGAAATGGCGGTCAACCTGAACGCTGACGCGAGAGATAAGGCCATCCAACCAATTGAAGAAAAAATTAACGAAATAAATAATAAGGTGTTATTAACACTGAATGAACAACACTAATTAATAAAATTACTATGTATCTGTTGTGGAATGTACTCATTGCATTTGGGGCTCTTTTGATAGGTGGCGGTATCACCTATCTGATTATGAATACTACCAGCCTCAATATCATTAAAAAGGCGGAAGCCGAAGCCGAGGTGATTAAAAAGAACAAACTCCTCGAAGTCAAAGAGAAATCTATTGCCCTTAAGTTGGAACATGATAACCAAGTCCGTGAAGATGACAAACGCAAAGCGGCGCGTGAACAGCAACTTAATCAGCGCGAAAATCAACTCAATCAACGCCAAGGCGATTTGCAACGCGCACAAAACGAACTGAATCAAAAGTCTCAGCAAGTTGACGCTCAAGCCAAAGCATTAGAGTTCCGTTCGGCTGAAATTGAAAAGATGAATCGCGAGGCGCAAAAACAATTGGAGGCTATTTCCGGCATTTCTGCTGAAGATGCTAAGAAACAACTCGTTGAAGCATTGCGTGATGAAGCTAAAACAGCTGCTATGGCGTATATCAACGACACCATGGAGGAGGCGCGTATCAATGCTAAAAAGGAGGCACAGAAGATTGTTATCCAAACTATCCAGCGGTGTGCATCTGAGACGACGGTAGAGAATGCTGTGACCGTCTTCCACCTCGATAACGAGGAGGTGAAAGGGCGTATCATCGGCCGTGAAGGTCGTAACATCCGCGCTTTAGAGGCGGCTACTGGAGCCGAAATTATTGTGGACGATACCCCGGACTGTATCACCATTTCAGGTTATGACCCCATCCGTCGTGAAGTTGCTGCTTTAGCATTGCACCAATTGATTCAAGATGGTCGTATTCACCCGGCACGTATTGAAGAGGTCGTCGCTAAAGTAGAGAAACAGGTTGAAGATGAGATTATTGAGACCGGTAAACGCACAACTATCGACTTGGGTGTACATGGCTTGCATCCGGAACTTATCCGTCTTATCGGTAAGATGAAATACCGTTCATCCTATGGTCAAAACCTGCTGGAGCATAGCCGCGAGACTGCCAACCTTAGTGCTATCATGGCTGCGGAACTGGGGCTTAATCCCAAACGTGCACGTCGTGCCGGATTACTGCATGATATCGGTAAAGTTGCAGATAATGAGGAAGAGTTGCCGCATGCTGCTTTGGGTGGTAAGATTTGTGAGAAATATGGTGAAAAGCCCGATATTGTTAATGCAGTAGCGGCTCACCATGATGAATGTGAGATGGAGACCCTTATCGCTCCTATCGTTCAAGCTTGTGATGCTATTTCCGGTGCACGCCCGGGAGCTCGTCGAGAGATCGTCGAGTCCTATATCAAACGACTCAATGACCTCGAGGCTATTGCAATGTCTTTCCCCGGAGTGGTGAAAACCTATGCTTTGCAAGCCGGACGTGAATTACGAGTTATCGTAGGAGCCGACCAAATCGGCGATAAAGACACAGAGTTGCTCTCTTTCGACCTCGCTAAACGTATTCAGGACGAAATGACCTACCCGGGACAAGTCAAAGTGACCGTTATCCGAGAAACACGGGCTATCAACTACGCTAAATAAGTTGAAAATAGTTAAAATAACTTCAAAAAGAAGAAAATATGCATAAAAATGAA
Source organism: Bacteroidales bacterium UBA3810 (assembly GCA_002368645.1). GTDB lineage: Bacteria > Bacteroidota > Bacteroidia > Bacteroidales > Paludibacteraceae > Colicola. The sequence goes on from DFEE01000021.1 coordinate 25,797, forward strand.
GAAAAATTTGCATATTTCATGAAAAAGATGTATTTTTGCATGCTTTTTGATAAAAGGAGCGCCCTGGTGGCACTCCTTTCTTGTTAAAATTATGATAAATAAGATTCGTGATTTAGTGAACCGCTTCCTCCTTGAGGACGGTAAAGGTTATGAACTTCAAACCTTAGAAGTGGACAAGGATAACAATATCCTCGTTGAGATTGATCGTTTAGGGGTCGTTGATGTGGATGACTGTGCTGCGCTCAACCGCTATTTGGTGGCGCAATTGGGCGATGCTTTAGATGATTATAGTTTGGAGGTTGGCTCCGTGAGCCTCACCGCACCTTTTAAGTCTTCTATCCAATTTCACAAGAACTTGGGTGCCAATGTCATTGTCACCGATAAGGAGGGGAAACGCCACTCTGGACAACTTAACTCGGTAGATGAGGAGACTTTCATGGTCAATGATGATGTCTATCGATATGACGAAGTGCAATCTGTCGTGGCACAAATCAAATTCTAATTGAAAATATATTAAACTACAATAAAAATGGCTAAAACTAAAGAATCAATCAACCTGATTGACATTTTTTCGGAGTTCAAAGAACTCAAGAACATTGACCGTCAAACATTTATTAGCGTTTTAGAAGAGTCTTTCCGGAGCGTTATCAGTAAAATGTACGGTACGGATTCCAACTACGATGTGATTATCAACCCTGATAAAGGTGACTTGGAGGTGTACCGCAATCGTCTTGTGATGGAGGACGGCGATGTCGCTAACCCTGATACACAGATTGAACTCAGTGAGGCGCGTAAGATTGATGACGAGGCTGAAATCGGTGAGGAAGTGACCGATAAAGTTGAGTTCGAATCATTCGGACGCCGTATGATTCTTAATCTCCGTCAGACTTTGGCTTCTAAGCTTCTGGAATTGCAGAAGGAGAACTTATACATCAAGTACTCCCAAATGTTAGGTCAGGTCGTTACCGGCGAATTATACCAAGTGTGGAAGAAAGAAATGCTCCTCTTGGACGAAGAGGGGAATGAACTTTATCTTCCCAAACAAAACCAGATTCCTACTGATTTCTACCGCAAAGGTGACCAAGTGCGTGCCGTTGTCGTTCAAGTTGAGAATAAAAACCTCAACCCCAAAATCATCTTGAGCCGTATTAGCCCGCTCTTCTTACAGCGTCTCTTTGAACAGGAAGTGCCTGAGATTCACGATGGTATTATTGCTATTAAGAACATAGCCCGTATTCCGGGCGAGCGTGCTAAAGTGGCGGTGGAATCCTCCGATGACCGTATTGACCCCGTCGGAGCTTGCGTAGGTATTAAGGGGGCTCGTATTCATGGTATTGTTCGCGAACTACGAAATGAGAATATCGATGTTATTAATTATACATCCAATCCTAATCTCTATATTCAGCGTGCCTTAGCCCCTGCTAAAATTAAATCTATGGAGATTGATGAGGAACTCAAGACCGCAAATGTCTATCTCGACCCCGAAGAGGTCAGCCTCGCTATCGGTAAAGGCGGCTTCAATATCAAATTGGCTTCCATGCTGACTGGTTATAAGATTGAGGTTTACCGCGATGTACCCGAAGAAGAGGATGATATTATGCTGGATGAGTTCAATGACGAAATCGAACAATGGGTTCTTGATACATTCAAGGCTATGGGACTTGACACTGCGCGCGCCGTTATGGATACCCCGCGGGAGGAACTCATTAAAGGTACCGATCTCGAAGAGGAGACTGTTGACCACGTCTTGGATGTAATCCGTGAAGAATTTGAAGACTAATAACTCATACTAACTTTTAAACGAAAGGAGCGTTATGCCCATAAAATTGATTAAAGCTTGCAAAGAATTGAATATCGGCATGTCCACTGCCGTAGATTTCCTCGCGAGTAAAGGTAGAGAGATTCCTACTGACCCCAATCTCCGTATTGAGGACGATATCTACTTGCTACTTGCACAGGAATTTAACAAAGACAAGGCCACCAAATTAGAGGCAGAACGCCAAGCGCGTGAACGCGAGGAATTAGTCTCTCAAGTGACGCTCTCTGTTGAACCCAAACCGGCTCCTAAGGTGGAGCCTAAACCGGCTCCGAAACCGGAATCCAAACCTCAACCGAAGGTGGAGCAGCCTAAGGTGGAACAACCCAAAGCGGAAGTGGCAGCAGAACCGACGCAAAAGCCCGAACAAAAAATCGAGCCTAAACCCGAACCCAAGGCCGAGATCGGACCGAAGGTTGTCGGCAAAATTGACTTAACGCAAGTCAATCGGCCGAAACCGCAACCCAAGCCCGAACCTAAGCCGAAACCCAAATCGGAACCCAAGCCGGAGAAAAAGGTAGAACCCAAAGTCGAGCCTAAAGTTGAACCTAAGCCCGAACCGGTTCGCGAACCTGCGGCGGAGAAGAAGCCGGAGATATTTACCTTGCGCAAACCGGAACTTAAACAGCAGCCTAAGGTCATCGGAAAGATTGACCTCGACTCGCTCAACCAAGCAACTCACCCCAAGAAGAAAACGAAGGAGGAGAAAAAAGCAGAGCGTGCTGAGCGTCAACAACAGGAGCAACAAGCTAAACAAGTTGCCCAAGAGAAACGCAAACGCGAGCGCATCAAACAGAATAAAGTGGACATTAATGATGTGCGAAACCAAAAAAGCGCTAAAGACAACGCAAAGAAGAATAAGAAGAAGGGCTTCAAACCCGAAGTGGACGACGAGGAAGTACAGCGCTCTATCAAGGAGACTTACAACCGCATACAAGCACAAAAAGGTAAGAACAATTCTTCTAAATATAAGCGTGAGCGTCGTGCCGAAGAACGTGAGAAACGTGAGGAGGAACGAATGGAGGAACAAGCTCAGTCTAAAGTCCTTAAATTGACTGAGTTCGTGACTGCTAATGACCTCGCTACCATGATGAATGTGCCCGTCACAAAGGTCATTGGTACCTGCATGACGCTGGGACTCTTCGTCTCCATCAACCAACGACTTGATGCGGAGACCATTAACTTGGTAGCTGAGGAGTTTGGCTTTGAGACTGAGTTCGTATCGGCGAAGGTAACCGAGGAGATTAATGCCGATGAGCAACTCAATGAGGAGGATATTGTAGAGCGCTGTCCTATCATCACTGTCATGGGACACGTTGACCACGGTAAAACATCGCTCTTGGACCATATCCGTAATACCAATGTGATTGCCGGTGAAGCCGGTGGTATAACCCAGCACATCGGTGCTTATAATGTGAAACTCAAGAACGGTCGCCACTTGACCTTCCTTGATACTCCGGGGCACGAAGCTTTTACGGCAATGCGTGCACGTGGTGCTAAAGTGACGGATATCGCTATTATCATTGTGGCAGCGGATGATGCTGTCATGCCGCAAACTATTGAGGCGATTAACCATGCTCAAGCCGCCGGCGTACCCATGATTTTCGCTATCAATAAATGTGATAAACCCGGTGCTAATCCTGACAAGATTAGGGAGCAACTCTCGAACATGAATATCCTCGTTGAGGACTGGGGTGGTAAGTATCAGTGCCAGGAAATCAGTGCCAAACAAGGTACAGGAGTCTTTGAACTGCTTGAAAAAGTCCTCTTGGAAGCCGATATGTTGGAACTGAAAGCGAATCCCAAACGCCGAGCCAAAGGTTCTATCATTGAGTCTTCTTTGGACAAGGGTAGGGGATATGTCGCTACCGTACTCGTGAGTGATGGTACGCTCCATATGGGAGATATCGTTTTGGCGGGAACCTATCACGGACGTGTCAAGGCGATGTTCAACGAGCGTGGCGTCAATATTCAGTCCGCTGCACCGGGGGAACCCGCGCTGATTTTAGGTCTCAATGGTGCTCCGCAGGCGGGTGATGAGTTCAATGTCTTGCCGACTGAGCAGGAAGCCCGTGCTATCGCCAATAAGCGTGAACAACTTCAGCGTGAACAATCTATCAGGACCAAGAAACATATCGGTCTTGATGAAATTGGACGGCGTCTGGCTATTGGAGACTTCAAGGAGATTAACATCATTGTTAAAGCCGATGTGGATGGCTCCGTTGAGGCACTCTCCGATTCGCTCATTAAACTCTCTACCGAGAATATTCAGGTCAATGTGATACACCAAGCAGTCGGAGCTATTTCTGAGTCTGATGTTATGCTGGCTGCTGCGTCCAATGCTATCATAATTGGCTTCAATGTCCGTCCTACTGGTTCGGCGCGTAAGATGGCCGATTCCGAGGAAGTGGATATTCGTATCTATAACGTTATCTATGACGCTATTGAGGAACTTAAGGCGGCTATGACCGGTATGCTTGCTCCGGATATTAAGGAAGAGGTTACCGCTACTTTAGAAGTGATACAGACTTTCCATATCTCCAAGGTTGGCACCATTGCCGGTTGCGTTGTGCGTGAAGGTAAAGCTAAACGTACCAACAAATGCCGTGTTATCCGTGATGGTATTGTTATCCATACCGGCGAATTGAGTTCTTTGAAACATGGTAAGGACGACATCAAGGAAGTCGGGCTTAATCAAGAATGTGGCTTGTCCATCAAGGCTTTCAATGATGTCGTTGAACGCGATATCATTGAGACATATGAGGAAATCGAAATCGCCAAAACTTTATGATAAGGCGTATTTGATAATATAGTCTCATATCTCGCGGTGCATCTCTGTGGATGCACCGCTTTGTCCCTTCCTTAATCTCACCTGATAAGTACTAGAGCATTACCAGAGCATTACTAGAGCATTACTAGAGCATTACCGGAGCATGTGCATACATCTCCTTGACATCAAGACACTTATTCCTTTTCATGCGACTGCCTGTTTCTATTGTCAAATATGAGAGTAATTTCTGACATTAACCATATTAACCTTGCCCAATGGCATAATCTTGTTGCTACATCCCCTACTGCAACCTGGTTTCAGACGCCGGAGGCATATGACTTTTTTGCCTCTATGTCGGAGCTATTTATGCCATTTGTAGTAGGAGTAGCCAACGAGAATGGGCTTAGGGGAGTTTGTTGCGGCTATGTTACTAAAGAGAAAACGGCTTTTAAGCAATTCTTTACCCGCCGTGCCATTATCAAACTGCCAGCAAACGCTAAATAATTCTATTATATTGTAGAACCTGATACATAGCTCTTACCTCTCTATCTGCCATTGCATAGACCAATTCTAATGCAAAATGCAAATTTATTTGCATATATTATTTTTTTTCCGTACCTTTGCATGCTTATAAGTTAGCTGGGAGAACATTTTTTCAAAAAGATAAAAAGATACCTATCTTGTGAACTTAATAAGGCGAGGAAGAATAAATCTCATAATAGAACCCCATAGAAAAATAGCCATATTGGTCCAATAGAGACTGATTTAGGAAATGGTTTGTAAATAAATGCTAATAAATAATAATTAGAGGATAAATAGATGTCCTGTCAAATCCTAACATACGACCAAATCAACCGCAATCAGTGGAGCGTATTGGCACAAATCTCCTCCACCGGCACATGGTTCCAGACGCCGGAGGCGTATGAATTTTTTGCCTCCATGCCGGAGCTATTTATACCATTTGTGGTTGGGGTCGCTGGTGAGAACGGGTTAATTGGCGTTTGTTGCGGCTATGTCACCAAAGAGAAATCCGCCTTAAAACAATTCTTTACCCGCCGTGCCATTATCAATGGTGGACCGGTGTTGGCGGATGATAGTACCGACGAAGAAGTAGAGGCGTTGCTTTCAGCGTTAAAGTGCACTCTCCTTTCTGGGAGGGGTGGGGTGAGCTCCCGTCCCATTTATATCGAAACACGCAATTTTAATGACTACTCCAAATGGAAGGGGGCATTCGCAAAAGCGGGATTCATCTACCAACCACATGTGAATTTTCATGTGGATACATCATCCGTTGAGGTCGTGGAAGCAAATTTAGGCAAGAGCCGGAAACGTGATATCAAGACTTCTATTCGTGACGGAGCGTTTATCATTGAACACCCCACGGCAGAACAAGTGCGTGAATACTATGCCATCTTGTCGAACCTGTACAAAACGAAAGTAAAGACTCCTTTATTTCCACTCTCATTCTTTGAGGCATTAGTACAACATAGGGACGGACGGCTGCTTTTAGTAGCATTACCCAAAGAGGATGGCGCATCCGAGATTATCGGCGGTACAGTTTGCGTGGCGCAAGAGGGTAAATGTCTCTACGAATGGTTTGTTTGTGGACGCGATGGAGAATGGAAATCGATTTTCCCATCTTCTTATGCTACGTATGCGGGAATCATGTATGCTGCAGAGCATGGTATGCCGAGGTTTGACATGATGGGAGCAGGTACTCCCAATGAGGCCTACGGCGTGCGGGATTTCAAATCTAGGTTTGGTGGCAAAGAAGTGGAGCATGGTAGGTTCCTATGTGTTACTAAACCATGGCTCTATGAAATAGGGAGGATTGGAGTTAAGATGCTGAAAATGAATAAATTACGACGAATTTCGGGGGGGTAGAAATCCTTGATAATGAGACTGTTACACGGGAGGAAATAGCCACATTCCTGTATAAGCAGCGTTTGGGTAATGTGTTCCAAAGCTATGAAATGATGCAGGTCTATGAGTGCACCTTAAATAACCGACCGATACTGATTGCCGCTAAAAAGCAAGGACGTATAGTCGGAGTATTGTTGGCAACAGTGATAACCAATGGTAATAGCATCGCAAAACATCTAACAGCACGATCTATTATTACCGGAGGACCTATAGTGGCAAATGACAATCCTGGCATAGCTCGACTATTGATTGAAGAATATAAGAGGCATTTACCTTATTATGTAATATATACGGAGATACGTCCAATTTTCGATCTGGATGGAATATCAGGAGTGTTACAAGGCAATGGTTATGTCAGGAAAGGACATTTCAATATACTATTGCGCATTAATCGCAGTAAAAAAGAATTATGGAATGGTTTGCATAAAGAGCGTCGCCGCAACATAGGACAGGCGCAAAAGGCAGGACTGCAATTCAAGGTTGTCAGGAGTGTAGAAGAACGATTAAAAATTGTTAAACTACTTGAGCAAACATATCACCGAAAGCATGTCCCATTTGCGGGAAGCAGTTTGTTTGAACATCTGACTGATATAATGCCAGAGAATGTGCACTTTTTTGCAGCGTATTATAATGGGAAAATGGTTGCCGGACAAATCAGATTAGGATATAAGAAACTATTATATGCATGGTATGCAGGAAGTGACGAGGATTACTTCAAACTACGACCGAACGATTTCTTAATGTGGAATGTAATCTGCTGGGGACAGAAAAATGGGTACAATATTTTTGATTTTGGAGGAGGCGGTGAACCTGACAAACCATATGGTGTGCGTGATTATAAACTCAAATACGGGTGTGAGATGTTCGATTACGGACGATATGTTCTGGCGCATAGGCCTGTCTCCTATTGGATGGCTGCTAAAGCATATGCTTTATATCATAAAATAAAAGGGAAATGATTCCGCAATTAGACATATAGTTTCCATTTCGTCGCCAATGGCAGTATTGGTTTGGTAATGAGTATAAACATTATAAAAAGAACATGATAAATTAATTATAAACGGGAAATAATATTAATAAAGCATGGGAGTGTATATAAATACAGGGAAAAAAGAGTTTGAATCCGTGCGCGTAGATGAGTACATAGATAAGAGTATGCTGATAGCGTACTTTAATAGTGTGTTAGGTTCACAGCAACGCAAGTTCATGTGTGTCACTCGTGCCAGGCGTTTCGGTAAATCCATTGCAGCCAAGATGCTATGCGCCTATTACGATCATAGTGTAGACTCTCATGTCTTGTTCGAAGACCTGAAGATAGCCCAAGATCCAACTTATGAGAAACATATTAATAAATACCCTGTGATTTATTTGGATATAAGTGGTTTTACTGGGGATGCCAATATTGATAAACAGCAGATTGTGCAGGAAATAGGAAAATCACTAAGTAAAGATTTGACAAAATGTTATCCAGAGGCTCCTATTGATACATCAGATTCACTACCGGTTCAACTATTAAAGGTGGTGGAATATACAAAAAAACCATTCATAATAATCATAGATGAATGGGATGCTGTATTGCGCGAGACAGAGAATGATGAGGTAAAACGTAAATATGTGGATTGGCTTCGGACAATGTTTAAAAATAGTTTTACCAACCGAATGTTTGTTGGCGTCTATATGACTGGTATTCTTCCTATTAAGCAATATAATACTGAATCTGCATTGAACAACTTTACTGAGTTTTCGATGGTAGATCCGGGACCATTAGCTGGCTATTTTGGTTTTACGGAAGGGGAAGTGCATGTTTTATGCAAGCAACACAAAATGGACGAGACGTCTGTCAAACAGTGGTATGATGGCTACCAATTGGGTGATGTAAAAGAAATCTATAATCCTTTCGCAGTAATGCAGGCAATGATACGCGGTAAGCTCGCTAGTTATTGGACATCTACAGCTGCATATGAAAGCCTCAGACGATATATCTCGATGAATTATGAGGGATTGAAAGATGCGGTTATAGAGTTGCTGGCTGGAGGTGAAATCCGCGTGGATGTGAATGATTTTGCAAATGATATTCACGAGGTTACGAATAAGAATGGAGTGCTAACGCTGCTGATCCATCTTGGGTATCTTTCATATGATCAGAAACGGCAAGTAGTCAGAATCCCAAACTTTGAAGTGCAGCAAGAGTTTGAACGGACTATACGTGATGAAAAATGGGGATATGTGGCGAAGATGCTGGATGCATCGGAACAGTTGTTGACGGACACGCTAAACGGTAAGACGGAAGCCGTAGCTACGGCAATAGACTACGCGCATCAAGATAATACATCGATATTACAATATAACGATGAGAATTCGTTAGCATGTGTCCTTTCATTGGCTTATGTGGCTGCGAGAAGGGATTATGTGATGGTTCGTGAGATGCCTACAGGAAAAGGATTTGCGGATGTCGTACTTGTGCCGAGAAGGAATATTGATAAGCCGGCTATCATATTGGAACTGAAATATGATCAGTCTGCAGAGGCAGCTATTGAACAGATTAAAGAAAAACGTTATGGTGAAGCTTTAAAGGAATATGCAGGAGATGTGGTTTTGGTCGGAATTAACTATAACAAAGAAACGAAACTACATGACTGTGTAATTGAGCGTGAAAAAATCGGTCAGAAAATCGGTCAGAAAATCGGTCGGAAAATCGGTCAGAAAATCGAGGTGGTATATGAACTAATAAAGTCAAATCCAACAATTACTCGAGACGAATTAAGTACTACATTGAATATGGCACCTTCTTCTGTCCAGCGTTATATAAATATCTTGAAAATAGATAGAATTCGCAGAGAAGGAGGCGACAAAGGAGGTAAATGGATTATAGTGAAATGATACCACGATTGGACATACAGTTTCCGTTTCATCGCCAATGGCAGTTTTGGTTCGGCAAGAAGTATGAGCCTAAGGAAGGCGAATACTTGCTTAACCACGCACGGACGGGGATTGTGTTGGCGCTTCGAGCCTCTTTGCCGGACGGAGGTAGAGTAGGTGTGGTAGCCTATAACTGTCATACCGTGGCTAATGCTGTGGTGGATGGAGGTTGCGCACCTGTATTTGTGGATGTAACTGAAGAATTGAAGATAGATATTGCTACGATTCCGGTAGATTTAGATGCTATCGTGGTGACGAATCTGTTCGGCATCCATAATGATATCAATGCTATTCGTGAGCGTTGTCCAAAAGCAATAATCATCGTTGATAACGCACATGGGTACGGGTTGCCGGTAGAGGGAGATTTTACCGTATATAGTATCAATCAAGGTAAGTTCCCGGCACTCGGGGAGGGCGGAATACTGAAGGTATTACCTTCAAATGCAGATTGCAGATTGCGGATTGATGATTTATATTCACATCTTCCGTCATATGGCTTTATATCGCAAGTGAAGTTATTCTGCTCAATGCTTATAAAGGCTGTTGCATATTCGAAACTATGCTATTGGTTGGTGATGAGATTGAAAAAATCATCCAATTCTCAAGTGCACCAGCAAATCATGATGCGGAAGATGGCACCTGGAGTACGCCGACTCTATAGAGCATGGCTGCCATATGCAGAAGAGGCGATAGCAACCCAACGCGCGAATGCGGAAACAATAATAAATCTGCAATATGCGATCTGCAATCCTAAATTTATTTGGGGTATCAACGCTTTTATGCTCATTGCACATTGCGATGAGCCCGATGTATTGCAGCGAGAATTTGCTGCACGTGGTATTGAGACCGCGACGCATTTTGCACACGCCATATACTGGGCACAAGAATTTGGCTATGTACTTGGTTCATGCCCCAAAGCAGAAGAATTAACAAAACATCTATTAATGATACCGACGTATATAAAGAAATGAAAGTACTATTTATGATAAGCCACCCTGCGCATTTTTGGATGTTCAGGTACACTATTGACAATCTGAAGCGTGATGGACACGAGGTTGTAATTGTAATCCGGCCGAAAGATGTGTTGGAGAAACTTTGTATCAATGCTGGAATACAATTCTATAAAGTGAAGAACAGACCCAAAAAATGGGGCATGTTCGGACTTGCTATCTTTCTTATCGAGAAAATTATTGAGGTGCTGCATATTGCGCGAAAAGAGAAACCGGATATGTTAGTGGGGTCTGATGGCGTATTAGCTTACGTAGGTACATTACTTCGAATACCGTCATTTGAGTTTTTTGAAGATGATTATAATATCATCAAACTATATGCAAAGATGTTTTTTCCATTCTATAGTCATGTTGTATGTCCATATGTATGTGATGCAGGAAAATGGGATTATAAGAAAGTAGGGTATCCTGGGTATCAAAAACTTACGTATCTGCATCCTAAATACTTCCAACCGGATCCAAAGATTGTTGAAGGTTATGGCCTGCCATTAGATAAACCATACTTTATTATTCGTTTTGCTAAGCTATCAGCACATCATGATGTCGGAGTGCATGGTTTTACCAAAGGAATTGCAGAAAAAGTAATCAACAAGTTAAAAGCAAAAGGGAGCGTATATATCACGTCAGAAGCAGAGTTGCCAGAAGAGTTCGAACAATATAGATTACGAATTAAACCGCTGGATATTCACCATGTGTTAGCATATGCCGGTTTGTATATAGGAGATTCTCAATCAATGGCTGTTGAGGCAAGTATGTTAGGAACGCCATGTTTGAGGTTTAATGACTTTGTTGGCGCAAAGAAGATAAGCGTTCTGGAGGAGTTAGACAATAAATATCATCTTACGAAAGGAATATCATCCAAAGAACCGGAGATATTATATGAAAGCATAGATGATATATTAGCAATGCCGGATGCGCCTAAAACTTATCATGAGCGCAGAGATTTGATGCTGGCAGATAAGATAAACGTAACACGATTCTGGACTTGGTTTATAGAGAATTATCCGCAATCTGCCGAAGAAATCCGGAATGCAGGGGCGGAGTTTTGGAAGAAATTTAAATAACAGATATAATGAAACCATTGAATTTTGCATTAATCGGCGCGGCCGGATACATAGCGCCGCGTCACATTAAAGCGATAGCCGATACAGGCAACAACCTGTTGGTGGCGTATGACAAGTTTGATTCAGTAGGACGATTGGACAGTTCGTTCCCGGATTGTTCGTTCTATACCGAGAATGAGCAGTTCGACCGTTTCTGCTCCAAACAGATGCGGACGGATAACCCCTTGCACTGGGTGTCAATCTGTACTCCGAACTACACCCACGATGCGTTCATCCGTTACGGCTTGCGTCTGGGGTGCAATGTGATCTGTGAGAAACCGCTGGTGCTCAATCCTTATAATATTGACAACCTTGTGGAGTTGGAGAAAGAAACGGGACATCAGGCTTATACGATCCTCCAGTTGCGTCTGCACGACAAGATCCGTGCTCTCAAGGAGAAAGTGGAGAATGGTCCGAAGGACAAGATCTACGATGTGGATCTGACCTATATCACCTCCCGCGGCAAATGGTATTATAGTTCATGGAAGGGCGATGTGCATAAATCCGGTGGTATTGCTACGAATATCGGAGTGCATTTCTATGACATGTTGCAGTGGGTCTTCGGTCCGGTGAAACAGAATATCGTGCATGTGATGTCTTTTGACCGTGTAGCCGGTTATCTGGAGTTGGAGCAGGCGCGCGTGCGTTATTTCCTCTCTATCAATGCCGATTGTCTTCCTGCCAATGCGGTTCAGGGTGAGAAGCGCACCTACCGTACGCTTTCTATCGACGGAGAGGAGTTTGAGTTCTCTGCTGGTTTCACGGAGCTGCATACGGAGAGTTATAGGCAGATTCTGGCCGGCAACGGTTTCCGTATCAGCGAAGCGAGACCGTGTATAGAGACCGTATCGGAGATCCGTCATGCAGAACCGATCGGTTTAGTGGGAGACTATCATCCTTTAGCCAAACTGCCGTTGAGTCCTCACCCCTTCGGCTGGGATGAGAAGAGGTGATAGGTTGATAAGTTGATAGGTTGATAAGTTGAGAGTTTAATATGATAAAACTATTGACAATCATCGGAGCACGGCCGCAGATAATCAAGGCGGCAGCGATTTCGCGTGCAATACGTAATAGATTTAGTGGACAGGTGCTGGAGCATATTTTGCACACCGGGCAGCATTATGACACGAATATGTCAGAAGTGTTCTTCAGGGAACTAGGTATTCCTGAGCCGGATTATAACCTGCATGTAGGAAGCGGAACCCACGGCGTGCAGACTGCACGAATCATAGAAGGTGTAGAAAAGATCTTAATGGAGATACATTATGATGGTGTGGTCGTTTATGGTGACACTAATTCCACTCTGGCAGCTGCCGTAGCTGCGACTAAGATTCATGTACCGGTATTTCATATCGAAGCCGGACTGCGCTCGTTCAACATGGCTATGCCGGAGGAGATAAACCGTATTGTATGCGACCAGTTGTCATCTGTATTGTTTACTCCGACACTGACAGGAAAGAAGAATTTAGAAGACGAAGGCTTTGCAGGAATCAAGTCGCGTATCAAGTTTGCTGACGGAAGAGGGCAGAAAGTTATCTTATCCGGTGATGTGATGTATGATAATTCAATGTACTTTAGTTTGATGGCGGATACGCAAAGTGATATTATAGAACGCCTCGGACTCACATATCGCGGCTTCGTGCTCGCCACAATCCATCGCCCGGCAAATACTGATAGTGCAGAAAATTTGCAGTCTATATTCCGAGCTTTGTTAGACATTGCAGAAAAAGAACAGATAGATGTAGTGTTGCCTCTCCATCCTCGCACACGAAAAATGCTGCCCGTACAGTTATCCAAAGAACTTTTGGAACGTGTGAAAAATAATAACTATTTCCGGATAACTGAACCAGCCTCGTTCTTTGAGATAATCCGTTTGGAGAAAAATGCGCGTGTTGTAATGACTGACTCTGGGGGAGTACAGAAAGAGTCATTCTTCTACGGCACCCCTTGTGTTATCCTTCGCCCTGAAACGGAGTGGGTGGAGATTGTTAATGCAGGTGCTGGCTTAATTGCTGATGCGGATTATGAGCGAATTATCAAGGCTTATGAAACTTTAGCCGATAAGCACGTTTCTTTCCCTCCGCTCTTTGGTGACGGTAATGCAAGTGAGAATATTGTAAGCGAGATAATTAAGTATCTTGAAAGTTAACTGTTGGGAACAATGGAATAATTATTTCTCGCCTCGTGTAGTAACTCTATGATACCTAAGATTATACATTATTGCTGGTTTGGAGGTGGAGCACAACCTCCATTGGTGATACGCTGTCTTGCTACTTGGCAGCAGTATATGCCGCTTTCTGACGGATGGCAATATTGTATATGGAATGAAGAAACATTTCCGCTTGCTGGGGCACCTCTCTATGTTAGACAAGCGTATGAGGCACGAAAATTCGCTTTCGTTAGCGATTATGTGCGTTTATGGGCTTTGGAACAATATGGCGGAGTCTATATGGATGTGGATTTTGAGGTTTATAAGAGCTTTGAACCGCTACTCAATCATCCATTTATAGCGGGCTATGACGGCTCTAAACGCAAGGCGGTGATGATGGGAGTTATTGGTAGCGAACCGCATGGTCAATGGGTATCTGAGATGCTCGCTACATATGCTCAACGCCCTTTTATTCGGCCTGATGGTAGTTACGATATGCGACCTAATACCGGTTACTTCACCGATATGCTGGAAGCAAAAGGTCTTGTCTGTGATGGACAAGAAAAGGACTTTATGGGACTCTTGCATATTTTCCCGACTGAATATTTCTGCCCGACATTAACAACTGGTGAAAAAATTATCTCCAACCATACCTACTGCGACCACAAAGGACTCAATAGTTGGACGAAGATTGGTTGGAAGGGTAGGTTCCTACAATGCTTCCCACCTCGTATAAGGACATGGATTATTCGTCTTAAAAGACTTCTTAAGGGCTAAAAGAATATATGACCTCTATATATAGGTTGCTAATAACTGTTTAAGTTCGTGAATTTGGCGTCTTAACTCCTGCCCGTTATCCGTATCGGCTACCAATAACCGATGTCCTGAATAGTCTTTCAGCAGTGTCCTATTGTGAATATCTGTGCCCGAGAGAATAGCTTGCTCGCGGGACTCGAAAGACTCATGTTCTATCAATTCAATCCCGTGGCTGGAATAGATAAGCGTATATCCCGCAATACCGGTCTTAAGTTGGTATGGCTTAGAGAAACCGCCGTCAATGACAAAGCGTTTGCCCTCAGCACGAATAGGTGTTTCGCCTTTCAAGGTTTTTACAGGGATATGACCATTGATGATTCTGCCCGTTTCTGGATCTAATCCAAATTCTGTGAGAATCATCTCGCATATATCTTTGCGATTGGCCAAGGAAAAATAGGCTCCTTCGGTTTCCTTCCAAGTCGTTTCATCGGCATTGAAATACCGTTCATAGGTTGTCATTTTATCCTTATTATAAAGCGGAGAGCATGGCCCTTGCCACAGATAGAGCATAAAGTCAATGGCATCTTGGTCTCTCGTAAAATAGGCTTGCCTAACCATTTCGTCTATTCGTTCCATTAGGGCGCGTCCCTTGACCTTATGACCATTGAGGGTGAGTTCTGTAAAAGAACCGTCCGCATTGAGCGGTATGGCAGCATGGTAGAGTAGGAAACCGTTGCGAACAAGGAAGAGAGAACCATGATTAATGAACATCGCCAGGTGTTTCTGCAACTTCTCGGACTTACGGAATGAACGTTTTAATTGGTCCATCAACTCCCGCTCTTCCGTTGTCAGTGGCTCTGATAGGAGTGCTCTATCACTCATTTCCCATTCGGGATGACGCAGATAGGTCGCAGCCTCAAGCTTAAATTGAATGATCGAAATCGCTTTGTGCATCTTTGCCATCAGTTGGGCTGAACGGGTGAGACGCGGGTTGTTTTCATAATCCTTGGTCTGAAACTCTTTACACGGGTCATCGGCGTAATGTTGCATCGCAAAATTGGCAAGGGGAAGTAAATTGATTCCGTATCCTTCTTCCAATGTTTCTATATTGGCATAGCGGATGCTGACTCTCAGCACCGTTGCAATCAGAGCTTCATTACCCATCGCTGCTCCCATCCACTCTATATCATGATTGCCCCATTGGATATCGTAATCGCGGATGGTGGATAGGATATCCATAATTTTTTCAGCACGAGGTCCTCTATCATAGATATCGCCGACGATATGGAAGGTATCTATCACGAGGGAGTGAATGAGATAGCAAAACCAGATTATCAGGTCTTTTGCCACACCGACCTCTAAGATGCCGTCGATGATTGCGTTCCAGTATGCAACCTTACCTTTTTCCATGGAGTCTTCGTGAAGCAATTCCTCCATGATATAAGCGTACGACTGAGGAAGTAACCGACGGACCTTAGAGCGTGTGTATTTAGCGGAAACAAAACGCGTCACAGCCACCAGTTGGTGTAACCGTAAGCGATACCAATCATCTATCGTCTTGTACTTGCAATCGCAAGAAGGGAGGTGCTCATCACGATGTAGCACCAACTCTATCCTTTCGTCGGGATAATAGATAAGTGCGCAGAGAGCCCTCTTCTCCTCTTCCGTTAGGTTATCCTTATAGACATCATCAACCTTACGGCGGATAACGCCCGAGGCGTTCTTGACCATATGGATAAATGCGCTGGCCGCACCATGAAGGTCGGATACAAAATGTTCCGTCCCCTTAGGCAGACTCAGAATAGCCCTGAGATTAACTATCTCCGTGATGACCGATTGTGGATCCGGAAATTTCTCACTGAGGAGTTGAAGGTATCGTTGATGAAGGTTCATGTTCCCGATAGTTGGTTTTATAGTCGAGCTTTTATGGCTTTTGATTCGGCTTCATAGCCGGGTTTGTCAAGGAGGGCAAACATATTCTTCTTGTAAGCCTCTACGCCCGGTTGGTTGAAAGGATTAACCTTCAGTAAGTAGCCGCTGATGCCGCAAGCTATTTCGAAGAAGTAAATCAATTGACCTAAATAGAACTCATTCAGTTCTGGCATCTCAATTTTCAAATTGGGTACGCCACCGTCCACATGGGCAATCTGGGTGCCTAATTCTGCCATCTTATTGACTTCATCAACACGTTTACCGGCTAGGAAGTTGAGCCCGTCAAGGTTCTCAGTATCGTGCGGGAAAATAACTTCATGATTGGGTTTCATTACAGAGATTACGGTCTCAAAGAGATGACGCTCACCATCCTGGATATACTGTCCCATTGAATGAAGGTCTGTCGTGAAATCTACTGAAGCTGGGAAGATTCCTTTATGATCCTTGCCCTCTGACTCTCCGTAGAGTTGCTTCCACCATTCGGCGATGAAATGCAACTTCGGATTGAAGTTCACCAGTAACTCAATCTTCTTACCTTCCTCTTGGTAGAGCACATTACGCGCTGCTGCATAGAGCGCGGCTGGGTTTTGCTCGAACTCTGCAGTCGCGCAAAGATTCATCATCCTCTCTGCACCATCAATCAAGGCGTTGATATCAAATCCCGCGCAAGCGATAGGCAGCAGACCTACAGGACTCAGTACGGAGAAACGACCACCGATATTGTCCTCTATCACATACGTCTTAAGCCCCTCTTTGGTTGCCAATGTGCGAAGAGCACCTTTCTTAGCATCGGTGATGCAAATTATATGACGGTGGGCAGCGTCTTTACCTTCTTGCTGCTCTAATTGCGTCTTTAGCAGACGAAATGCTAATGCGGGCTCGGTCGTCGTTCCGGACTTGGAAATAGAGATGATACCGAACTTCTTATCCTTTAAATATTCTTGCAACTCGTAGAGGTAATCCTCACCGATGTTTTGACCGGCATATAGGATTTGACTCTCGGCGAAGGCGTTTGATAAGGCTTCATTAATCGCCTTCGCACCAAGATATGAACCTCCAATGCCGATGCAGACAATCTTCTCGCACTCCTCACGGAGCATCTTGGCTGTCAATTGAATGTCGGCTAATTGGGGACGAATATCGGCAGGCAGGGTAAGCCAGCCGAGGAAATCATTACCAAGACCGGTGCCGTTTTTGAGGTCTTGTTGAGCGGCAGCTACTGCAGGAGCAAATTGTTGTACGGCGGATGCGCTCGTGGCTTTGTTGTACGTAAAATTGATGTTAACCATATTAATATAATTTAGATGTTAATTCTTGTATACCAATCTTAGGGCTTTGGTGCTTATAAAGGATCTTGTACATCGTATCAACGATAGGCAATGTCACGTGGAAGCGCTGGTTTGCGAGGTAAATCGCTTTAGTACCGTAGAAACCTTCTGCCACCATTTGCATCTCCATTTGAGCTGCTTTGACGCTATAACCTTGACCTATCATCTGACCGAATAATCGGTTGCGACTGAACTTACTATAACTTGTCACAAGCACATCCCCTAAATATCCGGAAGCTACCACATTGCGGTGGGCGGGATTTACTGCGGAGATAAACTTCTCCATCTCAAGCACGGCATTGGTGATGAGCACTGCTTGAAAATTATCGCCGTACCGTAACCCTTCACACATTCCGGCAGCAATAGCGTAAATGTTTTTCATCACCGAGGAGTACTCCAGACCAATGACATCAGTGGACGGTGTCGCCCGTACAAAGTCTGTATCTAATAACTTGCTTATCAGTTGGCCGGTTGCTCTGTCTTCACAACCAACCGTCAGGTAACTCAGCCGCTCATAAACAATTTCCTCTGCGTGGCAAGGACCGGCTATCACACCTAAGTTAGCAATAGGTACCTTAAACTCTTGGTGAAGGTACTCGGTGACAAGCATATTCTCGTCGGGAATCATACCTTTGACGGCATTGACGATTATCTTCTTGTGCAATGAGCGCCGAATCTTTTTGAGACTCTGTTTGATATAGGGACTCGGAATCGCTAATATCAGCACATCAGACGCGGCAATAACTTTGTTGATATCTGAGGAAAAATTGATTCGCGCTACATCAAACTTGAGGTTATTGAGGTATGTCGGGTTTTTGCCCGTTGCAATAAACTCGTCTATGACCTCTTGGCGCCGAATGAACCAATTGATGGATTCTTGGTTGCAGAGCGCTATTTTTGCTAATGCCGTAGCCCAACTTCCTGAGCCTAAAATAGCAACATTCATATTTTATAATTTTTAGAAGTGCCCTTAAAAATCTTATTGCACTTCCGGCTTCATTGTCGGGAAGAGCAAGACTTCTTGAATAGTTGATTGACCTGTCATCAGTAATGCCAGACGGTCAATACCAATACCGATACCGCTGGTTGGCGGCATTCCGTACTCTAAAGCGCGCATAAAGTCGTGGTCTATCACCATGGCTTCATCATCACCTTTGTCTGCTAACTTCATTTGTTCTACAAAACGGTTGTATTGGTCAATCGGGTCATTAAGCTCAGAGTAAGCATTGGCAAGTTCTTTGCCGTTCACCATTAGCTCAAACCGCTCGGTCAAACCGCTCTTGGACCGATGTAACTTGGTCAGCGGAGACATCTCTACAGGATAATCCGTGATAAAGGTTGGCTGGATGAAAGTACCTTCGCAGGTCTCGCCGAAAATCTCGTCTATCAGTTTTCCCTTGCCCATTTTATCGGTATCGGCTACGCCTAATGTCTTGGCGTAAGCACGTAACTCCTCTTCCGTCATATGCTCTACATCTTTGCCGGTTTTCTCTTTGATGGCATCGAGGATGGGCAAACGGCGATACGGGGCTTTGAAATCCACAATGTTATCACCTACCTGAACGGTGGTTGTGCCGTTGACCGCAATGGCTATCTTCTCAAGCAGTTGCTCCGTGAAGCCCATCATCCAATTGTAATCCTTATATTGTACATATAATTCGACACAAGTGAACTCTGGGTTATGGAAGCGATCCATTCCTTCATTACGGAAGTTGCGACCTATCTCATAAACACCTTCAAAACCGCCTACAATCAGCCGCTTAAGATAAAGCTCTGTTGCGATACGAAGATACATATCGACATCCAAGGTGTTGTGGTGCGTGATGAAAGGACGCGCAGAAGCACCACCTGCTATTTGTTGTAGGATTGGTGTCTCTACTTCGGTGTAGCCGGCTTCGTCAAAGACTTGACGCATAGTCCTTATGATGGTTGCGCGTTTTAAGAAGGTGTCTTTCACACCTTCGTTCACGATGAGGTCCACATATCGCTGACGATAACGTTGCTCGGGATCATTGAACCCGTCATATGCTACACCGTCTTTGTACTTCACGATAGGTAATGGACGAAGACTCTTCGCTAGCACCGTCAGTTTCTTGGCGTGAATGGAAATCTCCCCCATCTGTGTACGGAAGACAAAACCCTCTATACCGATGAAATCGCCGATGTCCAAAAGCTTTTTGAACACCACATTGTACATTTGTTGCTCAACTGTAGTGGGCGTCTCACCCTCTGCAATAGGGGCTTGAATATCGTCACGACTTACATAGCACTGAATACGCCCTTTGCTGTCCTGCAACTCAATGAAGGAGGCTTTACCCATGATACGCTTGCTCATCAAGCGACCTGCTATACGAACCTCTTTGCCGTCCCAGGCCTCAAAATTGTTCTTAATGTCCTTACTGTAACCTGTAACGACATACTCGTCCGCAGGGTAGGGATTGATTCCCAATGTGCGCATGGTCTCTAATGACTGCCGACGCACCAATTCTTGTTCACTTAATTCCATATATTACTTATACTTTTTTTTCATTGCTTGATAATCCCGCCTTGCTTGGCATATGGCTTTGGCATCGCCGCTCTTGCCTTGCAGGAGGAAAAAGAGCACGGCTACATAATCTAATATGAACCGGCACAACATCACTAACCCGAACCGCAATCCTTTTAGGTTTTTATAGAGCATCAATAGGTTATTGCGGAAATTGTAATAGGTTTTACGAGGGTTGCTATAATCGAGGCTTGCTCCTCCCAAATGATACACTATACTTTGGGGCAGGCATACAATACGGTAACCTGCCGTATGAATCCGCCAGCACAAGTCAATCTCTTCCATATGGCAGAAGAAGTTTTCATCCAATCCGCCGACTTTTTTATATACCTTCGTCCGTACCAACAGACATGCTCCGCTTGCCCAGAAAATATCTGATTCCGTATCGTATTGTCCCTTATCCTCTTCTACTTTCCATAATTTGCGCCCACGGCAATAAGGATAACCTAAGCCGTTGAGCATACCTCCGGCAGCACCTGCGTACTCGAAGTAAGCGCGATTACGATATGACCGTATTTTAGGTTGAAGTGCTGCTACATCGTCATGTTTGTCCATATAGTCGAGTAGGGGAGTTAGCCAATGTTCAGTTACCTCCACATCGCTGTTTAATAGTACCGCATACTCGCTATCAACTTGGGCTATCGCGCGGTTGTAACCTTCTGCAAAACCGTAGTTCTGTTTAAGTTCCATTACGCGCACGGAAGGGTAGTTCTTTAGCACGGCAAGACTCTCATCGGTAGAACCGTTGTCAGCCACTATCACTTCGCACTCCCTATCATTGGTGTATTCAATGACGGATGGCAGAAATTTCGGCAGTAACTCGGCACCATTCCAATTTAATATAACAACACTACACTTCATGTATTCATTGTTTTTTTCCATTTCCACCTGTTGTGAGTCCATAACCAAATCTCTGGCTGCTCCTTGATATTGTCTTCCAATTTGCGCGCAAAGGCCTCTGTTATCTCGCCAGGCGCTGCATTGCTGACATCGTGGCAGATTGGTTGCATGTCTATGCAGTAATGCCCTCTCTTGGGACGCGTTATGTGGGCATAATAGACTGGATAACCAAACTTCTTGCTCAACACCTCGCCGCCTTGCAGAAACGCTGTTTCTTGGTTTAGAAAAGTCGTCCAAAAGTGTTGGTTGACAGGACTGGGTTTTTGGTCACAAATAAGGCCATATACCGTTGGTTGCTCCTTACTGCGGCGTCGAACCATTTCGCGAAGCAGTTCGTGTTTCTCCACACATGCACCGCCTCGTTTAGCGCGGGTCTCTAAAAGCCAGCGGTTTATTCGCGGGTTCTTCTGTCTTCTATAGACATTACATTCTTCGATACCATAAGGACTTAACTCGCGATGCACTTCTGCTGCCCATTCCCAATTACCTAAATGACCGAGCATCGCGACAACAGAACCATGAGCCTGACAGTCTCTTATCATGGCTTCAACCCCTGTTATCGACACTCTTTCGCACATTAGTGCCGGCGAAGCTTTACGCCCCCATAGAATCTCAACGGCAGTATAACATAACTGGTGGTAGAAGGCTTTCTCTATCTTGAGACGCTCATTGGCCGTATGCTCCGGAAATGACGCTCGCAGGTTCTTTTCTACCATTTTACGCCTATAGCGCGCTATGTAATACACTATCGGGAAGAGGATATAGTCTGCTACCCAATACATTTATTACTCTTCCTCGTAGTAACCTTTCTCAATGCCGTACTGCAACTCGCCATCCATGATGAGTTGTATTTGTACGGAACTGATAGCGCGTTTTTCCTTCTCAGCGGCAGCCAAAACGAACGCCAGTTGCTCGGTCTCGTCGATTTCGCCGTCCAGATAGGTCACTTCTTCGCCATCATCTTGTAATAGACCTTGTGCTTCCAAGTAGTCATCCATCTTATCCAATACATACACGATGTCTTCCTCGCTCAGTCCCTTCTTATCTTCTTCGGGGATAAGATTGGCGATGTAAGCGACCATTTCTTTCGTTTCGGGGTCCAAAAGACTCATTTCAATGCTGTTATTGTCCATAATTGTGATAATTTTATTATTTTTTTTACTAAAAAGTTTGCAAATATACAAAATATTTTATACTTTTGCAAAAAAAATAGAAAAAAAATGAATAATTTCACGCAAAGGGCAATTTCTTCCGTTGTTTATGCCTTATCGGTTATCGTTTTGATAGTTTTTAGTGACGGTTGCTATGCGTCGCTTTTTGATACGGTACTTGCAGCAGTTATGCTTGGTGCCGTTTATGAGTTTCATCATCTGACGGGGTCTTCGAGGTTTAATACCGTCCTCTCTATGCTGACGACCCTCTTTTTGTATATTAGCGTGGTTTCCTGGACACCCGGTGGTCCCTTCTACACCTGTCTCTACGCTAACTACGTAAAGGACCTCTTTTTTATTCTTGCTGTCTGCATGCTGATGGTGGGTTGGATTGCGCAATTATGGCTCAAACGCCCCAATCCTATTCAAGAATGGGGTAATAATCTTATCAGTATTGTGATGGTTGCGGTACCGTTTATGCTAATGACACGCATTTTGGCGATGAATAAATGGCTCTTGCTGGCACTCTTTGTTATTATTTGGCTGAATGATGCTGGCGCGTATATCATTGGTTCTTTGACTGCTAAATTGCCAAGGGGCAATCATAAGATGTTTCCCCGTGTCAGTCCTGCTAAGAGTTGGGAAGGCCTCTTCGGTGGTGTTGTCTTGGCTTTGCTTACGGGTTATATCTTTGCTTTGTACGTGCCTGACTATCCTGTTTGGCAATGGCTGATTATGGCATTGCTCATCGCGGTATTCGGCAATCTTGGTGATTTGATGGAGAGTCTCCTTAAACGCACTGTAGGCGTCAAGGATAGCGGACGTTTCCTTCCCGGGCATGGTGGTGTCTTAGACCGTTTCGACAGCCTACTCCTCGCCACACCGGTTATTTATTTGCTTTTTACTTTTAATTAGGGAATCTGGTCACCTGACATCATGGTCTCCTATTACTATCTATAATTATGAAAATCATCATCATCGGTACCGGTAATGTTGCTACCAATCTTGCTGCCGCTTTTGCCCGAAAGGGCATAAATGCGCCAATGGTTTCGTCTCGCGAAGGGCTTGACAGAATTGACCCTTCTGCCGATGTCTATTTCTATTGCGTAAGTGATAATGCCTTGGCGGAGGTTATCTCTCAAGTGCATGTCAGTCCGAGAGCACTCCATCTGCATACATCCGGTACGGTGCCGAATACGGTCTTTGGACCGGATAAACCGCATTGTGGAATTTTTTATATGATTTACTCTTTTTCCAAAGAGCATATAATCGAGGACTTTGGACAAGTGCCGGTTTTTATTATTGCTAACGGAATAGACGATACAACAGCAATCTATGCTTTGGCGCAAAACCTGACCTCGCGTATATATGAAGTTAAACCTTCGGAACTTAATAAACTTCATGTTGCTGGTGTTTTTGCCAATAATTTTGCCAACCTGATGTTTGCCCTTGCGAAAGATATGTTGAAGGGCACATCCATACCTTTTGAAGCCTTACTGCCGATTATTGACACTACTGCTGCTAAAGTCCATACACTCACGCCTCGTGAAGCCCAAACCGGACCTGCTGCACGCGGTGATATCAATGTGATTGAGCACCACATACAGTTATTGCCGTCTAAAGAACTCCGTGACCTGTATCTGACCTTATCCCGCCTCATCAATCCCCACATTTCCCTATAATGGATACCCCATTCGGAAACCTGGCATCCTGGAATCCTGGATAAAAAGATTAGAATACCGGCCGCACACGACTCGCTGACGGGACGCTGACGAGACAACAGCACTCGCGCCCGTTCTATCCCCTGACTTCATCGTACCCCTATCGTACCCGACAGATAACATCGGTGTAGGATTGTTATACCATGAAAGAAGAGTATCCCTCTATTTTTTGGAATTTATGCGCTAAACAATCATAGGTGGTCTATCGCTGATTATACGCTTCTAACGCTTTACTCAAAACGAGTAGTGCTTTGGCGAGGTCTGTGCGGTTGAGGATATACGCAATACGGGCTTCATTGCGACCTTCGTCCGGTGAGGTATAGAAGCCATTCCCGGGAGCAAGCATAATCGTTTGGCCTTCATAATTGAAATCCGTCAGGCACCATTGGCAGAACTTCTCTGTGTCATCAACCGGCAACTTTGCCATGGTATAAAACGCACCCATCGGGGTCGGCGAATACACTCCCGGAATCTGATTAAGACCGTCTATCAGAAAATTGCGTCGTGCCAAATACTCGTCATAGACCTCTTCCATATATTCAACTGGGGCACTTAAGCTGGCTTCTGCCACTATCTGTCCTAACAATGGCGGCGATAAACGCGCCTGACAGAATTTCATAACAGCATTGCGAACCTCTTTATTTTTGGTTATAAGGGCACCAATACGAATACCGCACTCGCTATAACGTTTGGAGACCGAGTCTATCAGTACTACATGGTCCTCAATTCCCTCCAAATGGAAAGCGGAGATATAGGGGCGTTTAGTATAGATAAAATCGCGATAAACCTCATCCGAAAATAGGTAGAGATTATATTTCTTAACAAGATCCCTTATTTGGTACATCTCTTGCTTGGAGTATAGATAACCGGTAGGGTTGTTCGGATTGCAAATCATTATTGCCTTTGTCCTCGACGTAATCTGTTTCTCAAATTCCTCTACAGGAGGTAATCTGAACCCGTTCTCGATGGAGGTCTTTACCGATTTGATAGTCGCTCCGCATGAAATGGCAAAGGCTGTGTAGTTCGCGTAAAACGGGTCGGTAATGATTATCTCGTCTCCGGGGTCAAGGCAGGTCATATAAGCAAACATGGTAGCCTCTGATCCGCCCGCCGTAATGATAATCTCATCAGGACTAATGTCGATGCCGAATGAGGCATAATAACTCACCATTTTAGTGCGAAGGCTTAGCAAACCTTGTGACGGTGTGTATTCGAGGATTTTTCGGTCAATATTCCTGACGGCGTCTAACGCGCACTCGGGAGTCGGAATATCGGGCTGACCGATATTGAGTTGATAGATGTGAATGTTGTTGCGCCGGGCGGCGTCGGCGTACTTTGCCAGTTTCCTAATTGGGGAGGAAGGCATGATGGCTGCGCGGTGGGAGATTAACATAGCGGTGAAATTTATTAGTGTTATTTAATTCGTTTGTGGATAGCGTTATAGGCATAGGAGAGCCAACAACCCAAAGTCTGACTCCAGCTCAATCCCTCTAACCGATACACTTTAAAGAGCCTGAAAGCGGCTTGTAGCTTATTGTGAGTAAGAGAGCCTGAACGCTCGCGGTAGTGGGATAAAACCTCGTCTAAACCATAGGCGTTAATTCCGCTTTTAAGTATCTGTAACCAGCCGGTCATCTCTTCTGCGGATTTGAGGTCTTGTTGGACAAAGGGGCCTGTTTGGCTTACATCGACCATAACGGTCAGGCAACCTATAATGGTATTATGCAGGTAACCGGCATAATCAATGGAAGAGGGGACATGAATAGTAAGGTTTCGCGATATACCCTTGACATCAATGACATCATATGCCGTAAAAGTGAATGCGTAGCCGTTAGTGAGCATGAAATCTAATTGACGCTCTAATTTGGTCGGCTCCCATATATCATCGCTGTCAAGGAAAGCATAAAACCGTCCCTTGGCTTCTTGCATAGCTTTGTTGCGACAAGGACCTGCATGATGATTAGCACTCATGCGGAAGAGCCTTATGCGCGCATCATGTGCGGATTCATATTGAATAACACCCCATGTGCCGTCGGTTGAGCAATCATCTACAATAATGAGTTCCCAATTTGTATAGGTCTGCGCTTGAACAGACCGAATACTGTTGAGGATATATTGCTCAACATTATAGGCGGGCATGATAACGGATATAAGAGGATTAGATTTTGCCATGGGTGAGGTACGATAATAAGTAGTGAAACGAAGCTAAAATCCGGCTGCAGTAGAACGAAAAACTATATTTGGATGGGTGTGCCCAATATATCTTGGAATATTCGTGCATAAGGCGGAAACGATTGGCGATAGCGTACCATCCTTTTTGCGTATGATAGGCGCTGTCCTCACGCAAGCGGCGGTAATAAACGCAGGCCTCTGCTGCAAGCTTATGGTCCTTTATCTTATCCGAAATCTCGAAGACAAAGAGCGAGTCTTGCCCATTGCGGAACGGCCTAAAGCGTGTAGAACCTATCATATCCCGATGAATAAGTTTGCAACAACAAGAAGACCCGAAACCCATATGCCCGCTATGGGCAGTTGCGGAATCTGTCTCTTGAAACTCTTGATATTGGGCTTCTCCTACACAGGTTGGCGAAGAAACGCGCAGCAAGTCCTCAAGATAGGTAGACGATACATAGTCATCATCATCTATAAAGGCTATATATTCTCCGCGGGCGATACTAAGACCCTTGTTCCGTGCGGCTGAAACAGAACTCTCTGTTATATGCTGGAGTTTGCCGTTAAGGGGCAAACTATCTTGTATTTGGTCAAAATAGGGCTCTCTATCTCCATTGAGAATAACGATAATCTCATACTCAAA
Organism: Bacteroidales bacterium UBA3810; assembly: GCA_002368645.1. GTDB lineage: Bacteria > Bacteroidota > Bacteroidia > Bacteroidales > Paludibacteraceae > Colicola. The sequence continues at coordinate 52,635 of DFEE01000021.1, forward strand.
GGTGTTTAAGGTCTGATTTTCAAGGCTCTCTAAACATTCGTAGAGATATGCCTTCGGGCGATATGTTGGGACGATAACACTAATTTTCATACAAGTTCAGATATTGTTTTGCGGTTTCAGTCATTGAAAATTGTTGAGCCGTTTGGATGGCTTGTGCGCGCATTTGTTCTAATGTTACTTCGCTGAGTCCTTGGTAGCGCAAGACACTGGCTTTAATGCTTTCCGCGCGCGCAGAAGGGATAATGATTCCGTTTTCCCCGTCTCGAATAACATCTTGTATGCCGCCGACTGCCGTGCAGATGGGAATGCAACCGACGGACATCGCTTCCAAAAGCGTTATAGGCATGCCTTCCCATAATGAAGGCAACAATAAGGCACCTGACTCACTCATCTGTCTCGGTACATCATTAACTACCCCTATATAGCGAATGTTGTGCCCTAAATAAGGTTGTAGTTGTTGCCAGATAGTTTGGTCTTGTATCTGACCGCATAGTGTCAGGTGAAATTCGTCCAATTGGCGCACTGCTTGACATAAGGCGAGGTGGTTTTTAGCTTGACTAATGCGCGCCGGGGTTATGAGCGCATATTTATTATGTTGAGATTTAGGGTAAAACTTCAGTTGGATTCCATTGTATATGACTGGTGCCGAAAAACCATAGTACTCTTCAAAACTTTTCTCGCTTTGCTTGGAGATAGTGACGGGGTGCACACGACCGCTTTTGAACCACTTGGCTTTAAGACGGTAAAAACGCCGATCCCATTGATTACCCTCGTAGTATGCATCGTTGTGTATTGTGTAAAACCACCGGACTTTCGGAGTATTGAGAATAGCCCAAATATAGTTAGCAAGGAAACCATGTACATGGACAATATCAAAATTGCCACGGCGGATAAAACGCGAGATAAGGATAGGGTAGCGAATAGAAAAACCCGGACGGATTTTGCCTAAGGTCTCTTTACGGACAAGAGGGGATATTTTATCCCAACAACCGCCCGTTGGCTCAAATACAGATAGCACGGTTACCTCGTGCCCCAATGCGGCTTGCTCATTGGCAAGCGATGTAACAAAGGTTTCTATACCTCCGGACTTAAGAGCGGTATGTATGTGTAGTATCTTCATGAGTCATTGCTAATATCCAAAAGCCCATCAGCCATAGGTCTGTATAAAAGACATAAAAGAACTGATAAGCAATATAAAATAGTCCGAATAGTAAAAAATGCCACTCCCTATCGCGCCAACACTTTATCGAGAAGGATGTCGCTAATATAATGTATATCAACATTCCCATAAAACCGGTGTTCGCAAATAACTCGACAAATGTGTTATGGGAGAACAATGTTGGAGAGGAAAATAACCTGAAGTTTCCTGGTCCTACTCCCCAAAGAGGATGCTCTAAACCCGTAGCCCATGCCTCTTTCAGGAGTGTCAATCTTTCTTCTGTTGAGCCTCCGGACTCTATGCGTGAACCTAACGTGGACTCACTGAGCAACTCCACTATCTTTGGTACAATATAAATAAACGCCGCTACAAGGATGAGTATCAGCAATATGCGGTGCCAAGTCTTGTGGTTCTCTTTTGTGCCCCAATAGCGGATACAGAGTAGTAATCCTGCAAAGGGAATAATCAGTACTGGAACTTGAATAGAACCGGTTGCTATAGCTATACCGATAATGATGGGGAAACATAACCAGTAGAGAACTCTAAAGATTTTATGTAGTAGAGCAGGAAGAGGAATTTCTCCCATAACGAATAAAGCAAATGTCAAGTAAAAGGTGTAGTATGCCAATTTATTGGCATTCAGTGTCTCGTCTCCCACGCGTACCCTGCCTATTGAATCCAATGACCCTTCTAATATAGTAGTGTGAGCATAATAAATAGCACCCAAAAAGAGAAAAATATAAATACTGTATAACCATAGTGCGGCTTTCGGATATTTAGCCCAGGAAGCAATGATGTAACTAAATATGAAACAACCCAATATCTGGTGTAACTCCACTTTGGCGACTTCTGCATCAAAGGCAAAAAGGGCAGAGAGGCAGACCCAAGCATACAAGACCCCGAAACCGATAAAGTATTTGTTGGGAATCTTTGGGGAGACACTAATAAATGTTAATACACTTGAAAAGGGTATTAGAACATACAATGCTACTTTATTTAACTGCTCATAATATGGCACAACAGCAGCAAAGCATAGCATCAGCCATATAAGACTAAAGACAATATGTTTGGGCAATATCTCTTTATCTATGAGCATAAAATGAGCAAAGTATATTGTTGGCGATTGAATATATCGTTACTTCCACTTTCTTTCGGAATGATAGGGGGAGGCGGTACATGGCTCTTAGTCCGATGATTAGGGTAGGAGCAGCATGCATCGCGTCAAGTATTTGATAATAAGGTAGTATATCCGGTTTTAGTAAAGCGGCAAAATTAGTTTCTATATCTTTAGCTGCATCAAATCTCCAGTCCGGCATAAAGTGGTGATAGCGGGGACGTAGCTTGATAAGCTCTTTTTGCGAAAGTTGAGGAGATTTAAGCACACCACTAACATTCGCATCATGCCGCCGATAGTACATCAAGGGCTTAGGTATATTATGTTTAGTGGCTATACTGACGGCTATCATTCCGATAATAGCATCGTAAGGGTACTGTGCAAAAACACGTATATTAGCTGATACGATAGGGAGGAATAAGTTAATGAAGGCTCGATTGAGCATAAGGGTACAGCCCTGGGAATATCTGCTTGAAATAAGTGAAGCATATACAGATTGGTCTTCCTTTGCGATACCCCAACTCTCTTTTATTGGAAGCGGGTTCAGAGAGGCATCTGTATCTTGAGCCTGACTGGATATAACGCCTGCACCTTGTATTTGCGATAGCGCCGATATAGATTCTTCCAATTTAGTAGGGAACCAAACATCATCTTGGTCACTCAATGCCACATAGTCCCCTTTACAGAGACTGATGGCCTGGAAGAAATTGGCAGAATAACCGACATTGTGAGGATTAATAGAATAAATGAGTCCTTTTGTACGATGGTATTCTTCTAATATGGATATGGTCGTGTCCGTTGAACCGTCATCACAAACGATTACCTCTTCTGGTGGAAGAGTCTGAGCATAAATACTATCAAGTTGCTCTCGCAAATATTTTGCACCATTATATGTGGTTATTGCGACTGAAACCATAACTCTTTGATCACGACGGATGGCCATTTCCAGTTCTGATAAACCAGTTGAGCTATTCCGGGGGCTAAAATCATACCCCAAAGTCCCATGTGGCATGGTCCCAAGAAAAGCCATAAAAGCAAAATCGTTCCTCCACCGCTCAGTAAGGACGGAATCCAAAACGGAATCTTATTGTCCGCCATAATGAAGTTGGCAGATGTAGAGTGATTGTCTTCTAAGAAGTGAATACACAGCATAGCGATCAGCATGCCCATTGGCACAAACTGCGTCTCACTGTGAATTATAGTCAATGCCCAATCGCCTGCCAATACCCATAGTAGTCCTCCTATACCGAATACTGTAATAAGACTCACTACGTTCAGGATATAATAACGCCTAAGTGACATTGTATCTCGCTCGGCACGTGCTTGAGCCATCTTTGGCGTATAACTTTGTACCGGTACATGCGCCAAGTGGCAGAGCACCTCCATGACTTGCAGCGTAACACCATAGCATGCTACCTCTGGAAGGGTTAGAAATGCTGAACCGAAAAATACCGCACTTTTATTCACGGCAAACCCGCCTACTTGAGTGAGACCTATCTTAAGGGCATTGGGATAAATAGCGCGCATTAACTGACGTGGCTCTTGAGCCTCTACTTGTGAGAGAGAGCTACGCATATCTTTGGTGAAAAAAACATGGTACATCAACACGCGGCGAACAATGGTTTGAAGCAGTTGGGCGCTCACTATGGCACTCAGACCGAGACCCAAATAGATAAGACCGATGGCAATAGATAAATAGATAAACTGACCGATGATGGTGATTTGCTGCATGCGGGTGATATACCCCTTACCGGTGACGAGCGCATCATAATAAAAGGTATAGAGATTATAGCAGTTGATGGCTATCAGAATTAGCCAAGCAATCATGGCGTCAACCCTGTCACCTGAATATTTCTTTAAAATATAAGCAAAATAGGCGGTACCTGCTGTCGCCAATATGATAAATACCCCTAATGCAACCCACCGATAAAAGTGCTTCATCGCTACCAACAGACCTTTCAATAGGCTGTAATCAATCGTTCCATTGCCTTCAACCTGCTTAACCCCTTCGACCTGCAATTCTTTCACACCCGAAAGAATATACGAGATATTACGTGCAAAAGTAGGCCTGAAACCCATGTCTAAAATAGCAACAAGTGCGGTGATTGCCTGAAAAATATTCCATACACCAACCGTCTCGGCACTCATCTTGTTTAAGATGAACGGCAGCAATAGCAAACCTGCACCTACGGTAAAAATAACCGAAGTGTAAGACCATATAATGTCCTTTTGGCCTATATGTTCTACGCCCTTAGTCACGCCTGAAAATATCTCGGGTATATACTTTCTCTTTCACATCGTCTAAACATGGGTCATAGCGGTTGGCGATTATAGCTTGTGACTCACGCTTGAAACGCGCAAGGTCGTTGACTATCTCGCTCCCGAAGAATCGTGTTCCGTTCGGTAGAGTAGGCTCATAGACAATGACGGTAGCCCCTTTGGCCTTGATGCGTTTCATAACACCCTGTATGGAGCTTTGACGGAAATTATCGCTATTAGTCTTCATTGTCAAACGATAAACACCAATGGTTGTACTGTGCTCCTGGGAGGCTTGCCAACTGTTTTCAGCACTGTATGCATAATAACCGGCTTTGCTCAATACTCGGTCTGCGATAAAGTCTTTCCTTGTCCTGTTAGAATCCACAATAGCCTGTATTAAGTTCTCAGGCACATCCTTGTAGTTGGCGAGCAGTTGCTTGCTGTCTTTGGGTAAACAATAACCACCATAACCGAAACTGGGGTTATTGTACTGTGTTCCGATACGCGGGTCTAAACAGACACCTTCTATTATCTTTTGAGAGTCTAAACCCTTCAATTCTGCGTAGGTGTCTAACTCATTGAAGTAACTCACCCGAAGGGCTAAATAGGTGTTGGCAAAAAGTTTGACGGCTTCCGCCTCTGTCGTGCCCATTATGAGGGTAGGGATATCTGGGTCGATAGCACCTTCTTGTAGCAGTGTAACGAAACGCTCTCCCATAGCCCTTGTGGCTTCTGTTACTCCGACAATAATGCGCGAAGGGTGTAAATTATCATAAAGTGCTTTGGATTCGCGCAAGAACTCGGGACTGAATAGTATCTTGTCACTTTTCTTCTTAGCGGATATCGCCGCAGTATAGCCTACCGGAACTGTGGATTTGATAACCATAAAGGCATCGGGGTTAACCGCCATAACCAAATCAATTACTGCCTCCACGGCACTTGTGTCAAAGTAGTTACGCTCACTATCATAGTTGGTCGGCGTCGCGATAACTACTAACTCGGCAGCCTTATAAGCCGCTTGAGCATCCAATGTCGCAGTTAAACGCAGAGGACGCTCCAATAAGAACCTCTCTATTTCGGCGTCTTGAATGGGGCTTTGGTGATGGTTGATGAGTTCGACCTTTTTAGGTACTATATCGACGGCAGTCACTTCATTATGCTGTGCAAGTAACACAGCCAATGACATACCTACATATCCGGTTCCGGCTACGGCTATTTTCATAATTCGCTATTTATATCTACTTACTAACACGAAGTTGCAAACATTTACTTGCCAACACGACGTAACTAACGCAAATGTTAATTATAGCCGTCCGTCCACTAACTCGCGGTTGACAAAGTTCTTCACATCGAAGATAACGGCGTTACGCTCGTGATAGCGCTTAAAATCAAAGCTCTTGAACTCATTGTGCGCTACACAGGCTATGACGGCATTGTATTCCTCATCGGGATTGATGACATCTATCAATTCCTTGCCGTATTCACGTTTAACGACCTCTTTGCTGGCCCATGGATCATAGATATCCACTTTGCAACCGAACTCCTCTAATTCGCGGGCTATATCCACGACTTTTGTGTTACGACAGTCTGGGCAGTTCTCCTTAAAGGTGACACCCAATATGAGCACCTTGGCGTTACGAATCTTGTGGTCCTTTTGAATCATCAGTTTGAGCACCTTGTCTGCGATGAACTTGGCGATGGAGTTATTGACCCGACGACCGCTTAGAATGACTTGCGGCTCATAGCCCAAAGACTTAGCTTTATGTGCTAAGTAGTATGGATCCACGCTGATGCAGTGACCACCTACCAGTCCGGGACGATACTTAAGGAAGTTCCATTTGGTTCCGGCCGCTTCTATCACATCGTTGGTGTCTATTCCTACACGGTCGCAGATAAGTGCCAATTCGTTCATGAAACTGATATTGACATCACGTTGTGAGTTCTCAACAGCCTTAGCAGCCTCTGCTACCTTCATATTGGGAGCTCTATGAGTACCGTTAAGCAAAATGGAATTATAGAGAGCATCCACTAAATCGGCAATCTCAGGCGTCGAACCGCTGGTAATCTTCTTTATTTTCAATAATGTGTTCTCTTTATCACCCGGGTTGATACGTTCAGGACTATATCCGCAGAAAAAGTCTTTGTTGAACGTAAGTCCGCTGTTTCGTTCCAGCACTGGTACGCAGTCTTCTTCCGTACAGCCGGGATAAACGGTCGATTCGTATATCACTAAATCGCCCTTATGAAGGGTCTTACCGATGGTTGCCGAGGCACTCAAAATGGGGGTTAAATCAGGATTGTTGAATTTGTCTATCGGAGTTGGCACCGTCACAATATAGGTATTGACTTGCTCCAACTCTGTCGGGTCTGAAGTGAAACTCAGTCCTACACGACCAGTGCTTTTAAACAACTCCGTTGCTTGAGCCATACCTTCCAAATCTGCCTCTAAAGTGTGATCCTTACCGGATTTTAATTCATCTACTCGGGCTTGATAGTTATCGAAGCCGACTACGCGATATTTCTTACCAAACTCTATTGCTAAGGGTAAACCGACATACCCTAAACCTACTACCGCAATCACGCGATCTTGTAATTTTGACATATCTTATATTGTGTTTTATACTATATGCTTTAAACTTTCGACTATTTATATTAAAAAGCCCGCAAAAATACATTTTTTTTTGCATATATCCAAATCTTTTTATACTTTTGCACGATTTTTTGCAGAATTAATAAGTTACTTACGAAAATATGAAAAAATTTAACTTGTGGGATACGCTCGGCGGCTGGTTGGTGTTCTTGATAGCTGCTGTGACTTATCTCCTTACAATGGAACCGACAGCCTCGTTCTGGGACTGCGGTGAATTTATCTCCAGTGCCTATAAGCTAGATGTCGGTCACCCGCCTGGAGCACCGTTCTTTATGCTTTTAGGACATTTCTTCTCACTCTTTGCCTCTGATACAACTACGGTTGCCTTGTGTGTCAATAGCCTCTCAGCTTTAGCCTCTGCTGGCACTATCCTGTTCTTGTTTTGGACTATCACGGCGCTGGCACGTAAGTTGGTGCAGCCTGACACCATAGCGAAAGGTGTGGCTATTTTGCTTGCGGGATTAGTAGGCTCATTGGCTTATACTTTCTCGGATACATTCTGGTTTAGTGCGGTTGAGGGTGAGGTCTATGGATTGAGTTCTTTCTTCACGGCATTAGTATTCTGGCTCATTCTTAAATGGGACGAGGTCGCCGATGAAGAAGGATCTGACAGGTGGCTCATTCTCATTATGTATTTTATGGGACTCAGTATTGGTGTGCACCTATTGAACCTCCTGACTATTCCGGCTATTGTAATGGTTTATTATTTCCGCCGTTACGAGTTTAGTTGGAAGAGTGCGTTTTCCGCTTTCTTTATTGCATGCGGCATTTTAGCGGTTGTATTATGGGGTATTATTCCGGGTGTACCAACGGTAATGGGGTGGTTTGAGTTGCTCTTCACCAATGTATTTGGTTGCCCATTCAATACCGGACTCTTCGTTAATATCATCTTGACGATCGCTCTCTTTACGTGGGCGATTATTTGGACCCGTCGTAAGGCGGATGCGGAGCCCCAAGGCAAGTGGCGCTGGATTAATACCGCCGTTGTATCTATAGCGGTTATCCTTATCGGTTATAGCTCCTATGCGGCCATTGTTATCCGCTCTGCTGCGGATACGCCGATGGACCAAAATAGTCCCGATAACGTGTTCTCGCTCAAGTATTATCTTAACCGTGAACAATATGGCGACAGACCCTTGCTTTATGGTCAGTCATATAACGCTCCTGTTAAACTGAGGATTGAAGGTAATATGTGTGTCCCCGTTGAAAAGGTAGGCCACGCTCAATATGCACCGGCACCGAAGGTTGAAGGACAGAAGGATAAGTATGTCATCACCGGCTATAAAACATCTTATGAGTTTATGGAGCCTTTCTGCATGCTTTTCCCGCGTATGTATTCTGCGCAAGGCTCTCATGTCCAAGCTTATAAAGAGTGGGCTAATATAAAGGGCAAACGCGTTAAATATGACTACTGCGGACAGCAGAAGGTGGACTATGCGCCGACTTTTGCCGAGAACCTTAGGTTCTTCTTCAGTTATCAGGTTAACTTCATGTACTGGCGGTACTTCATGTGGAACTTTTCCGGTCGTCAGAACGATCTTCAGTCTTACGGCGATATCACCAAAGGTAACTGGATAACCGGCATTAAGTTTATTGATAATGCCATGCTTGGGGACCAGGATGCCCTACCGACGGAACTGAAGGAGAATAAAGGTCACAATACCTACTTCCTCTTGCCTTTATTGCTGGGGCTCATTGGTCTTGCTTGGCAACTCTCAAAAGGAAACAAGGGGGCGGAGAACTTCACGGTAACCTTCCTGCTCTTCTTCTTGACGGGTCTGGCTATCGTGGTATACCTCAACCAGACTCCATTCCAACCTCGTGAGCGTGACTATGCCTACGCTGGTTCATTTTATGCTTTCTGTATATGGATTGGCTTAGGTGCTTTGGCGTTATATGATTGGATTAGACAGGCTACCAATAATAGGGCGTTGGGCAATGCCCTTGGGCTATCTGCTGCCACACTATGCCTCTTAGTACCCGCCCGTATGGCTGCTGAAAACTGGGATGACCACGACCGTTCTGATCGCTATTCATGCCGTGATTTCGGAGCTAACTATCTCGCTTCGTGCGAGAAAGATGCCATCCTCTTCTCCAATGGCGACAACGACACCTTCCCTCTCTGGTATAACCAAGAGGTAGAGGGAGTCGGGGCTGATATGCGTGTATGCAACCTCTCGTATCTGCAGACGGATTGGTATATCGGTCAAATGAAACGACCCTACTACGAGTCTTCTGCACTGCCTATTAACTGGGAGTACAAAGACTATATGCCCGGTCAGAATGAGGTTGTGCGCGTTGAGAATAGGATTAATCAGCCTATCTCCGTTGAACAGGCCTTCGCGTTCTTGAGAAGTGATGACCCGCGAACCAAAATGAACGGCGAAAACTACATTCCATCTTCTCAATTGTATATTGAAGACCCGGACGGCAATCGCATTACTCTGCAATCTAAAACCCGCTATACCCGCTCGGAAATGATGATAATGGAGATGCTTTCCAATATTGCTAAAGAAGGCTGGAAACGCCCGATTTACTTCGCTGTTACTGTGGGCGATTCGTACTATTTAGGGTTGCGCCCGTACTTTGAGTTGACAGGTATGGCATATCGCATCACGCCCTTCAAATCCCCTGACGGACGGGAACGAGTGGACACCGAAGCAATGTACGACAATATGATGCATAAGTTCCGTTACGGCAATATGAATAAGCCCGGTATTTACATTGATGAGAATTTGATGCGGATGTGTCGCCACCATCGTATGATGTTCGCTCAATTGGCTGAGGAATTGTACTACAAAGGGGAACGGGACAAAGTCCGCGAGGTACTTGATTATGCCGAGGAAGTTCTGCCTGAGTGTAACATCAATTATGACTACACCTCTGCGACAATGGCGGCTTTGTATTATGCCTTGGGTACGGAAGAGGATCGCGCTAAAGCACGCTATATAATGACCAAAGTGGCAGATACCTGTGTCGAGTACCTTCAATGGGGAGACCAACTCGATAAGGAACAACGTAAAGGTGCACAATCTACTTTACAACATCAGCAAGCCGTCTTCGGTTATGTCCTTCAACAAATGGAACGTCGAGGTGATGCTGAATTAGTAGATCGCTATTATCCCATTTATTCCGCTCACGCGCTATAATGTAAGGTGACAGACAATAAAAGAGAGCCGATTGGCATTGCCGGTCGGCTCTCTTTATTTGTCGTTGTATAGTATTGCTACGTATTACCACGCAAAGAGCGGATATTGAACCATCTCACGGTTCACTTCCTCTCTGACAGCGGCAATGTTAGCATCGGACTCTGGGGATGACAATACTTTGTCAATCAGATCCACTATCCATGTCATCTTGTCTTCCTTCAGACCGCGCGTCGTGATGGCCGGTGTACCGAAACGAAGACCACTGGTCTGAAAAGCCGACCGGCTATCAAACGGAACCATATTTTTATTAGTCGTTATATCTGCTAAAACGAGCGCCTTTTCGGCTACTTTGCCTGTTAAATCAGGGTACTTGGTGCGCAAGTCTATTAGCATGGAGTGATTATCTGTTCCGCCGCTTATTACTTTATAACCCTTGTCCATAAATGCTTGTGCCATAGTGGCTGCATTTAACTTAACTTGTTTTTGATAAGTCGTGAAAGAAGGCTGTAGGGCTTCGCCGAAAGCAACGGCTTTGGCGGCTATAACATGTTCTAATGGGCCTCCCTGTGTCCCTGGAAATACGGCAGAGTCGAGTAGGGCAGACATCTTCTTTATTTCGCCTTTAGGCGTCGTCTTGCCCCATGGGTTATCAAAATCCTTCCCCATCAAAATAACGCCGCCTCGTGGCCCTCTGAGAGTCTTATGCGTCGTGGATGTTACAATATGGGCATGGCGGAGCGGATTATCCAATAATCCTGCTGCAATCAGTCCGGCAGGGTGCGCCATATCAACCATAAAAATAGCACCAATCTCATCAGCAACCTTCCGTATTCGGGCGTAATCCCATTCGCGGGAATAGGCACTTGCACCGGCGATAATGAGTTTGGGACGTTCTGCACGAGCCTTATTTTCCAACTCTTCATAATCTACACGACCGGTCTCTTCCTTGAGACTGTAGTCGATGGCGTGAAACATCAGACCACTGAAATTAACGGGGCTTCCGTGAGAGAGATGTCCGCCGTGACTCAAGTTCAGACCCATAAAGGTGTCACCCGCTTTCATACAGGCCAAAAACACGGCCATATTGGCTTGTGCACCGGAATGGGGTTGCACATTCACATACTCGGCTTGAAAGAGTTGTTTGAGTCTTGTACGGGCTAATTCCTCTACCTCATCTACAACTTCGCAGCCACCATAATAACGATGTCCGGGATAACCCTCTGCGTACTTGTTGGTTAGCACGGAACCCATAGCACGCATAACCTGCTCGGATACATAGTTCTCTGACGCAATCAATTCTATGCCGCGGGTTTGGCGATTGCGCTCTTTCTCAATTAGCGTAAAAATCTCGTTGTCCATAGATGGTATTTTTAAGTATTAAGTTTGCTCGTATTTAGAATTTTGTACAAAAATAGAAAAAAATTTGCATATATCAAAATTTATTTGTATTTTTGCGGCGTATTTAATCGGAATATCTAATTTTAATACCATAATTGTTATGTTGAATCCGGAATTAAGTGGTTTCTATAACTTCTTGTTCATTATGGCCCTTATCGGGCTTGTTGTTTTTATTAGTCTTTATTTCGTGGACGCAGGCTACGGTAAAATGCGTTCCGAGAAATGGGGACCGGCTATCAATAATAAAATCGGCTGGTTCTTGATGGAGATGCCCGTTTTTCTTGTTATGCTCTATCTGTGGGCGGTTTCCCCGTATGAGGTGGTTAGACAAGCACCGTATTGGATATTCCTGCTTATTTTTGAGTTTCACTATTTCCAACGCTCATTCATCTTCCCTCTTTTACTGAAAGGAAAGTCTAAAATGCCGATTGTCATTATGGCTCTGAGCGTTCTCTGGAACCTCATTAATGGCTATGTACAAGGCTGGTGGCTCTTCCACCTTGCTCCTAAATATGTGCCCGATATGTACACGGTAGAATGGCTGACGAGTTGGCAGTTTATTGCCGGTACATGTATATTTTTCTTGGGCTGGTGCATCAATATGCACTCCGATTATGTGATTCGTCACCTCCGCAAACCCGGTGATACCAAACACTATCTGCCTAAAAAAGGTATGTACCGCTTTGTCACATCCGCTAACTATTTAGGTGAGATTGTGGAATGGCTTGGATGGGCTATACTGACATGGTCCTTTGCCGGTGCACTCTTCTGTTGGTTCACATGCTGCAACCTTGTGCCCAGAGCAAACTCTATTTACCTTAAATATGAGCAGGAGTTCCCCGACGAATTTGACCGCAAGAAGTTGAAACGCATTTTTCCCTTCCTTTACTAATATTGTATGATTTCATCTAAACTTTTTGAGCCATACCGATTAGGGCCTGTCACGTTACGCAATAGGGTTATCCGTTCTGCGGCATTCGAGAATATGGCGACACATAACGCCCCTACACCCGAATTGGAAGCATATCATGTCTCCGTCGCCGAAGGCGGGGTGGGGATGACCACCGTAGCGTATTGCGCCGTGGACCGCAGTGGAGTCTCTTTTGACGGGCAACTCTATGTCCATGAGGAGATTAAACCTGCAATGAAGCACATGACCGATGCCATTCATAAAGCAGGTGCTAAGGTCTCTATCCAGCTTGGTCATTGCGGTAATATGACCCATAGACGCACTTGCCTTTGTACGCCCATGGGACCCTCTTCCGGTTTCAATCTTTATTCGCCGACCTTCTATCGAGGTATTACGAAAGAAGAAATACATACGATTGTTCGTCACTATGGCGAAGCGGTGGATTTTTGCCGTGAATGTGGCTTTGACTGCGTTGAGATTCACTGTGGGCACGCCTATCTCATTTCCCAATTTCTCAACCCTACACTCAATAGACGTAAGGACGAGTATGGAGGCTCTCTCGCTAACCGCATGCGTTTTATGAACGAAGTCCTTGACGAGGTTATGCTCCATGCTAAAGATGACATGGCGGTGGTTGTTAAGATGAATATGACCGATGGATACCGTGCCGGCATGTCTATGGAAGAAGGACTTGAGGTCGCTAAAGCAATTAATGCGCATGGCGTACATGGTATCATTCTCTCCGCTGGCACCGTTAGCCGAACGCCTATGCTGATACTGGGAGGAGCTATGCCCCTCAAAACTTTGGCACATTATATGGACCCGTGGCGATTCTGGTGGCTTAAACTCGGACTTGCTATTGGTGGCCGTATCGTTATTCCTACTTCGCCTTACCACGAACTATATTTCTTAGATTGGGCGAAACGATTCAAACAGGAAATTCCCGATGCTCCTTTCATCTATGTCGGAGGTATCCAATCACGTAAAGGAGCAGAAACCGTCTTGAATGCCGGATTTGAACTCTTCCAACTCGGTCATGTACTCATCGAAGACCCTGCTTTTGTCAACCACATGAAAGAGGCGGACATGGATTATAAGTCCGCCTGCTGCCGTTCTAATTATTGCGTAGGACGAATGTACACACTCGATATGAAGTGCCATAAGTGTGTTGAAAACATGCCTCGGAAATTACAGAAAGAAATTGATAAAGCTGAACAAGTCAATGCAAGCCTTAATCACTGGAGCAAGTAGCGGAATCGGGTTGCAATACGCAACACAGTTGGCGCGGGATTATCATATGGACCTCATATTGGTTTCTAACCAACAAGAGGAACTTAATCGTGTCGCTGTAGATTTGGCACAGCAGTTTGCTGTCAAAACGACGGCACATTATGCCGACCTCTCTCTTCCCGATGCTGCTGAGGAACTATATCGTTTTTGCCGGGAACAGAACCTGACGGTGGATGTGCTTGTTAATAACGCCGGAGTCTTCTTCTTCAACGAGTTTGTCGAAACTGCCATGCCTCGCATTGAATTGATGCTCAACTTGCATGTCCTTACGCTCACCAAACTCTGCCGACTCTTTGCTGCCGATATGGTGGCGCGTGGAAAAGGGTATATCCTGAATATGTCCTCTATGTCCGCCTGGATGGCAATGCCTGGTATTCAGACTTATAATGCCTCTAAAGCCTATATCTATAACTTCTCGAAGTCCCTTTGGTATGAATTAAAGCCAAAAGGCGTGCATGTCCTTGTAATGGCTCCCGGTGCCGTTGATACTGCCCTCTTTGGGCTTTCGCCTTCTCTAAGGCGATTAGCCGTTGCTTTAACGGTTTCTATTCCGCCGGAAAAATTAGTCAAAAAGGCTCTCCGCAAGCTCTTTAAAGGACGCAAAGCTTCGACCCCGGGCTTCCTCAATTGGCTTGCTACGCCGCTCTTGAAACACACGCCCGATTGGATGCTCTTCTATGCGATGAAACGACTAAAACAATTTATGAAATAACGAATCTTTAAAATCTAATTATCATGGATCAAACAACTCAATTAATGTTCATTGTCCTTGCCGCCTCAGTTCTGGCGCTGGGTTTTGCGTATTATTTCTACCGCTCCATGCTCAAGAAAGATGAAGGAACGGAACTCATGAAGAAGATTGCTGCCGATGTCCGTAAGGGTGCGATGGCGTATCTCAGACAGCAGTACAAGGTGGTCACTATCGTTTTCGTAGTGCTCGCTGTTATCTTTGCCGTCATGGCGTACTTTGACCTCCAAAACGGTATTGTATGGTTCGCCTTCCTTACTGGCGGTTTCTTCTCCGGCTTAGCGGGCTTCTTTGGTATGAAGACAGCTACCTATGCCTCCTCGCGTACAGCCAATGCTGCGCGCAAGAGCCTTAATGACGGTCTCCAAGTCGCTTTCCGTTCTGGCGCTGTTATGGGTCTTGTTGTCGTGGGACTTGCTCTGCTTGACATCTCTGCATGGTTCCTTGTACTTAAATGTACAGGACTTTTGGAGGCTGTTGGTGCCCACGGAGACCTTATCACTATCACCACTACAATGTTAACCTTCGGCATGGGTGCTTCGACTCAGGCGCTCTTTGCTCGTGTCGGCGGAGGTATCTATACGAAGGCGGCTGATGTCGGCGCTGACCTTGTCGGCAAAACCGAGTATAACATTCCCGAAGATGACCCGCGTAACCCTGCTACCATTGCCGATAATGTTGGTGATAATGTGGGTGATGTTGCCGGTATGGGAGCCGACCTCTATGAATCCTACGCAGGCTCTATCTTGGCTACTATGGCGTTGGGAGCATCTGCCTTTGCAACTTCTGCCGTTGAGGGAATCCAATTGAAGGCCGTGCTTGCGCCTTCGCTCATCGCAGCATGTGGTGTATTGCTTTCTATCATCGGTATCTATTTGGTTAAAACCAAAGAAGGTGCTAACATGGATGCCCTCCTTAAAGCCCTTGCTCGTGGTACCAATGCAGCGGCTTGCCTTATTGCTTTGGCATCATTTGGTATTTTGGCATGGCTCTTCGGAACCGAAACATCCGAGTGGTGGCACCTATCGCTTTCAGTTATTGTCGGATTGCTCGCCGGTGTCATTATCGGTAAATCCACGGAGTACTATACCTCTCAATCCTATAAACCTACCCAAAAAGTCTCTGAGTCTTCTCAGACAGGCCCTGCTACGGTTATTATCAGCGGCTTGGGATTAGGTATGCTCTCAACTGCCATTCCAGTTGTTACCGTCGGCGTGGCTATTATCCTTGCTTATCTTTGTGCCAATGGATTCCAAATTGCCTTTACACCTGCCAATCTCTCTATGGGACTTTATGGTATCGGTATTGCCGCTGTAGGCATGCTTTCTACATTGGGTATCACGTTAGCGACAGATGCGTATGGACCTATCGCCGATAATGCCGGTGGCAATGCCGAGATGTCCGGTCTTCCTGCCGAGGTACGCACACGAACCGATGCACTCGATGCGCTTGGTAATACCACTGCTGCTACAGGAAAAGGATTTGCAATCGGCTCTGCTGCGCTCACCGCATTGGCGCTCTTGGCTTCCTATGTGGAGGAGATTAAGATTGCCCTCATCCGTCTTGGGGAAACATTACCGAATGGGGTAGAGGCGGCGCAAGCTACCCTCGTGGACTTCATGGATGCGTATAATGTCAACCTCATGAATCCTATTGTTCTTGTGGGTATCTTCATCGGCTCTATGATGGCATTCCTCTTCTGTGGTCTTACCATGAACGCGGTTGGTCGTGCTGCCCAAAAGATGGTGGAGGAAGTTCGCCGCCAGTTCAAAACCATTAAGGGTATTTTGGAGGGCAAGGCTGACCCCGACTATGCACGTTGCGTAGAGATTTCTACCAAGGGTGCACAACATGAGATGTTGCTGCCTTCTATCTTGGCTATTGTCGTGCCTATCCTTACCGGACTTATCTTGGGCGTTGCCGGTGTCTTGGGACTCCTCATAGGCGGACTTGCTACAGGTTTCGTACTTGCTATCTTTATGGCTAATGCCGGTGGCGCATGGGATAATGCTAAGAAATATGTTGAAGAAGGTCATTTCGGTGGCAAGGGCTCTGACTGCCACAAGGCTACTGTCGTTGGTGACACGGTCGGTGACCCCTTCAAGGATACTGCTGGTCCGTCCCTCAATATCCTTATCAAACTCATGTCAATGGTCTCCATCGTCATGGCAGGGCTGACAGTCACTTACCACATCCTATGATATAAGCCCTAACACATGGGCACCCGGGTTTCTGGTACCCTGGTATTCCTGGAATCTCGGCACCCCGATATCCCGGTATCCCTGGAATCTCGGTATCCTGGTATCCCGGTATCCTGGCATCCTAAAAACCAAAGCATTGGAGGGTGGAATTACCACCTTCCAATGCTTTCTAATCCCCTCCAATAATTTCCGATTATTACCATATTGTGTCGTGAGCCCCTCTCATTCTTTCCACTATATGTCCCCCATTACATTTCCAAAAAGCGGAATATGAACTTAAAAAATATTTTTTTTGCTGCTTAAATTTGCAAATATAAAGAATTTATCGTATCTTTGCAGCCTAATTTATTAGACTATGAAACAATATGTACTTATTTTAGTCACGTTATTGACAGTTGCCTTGCGCGCAGAAACAGTAGTAGTGGAAGATTTTAATTATGCCCTCGGCTCCGATTTGACCGATTCCTTATGGTTCACTCAATGGGGAGAAGCATCTGGCATAACCGTGACAAACGGCTTAACTTTTTCGGGTCGCGAAGGTAGTGAGGTAGGGGGCGCAGCTATGATTGATGTTAAATCCTCCACATCACAAGCACACCTCGCCTTTGAGCCCGTTTCATCGGGAGATATTTATGCGGCATTCCTCTTTGAACCGGCAGCGAATTGGAAGGATGGATATTTCTTCTCCTTTAGGGATAGTCTTATGAACGATTATTCGACCTTTAATTTCAATGGGCGTATCTTTATCGGAGAGGAATATAACTTAGGTCTCACTTTTGCTGATAATCAGAAGAAAGTGATGTCCTCATACACCCTTGATGCTGATTCGGTTTACCTTCTTGTCCTGCGCTATCAGATAGTCCCGGGGGCTAATAATGATTCCGTTTCGCTGTACGCATTTTCTTCGATGAATGCTGTGCCCGAATCAATGGAAGAGGCAATTCCTGTTGTTGCACCGTTAGCCGATGGAGCCAAACCCGATATTGAACCGGCGCGCGTAATGCTCCGAGGATTTGATGCCGATGGACTACTCCTTGTTGATGGTATCCGTGTCGCAACGACTTGGACGGAGGCTATCGCCAAATCTGAACTCCCCGAACCGCCCGTAGAGGATGCTTTAGATGAAGTGATTACGCCTGCTTCTAAGACTGTCAAACTGCTGGATAATGGACATGTGCTCATTAGACGGGGCGCGCAACTTTATGATATCTTAGGACATACCTCGCGCTGATTTTTTCTTTGATAATACCCGATGAATACCACTAAATCCGACCGATATGAACTGCTTCTAAAGCAGGTGACAGCCTTACTCTCCGGCGAAAACAATCTTATTGCTAATATGGCGAATACTGTAGCCGCTATCCATGAGACAATGGGCTTTTGGTGGACGGGCTATTATCTCGTGGAGGGACAGGAATTGGTGCTTGGACCTTTTCAAGGACCTATTGCATGTACCCGCATTCCGTATGGCAAAGGTGTCTGTGGAACGGCTTGGCAACGTAGTGAAACGGTAATCGTCCCTGATGTATCACTTTTCCCTGGACATATCGCCTGTTCCTCTTTATCGAAGAGCGAAATAGTCGTGCCGGTTTTTCTCCATAACAACGACTTGTCTAATAATACCAACTCCTTATCTCCCGCCTCAAGCCCCTTACCTCTCACCGCGAACCCCTCACCTCACACCCCTAATCCCTCATCTCCAACCTCTAATCCCACACTTCTCGCCCCTCATCACTCTAATCTCCGCCAAGTGTGTGCTGTCTTGGATATTGATAGCCGCGACTTAAATACCTTTGATGAAACGGATGCGCATTATCTTTCTATCCTCGCCCAACTTCCTTTTTCACAATAGCTCGCTAAGTGAGCCACATGGGCGATTATTTTAGCACTTAGGTACATGGGGCATTAACTTCCTGTCCTAACCCCCTACACCTAACACCCTACGCCGACCCCTACACCTAACATCTGGGTATCTGGGTACCCGGATTCCTGGTAACCCGGAAACCTGGCAACCCGGAAACCTGATAACCCGGCATCCTGGCAACCCGGAAACCTGATAACCCGGAAACCTGGCAACCCCGGCATCCTGGTACCCCGGCATCCCCCTTACTATTCCCTCGACCACCTTTATAGATCCGTGATGGATCCATTACGAATCTCCTTCGTTCCACCCTCCATAATTCTTACTGCACAGCCGCCGGCACTTCCACCACGCCGACACCATTAAAGGCTTTGCCCGTCACCATTAATCAATACACCATTATTAACGCAGCGTCACCATTAATAAATTAGATATTATCTTCCATTTTATTAAAATCTGCAAATAAATTTGCATAAGTCAAAAAAAATAAGTATCTTTGCGCAAATTTTATCATTTTTTATATGTTTATAAACTGTGATGGCGCAATATCATTAGCCAAGAAAGAAATAATCAATATAAATCATGACAGCTATAGAATTTAATCATGTTGGTAAGCAATATCGTTTGGGTTTGGTTGGCACAGGCACACTTAGCCAGGACCTTAATCGTTGGTGGCAGACAGCTGTGCTTCACCATGAGGATCCGTACCTCAAGATTGGTGATGTCAATGACCGTGCCGCTAAGGCTAACTCTGACTTTGTGTGGGCGCTGCGCGATATCGACTTTAAGGTAGAGGAGGGTGATGTCGTTGGCATCATCGGTAAAAATGGCGCCGGCAAATCAACTTTGCTGAAGCTTCTCTCTCGTGTGACTACGCCGACTGTGGGCACCATCAATTATCGAGGCCGTCTTGCGGCTCTTTTGGAGGTCGGCACGGGCTTCCATGGTGAAATGACGGGACGGGAAAATATCTACATGAATGGCGCCATCTTAGGCATGACCAAAGCGGAGATAGACCGTAAACTGGATGAGATTATTGATTTCAGTGGTTGTGAAAAATATATAGATACCCCTGTCAAACGTTATAGTTCCGGTATGACGGTTCGTTTAGGCTTTGCTGTCGCCGCTTTCCTGGAGCCGGAGATTTTGATTGTGGACGAAGTCCTCGCCGTCGGCGACGCCGAGTTCCAAAAGAAAGCCATCGGCAAGATGAAAGACGTCTCCCAAGGCCAAGGCCGAACGGTGCTGTTTGTTTCCCATAACATGGCCTCCGTCAAAGCCCTCTGCACACGCGGTGTACTCCTCGAGCAAGGTATGGTC
The DNA here is from genome assembly GCA_002368645.1 of Bacteroidales bacterium UBA3810. Lineage (GTDB taxonomy): Bacteria > Bacteroidota > Bacteroidia > Bacteroidales > Paludibacteraceae > Colicola. The sequence goes on from DFEE01000021.1 coordinate 72,694, forward strand.
AAGTTAGATACCACAGTTGATGAAACAATATCACATTATCTATTGGATAATGATTCCTTGCAGAGCGGTATCTCTCTCTTGGATAGAAAAGACCGTAAAGGCACCGGATTGGCTCGATTCTCAAACTTCGAACTGATAATAGATGATAAATCGAATACGCAAGTGCTGCTGCAGCAGCCGGCATCATTTAGAATGAGTATACAGTCGAATGAAGAAATAGATAACTGCACCCTTATGTATAGTGTGTATAATCCGATGGGTGTGATGGTCTTTTCTTCCAATTCGCGTTTTGCGAGTGACGATAAGATCAATCTTCATAATGGTGAAAATGTTATCCGCGTCGATTACGACGGATTCCCATTGTCTATAGGGAATTATAAAGTGAATGTACGTTTATGGGATAAGTATGAGAAAGATATTGATTGGATAGAGAGTGCATTTGAATTTGAGATTGTAGAGGCCGATATTTATGGAACAGGTCGTTTCTATAAGGATAATTCTTCTATTATGTTATTACCTCACAAGTGGATTATAGAACAATGAATAGAATACGAAAGATATGGAATTATTTAACGTCGTATGGTCAAAATAAGAGGACATTACGTATATTAGAAGAACGGACAACTACCCCGTTATATTTGCGTCATCTACATAAAGTTCTTAAATATTCAGTCAATCATAAACAGTCTGCCGAGCAGATGTTATCACAGATGGTGATTTCGTATCATTCGATAGAGAAAGGACTGGCAATGAATGAGAAACGCTATGGCTTCGGGCAGCCAAAGATGCGTAAATTAGTGTCGCTATGCAATTTGTATTTGGATACTTATGGCGATTATCCTTCTCGGTTGGAAGATACCTTAGGCGTGATAGCTGAGTATGATCAGCTGCATAAGGAACAAGGTGTTTCTTTGCGTGAAGATTTGCAACTATCCATTGATGACATACTACAGCGAACAGAAGGACATTGGCACTTGTCGCATACCAGGCATATAACAAAGCAGGTGTATTTTGAGAATATCCAGAAGTCTTTTGCTCAGTTCTCGGCATCTCGGCATTCAATTCGTGACTTTGACGGAACAGAAGTGCCTAAGGCAATTATGGATAAGGCTTTTGATTTGGCGCAGAATGCACCATCTGCCTGCAATCGTCAAGCAACGCGAGTATATGCAGTATATGACAAACAATTGATAGAGAAACTGGTTGATTTGCAGAATCATGAAAGGAGCTTTGCTGATAATGCTCGCCCGCTATTGGTGATATCGACTGAACTGCAATCCTGGGGAAGTGGCGAAGAATGGTTTGGGGGATATGTTGATGCAGGAATCTATATTATGAATCTGTTGTATGCACTGCACTATCATCAAGTGGCTGCTATACCACTCAACTGGTACGCAGATGTGGAGTCTCAGCAACAGATTCATGGATTATTAAATATTCCTGCTTCGCAAGAGGTTGTGGCATTTATTGCATGCGGTAACCCTAAAGAAGAGTTTAATCTCGTGACATCAAAGAGAAGGAAAGCAAAAGAAATTGTGACCTATTTGTAAGATGAATATAGGAATTTGCACGGTACATTACGTCCATAACTATGGTGCTATGCTTCAAGGCTATGCGCTCAAGAAAGTTCTTGAGCAAATGGGGCATAATGTGGTTATGACTGATAGACGTTCTAATCCATTAACACAGTGGAGTCCTCGTCCATTTTTCAAGAGTTCGTTGAAGGAAATGTTGCTCTATCCTAAGTATCTATATAAATGGTATCTTCCTGTATATGTTACCAAAAGAGGGAGGGAGAACAACTTCGAAAAATTTCTACATACTTACCTTAATGACCAACCGTATAATGGAGAGAAGTTAGATGCTATAATCTATGGTAGTGATCAGATATGGTCGAAATTCGAGTATGGATTTGATGATATATTTTGGGGAATCAAGGATTCCAATACCGACAAACGAATATCGTACGCAGCAAGCATGGGGAGCTTGGCAATATCGGATAATGATGAAGCGTATATTAAAGATGCATTGTCTCGTTTCTCAGGCGTATCTGTGAGGGAGAAGAATCTACAGGAATTTTTAAATGTGCATCATTTATTCTACAAACAGGTTGAATTGATAATTGATCCTACATTCTTACTACTAAAAGAAGAATGGGAAAAGATTAATCCACGTAGAATTGTAAAAGAACCTTATTTGCTTTTTTACGATTTCCAAAAGGATGAGGGAACGACACGTATAGCACATTATTTAGCAGAAAAAAAGCACTTGCGCATTATTAGATTATCTGATGGAGTGGAGCATGTTAATAAAGAAGAAGGTTATATGGTAACAGCTGGTCCCATTGAATTTATTTCGCTATTTCGTAACGCTGATTTTGTGGTTTCCTCTTCATTTCATGGAACAGCATTCTCTGTGATATTCAATAAACCGTTCTATGTTCGTCAGATATGGAATACGGACAGGGTAAAAACGTTATTGGATATTATGGGACTAACCGATCGATTTATTGATAAAATAGATGATGTGGATATAAATAAATCAATTGAGTATAATCTTGTTAATCAGAAGATTGAACAACATCGTCAAAATGGCTTGTCTTTTTTAAAGGGTAAATTATATATGTAAAATTATGCAACTATCCTATATCAATACTAAATGCGACTTTGAGCATCGGTTCTTTTTTGACTTGGTGTATGAATGGGAAAATATCATCAGTGGTACGCTGAATATTCCGTTGTATCATGAATATCGTCCATATTTGATGTATCGGAATATGCGTAATAAATATTTACGTCAAATTCCTGTATTGCGCGAATTCCTGTATCCGCATAGAATGAGTCTTTGCTTTGATATGGATCCGGTCGAGCAACCACGATTCAACAGTAAGCATATTATACCTTGGATTATCGATTTCCATCTTCCGGAGGAAAAGTTGCCACAATTCAATTGTGCTTACCGAGAGCACCCGCTTGTGTTAATTTCCTGCTTAGATGCATACAATTTCTTGAACGAGCATAAGGATTTATGTCCGGATATTAAGATTGAGTACTTACCATTATCGCTGCCGGATCAATATGCATTTGATGAGAAGTATTTGCAGCAAAAGAAATATGATATTGCGTTGGTTGGTAATCAGGAAACTACAATGAAATCTTTCTTCGAAAAATATGTTACTGAACATCCTAATGTGACATACGTGTATCGAAAAAATGATAGCGGTGAGTATAAATACTACGCGAATAATAGCAACGACCCTGTATGGGGGTATTCGCGAGGATTACGTACGGATAATTCGTGAATCCAAAGTAACGTTATATGCTACGTCAATGCTATATGGGTTAAGAGAAGGCCTAAAAAATTTTAATCATGTAACCCCTCGGTTCTTAGAAATGCTAGCAGCGGGATGTCATGTGTTATGCAGATATATTCCGAACGCAGACACGGAGCATTTTGAGTTGAACCGATTCTGCCCTTCAATAGAATCCTACGAGCAGTTCGAAATGTTGATGGATAAAGCACTAAAGGAACCGATTCCTATAGATCAATACCAGCAATACATGAAAAGACACTATACATCAGTACGAGCACAACAATTAAAGGACATATTAGCGAAATATGAGTAAAATTGCCATTATAGGAGCCGGAGTTTGCCGGCAAACTGAATTTCTATGTCAATGCAGTGGATGATTTGTTGAAAGCCGATAATGACAACCCAACGATAGGTTTGCTTATTTGTTCGGATGTGAATAAAGCCGATGTCCAATGGTCTTTCCGTGGCATCAGCACACCAATGGGAGTGGCAACATATAATAATGTACGCATCAAGGATATGCTTCCGACGCAAGAACAACTGAGGGAACGCATGGAACTCCTGCAAAAAGAACTGCGTGAAACAAAGCGATTAATGAAAACTGATAAATGATGACGACTACCGAGCGGGAGATGACCGACTCACAACCGAGAGAATAATAAAATACTATGAGTGAGAAAAATAAAGAAAAAAAATCTACGTGGGCACTGCTAATTTCTATAGTAGCGCTGTTATTGTGCCTATTGGTTCTTACATTATGGGTGTTTGAGGTTATTCCGCACGCTGTTATTACTCCTGATAGTTTTATCGGGGCGTGTGTGTCGCTGTTGGCTGTTATCGTAACTATAGCTGTTGGTTCGCAGATTATCAATGTTATGGAAGTGAAGAGTGCTCAGCGGAAATATGAAGAGGAACTCAAAACCGCCCTTGAGAAAATCCAACGACAACAAGAACAGATAGAAGAGGAACAGCATCGCAATTCTCACTTGCATAATTGAAATATAGCGAAATCCATGCAGGGTGATAGACAATTCGGAAAGGCGTGTTTCTATTACACATGTGCTCTATATGAGTATTTGCAAATGAAAGTGCAACTTGGAAATGAAGATTATATTTTCAATGAATTACGCAATTGTTTAAACGTAAAGGAAGGTACTTGGAAAATTCCGGAGAAAATGCAAGCAGAATTGAGGAATGTGGATCAACTTCTCCGTAAAACGCCAAACTATCATTGGATTAAGGGACAATACGAAACATTGTGGCTGGAATTTCAGAAATGGATGAACTAAAAAGAGAAATTGGGAGTTAATAAATTGAGCAGGAAATTTATGAGTTTAGAATCCGTAAATAATGAGGGACAGGTCTCTAATTCTCAATTACCCAATGGGGTGGTAGTTGACAATTTTGGCGGTATTCCTTCTGTGGGTTTGCTAGAAGATATCTGGCAGGAACGGTTGTATGAATATGTTGGAAGAGAGGATTATGTTGCGAATTATACGTTAAAACCCGGAAGTGAAGCCTTTAAGAAATACGGAGCGGATTTTACAGCGACGATCGCTTATACTCCTAAAGAACGTGAAATATTTGAACAAATATATCTTTCGGGTAGTAAGACATATGGCAGAGTGCGATTTAATGAGACAAACTATAGATTATCAAAAGGACAAATTAAGAGTTTGAGAGAAGAAGGAATAGATATTGAAGATATCATGATGGTTTATGCGTTGCCGATGCCTAGCGAGAACTTGTATGTAAAGGACTCTGTTCGGAAACCTCATCGTTTAGAGATTCCTCTTCCTTCTGATATCACCTATTGTGATACTGTTGGGATGATACAGCATATCTATGAAGAATGTGTGAAAAATAATCGAGAACTATGTCCGCATGAATGGAATGAATATTTTGCAGTGAAACTACTTTATTATCCCGACGCAATGACGGCGGAAGAAACTCGAATGTCACATGAAGCGAATGGGCATATCAAGGAAGAGGTGGTTTTGTCGATGATAAGAACAAAGAAAGAAATCGAGGGAGAGTTGGATAATAAGGAAGAAGAGGCATTAGGAATTTTAGAAAGACGGGATTGGGGGAGAAAGTTATCTATTTTTGAAAATGCACTGAGTGGATGTGGAACAAATATTAAACAAATGAAGCAAAAGCAACCACAGCAGTTGGCTATGCTGTTTGCAGAATTAATGACGTTTTACCCTATACGATTAAATACACTGGCACATAAACATGCAATATTTTTAGATTTGGAGGGCTATTTGCACATATTGCTACGTCATGTGAATGAAACATCAGTTGTATATCAGCCAATTGCAGAAAAGACAAAGTTGATGTGGAATTTTGCAGATTTTGAGTATGCAATAAAAGGAGTAGTGGGTGTAATAGCTGATGATTATGATGAGAAAAGAGATAACCAAGCAGGACGTATGTACTGGACTGGTGATAAGGCCATAGAGTTCGGAGGTGATTATTACACGCTGCAAATCGCCCCCAATGGAAGAATAGATACGTGGTATCGAATAAAAAATAATATATTAGGTAAATAAAAGTTGCGCCCGACACGAATAAGGGTATATGATTATGGCAAGTCTAAACATGAGAGGTTCGTTTATCCCCACAATGCAAGAAATTTACAGAAGAGTTAATGAAGACAAATGTCCTCTTTGCGATAAATAGTATAATTATAAGTAAACTCAAATTTATCACGTCAAATTGTCTAATATAATTGAATATGTGCAGAATCATAAATAGTGAAATCGTATTGCAATCATACTTTAAGAAACATCCCCAACGTAGGAAGATCTCATATCAGCGTTTAAGGGAGATTCGCAATAATGCAGAGCCTGCTATTGGAAATGTTTATATAGACATTACGTATTCATCTCTGCGTGCAGTAAAATACGTATACCCTGATAGTATAATTATTGACCGTCAATGTATTCGTATTACGGGGTCTAAATTTCGCCGTGCAGCTATTTCTGATATGGTGGCTTTTCACGCACTTGAAGCTTATCTATGATGAAGGACAAGATTTTTCATGATACGGTTCATGGTAACATTAGGATACCCGAAAGTTACTGTAGTCTTATTATAGACACTTTATTGTTCCAGCGACTTAGGCGCGTGGAACAGTCGAGCGTACGTTCTCTTTATCCGTGTGCACGCCACGATCGATTTATTCACTCCATCGGCGTTTTTCATATAGGTTCTATTGTAGTGGAATGGCTATATAACAACATTGCCAGTGAACTTTTTGATGAGATTAAACCATTTTGGAAAAAGGTAATAGAATCATATAAGATTGCCTGTTTGCTCCACGATGTAGGTCACGCTCCTTTTTCTCATACTTTTGAACATTATTATGATATCGGACAGCCTAAGATGCTCTGTGATAAACTCTGTGAGGTTATCAATAATGAAGAATTCTTGAGGGATATAGATTTAATGCCAGAGGCAAAACCTCATGAAAAAGTAAGTGCTTACCTTTTGGCAACATTTTTCAGAGACGCTGTAGATAGGTTAGAGGGAGATGCGGAATTTGGAGTTCGTATGATTATAGGATGCCAATATAATAGGGATAATACAATTGAGAAACAATTAGTTAATTGTTTCATAAAAGTTCTGCATGGTGAGGTAGATGCTGATAGATTAGACTATGCTGTAAGGGATCAATGGGCTGCTGGTTTTTCATCAGCTCGTATCCAGACTGAACGTTTATTACGATCCATTATAATAGTTAAAAATCCGGCTAATGGTAAGCTTGAATTGTGTTTTACAAAAAATGCAATCAACCAGATAGAAAGTCTTGCGCAAATTAAGGACTTCCAAAACAGGTGGGTGTTTTGTCATCAGAATGTTAAATACGATCAATATATACTAAGTAAGGCGATAGAAACAGTAGCAGCCATATATGGAGGGGAAGAGGGAATGGGAAAAGAGGAAACACTGAAGAGGATATTCAATTTTGAATGTTTCCTTAAACCCGAGTACAAAATCCATGATCAAAGTTTGTATTTGCTATCTGACGATACTATTCTGCAGATGTTGCGACAAACATTCAAAAAAAATGCCTATGCTCAAGAGTGGTTGTCAAGACAATATAAGCAGCGTCCAATATGGAAAACTGCAGCTGAATATGAGTCACTATTCAAGAATAACAAAGGTACACTTAACGAAGCAAAAATAGAAGCAAAACTAGATGATATGGGGTTAGTCAGAAATCAAGATTATTCTATATTGATGGCAGATTGCAAGCCATTCACATTCATTGATGGTGTTGTGTGGATTTGTATTAATGGTGCACTTGTAGACATTAATGACCTTATTCCAAAAACTATAGAAAAATCTCAAAAGATGTTCTATGTTTATTTGTCAAGAGACAAATACGAACTGAAAAAAGAAGTAATCCAACAAATACAAAGCATAGTGTAAAGAACTTATCCTCTCGTATCTGTCCTGTATGTATCTCGTAAGAAGCGAGTAGAGAAACAACGAATCAAATAGAAATAATAAACACGATGAAACACTCAACTATACATGATTGCAAGATTATTGACTTGCGTAAGATACATGATCCGCGAGGCAATCTGACTCCTATTGAAGGGGGAGCGGATATACCTTTCCTTATCAAACGTATCTACTACCTTTATGATGTGCCAAGTGGCGAAAGCCGGGGCGCACACGCACATAAGCAATTATATCAACTCATCATAGCTGCGAACGGCTCGTTTACGATTACGCTCAATGATGGGAAAAATAAAAAGGCATTTACCCTTAACCGCCCTTATCAAGGGCTATTGATAGTACCAGGTATCTGGCGTGACTTGGATGACTTCTCGTCTGGAGCCGTTCTCCTCTGTTTGGCTTCCGAACATTACGATGCCGCAGACTACATGCGCAATTATTATGACTTTTTAAGCTACAAGAACAGCAATGAGTAAAACTACGACTATAGCAGATTGCAAAATTATCGATTTACGCAAGTTTAAAGCCCCGCAGGGCAGCATAACTCCCATTGAGGGGGGGGGGATATCCCGTTTGAAATTAAACGCGTATTTTACCAATATGATGTGCCTGGAGGTGAGAGTCGCGGAGCCCATGCGCATATTAAAGATCAGCAGTTTTTGATAGCTGTCAGTGGTTCGTTCGAAGTGATGATTGACGATGGAAAAAACAGAGATATCATAACCCTCAAGCAACCCTATTACGGACTTTTAATCCCACCCGGAATATGGTCTGCAGAACAAGGCTTTTCGTCCGGAAGTGTATGTCTTGTTTTGACCGATGCTATCTATGCCGCCGCCGACTACATCCGTGATTACGATGAGTTTTTGAAATATAAAGGAGAGTGAAACAATAGCTTGTGCAATTAGGACAGCAACGTATTGCTGCTTGACGAAAACATATGAGCCAATTATTACATATAGATGCAGAGTATAAACAGTGGATCCAGGAACTGAGTCTGCGTTATCGTCAGAGTCAGATTAAGGCATCTATTCGAGTGAATAGTGAGATGCTCCGTTTCTATTGGTCAGTAGGCAAAGACATTACGGAACGGCAATTTGACAATAAATATGGTACGCATTTCTATGAGAACCTAAGTAGAGATTTGGTCACCGCACTTAATGTCAAGAAAGGTTGTTCTCCTACAAACCTGAAGTACACAAAGTATTTTTATAATCTATATTCCTCTCTATCAGAGAATCGTCGGCAACCTGCTGACGAATTGGTGAATGCAAATCGTCAGCAACCTGCTGCTGATTTCGAAATGCAATTTTGTACTTACGAATCAATGCGCTGATAGGAATATCTTAATACGAATTAGCCCGGCAGCAACTCCCTCAAGATATCCAAGCTGTATTACCATCGGTAGAGGAGATAGAAAATGAGTTAAATGACCTCGAAGATAAATGATTCAAATCATCGACTGACAACCGACCGATGAGCGGTAGATGACTTGTAGACAAACAGAATAGTAAGAAACAAATTAAATAATATGACCGAGAAAGATAACAACAAAAAAATAACGTTGGCACTACTTATTTCTATAGTAGCGTTGTTATTGTGCCTATTGGTATTCGCATTATGGATGTTTGAGACAATTCCTCATTCGGTCATTTTACCCGAAACATTTATTGGGGTATGTGTGGCCTTGTTGGGAGTGATTGTGACTATTGCGGTCGGTTCGCAGATTGTCAATGTGATGGAAATTAAGAGTTCACAGAAAATATATGAGAATGAATTGAAAAGTGCTCTTGAGACAATCAAACATCAACAACTTCAAATTGCGGCAGAGCAAATCCGCAATGCACATTTGCATCATTGTACAATGGCAATGATAGCTGAATTTCAGGGGCATTATCCTCAAGCGATATATTATTTCTTTGGAGTATTACTAACTGGATTACAAATGCAAGAACCTTTAGGAAACGAAAATTATGCGCTTGAGCACATTGGTATATGTTTGGTTAGATGTAAGGAATGGAATAATATACCATCTCAATGGCATGAAGACCTTAAAAATATTGATGCGACTATAAAGCAACTTCCTAATTATCGGTGGATTAAAGATAAATATGAGCCCTTACAGAATGATTATTTTTCTAAAATAGGGTTAAATATCAAATAAAGTCTGAAAAATAGAGAAAAATTCACACCATGAAAGCACTTATTATAAAATAAGTCGGCTGCTAAACACGAAACAAATTCGATGGAACTACGATGGAAGAACGAAGCGTAAATTTATATCAATCTAAGAGAACCATGCAAAGAGTAGCAGTATAAGATAGAAGATGACGATAAAAAAATATAGATTCGTTTAAATAAAGCAATTTTATGGCATTTATACATTCTTTATCTATAAAAAATTATAGAGGCATAAAAGAATTTTACCAAGTTTTTAACACAAAAACAGTTGTCCTAATTGGGCGTGGAGATAGTGGAAAGAGTACTATCCTTAATGCCATACAAGCAGTACTAACTCCAAGGTGGAATTTTAATTTTACGGATGTAGACTTCTATAATTGTGATACTAATAACACCATTGAGATAGAAGCAGAGTTGATAGAGTTACCGACAGAACTTTTGCGTGATGACAAATTTGGTTTATATCTTGGAATCCTTAAAGCAGATGGTGCTGTTTCATATGACATAGAAGATGACAATAGTGACAATGATATACCATTGCTATGTGTTAAACTGATTGTTAATTCTGATTTAGAGCCCAAATGGTATGTGCGAAGTAAGCGTTCTGATCAAGATGAAAAGGAAATCAGTGGACAAGATAGGGCTCTTTTTAATATGTTTATGATAAACGATTATGTAGATAATCATTTTTCATATAATCGCTTATCTCCATTACATCGAATATTATGGAAAAGTGTAGAAGACCGGACACAAATTGACACATTACTGGCAAATGTTGTGCGCACTGCCCATACTGAAGCAAAGAAACTAACCGATTTGTCATTATTTGATGATTCTGTAGCCAATATCATAGCAGAAGCAAAAACTCTAGGATTAGAAGTTTCCGAATTGAAAACTTTGTTGGAATACAAAGAAAATGCTTATACTGAAAGTAATTTCAGTTTACATATTGGGGATGTACCATACCGCCAATTTGGAAAAGGAAGTAAGCGACTGTTATCAATGGCAATTCAACAGACAATGATTGCTGATGGGGGGATTGTACTAATTGATGAAGTTGAACAAGGTTTAGAACCGGATAGAGTTCGCCATATCACAAGAAAACTCAAGGAACATAAAAAAGGGCAAGTATTTTATACTACACATTCACACGATGCCATATTAGAACCAAATGCGACTGATATATACCTGATGCGAGAAGGAGCGCAGAATCTTTTTCAATTAGATAATGACCTTCAAGGTGTCTTAAGAGCCAAGCCTGATGCCTTTTTTGCAAAGAAAATCATATTTTGTGAGGGAGCTACTGAAGTAGGAATAGTTAGGGCATTTGACCAATCCAATATTCAGCAAGGTGAAACCCCACTTGCACTTAGAGGAATTGTTGTTGTTGATGCTGGAGGTAATAATAAATTTTTCGATTATGCTATTAGGATGACAGATGCGGGGTATAAATGTCTCGTTTTCTGCGACGATGATAATAATGCTGTCTATGCTATGCGTGATCAAGTAAAGAGTCGTGGAGACATCACTTTAGTTATGTGTGAAAATGGGAAAGCTATAGAACAGCAACTATTTTCGGATTTACCTGATGGATGTATAGTTGACATCGTAAAATACGTGGTGGATAATCTACCAGAAAAAGACGTTTTTTCTGAGTCTGGTATATCGTCAATTGATGAATACTTAAATAGAACTGATGAAGAAAAAAATAATCTACGTATATTGTGGAGCACACGAGCTAAATCAAAGAACGGAGCATGGTATAAAAACATTGAGAATGGTGAAGTACTTGGAAGGGCATGGGTTAAAGCACTTCCGTCTTTAACTGGAACATGCTTAGAAAATGAATACAACGCAATAATTGCATGGACGAAGCAATAAGACAATTTGTGGGATGTGATAGGGCTCTATTAACAGCACCGGCAGGACATGGGAAAACTCATGTTCTAACGGATTGTGTGCGTATTGAACATGAACTAGGGAGGAAACCACTTTTACTAACACATACTCATGCAGGAATTGCTTCCATAAAAGAAAAAATGAAATCTAAAGACATTCCATCTAATTGGGTTCATATAGAGACAATTATGGGATTTGCTCAAAGATTTGTACATTCCTACTCAAAACATACTGAATTGCCAACAATTGAGGATAAAAGTTATTTTCTCACAATTATCACTAAAGCTACATCATTATTTGAACGACCATTATTACGTAAAGTTTTATCATATTCGTATGATTCACTTTACGTTGATGAGTTTCAGGATTGTTCAAAACAGCAGTATGTATTTATTGATAAGTTGAGCAATATATTGCCTATACATCTTTTAGGGGATGAACTTCAAGGCATATACGATTTTGAAGACTTGGTTTCATTTAATAGTGATTTATCAAATTTCCAGAAATTTAATTTCTTAACTATTCCATGGCGTTGGCAGAACACAAGTAATTGCGCTGAATTGGGACAAAAAATATATGAAATACGAAAGAAAATAGAAGGACAAGGGGAGTTGGAATTAATGAATTATCAATGTGAAAGTATAATCATAAAACAAATCAAAGAAGAAAAGGATGTAGATTTTTATTTAAGGGTAGCTCCCAATATTGCAAAAATCCAAGCAGATAGTGTTTTGATGGTAATACCCAATAAGGCAAGTGATGGACACATTATTTCTACAAGTGAACGTGCCGATATTTTGCTAAAATTAGATTATTCACATGGTTTTAAATTTCTTGATGCAATCGATGAAAAAAAATACTATGGATGCTCAAAGGAAATTGATGATGTTATGTGTCATTCTTCGAGAATTCGAAAGAGATATAAAAAAATATGCGATATATTAGACAGGCTAACATTTAATAGTTCTGCTTATACTAAATGGATAGATGAAAGTCATATCATCCACAAAAAAGGACCTGATAGTGCAAGAAGTAGAAAACTTAGTGAGATATACAATGCTTTTTGGGAAAATCCATCTCATCAAAAATTATATGAACTTATTTCTACTTTTAGAAATGAATTAAGATGTAAGATTAAACGTCCGGGATTGTACCATAGTGTCATGAAAGCATTGAAAGATGCTGATAGTTCGTCTGTGACAGCAGTTTATGATAATATGGTACATCAAAAGAATATCGTCCGCCAAACAGGAAGAAAAATATCAGGGCGCTGTTTTGGTACGACATTACTAACAAAGGGACTTGAATTTGATAATGTGATTATCCTTAATGCACAAGATTTAGATAAAAAGAATTTTTACGTAGCGATTTCACGAGCATGCAAGAAACTAGTAATATTCACGCGTTCAACAACGCTTAATTTTAGTGATTAGGAGAATCATCCAACAACCACACGTAGAATTGATTTTATTTTACGATAATATGCTCTATGTGAGAGTCTTAAAACTAGTATATTAGCTTATTTATTGATTAAAGGAAGCTCAAAAATATATTTCTCTCGTATCTGTCCCGTATGTCTCTCGTAAGTGGCAAATATAAATAATATAGACAACTGCGGTTGCAATACATGATGAAATGATGAACTTAAAAGATCAAATATATAAAGAAAAGTTTATGGCTTTTGCCATTAGGATAGTTAAACTCAAAAACTATCTCAATGAGCAGAAGCACGAATATAATATAGCCGATCAAATTCAGCGTTCCGGTACCGCCATCGGCGCAAACCATCGTGAAGCAATTGTGGCTGAAAGCGAGGTGGATTTTGTGCACAAGTTGGCTATCGCACAGAAGGAATGCAACGAAACACTTTATTGGCTTGAACTTCTCAATGCTACAGACTCCATAGATGAAAAACTTTTTAACAGCCTGAATGCTGATGCTGAAGAAATAATGCGCATGCTTACAGCAAGTATCATAACCGTCAAAAAAAGATTGAAGAAATAACACCATTGCGCGAAGCGCGCTCACCATTAATCAATTATCAATATTATCGCACCATTAAGGGCGCAGCTCGTCACCATTAATCAACTAGCAATATAATTATGAAAACCCTCCCTTCCAATTTTGAATTAGATAGATATGGTCTGCACATGCGATTTGTGCGTGAGGAAGAAAAGGAATGCAAGTAATATAAAAAATTAAATAGGTAAATTATAAACTATGATTCACCCCTTATCCGATTGACATACCCCAGTCCCAGAATCAACCAACATATATAAATAGCCACTTTATATCCCTGTGAGGTGTAAAAATCAATGCAAAATTGAGAAAAATTTAAAATTATGTCATATACATTTGTATATGTCATTTTTTTTTCTTAATTTTGCAAGCGAAATTAAGAAATATTGACATATGGAAAATATAATATCTAAAGAACAGTTAAATACAGCAAGAAGTGATGCTCGCTTATTCTCATCCCGTTTGAATGAATCTAAGGTAGCATTGGAGCGAAGAGCCTTTTCTTATGAAGTGACAGTATTTTTATCACATTATCATGGTGATGGAGTCGTTCTTGAAAATGTGATAAGTGAATTAAAACGGCTTGGGGTAAGTGTATATGTAGATTGGAATGATAGCGGAATGCCTGCGAGTACATCAGGTTACACGGCGATGCGTATTAAAGAAAAAATACGTTCATGTAAGAAATTTATATTACTGGCAACAGAGGCGGCTATTTCTTCTAAATGGTGCAATTGGGAACTAGGGTACGGTGACGCATTTCGGTATAGTGAAAATATCGCTATTATGCCAATAAAGGAGACACGAGATAGTGTGTTTATCGGAAGTGAATATTTACAGATATATCCTATAATTACGAATATGAACCAATACTCTTTAGGTACGTATTTTGTCGAATTTAGAGATAGTAAGATAACACTCGCCGACTGGTTGAAAAGATAAAGAAAAATATCAAAGACAATGAAAAGACGCGTTTTTTTAGTTTTGAATACAAGAAGGATGCTTGGAGAGCAAGCCAAGTACGGAACATGGGAAAGGTAGATGACTCATCTACATTCAGTGATAACGATTGGGAAGAGGTGAGAAAAAAGAGCGATGCGGATATTAAGAGGCGGATAGATGAACAGATGGCTATGCGTTCATGCATCGGTACTCATAGGGAATACAACTTCAACAAGGCCTTGGGTAAAATATGAGATAGAGAAAGCATATGAGTTGAATAAAGGTATTGTCGGAATCTATATTGATCGTTTGAAAGATCAAAATGGAGATCAATGTTTGGCGGGAGCCAATCCATTTTATCAGATATATACCCAGAATGGAGCAAGATTGTCTAATTATGTGACAGCATTCAAAACGAGGTATATATCTAGTGAATATGCATACAATGATATTAAAGAGAATATTGAGCAACTTATTGAAGAAGCTATTGAGAAAGCCGGAACGTATTAGGCAAATTATGATGACATATAAATATCAAATCATATTCATGGGTGATGTGGCGAATCCGGCATGTGCGGAAATAGGGAAACGTCTCAAAGAGAAAATCCACGAAATGGGTTTGCTTTGTGATGCGTTTGAACTAATTGAAGCATCGAATTTTGAACAGACATACAACAATAAGCAACCTGCATTTGCCTATTACTTCGGAAAAGAGAATCATGACAATTGTGATAAGGAAATCTTGAAAGTGTTGTTGGAGAACGGAGATGCTATTATACCAGTTTTCTTTAAAGAAGATAACTTTGATAATGAGATACCAGAATTGATTCGTCAAATGAATGGCAAACCATATTCGTCAAATGATGTAGATAAATTTGTGAACTATGCCTTTGAATCATTGCGGCTACTGCGGCAAACGCGAAAATTATTTATCAGTTACCGAAGAATCAATTCTGCTAAAATAGCTAATCAGCTATTCGATGCTTTAAATCGTTGCAATTATGATACTTTTTTGGATGACTATTCCATTGCAGCAGCGCAGGATTTCCAGGATGAGTTAAATCATCGGTTGTCGGATTGCGATGTGTTGATACAATTGTATACGGAGAACTTTAGCAATAGCAAATGGTGTCAGGAAGAGATTACCAATGCCAATCAAAAGCGCATAGGAGTGCTGGCGATTGTATGGCCGGGGCAAAAGCTGGATGCCCATAATGAATTGTGCGAAAAGATGCTTTTGAATGATGACGATATAGAAGATGGTCTTTTGAAGGATGGGGTCATCGAAAAAATCACTCATAGGGTAGAGTCTCTGCGTGCACGCAATATGGCTGCAAGACAAGATGATTTGGTGGGAGAATTTATCAAAGAAGCAGAAAAAGCTGGGCGTCAATTGGTGCAAGAATATAAGTATTTGGTAGAATATGATGCCGGAAAACCTAAGAATATTTTCATTCCAGCAGTAGGAGTGCCACAATCATATGACTGTTATAACTCTTTAGAATTTAAAGAAATGCTAAATTGTCCCAATGTGAAACTTCATCTAATCTATGATGACCTACGTATTAAGAGTAAGTGGGTTGCCCATCTGGATTGGTTGAATGCTTCTCTAGAAGTTAAAACGATTAAAAAGAAAGACTTTGCGATATGGCTACAAGACAATTGAATATATTCTTGTCGGCTAGCATTCCATCGGCCGCAAGAGATCCGAAGTACTATGAAACTGCTGATGTAATAGCCATACGCGATGCTGTGTTGGCAATAACGTCGGTATTGCTATCGAACGATTGCAGACTCATTTGGGGAGGACATCCATCTATAACAAAGTTGATAGCGCAAGTGCTTCGTCACTATGGGAAGGAAGCCAATCAGCATGTTACATTATATCAATCAAAACATTTTGAGAAGTACTTTCCTTTAGAGAATGAAGAAGTGGCTCATATAATTAAGATCCAAGATATGGGGAATCGTGAGGATAGTTTACTAGAGATGAGAAAGTGTATGTTGTGTGGTAATGAGTATGAGGCTGCATTCTTCGTAGGAGGGATGGAGGGAGTAGAAGAAGAATTTAATCTTTTTAGAAAATATCATCCTGAGGCTAAAGTCTTTCCTGTAGCTAGTACCGGAGCAGCAGCAAAGTTTATATACGATGAAAATCCGAGGATATATGATTTGCGGTTGGAAACGGAATTGACATATACTTCTTTAGTTAAGGAATTGTTGAATATCCAATGAAAATGATAATAATCTTGATGATTAGATTGTTAGTATTCAAAAACTTTAAACGGCAATTTATATTTTACTAGATACAGAATTATTTGAAAAAAGATTTTAGTGCATAAACAATTTTATTTATAAATAAAATTATATGGGGCATAATATTTTTGTTTCTTATAAGTATAAAGATACTAATGTGAGACCCTTACCCGAAGCTGTTCCACCAACATGGGGAAGAGATTATGTGGACTTGTTGGAGAAGAAATTGTCAGTAACGAGTCATTCTTATTATGGAGAAAAAGGAGATGATGATTTATCAGATAAGTCTGATGAATACATCTATAATCATCTGAAAGATAAAATTTTCCCAACAACATGTACTGTTGTGTTAATTTCAGCAGGTATGAAAGAGTTTGGTAAATTGGATAAGTCTCAATGGATACCATGGGAGATATACTATTCAATCCGTGAGATTCATCGTGAGAATGGTACAAGTCACAGGAATGGTATCTTAGGCGTAGTTATACCAGATAAAAATGGGAGTTATTCTTATGCTATAGAAAATATGACATGCTGTGCGTCTGGTTGTCGCTGTATTAATAACAATTGGATGTTTACTATATTAAAAGATAATATGTTCAATCTGAATACTGCGAATAAGCAAAGATGTACAAAAGGTGATACTATATGGTATGGTGAGTCCAGTTATATCCCTTTAGTTACATGGGATTATTTTGTAGAACATATTGATGAATGTATCGAGCGTGTAGAAAGAATCAAAGATAATGCGGATGATTATGATTTGCATTTAAGTGTTAATAAATGATAATGAGTTAATTAGTATGCATAATGCAAAGCATAATAAATAAATAGATTGTTGCGGATGCAATGCGTGCAGGGAATGTGTGCGAAAGGAGTAATAACGTATTAAGGAATAACCATCATTCTCATCATCCACCATTAGCGCAAAGCGCACTCACCATTAATCAATAATCAATATGCAAACGAAACTCCCTCCCAATTTTGAATTAGATAGATATGGTCTCCACGTGCGATTAGAGTGTGAGGGAGAGTCAAAAACGAAATGGTAAATTATAAATGACAAAATTGTAAATAGAATCATGATCCATCCATTATCAGATTGTCAGGCGCAGGTACCTGAATCAACCAACATATGGCAATTTTGCGTAGTGCTACCTAAGGCACAAATTGGCGAAAACTGCAATATCTGCGCACATGTACTGATTGAGAATGATGTGCAAATAGGCGATAATGTAACCATCAAATGCGGTGTGCAACTATGGGATGGAGTAACAATAGAGGACGATGTTTTTGTAGGCCCGAATGTGACATTCACCAACGACCTCTATCCTCGCTCCAAGCAACATCTGGCTGAATATGCTAAAACCATTTTAAGAAAAGGATGTTCTATAGGTGCAAATAGTACAATCGTTTGTGGTATTACTATAGGAGAAAATGCCATGATAGGCGCAGGAAGTGTAGTGACAATGGATGTCCCGGCTGAAGAAGTCTGGGTCGGTAACCCTGCGCATTTTCTTAAGAATATAGTAGATAAAAATCGAATATGAAAGTAGTATTATTAGCTGGTGGGTTTGGGTCGCGGATTAGTGAAGAGAGTATCTTCCGTCCGAAGCCGATGATTGAGATAGGAGGAATGCCTATCTTGTGGCATATCATGAAAGAGTATGCTGCGTATGGACATATGGAGTTTATCATCTGTGCCGGATACAAACAGGAGTATATCAAACAATGGTTCGCAAACTATTTTTTGCAGACCAGCGATGTGACATTTGATTATACGCACGGAAAGAATGAGATCACCATCCATCAGAACCATGCCGAGCCGTGGAAAGTGACAGTTGTGGATACTGGCCTTAACACGATGACCGGTGGGCGTATCAAGCGTATTCAGAAATACGTGGGCGATGAGCCGTTCTTCATGACATACGGAGATGGAGTTTGTGATGTGGATATCAATAAACTGTTTGATTTCCATAAAAGTCACAGAAAGAAAGCTACGCTCACGGCTGTCAAGTTGAAACAGGATAAGGGAATATTGAATATCGGTGGCGACAATGCAGTAAAGTCTTTCCGCGAAAAGAATATCGGCGATGGAGCACCAATAAATGCCGGATATATGGTATTAGAGCCGAGCATATTTGACATGATCGAAGGCGATCAGACAGTATTTGAGCGCGAGCCATTGGAGACTCTTGTGGAGCAAGGCGAACTGATGTCTTTTGTGCATGAAGGCTTTTGGCAGTGCATGGATAATATTCGCGAGAAAGAGATGCTAGAACAGCTATGGGCTGCTCACAAGGCTCCGTGGTCTGCAAAATGGGATGAGGCACGAAGTGCTGAGTGAACGTTGAACGAATGAACGTTGAACGAAAGAACGAATGAATGATATGAGCAAAAAAGAAGAATTAAAACAGCAGATATTAGACTTGACTCGCGAGTATTACCGCGAGGTGCATGGTCAGAAGAAGGAGTTCAAACCAGGAGAGACGTTTGTCAATTATGGCGGACGTTATTTCGATGATGAGGAGATGGTGAATCTTGTGGATTCTTCGTTGGATTTCTGGTTAACAGCAGGGCCATGGGCGCACAAGTTTGAGACCCGATTGGCTAAATGGTTGGGTGTAAAATACTGCGCGGTATGTAATTCCGGTAGTAGTGCAAACCTCTTGGCATTCTATGCCTTGACATCGCCCAAACTTGGTGAGCGTGCTATCAAACGAGGTGATGAGGTGATTACTGTTGCAGCCGGTTTCCCGACAACCGTTAATCCGATTATTCAGTTTGGCGCTATTCCCGTATTTGTGGATGTAGCATTGCCGGGCTTTGATATAGATGTAACGCAATTGGAGAATGCGTATAGTTCCAAAGTGAAAGCCGTTATGCTGGCACACTCACTCGGTAATCCGTTTAACCTGAAAGCTGTAAAAGAGTTTTGCGAGAAACATAATTTATGGCTGATTGAGGATAACTGCGATGCGCTCGGTTCGGAATATACGATAGATAGCGTGACAAAGAAAACCGGCACTTGGGGGCATATTGGAACCAGCAGTTTCTATCCTCCTCATCACATGACGATGGGTGAGGGTGGTGCCGTTTATACTAATGACCCACTGTTGGATAAGATTGTCCGTTCGTTTCGTGATTGGGGGCGTGACTGCTGGTGTGTTGGCGGTGTAGATAACACCTGCAAGATGCGCTTTACCGGTCAGTTCGGCGAACTTCCGCAAGGTTATGATCATAAGTATGTGTATAGCCATTTCGGGTTCAACCTCAAGATTACGGACATGCAAGCTGCTATCGGCTGTGCGCAGTTAGAGAAATTAGATACTATTGTGGTTGCTCGTCGTAAGAATTGGGCACGTCTGCATGAGGGATTAAAAGATTTGCCACAATTGATTCTTCCGGAAGCAGAGGCAAACAGCAATCCTTCTTGGTTTGGCTTCTTGACAACCGTGAAAGACGACGCAGGCTTTACACGTAACGAGTTAACCAGTTTCTTGGAGAGTCGTAAGATCCAAACTCGCAATCTCTTTGCTGGCAACTTGATTAAGCATCCTGCTTTTGACGAGATGCGTAAGAGTGGAGAAGGCTATCGCGTAGTGGGCGAACTGAAGATGACAGACTTCGTGATGAACAACGGTTTCTGGATTGGTGTCTATCCCGGCATGACGGATGAGATGATAGACTGGATGATAATGAGTATAAAAGATTTTTGTATAAATCACAAATGACAAATCTCAAATCACAAATATCAAAAGCGTTTTACGCGGGAAAACGTGTTTTGATTACTGGTCACACCGGCTTCAAAGGCTCATGGTTGGCTATTTGGCTGCATGAGTTAGGTGCAGAAGTCATTGGTGTAGCGCTTGATCCGCAGACTGAGAAAGATAATTATGTTCTTTCCGGTATTGGCTCTAAGATCAAAGCAGACCTACGCGCTGACATCCGCGATGGAGAAGTGATGAAACGCATCTTTAAAGAGTACCAGCCTGAGATAGTATTTCATTTGGCTGCGCAACCTCTGGTGCGCCTCAGTTATGACGAACCGGTGGAGACATGGCAGGCAAACGTGATGGGCACTATCAATGTGATGGAAGCTTTCCGTCAATGTCCGTCTGCAAAAGTGGCAGTTATGATTACTACCGATAAATGCTACGAAAACCGCGAACAAAACCACGCCTATACCGAGGACGAACCGATGGGCGGTTATGATCCGTATAGTAGTAGCAAGGGTGCTTGTGAGATAGCTATCAGCAGTTGGCGTAGATCCTTTATGAATCCGACTGAGTATGCCAAGCATGGTAAATCCATTGCGTCTGTACGCGCGGGCAATGTAATAGGTGGTGGTGATTGGGCAAAGGATCGCATCATTCCGGATTGCATTCGTGCTATAGAAGCAGGACAACCTATTGCTATCCGTAACCGTCATGCTGTACGTCCATGGCAGCATGTATTGGAACCATTGAGCGGATATATGTTGCTCGCGCAAAAGATGTGGGAAAATCCGACGGAATATTGCGAGGGTTGGAACTTCGGACCTAAAATGGATGCAGTAGTGCCTGTATGGGATGTGGCAACGATGTTGACTAAGGCATATGGCAAAGGCGAACTTCTCAACCAAACCGAACCCAATGCGCCGCACGAAGCCAATTTGTTGATGTTAGACATCGCCAAAGCCCAAACCCACCTCGGTTGGCAACCTCGTTTGACTACTGATGAGGCTATAGCGTTAACAGCGGATTGGTACAAACGATACCAAACTGAAGATGTGTATAGTTTGTGTGTAGAGGAGATTAAGAAATTTGAGTCATAATAAGAAAAAATCCATATAAAAATCGTCTTAGTCTAAAAAAAACCGCAAAATATTTGCGTAAATCAAAAAAAATCCGTATCTTTGCGGCGAAATTAGGAGATAATGAAAAAAAATCCCGAAGATATTGCTTATCAAGTATTACATGAGGTGATGTTTGCCGGAACGGATAAGAAATCCTCAGATGCTATTTCCAAACTTCTCAAGCAAGGAAAGATACGTCGTATTGCCCCCAAGATATACACAACTAATTTTGAGGCAAAAGGAGAGGATATTGTACGGAGGAACATTTTCTCTATACTTGGCAGATTATATCCTGGAGCAATTTTAAGTCATCGCACGGCATTTGAATGTATGCCAACCTCTTCAGGAGATATTTTTCTCACCTACAAATATTCTCGCAAGATAAGTTTACCGGGTGTTACCGTTCACTTATTAGAAGGTTCGCAAGTTGATGCCAATGATCGGCCGTTCATAGATGGCTTATATATCTCTCATCAGACACGTGCTTTTTTGGAAAATATGCAAGTGTCTAAGAATATTGGCGGAGCAGACAAGTGTTTGAATCAGCAGCAGATTGAAGAGAAATTAGAGAAGATAGTGCGTGTCAATGGCGAAGCCGCATTGAATGTACTGCGTGATGAAGCAAGGGAGACTGCTGAAAGACTTGGTTTTCAAAATGAGTTTGCTAAATTATCTCAACTCATTAGCGCGATATTGACAACTCATACCTCATCTATCTTGCGTTCTCCTCTTACTATTGCTCGTGCAATGGGCGAACCCTATGATGCAGAACGTATGGATTTGTTTCAAAATGCTTTTGCATATTTGACTAATTATGAGTTTGCTTATCGAGAAAATATTCAGTGGGAAGATCATTCGTTTAGGAATTTTGCATTTTTCGAGAGTTATTTTTCCAATTATATTGAAGGAACAGAATTTACCATTGAAGATGCACGAACGATTATTTCAACAGGACGTCCGATGCCTACACGCCGTGATGACTCGCATGATATATTGGGAACATACTTTGTCGCAGCAAATAAGATAGAGATGCAGCGTATTCCGCAAGCAGCGGAGGAACTATTACAAATGCTTCAGGCTCGTCATAAGATATTATTAGAAGCTCGACAAACAAAGAACCCCGGATTATTCAAAATGCGGAATAATCATACCGGTGAGACGTATTTTGTGGATTATGAATATGTCAGAGGAACCTTGTTGAAGGCATTTGGATTGTATAATGCATTGACTCATCCTATGGCTCGGGCTATCATGATGCATGTGATTATAGCCGAGGTTCATCCGTTCGATGATGGTAATGGGCGTATGGCACGCATTATGATGAATGCTGAGTTGGTCAGTCAACGTCAATCGAAAGTAATCATTCCAAATGTGTTTCGCGATGACTATATTTTAGCTCTGAAGAAGTTTAGTCACCAAAGAGATATCTCTACGCTTGTGCAAGTCTTAGATAAGATGCAGCAATATGCAAGGCGCATTCCTTGTGGTAGTTTTGAAGAGGCTCATGAGTATTTGACTTTAACGAATGCCTATAAGGAACCTGATGAGGCTAGGCTGATAATGTAAACTTACTAAAATATGAGAATTGTTAGAACAACTAATAATTATCAATATTAACTATATAAATCTGATTATTATGGCAAATTGGACAGAAGAAGAAAAGAAGAAAATCTGGGATAAAGGTGAAATTATCCCTGGTAGGGACAAAAACGTATGGAGGAAAGATCAGTGCGGAGCAATTATTAAGTGGGATATGTATGGAGATAGAAGTGATAAATACAATTGTGGCTGGGAAATAGACCATATAAAACCCGACTCAAAAGGTGGCGAAGATATTGTTAGTAACGCAAGACCTTTACAATGGTATAATAATGTAGAACGATCAAATGGAAGATTGACATGCCCCGTTACTGCGAAGAAATAGCTCTCGGGTAATTGTAAGCTTCGCTGTGTTGATCCGGATGAGGGTGTCCATTGGGAGATAATCTCCTCCGACTAATAACCGACTGACAACCGACCGATGAGCAGTAGAAGATCGAGAGATAAACATAAATAACATTTGAACGATAATTATAAAATTAAAAACAAATAATTATGGAGACAAATTTATATGATAAGAATGGCAACGCTGTAGCTTATATCGCGGATGATCAAGAGCATTCCATATATACATGGGATGGTAAAGCAGTATGCTATTTAGTTGAGGATAAGGTATATGGATGGAACGGACGCCATCTCGGATGGTTTGTTGATGGTATAATCTATGATGAAGATGGAAATAGAGTGGGGTTTGTTCGAGAAAAATGCCCTGTGTTGCCTTCATTACCATCGTTTAAGTCATTTAAATCATTTAAGAATTTTAAGGATTTCAGAGAATTTTCCCACTTCAGGCCTTGGTTTACTCTTAATGTGTCTAATATGTCATTGATAGATTTTATTTTGCAAGGTGCTAATTAAACTAATTTAGAAAAATAAATAACAAGATATGCAGAATAATAAAGTAGTTTTGATTACCGGGAGAACCGGGAGTTTTGGGAAAAAGTTTGTGGAAACAATTGAGGTATAAATGTTCATTCAACTCACCACCGAGCGATGAGCGGGAGAAGAGCGAGAGACAAACACGAATGCAAGGAAACAAGTGAATCCGTTTGAGAAAACGAAAGATTATGGAAAAATTAATTGAATACTTAGTTAAAGCAAACTTGTTGCAAGATAGCAGAACACGCGAATATGTAGAAGTCGTATCGTGCAATAAGGCGGCAATGGATGCGTTCTCTATAATGCAACGTCGCTCGTTTTATTTGAATGTTTTGTCTCTTGTGCAAAGTGGCAGAATGCTATTTGCGAATATGGAAGATAAAACAGATTGCATTCGGATATGTCAAGAAGGAATTAGTAGATGTAATATGGAAATGAACGGGCTATGCAATCAAGTGATAGGTGATGCCTTGCTCTCGCTGATAACACAACCAAATGTGAAAAATATGAACTTTTAATGTTAAAATATTAGATTGTAAAAATTTTGCTTTATGATATTAGATATTACAATTAAAAATTTTCGGAGTTTCTTAAATGAGACGACTTTCTCTATGGAAGCGACGAGCGCGTTATCGAAGGAAGATAATGTGATGACGTTTGATAATATTGGTCGTGTGTTGAAGACTGGAGTTGTATTTGGTCCAAACGCGGCTGGTAAGAGTAATTTTATTACTTTCGTGTATATCATTCGTGCTTTTATTATGGGTGCAAATAATGGTGGTGTACGTCGTGTGGAGTTATATCAACCATTCGCATTGCGAGAGAAAGCTACCGAAATATCTTCTTCATTTACTATGCGCTTCGTAGTGCATAACGTTATCTATAGGTATGATATAGAGGTGTTAGGTAAACGCATATTGAAAGAGTCCTTGGCACGTATGTATGATGAGAATAAAGGCGAATTATTGATAGAGCGAGGAGAGGAAGGAAAAGATGGTGCTCAAATACTTTACGGACGTAGTTTTGCTCCTGAAGACCAAGGGGTGTCGGAGACCAAGATCAGTCAATCGATTTTGACTCCATTCTTATATGTGCCCATACCCGGATTGTCCGATGTGGCCACATATTTCGTTCAAATGCAATTTGATGACATGCTATATTTCCCATCCAGTCAGTTGGATGATCGAATACTGATGTTACGTCATTGGCTGATGATGAAGAAGGAAAGGAAAGAGATGCTTCTGCAATATTTACGCATGGCCGGGATAGATATAACGGATATCTCTTTTAGAATAGAGCCAATGAGCCGTAAACTGAATGTGTATTTCTCACATAAGATGTATGATGAGAATCATAATTTGCTGAGTACTCCCAAGAAGTTTCCGTATGAATCCGAATCGAATGGAACCATTCAGTTGCTCTTTTATGCGATGCGTGCCATCACTGCTTTTGAAACAGGTTCTCCTATGCTGGCCGATGAGTTTAATGATGGTCTGCATACGCAAGTTTCTCAGATGCTGATGGAGATGTTTCGCTCGCCGGAGACCAATCCGAATGGAGCTCAATTGATAGCAACTACACATGATATCTATCTAATGGATGAGAATAATCTCCGCAGAGATCAAATATGGTTTGTCGATAAGAGCAAGGAGGGTATTTCGGAGTTGTATTCGTTAGTGGAGTTTCAGGATACAACCGAGGAAACTCCATTCGCAAAATGGTATTTGGCAAATCGATTTGGTGCTTCTTTGGACACTAACCGCAAAAGCAACGAATAATGGCAAGAAACGTTGACACACGTACCTCCAGATATACAATTGGTTTTGTATGCGAGGGAGAGAAGTCGGAGCCATTCTTCATAAAGAGGCTGCATGCGTCTTTGACGACGGACTCATTTGGTATACTTGTTCATCCGAAGACGCAAGAGGAATTGAGAGAAGAACAAGAAGAGACATCCGAACAGAGTGCCCGAAAAGAGGGAACGAAGCAGGTGAAGAATCACAGAATCCCCGATCCGTTATTGCATTCTTATAATGGGGTGAAGCTGCCGACTAATTGGGTTTTGGCCGGAGAGGAATTGCTGGATACATGCAACGAAGTTTGGGTGCTGTTTGATAAGGATGGTCATTCTGACGTTCTGAGAGCATTTGCGGAAATTGATAGAATACGAAAAATTCATCCCAATTATAATGTGGTTTTTTCAAGCAGATGTTTCGAATATTATATGTTGATGCACTATGAGTACTCAGCTAAAGCCTATGAGAAAGCAGAGTGCAATCATAAAAACAATAAGAAGACAGTTTTGGAACACTGCTGTACAGATCATCCGTCTCCCAACGCATGTGATGGGTCGCTTTGCATCAATGGGCATGCTCGTGCGAATGCATATTGGGAAGAAAGTAAGAACAATCAGGTATATGATGTGTGCCGAAACTTATGGTGGGGCGTATTGAACTCATTCCATGTGAAGTGGCATAGCTTGTTGACGTACAAGACGCAGATGATATATGAGCGCAATCCCTATCTCAATATCTATCATTTGACGCTAAGAATGTTAGGCATGGGATGCTTGGAACCTTTCGAACCAGCGATAAGGAGAGATAGAGGGGCGGGGACATATCATACGTTGAGCAGAGTCGGTAATAAGTTACACTTCGAATGCTATTCCAATGCTAAAATCCATCAGATTGAGTTTCGTGAATATAGATTGTTGACTGATGCAGAGCTCAAAGCCAATGAATCTCAGGATCAACATTTCCGAAGTTGCTTAATACAAACGCATACTATTGTTCTAAATGTGACAAATGGTGAGTCTGCGGATGTAGATATTTCTCAATATGGATTAGACGCAATGGATAAATACGGTATTATAGAATGGGATGGCATTGACTATTTTGTGGCACCTATTTGTGAACCTATTACCATCGGTCAAGCAGAATATGATGCGCAAAGAGTAGAGCATGTGGATAGCATGCTGTTAAAACAACAATATAAGGTTGTTGTAAGAAACTGATCACTGAAAACTGATTACTAAAAATGAAATACGTTATAACAGGAGCAACTGGATTTTTAGGTAGCGCATTATGCGATGCTATTCTTGCTGAAAGTAGCAAAAATGTTATCTATGCGGTATGCCGAAAAAAACACAAAGGACAGACTTTCCCAGCCAAGGTTAATCCTGTTTGGGCAGAGATGGACGAATATGCTACCTTGCATCAGTCCATTCCTCATGCAGATGTGTTCATCCATTGTTCGTGGGGTGGAGCAGATCATGCCAAGCGTGATGATAGAGATGTGCATCAGCAGAATGTGCAGTATTCGTTAGAAGCTATACGTGCTGCGGCTCAGATGGGATGTAAGGTATTCGTTGAGACCGGTTCGCAAGCTGAATATGGGGCGACTAACGAACAGCAGACAGAAGATATGGATTGTAATCCCTTCTCAGAATATGGCAAAGCAAAATTGGATATGTGGCATCAAGGCAAGCAGTTGGCAGAGCAATTAGGCATGCGCTATATCCATCTGCGTATCTTCAGTATGTATGGCGAGAAGGATCATCCGTGGAGTATGATTATGCAGTGCTTGCCGAAGATGCAGACCAATGAACGGATCGAACTCTCGGCTTGCACGCAGAATTGGAACTACTTATATGTGGATGATGCGGCGAAGATGATAATCGGTTTATGCAACGCCTACATGCAGCAACCGGATATACTTTCGGGAATATATAATATTGCGTCAGAGGACACTCGTCCGCTGAAGGAGTTTGTGGAAGCGATGCGTGCAATCACCGGAACCCAAAGTGAAATCGTCTATGGCGCTTTCAAACCACAAGTAGTGGTGGCGTTGAATCCGTCCATAGCAAAAATTAAGAGATACATCACTCCGACATTCATCCTATTTGAAGAAGGAGTGAAAAAGATATTGAATAATCAAGAAAACTAAATATATGAAAGGGAAAAAACTCAATTTGAAGAGCCTTCAAAAGATGAAGGCATCAGGAGAACCGATTACATGGATTACGGCTTACGATCTGCCGTTTGCCAGTGCTGCTGAGAATGCAGGAATCGACATGATTCTTGTGGGTGACAGCGGTGGTATGGTGCAACTCGGTTACGAGACGACGAATCCGGTAACCATGGATGAGATGATTGTGTTGGCCAAGTCAGCACGTCGCGGTGCACCGAACACGTTCATCGTTGGCGATATGCCACAGGGTTCGTATGAAATCAGCAAAGAGAAAGCTGTTGAGAATGCGATGCGCTTTGTGAAAGAAGCAGGATGCGATGCTATCAAGTTGGAAGGTGGACGACGCGTGATTGACAAAGTGAGGGCTATTGTAGATGCCGGAATCTTGGTAGTTGGTCACCTTGGCCTGACTCCGCAGTCGACATCCTCGTTTGGTGGTTACAATGTGCAAGGTAAGTCGCTCAAGAGTTTCGAAGAGACGATGGATGACGCTTTGGCGCTACAAGAGGCTGGAGTAATGGCGCTGTTGTTAGAAGCTATGCCTTCCGCACCGGCTGCACAGATTGCGAAGCAGTTGGATATTCCCGTTTTGGGTATCGGTGCCGGAAACGAAGTAGATGGACAGTTGATTATTATGCACGACATGATGGGATTCTATCAGTCATTCCGTCCTTGGTTTGCGAAGTGCTATGTACCACAGGTCATCCATGAGTTCGCTGAAGGACTGAAAGACGTGGAGGATATGAAGCAATATGGTCGTGAGCATCGTAAGGATGGCTTGTTTGCGATTGCAGAAATGGCGATAGCTAAGTATGTAGAAGAAGTAAAAGCACGTCAGTTCCCGAGTGAGGAATATATCTATCCGATTAAGGAAGAACAATTGGCAGAAATCAAACAATCCAAATATTGGAAATGATTAAATTAACTGATTACATCGTTAAGTTCTTTGAACAGCAAGGCGTTAAAGACGTGTTCATGCTCTCCGGTGGAGGTTGCATGCACTTGATTAACTCTTTTGGCAGTTCGGACAAGATGACTTATTGGTGCTTGCACCATGAGCAGTCGGTATCCATGGCCACCGAAGCCTATGCACGCATGAAGAATGATCTGGGCGTGGCAGTGGTTACGTGTGGTCCCGGTTCGACGAATACTATCACCGGTGTGCTAGGTGCCTATCAAGATTCAGTGCCGTGTGTGTTTATCTCAGGACAAGCGAAACGCAAGAATACCGTTCGTTTGAGTGGGATTGAAGGACTGCGTCAGTTTGGTCAGCAAGAGGTGGATATTATCCCAATTGTATCGTCCATCACCAAGTATGCCGTGATGATTGATAAGCTGGAGGATATCCGTTATCATATGGAGAAAGCAGTCTATCTAGCCAAGCATGGTCGTCCCGGACCGGTATGGATTGACGTACCATTGGACGTTCAGAATAGCAAGATTGACGAGGCTTCGTTACGTTCGTTTACTCCGGATACTGAGGAAAAGGAAGACATCAGTAAGGATCTTTCAGAAGTGGCTCAAATGTTGCGTGAAGCCAAGCGTCCTGTAATCATAGCCGGACATGGTGTCCGTATCGCGGATGCGTGTGAGGACTTGCGCCAATTGGTAGAGCGTTGCGATATACCGGTGGTGAATTCTTTCCTTGGAATAGATGTATTGCCGAGTGACCATAAGTGCAATATAGGTCGCATCGGTATCAAGGGAACTCGTGCCGGAAACTTTGCAATGCAGAATGCAGATTTGCTTTTGGTAATTGGTAGTAAGCTGTCCGTATCATCTATCGGTTTCGAACCGGAACTGTTTGCTCGTGAGGCAAAAGTGGTGATTGTGGATATCGATGAGATTGAGCACAAGAAACCGCTTGTTAAATTCGATAAACTCATTATTGCTGATGCGAAAGATTTCTTGCAGCAGTTAACTCAGATCGAACTGCCGAAGTATGAGCAATGGTTAGAGAAAACGAATGAGTGGAAGAAGGATTTCACGATTTTTGTTCCCGAATATGAGAATGATAGTGATGGATTGAATTACTATAAGTTCATTGAACTGCTCAACGATTATACTACGGCAAAGAATCCGGTTATTTCCGATGCCGGATCGGCATTCTATGTGACTTCCCAGGCTATCAATCTAAAGGATGGACAACGCTATATTCCGTCCGGAGCATTGGCTACGATGGGTTATACTTTACCGGCTTCAATAGGAGTGGCTGTTGCTGATTTGAATAACGTGACAGTCGGTATCACAGGTGATGGTTCGTTCATGCAGAATATGCAGGAAATCAGCATTATGCAGTTCCATCAATTGCCGCTGAAACTATTCGTGGTGAATAATGAAGGCTACTTGTCTATCCGTCAATCGGAGAACAAGTTCTTTGCCGGACATCTGGTAGCAGAAGGACCAACATCCAAAGTGCCATTCCCGAACTTTGAAAAAGTGGTGAAAGCTTTTGATCTGCCGTACTATCGTATCGATTCGATTACATCTGCCAAAGAGGAACTGCCCAAAATCTTTGCCGACAACAAACCGGCAGTGATCGAGGTAATCTCGCAACCGCTGCAATCCGTTGTGCCCACATCGCAATCGATGATGAAACCGGATGGAACGATTGTATCGAAACCTTTGGAAGATATGTTCCCGTATCTCGATCGTGAAGTGTTTGCAAAGGAAATGATTGTCAAACCTATTGATGAGAACTGATATCTGACATTTGATGTCTAAAATCAAAGACATATGGAACAAGATAGATAGCCAATTCATTCGGTTTGCCTTTGTGGGAATCCTGAACACTGCATTCGGGTATGGAGGCTATTGCTTGATGCTTTGGATTGGTTTATCCTATTGGTGGGCAACGCTGATAGCGAATGTGCTTGGTGTGGTGTTTAACTTCAAGACAACCGGTGTGCTGGTATTTAAGAACCACAATAATTGGCTATTTGTCCGGTTTGCATTGTGCTACGTGTTGGCGTATTTCCTGAATATAGGCATCATCGCGCTATTTACGCATTTTACAACGATTAACCAGTATATAAGCGGCTTTGCTGCAACAGTATGTGTGGCATTGTTTTCGTTCTTTTTCCAGAAATTCATCGTGTTTAGAGATAAATAGATTATGAAGAAAAAAATCAGTATATTAACGCCTTGTTATAACGAGGAAGGCAACATAGAAGAACTCTATCGTCGCGTGAAAGCGCAATTCGATGCGTTGAGTGATAAATATACCTATGAGCATGTGTTCATAGATAACGCGTCGAAAGATAAGACGGTGGAGATTCTCAAGGGTATCGCAGCCAAGGACAAGAATGTGAAGATTATTGTTAATGCTGCAAACTTTGGTCATATCCGTTCTCCGTTCTATGGCATGAAGCAGTGCTATGGTGATGCGGTGATATCGATGGTGGCTGACTTGCAGGATCCTCCGGAGTTGATCCCTGAACTGTTGGAGAAATGGGAAGAAGGACATAATGTGGTGGTATGCGTGAAGAATAAGAGTAAGGAGAACCCGATTATGTACGGCATCCGTAAGATGTTCTATACGATGGTGCGCAAGATGTCCGAGACCCCGCTGATTGATAACTTCACTGGATTTGGACTCTACGACAAGTCGTTTATGGAAGTTTTGCGAGCAACGGATGATCCGTATCCTTATTTGCGTGGCTTTGTGGCAGAGTTTGGCGGCGATATCGCAACGGTCTATTATACGCAACCCAAACGCGAACACGGCAAGACATCGAATAATTTCTACCGCTTGTATGACATCGCGATGCTTGGCTTCGTGAACCACTCCAAGGTGCCTTTGCGTATGGCTGTGTTTATCGGATTTACAATTGCAATTTTGAGTTTGGGAGTTGCATTGTTCTACTTTATATACAAGCTCTGCAACTGGTACACATTCCAGGCTGGTAATGCTCCATTGGTAATAGGAGTGTTCTTCTTTTCTGCTGTGCAATTGATTTTTATTGGTATTTTAGGCGAGTATATTGGCGCTATTCATACGCAGGTACGTAAACGTCCGTTGGTAATAGAGAAAGAACGTATAAATTTTGAAGAAGATGAAAAAGTGGTTAAATAATATATCCAAACGCACATGGGTGCGTGTTATACTTGTAGCTATATTATTTATAATAGTGGTTTTCTCTTTTATCGGTGAAAAAGTCGCTATGAATAATGGTATAGGATGGGATGGCGTGAATTATTTACGAACGATGGAGCATTTTATCTCGTTAATTAAGCATCATGGATATGACCAATATGAGATAATGCGGGTAATGCCGTGGGGATTAACTGATATACTATGTGTAATCACTGGAATATCTGTAACGCGGAAAGTTGCCATCGCTTCCGGTATTTTATACAATTCCATAGCTATTATGCTAGGGGTATTCTTTTTCTTTCGGCTATCTAATCTCAAACAATGGAAGATTGAAACAGAAGTACTTGGCTTTTCCTTCTTGTTTTATACCTATCCTGTATTGAAACTGATGGGCTATTATCCGGTATTATCGGATGTTTTCGGGCTTACAATAGGAATCATGCTATGCTATTATTTCTTTGCCAATAAACGATGGGCATTAATCTTAATGGGATTAGCGGGAGCATTCATTTGGCCAACAACTCCTATGGTGGCATTTGCGTTG
This sequence comes from Bacteroidales bacterium UBA3810, assembly GCA_002368645.1. Lineage (GTDB taxonomy): Bacteria > Bacteroidota > Bacteroidia > Bacteroidales > Paludibacteraceae > Colicola. The sequence goes on from DFEE01000021.1 coordinate 105,701, forward strand.
GCGTTTTTCCCGCGAAAACCACTTCCTATAGGTGATAGCGCAAACTTAAAGGATGGCTATGCTCTTAAATTACTTTGTTTTTTGATAGCAGCTTTACCACTATTGATTTTAGTTTTTAGCGTTGTGCAATATCATGGGCATATTATGCATGCGATGCGTGAAATACTACCATTAACTATACCTATTTATAAGTGGATAATTCCGATAGCATGCCTCTGCTCTTGTTTGTATTATTACTATATCGTATCATCATTCAAGGTATCTTTTGTCGGTACACTGAGAGATAATTTTTCGGGGAAGCAGAATTGGATTAATTATGCCTGCTTCTTTGCACTCATGTTACTCACATCCGGAGTAAGCCGATTATTAGCAAATGCCGATCCTGGAGCATTGACTACAACTCAGACTTTGCAGTGTATATCATTGTCATCTATGACCGATCCATTTGTGTTTGTAGAAAGTCATTTTATTTATTACGGAATAGGATATTTGTTAGTATTGTTGTTATGGAAAGATGTGGCAAAAATCATTATGCAGCAAGGAATGGGATACCTATTTGCTGTAGCTATGTGGGTACTCTTCTCAATCCGTCCGGAGGCAAGGGTTAGCATTATGTTTTATGTTTTTCCTTTAATTACTCTGTTAATGTATATTGATACAAAGCAAATTCACTCTTCTGTAGCAATTTTAGGTGCATGTTTTATGCTGGTTCATTCGCGTTTTTGGTATCGCATCAATGTGCCTAATATGAAGTATTATTTTGATTGGGAAAATTATGAGCATTACCTCGATTTTCCGGCTCAACGCTATTTTATGAGTCAAGGTCATTGGCAAAGCCATGAGATGTATGCCGTATGGATGGTTGTGACAATCATAATAGGTGCACTATTATATTGGGGGATTCGAAAGAAGTGGTATGTCAAAGAAGAGATAGATTAATAATACTATAATAATTATGCAAGTTCCTTTTTTATCTTTACATGATGTGACAGCAATACACGGAGAGGAGATCCGTGAAGCGGCACACAGAGTGATTGACAGCGGATGGTATCTGCAGGGTAAAGAGAACGAACTCTTTGAGCAGCACTATGCCGAATATATCGGTACTAAGTACTGTATCGGTTGTGCCAATGGTCTGGATGCGCTGATATGGATATTCCGTGCATACATAGAGTTGGGTGTAATGCAACCCGGCGACGAAGTCATTGTGCCGGCAAACACCTATATCGCTACTATCCTTGCTATCACAGAGAATGACCTCAAGCCTGTACTCATCGAGCCAAAGCCTGAGACATTGGAGATAGATGACAATCTCATCGAGACAGCCATCACTCCGCGTACCAAAGCTATCTGCATCGTGCATCTCTATGGTCGGTGCGCCATGACGGAGAAGATTGCAGACTTGTGCAAGAAATACAACCTCAAACTCATCGAGGACAACGCGCAGGCGCATGGGTGCCGAGCCCCCCAATCCCCTAAAGGGGGAGTTGATTTAGCAGATCCTATTTTGTATCCGTTGTTAAAGGATTTTGCTAATCACAATAGACATAATCCTACAGAAGCTGAAGAGGTTCTATGGAGTTTATTAAGTCATCGCAAATCAAAGTCCCCTTCAGGGGATTTAGGTGCGTATAAGTTCCGCAGGCAACATATCATTGACCGATATATTGCGGATTTTGCATGTTTGGACAATAAGTTGATTATTGAGGTTGATGGAAAGTATCACAATCTAAATGGTCAGGCTGAGGAAGATGCAATTCGTACACAGGTTATAGAAAAGTATGGATATAGAATTTTGCGATTTACGAATGAAGAAGTATTATGTGATACTGATAATACAATGAGAAAAATAATGACTGCCTGTCAGACTCCCCCTTCAGGGGGCTTGGGGGGCAGGACCGGCAGTCTTGGCGATGCTGCCGGTCACTCTTTTTATCCGGGTAAGAACCTCGGTGCATTAGGAGATGCAGGAGCAGTAACGACGAACGATGAAGAATTAGCAAAAGCTATACGTGCGTTGGCAAACTATGGTAGCCAGAAGAAATATGTCTTCAAATATACCGGCCGAAATAGCCGTTTGGACGAGATACAGGCAGCGATATTGGATGTGAAACTCAAGTACCTCGATGAAGATATCACTAAACGTCAAGAAGTGGCAGCATACTATTACGACCATATCTCCAACCCTCTTATCGAATTCCCAACTCGTTTGCCGAATGAGAACAATGTGTATCATCTCTTCCCGATAATTGTCAAGGAAGGTAAACGCGATGCGTTGCATGATTATCTTGCAGAAAAAGGAATTGGAACAGTAATCCATTATCCCATCGCCCCTCATAAACAGGAGTGCTATGCAAAAGCAGCATGGAATCATTATAACACTTCTTCCCCGCTTCAGGGGGAAGTCGGAAAGGGGCTTCCGATTACTGAAATATTGGCTGACTCTGAACTGAGTTTGCCAATTAGCCCGTGTTTGAAATCAGAACAGATAGAATATGTCGTAAAGAAGATAAATCAGTTTAGGTAAGGTTATCTTAAACCCAAACCAAGGTATTTACATAAGGTGATGCAGATATCGCACACCGTAATAAACAGAATAATAATGATAATAGAATCAGAAAAGCTTGTTAAAAATCCAATAATAACGGTGTGCGTATTGTGTTATAATCAAAACGCATATATATCCAAATGTATAGAAAGTATCCTTTCTCAAGAAACAGAATACTCGTTTGAACTACTTATTGGAGATGATTGTAGCACTGATGGTGGCTTGGAAACTTGCAAGCACTACCAAGAATCGCATCCCGACAAGATAAAACTAATCGCTAACAACCCAAATCAGGGACTTATTTCTAATTATATCAACTTGCTTTCGAATGCAAGAGGAAAGTATATAGCAGTTTGCGGAGGAGATGATTATTGGTGTGATACCCACAAACTACAAAAGCAAACTGATTTTCTGCAGGCTAATCCCGATTTTTCTATGTGTTTTACCAATGCCTATGAGGAATCCAATTTCTCTTGGGAAGGTTATCGTAAGACCGTATTTGCAGAGATCCCTCAAAACCAAGAATTTAAAGGAGAGGACATTATTCTCAAATGGGTAATTCCTGCTTCCTCTGTAATGTTCTGTAACGGATTGGTTGATTTTTCCTTTTTAACAAAGCGCAAGTATTATGCAGAAGATTTAGCCACGTACCTTAAACTGGCAGAGTATGGCAAAATTTATGGGATGGCGGACATAAGCACTGTTTATGTCCGGCATAAAGAATCTATTACGAATGCACAACTCAAACAAGATAAGGCAATTCGCAATTATACAACTACATTGCAATCTATTGATGAAGAATTAAACGGCAAATACCATTCTATTATCCGTAAAGATTTATCAATGACCTACTATAAGAGTGCAAAAGGAGAATATAAACGCGGAAACAAATCCAAGGCTATGCAACGCATGTGGCAATCTATGATGTATTCCCCTTCAACAAGTTGTCACTTGTTGATAGACAGCCTTATTCGATAGTATGACCTATCCAATTCTTTCCATATTAGTCATCACGCATAATCAATGTGATTTACTGAAGCGTTGTTTGGAAAGCGTGTTGGGGCAGAAACTTAATGTCCCGTTTGAAGTGATTGTCTCTGATGACCGATCGGAGGACGGAACGGCGGAGTTTATCGCAGAACTACAATCGCAAATCAAGAGTGGAGAAAGAGTCGTGCCTAATTTACGGGAAATAGCATATACGCGCTGCAATTCTAATGATTGTGACCCGAAGAATGTGTCAGAGCGATGCGGATGGAACAAACTGAATGTCTATAATCATGCACGAGGCAAATATTTCGTCAACATTGACGCGGATGATTTTCTTCGGAGTGATGATATTTACCAAGCCCAGTTAGACATGCTGGAAACGCATCCGGAATGCAGTATGTGCATGCAGGATGTATGGCAAGTCTATGACGGAGAACCTATCGAAAAAGGAATCCGATGGCCTTCTTTGGGCAAACTCAAAAATGAGAAGATTCTTGCTCCTATAGACATTATTGATAAGTATAGGGCTCTTAATCAATGTTATATGATTCGCCGCCACCCTGAGGTTGATTTTTCCAAATTATATGGCAAGTATTTTGATGACACAATAATCACATTACATCATTTTCAATATGGTCCAATTGTATATTTAGAAAGGTCGGATTACGTGTGGGTGCAGTATAAGACGAGTATTACAAAAACCTTGCAAGGAGATGATAATTTAGTGGAATACGGGCTGTTGTTTTTACATCATATCCGGTTTATTCCTGCTTTTGCATCGGAGTTTATGCATGAAGGGTTAGCAGAACTTATTCACATGCTGAAGGTTTTGGCGGAGAAAGATTATCATTGGCAACTAACAGAACGCACCCAAGCATCATTCCGAGAAACACAAGGATGGATATATCAGGTGTTCTCCTCAAACGATTCCAGACGGTATGACAGATTAAAATTAAGATATATTCGTTTGGTAGCATTAGTTTATAGCCGGTATAAATTGACAAATTGGAAATACCTCTATGGACTACTAATAAACCGAAAATCTGCATCGAAAATCAATTGGAACAAATAAAATTAACAAAATTATGGCATATAAATTTGTATATGTCATTTTTTTTTCTTATCTTTGTACCCAAATTTGTGCAAAGAGAAATGATTAGTGAAAATACCATAACTGTAACATCGCCATTATTGCCAAACTTAGACGAACTGAACGAGTTGATGCAAGATATCTGGAACCGCAAATGGATAACCAATGCGGGACATTATCATGAGTTGTTAGAAGCAGAATTGGCGAAATATCTTGGGGTAGAATATATCTCCCTTTTTACCAACGGTACGTTGCCGCTGATCACTGCGTTGCAGGCACTCGGTCTTACTAAAGGCGAAGTCATTACGACCCCGTATTCGTTTGTGGCTACAAGCCATTCTATCTGGTGGAACCAACTGACTCCGGTTTTTGTGGATATTGAGGAAGATACTTGCGGCATGAATCCGGCAAAGATAGAGGCAGCGATTACGCCCAACACGGTAGCTATCATGCCGGTACATTGCTATGGAAAACCCTGCAAAACCGAGCAAATTGATGCGATAGCGAAGAAGCATGGTCTCAAAGTAATCTATGATGCAGCACATGCGTTCGGAGTAAAGATAAATGGTGAGTCCATTCTTAAAGCAGGAGATATTTCTACGCTTTCTTTCCATGCCACAAAAGTATATAACACCATTGAGGGAGGTGCGTTGGTTTGTCATAGCAAGGAAATGAAGGGGCAGATAGACCATCTGAAGAACTTTGGCTTTGAGGATGAGGTGACGGTGGTCGCACCGGGAATTAATTCCAAGATGGATGAGGTGCGTGCGGCGTATGGTCTGCTAAATCTCAAGCAGGTAGATGCCGCTATTGATGCACGTCATAAGGTGGCGGACACGTATCGCACCGCATTGAGAGATGTGAAAGGCATCCGTTTCTTTGATGATATGCCCGCTGTAAGGCATAACTATAGTTATTTCCCGATTTTCGTGGATGCCGAGCAATATGGTATGACGAGGGATGAACTCTATGAGAAGATGAAGTCGCAAGGCATCTTTGGACGCCGCTATTTCTATCCGCTCATCACTGCCTTTGATCCTTATAAAGATTATCCCTCTGCTTCTCCTGAGAACTTGCCGGTAGCAACTAAGATAGCCAACCAAGTTATCTGCCTCCCGATGCACCATGCTTTGAGTGAGGATGATGTAGAGAGAGTTTTGAAAGTGCTAATCGATAGATGAGCGAATAAATATTTTAATAGATGAACAGCAACAACATAGTAGTGCGATACGATTTACCAAAGAACTGGAGTGAAGAAAAGAATTTCTCATTTGAGCATTTGACGCAATTGGTTGAGCAAATCCATAACTCAGCTTATTCTTCTTCAGTCAAGGCGATCAATCGCTTTGCTACTATCCGAAACTATATTATCGGATTCTACATCGTTGAATATGAGCAGAATGGTAGCGATAGGGCTAAATATGGCGATAAGTTGCTGAAACGTTTGGCTGAGCAGATTAATAAGCGTGGAATCAATGAAACGTTACTGAAAGTCTCTCGTGCATTTTATCTTAATTATCCGCAGGTTCGATTATATCTTGAAGGAAAAAGTGCGACGCTGTCGCACCAATTGACAAAGGAAAAAAGTGCAACGGCGTCGCACCAATTTGCGACCCCAGCTGATAAACTTATTTCTCAACTATCCTTTTCACATATCCGTGAAATTCTTACGGTAGATAATCCGTTAGCACGTTTCTTCTATGAGACGGAGTGCATCAAGTGCTGCTGGAGCGTAAAGGAACTGCGTCGCCAGATATCCACAAACCTGTATTTCCGAGCAGGAGTTAGCAAGAGGCCGGAGTTGTTGTTACAAAGAACAGAGATAAACGCTACTCCTGCATTATCCATTAAAGATCCATTCTCATTTGAATTCCTGGACTTGCGTCCGGAAGTATTTACAGAAACGGATTTGGAGAATGCATTGATTTCGCATTTGCAGGATTTTCTATTGGAGATGGGTAAAGGTTTCTGTTTTGAGGCTCGTCAAAAACGGATGATTATTGATGATGAGTATTATTTTGCTGATTTAGTTTTTTATAATAGGATACTACATTGCAATGTAATCGTAGAACTGAAGGATGATGAGTTTGAGCACGCAGATTTAAGTCAACTGAATGCATATGTGTCTTATTTTCGAGAGAATGAGATGAACGAAGGCGATAATCCTCCAATTGGAATTCTGCTCTGCACGCGAAAAGGCGAAAAGATGGTAGAATATGCATTAGCGGGAATGGACAATAATCTGTTCGTATCGACGTATATGCTTGCTCTACCGGATAAAGAAACATTGCAAGAGTTTATATTAAGTGAACTTAAATAGAAGTAGCATTTACTGGCTGATGACCGAGAGAAAACCGACTCACAACCGATAGACAAATTAATGAAAATTCAAAAGAAAATAATGCTCCTTGGCGGTATCCACTACCTCTTGCCGGTGATTAAAGCTGCACATGAGCAGGGATACTATGTCATCACGGCGGATTATCTGCCGGATAATATTGCGCATAAGTATTCTGACGAATACGTTAATGTCAGCATCACTGACAAGGAAGCGGTACTCAAAGCAGCGCATGAGCACCAGATAGATGGTATCATCTCTTTTGGTGTTGATCCAGGAGTGGTGGCTGCGGCGTATGTGCAGGAGAAGATGGGCTTGCCATCCATGGGACCATACGAATCGGTGGTGATTCTCCAAAACAAAGACCTCTTCCGCGCTTTCTTGCAGGAACATGGATTCAATTGCCCCAAGAGCAAGGGATATAGCACCATTGATGAAGCACTAAAAGATACCGATTGGCTCACATGGCCGATGATTGTGAAGCCGACAGATAGTGCTGGAAGCAAAGGTGTCACTCGCGTTGATAGCATCAACGAATACGAAGCGGCTGTCAAATATGCCTTCGAGAAATCCATCAAAGGACACATCATCGTGGAGCAGTATTTAGATAAAGTAGGATGCAGTTCTGATACCGATAGTTTCCTGTTAGATGGCAAGTTCCGCTTCATGTCTTTTAATGCGCAACGCTTCGATGCCGATGCGGCTAACCCATATGCTCCCTCTGCCTATACCTGGCCAAGTACGTTCCCGGAGCACGAGGCCTATCTGACGTCCGAACTGCAGCGACTGATGGACTTGCTGCATATGCAGACTTCGGTCTTTAATATCGAGACGCGCATAGCATCGGAAGGCAAACCCTATATCATGGAGTGTACCCCTCGCGGAGGTGGCAATCGTTTGTGCGTGATGCTGCGTTATGCTACCGGAGTGGATATGATTACCGCCCAAGTGCGTGCAGCGGTTGGAGATTCTGTTGAAAACATAGAGCAAAAACCATATAATGATCATTGGGCAGAAGTGATACTCCATTCACCGAAAGCCGGAAAATTTGCGGGGCTTGAAATAGCATCCTCTCTAAAAGCACAAGTCATAGAACGTGATTTATGGGTAAAAGAGGGCGATAGAGTAGAAGCGTTTCATGGAGCGAACGATGCAATTGGCACGTTAGTGCTGCGCTTTGAAAACAAAGAAGAAATGGAATATGCCATCACGCATCAGAGCGAGTGGATAGAGGTGATAGTGGAGAGATTATAGTTAAAAGTTTGAAATGGAAAGTGGAAAATCACAAATATTAGTTTCCATCTGTTGTATTACATACAACCATGCGCCTTTTATCCGTAAGGCGTTGGATGGGTTCTTGATGCAGCAACCACCTTCATGCGTTCCGCAAGGAGCCAAGATGAGTGACTGGTGCGAGATACTAATCCACGATGATTGCTCAACGGATGGAACGACGGAGATTATCAAGGAGTATGCCGCCAAATATCCGGACTTGATTTTTCCGCTATATGAAGAAGAAAATCAGTATTCAAAAGGAGTAAAAGTGGATTTTTATAACTACGACCGCGCAAAAGGAAAATATATTGCCTATTGTGAAGGTGATGATTATTGGATAAACCCCAATAAACTCCAAAAGCAAGTCGATTTTATGGAGGCACATCAAGAATATGCCATTTGTATGCATGGATGCAGTATATACGATGTGCGTAATGGAAAGCACTACGAATCGAAAGATTTTGTTACATATAGCAAAGCAACTGATAAAAATGCAGATGGTATAGATTTTACTGCTCGTGATTATTTTGAGGGGCACTATGGTCAACCGCTTACGATGTTATTCCGACTATCTATGTTTAATTTCGATTGGCATAATCAATATAAATACTACCGCGATACCCATGAGATATATCATTTGCTGAAAGCAGGAAAAGGTTATTGGATGAATTTTAATGGAGGGGTGTATGTGAAGCATAATGGCGGAGTCAGTACATCTGTAACCATTGACAAAAGTGTCTGGGAAGAAAGAGAGCATGTGGGGGAATTGTATATGCATAATAAAGATGATAAGGAACTGTGTGCTTATTTGATTGAGATATTGCTTTGGAATCATGATGTGTTTAAACGAGAAGGAAAAGTATGGGAATATCATAATGTTCTTAAGCAATATTGGAAAACGATACCAGTTGTTATCGCTAACGTATATTGGACGTTATTTAAACGAGTGCTTAAAAGCATGCTGACGAGATGAAAATAAAAGAACTGTTACATAGGATCAATCGTAGATGGGTAAAATTACGTTTGCAGCCAATCCGTGTGTTCTGCTTTCATCAGGTGAGTAAAGAATATGAGCCGTTAACGATGTGGAAATGCGATTGGACTCAGACTGACGTGTTTATAAAGAATATTATATCAATACAAAAGAGAGGAGTGACATTTATATCATTAGCGGAAGCGCACGAAAAGTTAAAATATGATTGGTTCAGGCACAAAAAATACGCTGTTTTGACAGCTGACGATGGTTATAAATCGATACTTAATATATTGCCATGGCTTAAAGACCAGCAGATACCAATAACGCTATTTATTAATACTAAGTATTTGGACGGAAAATCTTGGAGCGCAATTAACGAGGAACAAGCAAGACGGGTGAAACCGGATGTTGATATGCTGAAGGATGTTTGCCCGAATCTCTATTTAAGTAAAGAGGATTTGAAGCGAGTGGTTGGGATGCCAAATGTGACGATTGGGATGCATGGTCATGAGCATTGGGATGCAAGTAAGCAAGCAAAAGAGGATTTTGAAAAGAATGTGTTGCAATGCAGAAAAGAATTGAAAGCATATACTCATACTATCCCTTATTTTGCCTACACATGGGGACGGCAAACATCTGAAACAGATAAAGTGTTGAAAGAATATAAAATCATTCCTGTTATTATCAGTGGTGGAATAAATTATGATAATTCTAACTTCATTGATAGAATAGCAATAGACGGAAAAAATGAAAGCAATATTTGATAATATTAATGGTACATGTACCATTGAGGGAAGCATACCTCGTGAGATAGTTTGCGCTTATAATCCAGAGAGTAAAAAAATAACTGTCGCACGAGATAAAATAGGTATTCAATCTCTCTATTATGCACAATTACCGACATCGGTTATTGTATCTACGGAACTGAAAGATATTCTTCCTCATATTGCGTATCCTAAGATTGATATGCTCAATCTGGCGCAACCGATCCGCTATAATTATCCGATAGACTTACAGCAGACTTGGATTGAGCAAATCAAGCGCGTTCGTGCAGGGGAGGAACTGACGATAGATCAGAAGGGTATTCGTTCTCGTATCTATTGGAAACGCGACCATACGCCAACATTCAAAGGCACGAAACAAGAAGCACTAGCAGAGGCTTTGCGACTTTTGCGCAAGTCTGTAAAGGAATGTGCTGAAACATCTGAAGGACCTGTAGCAGTGTTGTTAAGCGGGGGAATTGATAGCACATCTTTGGCTGCTCTGACCAAAGAAATTCAAAAGGAAGTACATGTATTTAGTGCAGGATATAAAGGTAATACGTATAAAGCATGCGATGAACGACCTGTGGCAAGAAAATTTGCGCAAGAAAAAGGTCTGATTTATCATGAGCTAGAGTTGGATGTCAATGATTTTCAAAAGTACCTTGATGAAGTAATCCCATATCTTGATGAACCATGTTTTGATGTTAATTGTATGGTGCAATATGCCTTGTTTAAAAAAGTTGCACAGATGGGATTCAAAACGGTGTTAATGGGACTTGGCGGTGATGAGATATTCTATAGTTATACCCAAAGACATAGGGAAGTAGAAGCAATTCGTTTGCGTCATGAATTCAATCAATTGTATCCGATACGGAAGCATAAGAAAGAGTATATTCAGTTCCTTCTAAAGAACTATAAGCATTTATTGCTACCCAATCATCCGGCTCGTATAGATGAATCGATGTTAACGGACTGGACATTTGAAGACTATAAGCATTTCGTAAAAGATGCGACAGTGAATGGAGAACATTTTGAGGATGTTGATGTGCATAAATCCTTGCCTGAGAATACAACAATACAAGACATTTATGACTTCGTTGGGGCTGCATTTGCTATGAATATGTGCGTTTATATGGCAAATAAATTATGCCATGCTAATGGATTAGAAGTGCGTTGCCCGATACTAGCCCCAGAGTTGGTAGAGTTTATGGATTCGCTACCAATGGATATGAAGTTTGATATCACACAACCTAAATGGTTCCAAAAGGAGATGATGACGGGTATTTTACCAGATTATATCCTACAAGCGAAGAAACGTGGATTCACACCACCTACTGAATTTATACGGGTTATTGCCAGAAAGTATCAATATAAGAAAATTCAATCAAACTATTGTTTTTACAATAGTATGGTAGCTGATCAAATTATAAATAATTTTCTATATAAATTGTGAGATTTTTGATTATAAATGATAATAGCACCGATAGTTATATTTTCTTACGACCGTCCAAGTCATCTACAGCAGACGTTGGATGCGTTGTCGAAAAACTTGCTGGCAGATCAATCAGACCTGTTTATCTATTGCGATGGCGCTAAAGCGACTGCTTCGCAAGAGCAACTACGCCGTATTGCCGACAATCGTCGTGTCGCACATGCTGCCGATGGTTTTAAGAGTGTTACTGTGATTGAACGGCCCCATAATGTAGGTCTGAAAGCCAATATTGTTGGTGCCGTTACTGAGATAGTGAATCGATATGGACGGATTATTACTTTGGAGGATGATGTCATAACTTCTCCGGGATTCCTCCAATTTATGAATGAGGCGCTGGAACTATACAAAGATGACGAACGGGTGATGCATATATCCGGCTACATGTGGCCGCATCGGTTACCGTTGCCGGAGACGTTTTTTTATGAGATGCCATACCCCGGAGGAGGGTGGGCAACGTGGAAACGTGCATGGCAATACTATGACGATGACGCAGCTAAACTTTATCATAAATGGGAGAACCGATGGGATGAGTTTAATACGGTAGGAACTCATTTGCAAAAGCAGTTATATGACAATTATCGAGGCACTTTGAATACTTGGTTCATCAAATGGCATGCTGTGTTGTTAGAGCGAGGCGGATTAACTCTTTATCCTGGGAAGTCGCTCACTAATAATATCGGTTTTGACGAATTAGCTACTAACTGCTATACAACTAACAAATTCGATGTTATTCCTGTTGATTCAATAAGAGTAAAACGCATTCCTATCCGCGAAAACACACTAGCAGCTCATGAAATATATGCGTTTTACCAAGGCAGATGGTACAATAAACGTCGCAGAAACGCATTGATTGCTAAAATGAAAAATATATTTTGTTTTTGGAAATGAAATCGCTTAAGTATTATATTCAGAAATTATTGGGGAGATGGTTGCATGAGCCGATTATCCCTGCAGATAAGACTACTGGTTTTTCTTTGGTGCGCTCGGAGCGCAGCGGTACGACACTGGGGAAAAACGCCTATGCAGTTGCCCCATATTATTTGCACAACGTGCAGTTAGGTGATTATTCCTATTTTGCAAGGAATGCGCAAGTCGCTAATACTATTATTGGCAAATTTTGTTCTATAGGTCCAAATTTCTGCTCTGGTTTAGGTATTCACCCAACGAACGGCATCAGCACACACTCAATGTTCTATAGGGGAATGATAGCGGAATATAAGCCTGTTACGATTGGTAATGATGTCTTTATCGGAGCCAATGTTACTGTACTGGATGGTGTAACGATTGGTGATGGTGCGGTGATTGGTGCCGGAGCCGTAGTGAGCAAAGATATTCCTTCTTATGCTATAGCAGTTGGCTGCCCTATAGAGATTAAACGCTATAGATTAACTGAAAAACAAATAGGTGCCATGCTACGTATCCAATGGTGGAATTGGGAAGAAAAGCGATTGAAGGAGGTTAAGGAACTGTTTATCGATATAGATGCTTTTATTGATAAATACGATAAAAAATGAAGTGGTCAATCTTCACCATAAACTCCAACAATACCGATGGCTCGCCTATTTACTTTGTCCCTTTTACAATAAAGAATAATATTGGATAGTATTCATTAAATAACAAGGTAGATTATCCGTATCCAAATAGAATCTATATAATAACAATCATGCGTAATATAGCCAGTAAACAAATAGAGGATGTAACACTATCCGGATATGTGACATATGCGCAGCTTTGTGGAGATGATATCATAATACCTTCTTCCATGCTTCAATGGCTTCCTGAACCATCGGCAAGAGTGGCTACAAAAGTCACAAAGGATAAATTTGGTACTCCGATTTATCATATTTCAGAAGAAAAAACTTATATAGAAGGTGCAGACGGCATACGCAAATATCCAATCCAAGTATTCGAATTGTCGGACGAGGAAGGTTTTAATAATGGTTCCCTGAGTTTTGCAATTGTATTCACTCCAACCCAACACACTGGCTTGCAGTTATGGGTAGATATGCACAAAAATCCGGTAGAGCTATCCATTTGCGGAGGAATAACACATTTCTTCAGAGAAATGTATTTGCATACAACAGATCATCGGTATGATTTTCACGAAGGCGACTATTTTTCAATACAAACAAACGAGGAATTGACTTTAATAGGGCATTCCAAACATTCTTGGGAGCAAAAATTATTCGAGAATGGAGGATGTTTGTATTGGTTAATGCTATATAATGAGGCAGAGAGTATTAAACAGCGGATTCAAGGTAAAAATAAGGGCATCAATCCCGTTAATACAATAGCCTCAAAGAATGATACCGTCTCAAATAAGCGGGTATTTGTTGTGCATGGACAAGATGTCAGTATGCGTCGAACCGTCTATAATTATCTGAAAGAATTGGGATTGGAACCGGTAGTGTTATTTGAACAACCCAACGAGGGGGATACTGTCATTGAAAAACTTGAACGAGAGTTGCAATCTGTCTCGTATGCGGTGGTGTTAATGTCTCATTGCGATGAAGGAAGATTACGAAAAGGTAATAAGGATTTGAGGCATCGGGCCCGCCAAAATGTGATTGCTGAGGCAGGGTTCTTCATGGGGGCTAAAGGCAGAGATAAAGTCTCGCTGATATATAAACGGGAAAAGAAGGAATTTGTAGAAAAACCTTCCGATTTTGAGGGATTATCGCATATTGAATATTTTCATCATTCTAATTGGAGAGCTGAGCTAAAAAGAGAATTGCTAAACGCAGGACTTCCAATCATACAAAGTACATGAACCCTACTTTCTAAAAGTCATTGACAAATATTACTCTGAATTATGCCACCGGCGTTATTGCTGCGATTGATAAGTGGATAGATTTGTATAAATAAAAGTATGATACAATTAGGGCTGCAATTTTGTTGCAGCCCTAATTATGTAGATATTCTCTCCAGCGGCTGAGCGAATTGCTTCGCCGTATGGACCCGAGTTGATGTCGGGATGGTCGCTACCGATTACTCTTCTTCAAGAGCGGCTTGAGCAGCAGCGAGTCGTGCGATAGGCACACGGAACGGTGAGCAAGAAGCATAGTTCATGCCGACGCGCGCGCAGAACTTAACAGAACTGGGCTCTCCACCATGCTCACCGCAGATACCGGTGCGCAGACCCGGACGAACAGCACGACCTTTCTCAACCGCCATCTTGATGAGTTGGCCTACACCCTTTTGGTCAAGCACTTGGAAGGGATCAGCCTTCAAGATCTTCTTCTCGAGGTAAACCGGTAAGAAGGAAGCGATATCATCACGGCTATAACCGAAGGTCATTTGGGTCAAGTCATTGGTACCGAAGGAGAAGTATTGTGCTTCGGTAGCAATACGGTCAGCAGTAAGGGCTGCACGCGGAATCTCAATCATCGTACCAACCTCGAACTCAACTTCTACGCCATACTCCTTGAATACCTCGGCAGAGACGCGCATGATGATTTCTTTCTGCTGTTTGAACTCATACAGAATACCGATAAGCGGTACCATGATTTCAGGCATAGGATTATGTCCTTCTTTCTTCAACTCGCAAGCCGCGGACATGATAGCGCGTGTCTGCATGGCAGTAATCTCGGGGAAGGTAATGCCGAGACGGCAACCACGGTGACCCAACATGGGGTTATTCTCAGCGAGGCTGTTAACGCGTTGTTGAATTTCCTCAACGGTAACACCCATTTCTTCTGCCATGGCTTGTTGTCCTGCCAAATCATGGGGTACGAACTCGTGCAATGGCGGGTCAAGCAGACGGATATTAACGGGTAGTCCGTCCATAGCTAACAAGATACCCTTGAAATCAGCCTTTTGGTAGGGGAGAAGTTTAGAGAGCGCTTTTTCACGACCCTCGGCATCTTTAGCGAGAATCATCTCACGCATAGCTTTGATCTTCTTGTCCTCGAAGAACATGTGCTCGGTACGGGTCAAACCAATACCTTTGGCACCGAAAGCACGCGCTACTTGAGCATCATGCGGAGTATCGGCATTGGTGCGTACTTGCAGGCGAGTGTATTTATCGCAAAGATCCATAAGGGCTTTGAAGTCGCCACTGAGTTCAGCCGCTTTGGTCGGGATTTGACCGGCATAAACTTGACCGGTAGAACCATTCAAACTGATATAGTCACCTTCGTTGTAAACAACACCTTCGATAGTAACGGTTTTCTTAACATAATCAACAACGATAGCACCTGCACCGCTGACGCAGCATTTACCCATACCACGGGCAACAACAGCAGCGTGAGAGGTCATACCGCC